>CADCLN010000063.1 GCA_902802265.1 uncultured Bacteroidales bacterium | reverse complement strand
GTCCTGATTGCCGATGAACTCTGGTGTCCACAGCTTGCCCATATCCAGTTTCTCCATCTTGCCGGCAGAGTGGATGTAAGCCTTGCCGTTCTGACTGGCACAGCCGATGGAGAGATTTTTTAACGCACCACCGTAGCCACCCATAGGATGACCCTTGAAATGGTTGAGGGCAATCATGAAGTCGTAGTTGGCCATGTGGCCGCCTACGATGTCGTACTTGATGTGCGTCTGATCCTTTACGGGGATGCGAATCTCATCGTATTCGTCCATGATATCGACAAAATACTTTGTGAAGCCGTGACGCTCAATCACTTTCCAGTGGTTCTCTGACGTGTTGCGCTCGTCCTTCTTGTCGGCAGGTCCGTTGCCGTAAGCGGTATTACACTCCACGATGGTGCCGTCTACCTCCCATATTAGGTTTTTCACCAGTTCAGGTTTCAGGTAGTTGGGATTACTGCCTTCGCCTGTTGACATTTTCACTGCCACACGGCCCTTGGCTTTAACGCCAAGAGCCTTGTAGATTTTTACCAAAGACTCTGGTGAAATCTCCCTTGTGAGATACACCTTTGATGCCTGCTGAGCCATCACCGCAGCTGACGCCATCAACATGGCTGCTGCCAAAATAAAGCTTACCTTTCTCATAAAAACAATTAAAAAAATACGTGCACAAAGATGGTGCAAAGTTACCAATAAATGCTGAATTTTCGCTAAAAAAATACGTGCACAAAGATGGTGCAAAGTTACCAATAAATGCTGAATTTTCGCTATTTGTACGGAATGATTTAACAAATGTTGAGTCTCGTCACATGTGAAGAGCGCATAAACATCTCATAATATATACAGGACTATCGCTGCACAGGCTTCGGCATCGGCCAGGGCATGGTGATGGTTCTTCAAGTCGTAGCCACAGGCAGCAGCAACAGGAACACTAGGAACAGGTCAGCGTTTCACTCTTGGTATTCAGCCAGTCTCTTGATCTAACATCATATCGTGTTAATTGTCTTTTGCAGGTCTTCCAGGAATCGGGCGGCGTGCGAACCGTCCATCTGGGCGTGATGGAACTGGAAGGAGATGGGCAAAGTCACTTTGAACCAATGCTTGCGATATCTGCCCCATGCCAGGAATGGATTGGTGTAAATACCGCTGTACTGGTTGACGATGCTGTCGAGTTCCGTACCAGTCACTGCCGACGTGCCGACTATCACAGCCTCTTCGTCTAAAATGTCCTGACAGGTCTGGCTGACGGTTTCTGTCAGATGCATGTAATTGGTATTAAACGCCTCCAGATCGTCGCTGACGGCAACGTCGCAGGAACTGAGTCCGCCCTTTATGTTATCCACTATCACGTTGATGGCCATACGGTCGTATTTGTACAGTTTCCCGTTATGCGGCAACATGTAAAACTCCTCTATTCTTGATGCTGCCTTTCCGATGCACCAGCAGAGCAGCATGTTGAATTTCATTCCGCGCCGACGGCTCACCTTGCAGAGCCGCGTCACGTCGAAGGTCTTGGTAAGCGTCACCATCGGCATGGGCGACTTCATCCACAGCTCGAAAGTGATGGCACGTTTGGTGTCCTTGGGATTGATTTCCTGTTTCATCTTTTTATTCAATAACGAAACTACGTGGATAGAAATCGCTGTAGAAACGACCGTCAGTGGCGGTGAACTTCAGCACGCAGTAGTTAGGGTCGGTCACACCACCGGGATAGTACTGCTCGTCGCCATCGCGCCAGATCATCTCTTTCGAGGTAGCATCCGTCAGTACCTCCATCGTGCAGTTCTGCAGGAAATTCCCATCCTTGTAGCAGTACATGCAGTAATCTTCGTTCTTACTGCCATCGACATTCGTGCCGAGGACTTCCTCTGTGAGCGGCATGCCGCAACTCTGACAAAATCTCTGTTCTTTATTCATATTATATGCCTATATTTAAATTTGTTCTCATTGCGACCGCAAAGTTACGAATTGTTGTGGAACACTCCAAATTTCTGGGACATTTTGCATGGTTTTGTGACGAATAGTACACCATGTCACAGAAAATTTGTATCTTTACAATCGTAAAACGATAACGGACGAAGC
>CADCLN010000062.1:1057-3135 GCA_902802265.1 uncultured Bacteroidales bacterium | reverse complement strand
TACCGTCATGTGGCACACGCTCGAAGAACTCTATCGTCAAGGTATGTTCAAGGCCATTGGCATATCAAATTTCTATCCAAACACCTTTCCGAAGATTGTGGAAGATGCCAAGGTGATACCTGTAGTGAACCAATGCGAGACCCATGTGCTCTATCAGCAACGTAAGATGCTGGAATACCTGAAACCCTACGACACGGCTCTGGAAGCATGGAGCCCGTTGGCTGAAGGTAAACACGGCATCTTCAAGAATCCCACCTTGGTGGCCATGGCGAGAAATACGGTAAGACATCAGCACAGATAGCCTTGAAGTTCTTGGTTCAGAACGGTATCATCGTCATCCCAAAGACTACCCACAAGGAAAGGATGAATGAGAACATCGACCTCTTCGACTTTACCCTCTCTGATGATGACCTGCAAGCCATCCAACGCCTCGATACGGGCAGGAATGTGGCGGGCTGGCCGTCGGATGCTTTGAAGTATGAAGTATAATGCTAAGGAAATATAAACAGATAAATCGGAATTTATGAAATACGGCAGAAAACATTTCTTGACGAGAAGAAGCTACCTGCTTATGGCCATGCTCGCTTTCACCCTCATGGCTCAAGCGCAAATGGCCTATGACAGTCTTCGTGAAAGCCTATGGCATGCGTTTCTCACCCCACCTGACAGCATCCGCGTAGGATGCTACTACTACTGGGTGAATGAGCAGGTGGATCCCAAAGGCGTGAAGGCCGACCTACGGTGGATGAAGGACAACGGCATCACACTGGCATTCCTGGCCACAGACATTCGCAACCGGACGCGATGGGACAATCCGTGGGAAGGCCAGACGTTTGGCAAGAACAAGTTCCAGAGCCGGCTGTGGTGGAAGAACCTGCGCACGGCTCTAAAGACAGCTGGTGAGCTCGGCATCGAGATGGGCCTGTTCAATTGCCCGGGCTGGAGCCAGTCCGGCGGGCCGTGGGTAAAGCCGGAAGAGGCCATGCGCAACTGGACAACGAATGGCATTGAGATATGCAAGACCAAGGAGGGTACCGACGTGATGTGTTCGCCCTGTTCGCCGGAGGCCCAGGGACTGGAGGTTGACAAACTCTCTAAGGCTCACGTTCAGAAACACTTCGAAGCATTCATCGGAGAGATACTTCGCCGGATTCCTCCTAAAGACCGCTCGACACTGACCACCGTGGTTGTCGACAGCTGGGAACGTGGTAAGCAGAACTATACCGATTCTATCTTCTCAAAGTTCCGTCAGCGATACGGGTATGAACTTGACTATACCAATCCCGGTTGTAAGAAAGACCTTGACAGGCTCATTGCCGACCTGGTAGCTTCAGAGTATATGGGCGGACTGACAGAGAAAGCCCATCAGTATGGACTACGCACATGGTGCGAGCCCTATGCCCACAGTCCCTTCCCGGCCAACAGCATCACCTACGGCAGTGCTGCCGACGAGGTGGCAGCAGAGTTTTGGGTGGGTGACCGCAAGTTCCGCCAGAAGGAGGTGGACGCAGCCATCGGGGCTGCCCGTCGCAGCGGCAAGAACAGAGTATGGGCGGAGAGCTTCACCGACGGTTGGCCAGAACTCGCCAAGGATGACTGGAGCTTTGAGAAACTGAAGCACATCGCTGACCGCTATTTCCACGCCGGAATAAACGCCAGCATCCTTCATGTCATGATTTCTCAGCCGGGCGATGACAGCAAACCCGCTGTGCGCCCATGGTTCGGAACTTATTTCGACCGCCGTAGCCGCCATTCCCGGGAGCTGAAACCGCTCGTCACATATCTGCGACGATGCAACTTCATGCTCCAGTTGGGCAGGAGGGCGGATGATGCTTACGACCAGCGCATCCTGTCCAATGGCACCACCATCCGTTTTACTGATGATTCCCGGTTTGAGGTTACCTTCCCCGACGGCCGTCAGGAGTTGTGGGACCCAATGCAAGGAATTCTGAAGACTGGGGAACAGAAGTAAATTCCATTTTATCGAACAGACAGATAATGGCAAAACGAGAGTACATACAGGCCAACAAGGATTGGCTGGAGGCAAAAGCCCAGGAGGAAGGCGTGAGGGCTCTTCC
>CADCLN010000062.1:0-939 GCA_902802265.1 uncultured Bacteroidales bacterium | reverse complement strand
CAACGGCAAGACATTCGACAGCAGCCGTGGCGGTGTGCCGCTGGCTTGCAGGCTCTGTGACCTCATAGAGGGATGGATCATCGCCATGCAGCAGATGCACATCGGTGACAAATGGGAAGTCTATATCCCAGCCGAAATGGGCTATGGCAAATTCTCCCAGCCAGGAATCCCCGGTGGTTCGACATTGATATTTGAAATTGAGCTGTTAGGAATAGCATGACAAAAGAAGATATATTGATTCGTAGGGCAGAACGGCAGGACGTGCCGCTGTTGCTGGATTTCATACGGGGGATAGCCCGTTATGAGAAGATGGAGAACGAGGTGATTGCTTCGCCAGAAGTGCTGGAACGTGAAATGTTCGACGAACACAGGGCAGAGGCAGTGTTTGCTGTAGTGGATGGACGGGAAGTGGGCTTCGCCCTCTACTTCTACAATTTCTCGACGTTCATCGGGCACTCCGGGCTATATCTGGAAGACCTGTTCGTATGGCCGGAAGATAGAGGCAAGGGTTATGGCAAGGCTCTCCTGCTGCATCTTGTCAGAATAGCACACGAACATCATTGCGGACGCATGGAATGGACGTGTCTCAACTGGAACCAGCCCAGCATTGACTTCTATCTCTCGCTCGGAGCCGTGCCCATGAAGGAATGGACAATTTACCGACTTGACGCTACGGCATTGGAGCGATTAAGCAAATAAAAGGACGAAATGAACATAGAATGAAAACCATCCAGATAACAGCTTCTCATGCTGACGAACTGATGGAGCAGCGAGAGCAGAGCCAAACTTGTTTTGGCTATGCCGAGATTCCCGAGCAAAGCTCGCCTACCCGTAGCCTTTCGCGACTGAAGAAGACCGAAGTTCAAAAAATTAAACAGCTGTATGAAACGGCATTCCCTGAAGACGAACAAATCCCTTGGGAAGACTTGATGCGCCTGG
>CADCLN010000061.1 GCA_902802265.1 uncultured Bacteroidales bacterium | reverse complement strand
AATGATATAACCTATTATAAATTAAACATTTAGGAAAGGTCGAACCTTATTTGTCTCTACCACCCCTGACCCCTCCTTCCAGAAGGAGGGGACTACAAAATGACTCCTTGCTCTATTTTGACACACCCACTTTTTGCTACCGAACCCTATCTTGTTTCCTGGCTTTTACCACTCGATGAAGAACCGAATGCCCTCAGTAGAGTTTTCGAACTGCAGGTGCAGCACATGTTCCTTCTTTGCCCAATGCGACTGATAGTGAGACGCGCTGGTGGTGATTGTCCGTGGCTTCTTAGGAAGGAGTATCGCCATCACGTTGTCAGTGTTTGCTGGACTCTTCGCCACAAACGAGTAAGACCGGCTGTTCATCACCTCGTCAGATTGTCGCGAGGCGGCAGCCATCACTTGTGGTCGTCGACGGTCAGCAACCTTGTCGATGTCGAAGAGGAAAGCCTGCTCTCCCGGCTTCACCGCTTTCTGTTTGATGAGTGGCAGGGCGGGATCGAAGAGGTCGATATAGTTTCCACGGAGTGTCAATGGCTCATCGGTGATGCAAACAACACAGGTACTATGATCTGCTCATGTTCTTGCCGATGAATATTTATTGTATAAAACGGAAGAAATCGTTTTTATTGTGCATTCGCCGTCAGTTGTTACCCCCCCATCGTAATCCGTCAGCCTCTGCAGGGACCACTGGCGAACGGATAGTGGAGTGGGGCACAAGTCGTTCGTTGTCACGTTATTTGCGCTGAATGTGACTATTTGATGATGGTTTTCTTTCCTCCCTTTATCACCACGCCGCGATAGTGCTGTGGAGCCATTACACCTCCGATGGTATAGGCTGATTTCCTGCCCGAGGCGTCGGCGGCAATCGTACTGATGGCAGTTGGGACGTAAGACTTGATTTCCTTGAAGTCCTTCCACCACGTTGCTGCCTGATAGGCTTCTACAGACCCCTCGGGCACATAGAGCACGGCCTGCGGAGGAACTTCTGTACCAGTGGCGGTGGTCAGCGGTGGAACGACAGCCATGCTGTAGACCGCCTCCAGCAGCGGACAACTTCTCAGTGCCGACTGGTCGATGGTCAGCAAGCTGGCAGGCAGCGTTATGCTGCGCAATGCGTTGCTGAAACTAAAAGCTCTACTGCTAATCTCAATTACATGGGGAGGAAGAACGACCTCTTCCATTTGGGTGTCGGAGAAAGCATTCGAAGCAATCGTCTCCAGGGCTGACGGCCATTGAAATGCCTTTAGGCCTGCCCCATCGAAAGCCCCTGAACCAATCGACTTGACATCATCGGGCAAAACCACGTTTTCCAGATTTGTGCATAGCAGGCACATGTCGCTGGGCACCTCGTCCACATTGGCCAAGATGTTCAGTGTCTTCAGCTTATAGCAGTTGGCAAGGATGCTGTAGCGCAGCTCCGTCACGCTCTGGGGGATGGTCAGTTCCTCAATCCCGGAGCTGCTGAAAGCCCGCGGCTGGATTTCCCGAAGTCCCTCAGGCAGCGAGACATTACGCAAGGACAAGCAACTGATGAACGCATTATGGCATATTCTTTCCAGCGTGGCCGGAAGTTCAACATGCTTCAGGTTTCCCATGTAATAGAATGCGTATGGGCCTATCACGCGGAGGTGTTCGGGCAGAGAGATGTTCTCCACAGGATTGTCAATGCCAGTCCAGCCGAAGGCCCCTGCGGGCAGCGAGTCGTTGGCAAACGTCACCTTACGGATGTCGACACCACGCACATGTCCATTGGCACAGTAACTGCATAAGGCCGACATGTCGTCGCTGCTCATCGGTCCACTCACTACTACTGAGTCGGCCTCTTTTTCAGCCTCATCCAGAAGGGTTGCCAATGGTGTCACCCCGTCGAGGTTGAACACCTTCACTACATCATCGGCCTGGGCCTGCGCTGCCGGCACCAGAGCCAGCCACGAAATCATGCTGAGTAGAATTGTCTTTTTCATTTTCCTATAATTTTAAAAGTTATACAAAGTTCCTATAAGCTGCTTTAAAGCTGCGCAAATGTACTCAATAAACAGAATTCTTGCAAGGAACTTGCTTCGAACTCGCCAATTTTTACCATCTTTTAACATCGTTATGGTGTCACGTTGGGCACTTCCATCAACAAAGACCTCTGTATTTCCCCAAAATGCTGACGCTTTTCCTGTCGATGGCTTTACGACATGATATGGTGCCACGATGCCACAAACCAGCTGTGCCAGGTGCAAAGATACAAAAAAATATTTACTATCCATCAGGAATCTCGATTTCTAGTGCCTTTTTTTTATGGGAATGATATCGCAGATGGCACAAAGATGAA
>CADCLN010000060.1 GCA_902802265.1 uncultured Bacteroidales bacterium | reverse complement strand
GAAATCTTTCTGTAATGTCCATATTATCTTGTCTTTTGCTTATTGCATGCAAAGATAGTCATAATTTGTGAAATCTCCAAATCTTTTACATGTTTATTTATTTTATTGCAAGTTCTTGAGTATCGCCTCCAGTGCTTCCGTCCAGTCCTCGTTGTTTTGCGGACAGAGGGTGTGCATGCCCATCGATGCTGCCATCTCAACATTCCTTCGGCCATCGTCCACAAAGAGCGTTTCTTCAGGCGTCGCCTGCTGTCCTTGCAGCATCATCTCGAATATTTCGCGTCGCGGCTTCATCACCTTGCATTCATAGCTCAAATACAAGGCATCGAAGAAGTAACCGATGGGGTGCCCTTCGCCGTCGAAGTCATTGCCTGCCCACTGCATCATGTAGGGGTTCGTGTTCGACAGAAGACACACCTTGTAGCCCCTTTCCCTGAGGCTGAGCAGTGCCTCCAGGTTCCGCTTGGGTACGTGGTCAACGTATCCATGCCAAGCCTGGTAGCACTCGTCCATGGTCAGCTGTCTGCCCACCATCTTGCTCAGTTCCCTGCGGAAGTCCTCAGCAGTAATCCGTCCTGACTCCAGGTCACCGAAGATGCCCCGCTGTTCGAAGGCGTCCAACTGTTGGCGTGCATCTTTCAGTCCAACTTCCTCGAACCGCCTTACGGCCTGTTCGTAACTGAGCGCCAGTACCACTCCGCCCAAATCAAATGCAATGTTCTTAATCATAAGTCGTCAATTGTCTCCGTCTATGGAGCCTTATAGTGTTAAGCGTTGCAAAGGTACGAACAATTTTCTAATCCTCCAAATCCTGCCTTTTTTCTTTCGCTTTATTGCACAATAAGAGCTGCTTATCGCTCGTGGGCTGTAAGGGTGGGCTTCGGGTACTTTTGCTACGAATGTAAGCAACACATTGTTTCTCTCATAGCAATACATTGTTTCTCTCATAGCAATACATTGTTTCTCTCATAGCAATACTTTGTTTCTCAATTGTTACTTGAACAACTCTCCTTCCACAATTTCATTTCTTGGACGAACTGGCTTGTCTTCATCCGTAAAGCGAATGGTTGGAGCGGATTCTTGGGGAACCACAGGTGCTGTTTTCTTGATTAGGAATGTGCACTTGTCGAGGACGTACTCTGCCACCAGAAACAGGTGGGTCATTGTTAGGTCAATAATTCTTTCCATTATTTGACCTCCTTCCGATTCAGTTCCTTTACGTAACCATCCATCAGGCTGCCTACGGCAACCGTCATTATAAATAAAAAGAATATTCCTGCCATAACTTTATTCGATAAATAGTTTAACAATCAGTTTACGGCAGCGAATTTACGATAGGGGGTGTTGCAAAAGTTGAAGCACCCCTGCGGATTTTAATATCTTTTAAGAGTTTTGGCTATCATTTCCTTCATCCTTTGGCGTAAGTCGGCAGGCTCCAGCACTTCGAGGCCGTCGGCATGGGACAGAAGGGTGTTTATGAAGTCGGCTGTGGGGCGGATGTCGAGGGCGAAGTCTGTATAGTCTGGCGTCGTGACGACTTCACGCTGCGAGGCATGAAGGGGTAGGGTGCGCAGGTAGTTGGGTGTGAAGTTATAGGCTCGTACCACGACGTGAGCCATGGGCGTGGCATCTGTCAGCACACCATAATAGTCGGCGAAGTAGGCCTCTGACGAGAAGTCGTCAGGCATCTCGAAGTCCTCGTCGGTAAGTTCCATTTGAGTCATGCGGTCCAGGGAGTAGATGCGCATCTGGTCTGTTTCGGTCTTCGCCAGCAGATACCAGCGCTGGTGGAACAGTTTCAGGGCGTATGGGCAGACGGTTTTCACGTACCCTTCGGTGCCGAACTTCTGATAGCCTATGCGCAGGCGGTGGCTGGTCTTGATGGCCTGTATGATGGTTTGCAGGTACTGCTCACCCGCCGGTACGTTCTCCAGCAGGATGCGGTCGTTGAGCGACGCACTGTCGGACAGAGCCGTGTTGACCGTCAGCGTGGACAGCATCCAGCGTTCGATGGTGTCGTCGTCGAGCACATCGGGATTGCTGATGTAGTATTTGTACGTCTTGGGTTCGCAGTCGATGATGACCCCGAACATGTTGAGAATGGCGTCCTTGTGTCGATAGAACGAGGCGCGGGTCAGTGGGCTGCCGCCAATCACTTCGTTGCCTACCCACAGGCGATTCAACTCTTCAAGCGTCAGACGCTTGTACTGGCGCAGGCTATTGACAATCCAGATGTATTGCTGGAAAATCTTTGCTGGTTTCATGATGACAGGTTTTGCGATTTCTATAAATCCGTGACAGTTTGCTTTTTGCGTCGTTTATAGCATTTCTCGAAGTTGCAGAGGCCGCAGGTGTAGTC
>CADCLN010000059.1:2482-4473 GCA_902802265.1 uncultured Bacteroidales bacterium | reverse complement strand
GTATGCTTCAGTAGGATTCCAATATGCGAATGACAGCTGGTGGGGTGGTCATCCCATGAAACACTTGGTGTTAAAGTAAAAATGTCCGTGCCATTCTTTTTTTGATCCTTTATTCTAAAGGGCTGTTTGTGTTCATGCAACGCAATTTATCCAAAAGTAGGGACAAAAAAACTTATTTTCTTCCGAAAGTAAGGGCAAATTATTATCCTGCTATAAACATAATAATATCAAGTTTTCATTCTCACACCACACCAAAGACATTTTTTCTTATATTCCATTTGATAAAATTTTGTTTATACATTTTACTTTTACTACTCTAATTCTGTATCATTGTGTCCCAACGTGTCTCATGGTGTCTCAATTGGGACAGTCGCGAACATTTAGGGACGTGTCTCATAGCGTCTCAATTGGGACAACAAATGTCATTCAATTGGGACAACAAATGTCATTTGTATAAAGCCCAATTTTTGCTCGCGGTAGAAACACGGTACAAAAATAGGTCGAAAAACTGGGATAAACAAAAAAGGGACTTGAAGTGTTAAAATGACGAAAGTCCCTCAAAATGAGAGACTTCCTAATAGTTGTTCTGAATTGTTCAGAGTTGTTTTAGTCATTCTACTTTCCCACGCAGAAATTTTTAAAAATATTTCCTAATACTTCATTAGGGGTAATCTGGCTGCCGGTGATTTCGGAGAGGGTGTCGATGGCTTGGCGGAGATCTTCAGAAAGGAGGTCGCCGCTTAGTTGATGCTGCAGACCGTTGATGACACGTTGGATGTGATCATGAGCCCTGGTTAGGGCATCGTAATGGCGGGCATTTGTGACGATGATGTCTGTATCGGTCAGGGTGGGTATGTCGGCTGCTTCGTAGATTGCGGACTCTAGGGCGTCAATGTTTGTTCCGTGCTTGGCAGAAATTGCGATTAAAGGAATTTTAACTAATGTGAATGCTTTGTTTTCTTTTTTATCTATTTTGTTTCTTATAATGATAAGTTTCTTATTTTCAGTGTATAAACTTATTTTGTTTAATTCTTTCTGAGAGGGCTCTTCGTCGACCATCCACAATATGATGCGAGCTTTCTCCATGGCGGCATAAGTACGCTCGATACCTATCTTTTCTACCTCGTCAGTGGTCTGACGGATGCCTGCAGTGTCGATGAAACGGAAGGTGACGCCCTGCAGGTCGATAGAGTCCTCGATGGTGTCTCGGGTAGTGCCGTGTACATCGGAAACGATGGCACGATCCTCATGAAGCAATCGGTTCAGCAGGGTGGATTTGCCGACGTTGGTCTTGCCGATAATGGCGACGGGTATGCCTTGCTTGATGGCTTGTCCTGTCTCGAACGAGTGAGCGAGGCGAGTGATGTGTTTGTCAATATTATTCGCAAGTTCTTTAAGTTCGAAACGGTCGGCAAACTCGAGGTCCTCGTGGTCTGAAAAGTCGAGTTCCAACTCTAAAAGGCTAGTCAGGTGTAACAGTTGTTCGCGTAGTTGTGCTAACTTGTTGCTGACTCCTCCTCGTAGTTGCGACATGGCCAACTGGTGGGTGGCTTTGTTGCCGGATGCGATGAGGTCGGCCACGGCCTCAGCTTGTGAGAGATCCATCTTGCCGTTGAGGAAAGCTCGCTGGGTGTATTCACCGGGATTGGCCATGCGGCAGCCGTTCTGGATCAGAAGTTCTAATACCTTATTTAATATATAGCGTGAACCATGGCATGAGATTTCGGCGCTGTCTTCGCCTGTGTAAGAATAGGGGGCACGGAAGATGCTCACCAATACTTCATCGATAATCTCTGGTCCATCTTTGATATGTCCGTAGTGGATGGTATTGGGCTGGGCTTGGGCGAGATTCTTCGTGAAGACATGGGAAAGAATTTCAAGCGACTGAGGGCCTGAAACGCGGATGACTCCAAGGGCTCCGCCAGGTGCGGTAGCTAAAGCACAAATGGTATCTGTCATCAGATGCGGTCGAGGACTTTTTCGATGAGGGT
>CADCLN010000059.1:0-2395 GCA_902802265.1 uncultured Bacteroidales bacterium | reverse complement strand
CCATAGAAACCGCCGCATGCCACGGTGTAACCACGTACCATATCGTCGGCAGCAATCTGGTTGATGAGGTCTTGGTCTGCGACGGCTACATAAGGGGCACCTTTAATGGGGTCCCATTGCATGTGCTGTGTGAAGGCGCGTTCCATAGGGATGTCGCATACCACATTGCGCCCAGCATAGTAGTTGAGTAGTCCGTCGAAGCCAATGCTCTTGACCGAGGCTACGAAACATCCCGTAGGTGTGAAAGGCTGCAGTCCGCCACAAGTTCCGATGCGTACCATGGTCAATGTGCGATGATCGTCTTTCTCCTCACGGGTATTGTAATCAATATTTGCAAGTGTATCGAGTTCGTTGACGACGATGTCGATGTTGTCACAACCAATACCATGCGACTGGCAGGTGATGCGCTTGCCTTTGTAGGTTCCCGTGATGGTGTGGAACTCGCGACTGCTGACTTCGTGCTCGATATTGTCGAAATGTGCAGCCACGGTGTTGACACGGGCCGGATCGCCCACGAGAATAACATTGTCGGCTAGGTATTCGGGCTTCAGATGAAGATGAAAACAAGAGCCGTCGCTGTTGATAATCAGCTCTGACTCAGGGAAGTGTCTTTTTGTCATAGCTATTGTTTGTTTTTAGTTAGAAATATGTTTTCCGCATTGCGGATATTTTTTTCCAGTTGTTGTATCTCGTTGAAGAGTTCGTGTTGCTTTTGTTCGCTGCTGAGGATTTCTGGGCGCAACTCGTTACGTTCGTCCTGATTGGCTGTGACATAGTAGTCGCGGGCTCGGGCGAGGGCTGACAGAAGTCGGTTGTAACGGTTCTGCAGAACTGTCAACTGCTCGTAAAGACGAATATTGGCAGGAGCCTTGAAGTCGGCGAGGCGCGTGTAGGTGATTTCGTCGTTGATGACGAAGTGGAAGTCGGGGGCAACCTGCCGGCCTGTCTTGCGAAGTGCTACGTCGTGCAGACGCCTAAGGGCTTTGTCGCGGGCTATGGAGTCTGTCCAGGTGTCGGAAATGCAGTCGATGCGGGCTAAGGATGCTATTTGGTCGGCTTGAAGGCCTGAAGCGCTATAGGTCTGGCGCGTTTGCGAGGGTATGAAGACGTAGATGCAGACCTTTTCGTCGGGCTGGTTACGGTCTGTGGCAAACCATCCGAGGTTGCTGAACTCGTCGATGACGTACATGTAGTCGTTGGCTTCGGAGTTGAAGGGCATTCCAATGTTGGCTGGATGCAGGAACTGGTTGTCCTCGGCGTCGTAGCGTGTGACGTAGATATCGTAGCCTCCAAGACTGTCGCCACCCTTGGCGGCAAAATAGAAGGTCTGTCCGTCGCCCATCATGAAGGGGTAGTTCTGGCTTTGGAATTCATGTTGGTCATTGATGCCATGCAGAGGCTCGGGGCGTGTCCAGCGGTTGTTTATGTTCTGGCTGGAGTAGAGGTTGATGGTACTGTCCTTGGCTTCCTGTGCCATCAGACACTGATTGCCCAGCTCGTTGACAAAGATGTAAGCGTTGGGCTGCTTCCTGGTATGGAAGAAGTCCTGGAAGCGCGCCACGCAGCCTGCTTCAGGGGAAAGCCGGTAGTGTTGCAGGAATTGCTGCTTGTCGACTACCATGCTGTCGACGAACATGATGCGTTGGGTGTTGGCTGTCATCCGTTCCATCCGCTCCTTGTGGGCTTTCTGTTCAGGTGTCAGTAGGACTGCCCTGCGCTTTTGGGCCATAACGGGTAGCGCAAGGAACAGCAGGGACAATATGAATAGCCAGTGCTTGCTCATTCAGATAACAAAGATACAAAATTTTAGTTATGAATGAAGCATTGTGATTTATGAATTAATATTATTTAATATTCGGTCAGTTTGTTGTATGACTCCAGGACGCGCCAGATGCAGTAGCGGGCTTCAGGGTTGAGTTGCTCCATGCGGGCAAAAAGTTCACGAGCTGTGGCGCGGTTGGTTTCGTGCTCGTAGGGACACAGTTTGAGTTGTTTTTCATAGTGGTGTTCTTTGGCGTATAGGCGAATGTCGTCCTCGTGGCATAGACAAAGGGGACGGATGATGGTGAGTGGCATCTTCTTCATACGCAATAAGACAGGCATGGTGGAAAAGTGGCCTTGAAAGGTAAGGTTCATCAGAGCAGTATGGATGATGTCATCCTGATGATGACCAAGGGCAATCTTGGTGCAATGCAATTCCTGGGCAACGTTGAAAAGCTGTTTGCGGCGTTCCCAAGAGCAGAGAAAGCAAGGGGGCTTCTGCTTGGTGTGTGGTTTGGGACTTCCGTCAAAGCTGGTGGTGATGATGTGAAGGGGAATGCTGAGCTGTTCGCAGAAATGCTGCAGGTAGCTGGTGTCGGTCTCGTAATGAGTGTTTGCAGACGGCATGTCTGGT
>CADCLN010000058.1 GCA_902802265.1 uncultured Bacteroidales bacterium | reverse complement strand
GAGGTGCAGTTCAACTACGTGCAGGGCGAGACCTGGGCGCAGGCCATCGAGGAGCACCCGCAGGAGAACGCCGGCTGGGCCGTGAGCGATGACGACCTGGACCACGTGCTCTACATGGACCAGCTGCTGAAGAAGGGCGCCGACGCCGTGGACGCCACGTCGAAGGTGGCAAGCGGCGAATATACACTAGAAGCTGAGGAAACCCAGCCTGACGACCAGGGCGGCGGCGAGGTGACGCCCGTCACGCCGGAGTAAATTGGAAAGAAGAAGCCTCGCCTGTCGGCGGGGCTTCTTCGTAATCCGTTGAATCCGTTGAATCCGTGGTCTACTTCATGTTCTCGCGGAAGAAGGCTTCCAGCTTGTCCTGCATCATCTGGAGGGCAGAGTAGAGCTTCAGCCGTCCCTCGCTGTCACAGGTGCTTGTTGTTACTTTGTATTTTAAACTGTACATATTTTTTGTGCAGATAAATTGGAATTTATATTCTATTCCATTCCTCTGGTCGTAATCCCTTGCATCGGATTCCACAACTCCTGGTGTCCGTCGGGGAAAGTGACCTCAAACAGAGAATCATCAGTAAAGCGGATGAAGGTACCATCGGATAAGATGCGACGGTCGTTAGCACCATCCAACGGCTTGCCTAACTGCAGCATGAAGTTGCAACGGCGAAGATAGGTAACAAGTGGCTTCAGGTCGGATGCATGTTGGCTGCGACGGTCGAAGTAGGTGCCGAACCAAGGGCGGACAGCGGGTTTGCGGTCGTTGCCTGGCTGCGAAATCATGACATGAAGGATGCTTGCATTGATGCCTGCATGGAAGTAGCGGTCGGCTATGGGCTTTAGCTTCTCAAAGCTCCAGTCATCCTTTGCCAGTTCAGGCCAACCATCGGTGAAACTCTCAGCCCATACTCTGTTCTTGCCACTGCGACGTGCGGAACCGAGAGCTGCATCTACCTCTTTCTGGCGGAATTTGCGATCGTCCACCCAAAATTCCGCAGCAACCTCGTCGGCTGCACTGCCGTAGGTGATGCTGTTGGCAGGGAAGGGGCTGTGAGCGTAGGGCTCACACCAAGTGCGCAGACCATATTCATGGGCTTTCTCCGTCAGTCCGCCCATGTACTCTGAAGCTACCAGGTCGGCAATGAGCCGATCGAGATCCTTCTGACAAGCGGGGTTGGTGTAGTCAAGCTCATAGCCGAAACGCTGACGGAACTTTGAAAAGATAGAATCGGTGTAGTTTTGCTTCCCACGTTCCCAACTGTCCACAACAACGGTGGTCAGCGTGGGGCGGTCCTTCTGAGGGATACGGCGCAGAATCTCACCAATGAATGCCTCGAAGTGTTTCTGCACGTGCACCTTCGAGAGTTTGTCTACCTCCAGCCCCTGTGCATCGGGCGAACAGGGTGAGCACATTACGTCGGTGCCCTCTTTGGTCTTACAGACTTCTATGCCATGGGACGTCCAGTTGCGCATAGCTTCCTCGGGCTTCACCCACGGACCGCCCGACTGACTCCATCCTGGACAGTTGAACAAACCCATCTCGATGCCCAGCCGACCGGCTGTTTTCAGTGCCGTACGCAGATTCTTCTACCACAGGCGGCTCTGAAATTTGTTTTTGCCGAAAGCCTGCCCCTCCCAAGGATTATCCCTTGTCGTTTGGTTGCGAATGTCGGTGGCAAGGAATGCCAAGGTAATGCCGTTCTCCTTCATCCACTCCAAGTCGGCCACAACACCTTTAGGATCCACCTGCTCGTTCACCCAATAATAGTAGCATCCTACGCGGATGCTGTCGGGCGGTGTGAGAAACGCTTGCCATAGACGTTCGCGAGGGTTATCATTTGCTGTCTGTGCATGGACTATCAGAGTGAAAGCGAGCATAGCCATAAACAGCAGGTAGTTTTTCTTCAAAAATTGTATTTTGCTATTTTCCATAAATTCCGATTTATTTGTCTTTTATCTCTATCTTTTTTATAACCTTGGCTGGAACGCCACCAACAATGGTATTCGGTTCCACATCCTTTGTCACTACTGCACCAGCAGCTACAACTGCTCCATCGCCGATAGTCACACCTGCAAGAACTGTGGCATTGGCTCCAATCCAGACGTTCTTGCCAATGTGTATAGGTGCATAACTCATACTCTGGCGGTTGGCTGGGTCAAGCTCGTGGTTGATAGTTGCCAGCACGACGTTGTGACCAATGAGAGCGCCCTCATCGATAGTAATGCCACCCTGATCCTGGAACTTACAGCCCATGTTGATGAAGACCCGTTCACCAACGATGGTGTTCTTGCCGCAATCGGTATGAAACGGAGGAAACATGCCTACCGTCTTGGGCACTTCACGTCCCCAAAGCTGTTCCAGCAAATCGTGTAGCTGCTCTGGAGTATGATACTTGCCATTGATCTCAGCCGTTATCTTCAGTGCCTCCTGCGATAATTGATGAAACATCATGTGGACATCACCACCTCCAACGACGGGTTTGCCCGATGCCATATAATCACGGAATTCTTGTATTGTCATATTTCCTTATCTGATAAAGTTCATGCCCTGCCACTCTTCACGCTCTGGATAGTCGGGATTGCCGTTGGCATGAATCTTCTTCAGCAGCCAAGCCATGTTGTCAGCCAGCGTGCGCATGGTCTGCATACCCTCTGTGTCCTGTGCCACTTCTCCTGGTGTCCGTCCATAGGCGATGTTCCAGTATTGCGAGGTCACTATGGGCATGTTCATCATCTCGAACATGATGTTCAGCGTCTGATAGGCTGCCGAAGCACCGCCACGACGGCACACGGCCACTGCTGCCGCAGGCTTGTTCTGAAC
>CADCLN010000057.1 GCA_902802265.1 uncultured Bacteroidales bacterium | reverse complement strand
GCAAACTGAGCGTAGAAGCGCAGCGCCTCGATGTTGGAGATGTTCAACTGCGTGGAGAGATGCACCTCCTGCCCCACCCGATTACAATAGGTCATGACGGCCACGTCGGAAGCTATCACGGCAGAGATGCCCGCCTCCTTGGCAGCATCGATGATCTCGTGCATCAGCGGGATGTCCTCGCCGTAGATGATGGTGTTCACCGTCAGGTAACTCTTGATGCCATGCTCACGACAGGTGGCTGCCATCTGCTTCAGGTCGTCGATGGTGAAGGTCGAGGCGGAGTGCGCCCGCATATTCAGCTTCTCGATGCCGAAGTAGATGCTATCGGCTCCTGCCTGGATAGCAGCCGCCAACGACTCTGGTGACCCCACAGGGGCCATGATTTCAAAATCTTCTAGTTTCATGGCTGCAAATTTACGAAAAGTCGAGAGCAAAACAAAAGAAAATATTCTTTTTTTTGCCGAGACGGAGTAAGTTCGCTATCTTTGATGGCAAATATATGAAAAATCGAGAGAAATGCAAAAGAAAAAGAGTTAAAATACATGCGATTATTCTTATTTTCGACAATTATTCATATCTTTGTAGCCTATTCATAACAAGACAATAACAAACCCAAATTAAACGATATGAAGAAACTATTCGTACTACTGGCCGTTATGGCATTTGCATTAACTCCTTGTCTGGCACAGACAGGGAAAGTGAACAACTTCAAGATCAAGCGCGGTACGAACGTGAGCCACTGGCTGTCACAGTCAGAGGCACGCGGCGAGATGCGCCGTCTGCACATTCAGGAGGAGGACTTTGCCAGACTCGAGAAACTGGGATTCGACTTCGTGCGCATCCCCATCGACGAGGAACAGTTCTGGGATGAGCAAGGCAACAAACTGCCCGAAGCATGGACGCTGCTGACCAATGCCCTCGACTGGGCAGGCAAGCACCACCTCCGTGCCATTGTCGATCTGCACATCGTACGTTCACACTATTTCAATGCAGTCAACGAAGGCAAGGCTGATGCCAACACACTCTTCACTTCGGAGAAATCACAACAGGATCTCATCAACCTTTGGTACCAGCTGTCGGACGTGCTGAAAGGCTACAGCAACGACTGGGTGGCCTATGAGTTCATGAACGAACCCGTAGCAGAGGAACACGAACAGTGGAACCAACTGGTGGCCAAGGTACACAAGGCACTCCGTGCCCGTGAACCACAGCGCACCCTTGTTGTCGGCTCCAACCGTTGGCAGGGCTATGAGACAATGAAGTATCTGAAGGTACCTGAGGGTGACAAGAACATCGTGCTCTCCTTCCACTACTACAACCCGATGCTTCTGACCCACTACACCGCCTGGTGGACGCCCATCGGCAAATATACTGGAAAGATTCATTATCCCGGCATCCTCGTTTCCAAGGAGGACTATGAGGCTGCGCCTGACGATATCAAGGCAGAGCTGAAGCCCTATACAGAGCAAGTATGGGACATCAACAAGATCCGTGAGGACTTCAAAGATGCCATTGCCGTTGCCAAGAAATACGGCCTGCAGCTTTTCTGCGGCGAATGGGGTATCTACGAGAAGACTGACAAGGAAATGGGCTACCAGTGGACAAAGGACATGCTCACCGTGTTCGACGAGTTCAATATCGCCTGGGCCACCTGGTGCTACGATGCAGACTTCGGTTTCTGGGACCAGCAGCGCGACTGCTATAAGGACAAACCGCTCGTGGACTTGTTGACTGGGAAATAAAAAAAAGGAGAATTTTGTTTATTTTTCATTAATAATTTGTATCTTTGTACCCGAAAACATTCTAGAATCCTTAAAAAAATAACAAATTATACAACAACATGAAGAAAAGCGTAATCACGTGGGCTGTAGGTATGACTGCAGTGATCACAGGGTTGACCTCGTGCGGAGTGGACATGCCCAAGGAGACAAAATCATCGTTTGAAACGATGACAGTGAAGAAATCAGACATTGAACTACCTTACAAGTTCAGTGCCAAGATGAAAGGTCAAAACGATGTGACAGTTACACCGCAGGTCAGCGGTCAGCTGATGAAGATTTGCGTGACTGAAGGTCAGCAGGTCAAGAAGGGGCAGACGCTCTTTATCATCGACTCCCGCAACGCCCAGCTGGAACTGGAGGCTGCACAAGCCAACCTGCAGGCAGCCCTGGCTCAGGAGAACTCTGCCAAGCTGGAATACGAGTCAAACAAGAATCTGTTTGAGAAGAAAATCGTAAGCAGCTATATGCTCAACAACTCTGAGAACTCCTACAAGCAGGCACAGGCTTCAGTGGCTCAGGCTAGGTCTGCAGTAAACCGTGCGAAAGTGAACCTCGGTTTCTGCACCATCACAGCATCTGTACCCGGTATTATCGGCGAAATTCCTGTACGTATTGGTGACCAGGTTTCGCCTATGACACAGCTGACCATGCTGAGTGGCAACACGACCATGTACGCTGAGTTCTCGGTAACGGAGGCTATTGTCGAAGCCATGGTGAAGGAGGGCATGAAAGCCAACGATGTAGAGAAGTATATCGCTAATCTGCCCCCCGCCACGTTTGTGATGAAGAACGGTACGGAATATCCGCACAAGGGGCGCGTGGTCAGCTTGACGGGTGTGGTTAATGCTGAAACCGGTTCGCTCACCGCCAAGGTGTCTTTCCCCAATCCCGACGGCCATTTGTACTCCGGTATTCAAGGTACTATCGTCATGCCATTCGCAGAGAAGTCGGTTATCGTAGTTCCGCAGTATGCCGTGGTACGTCTGCAGGACAAGGCACAGGTCTTTAAGGTTAAGGCCGACAGCACGGCAACGGCAATCGAAGTGACTACAGAAGACACTGGC
>CADCLN010000056.1 GCA_902802265.1 uncultured Bacteroidales bacterium | reverse complement strand
TTATTCGTTTAAAATTTAAAATGATATTTACTGGGTGCAAGGACAGTGCAAACCGAATGCAGAAAGCTTGCTTTATGCTGAGGTGCAGCCTGTTCTCGCAGTGCAATTATCTCGAATTGCACTGCAAAGGTATGGCAAGTTTTCCAATCCCACAAGAAGGCACTTTTTGGTGCCATAGTTACCAAAAAGTAGGAATTGGGATGTTATCGGGCTTCTGCGGAAGTGACGTTAACTTAGATTAACTAAGTGTAATTTGGTAATTCAGTAACTATTGGTTACTTTTGCCGAAAATAGTAAATAGTAAATTGTCAAATCGTAAAATTGAAATGGCAGATATTAAGGCAGAAGGTTCGAAGCAGCGAGACCCATTGAGCTCGCTCAAATGGGCGAGTCGCGAAGAAGCTCGACGAAGTCAATATTTGGCTTGTCCTATCAGGCAAGTGGTGAGTCGTTTCGGTGACAAGTGGTCTATGCTGGTGCTCTATATGCTTCACACCAGCGAGACAGGTATATTACGTTTCAATGAGATTCGTCGGCTGATGACGGACTGCTCGCAGAAGATGCTCTCGCAGACGCTGAAGAATCTGGAGCAGAGCCATCTCGTTCACCGCAAGGTCTATCCTGAAGTTCCTCCCCGAGTAGAATATTCCCTGACAGAGACAGGCAAATCGCTGATGCCGGCACTCACGGCTCTGATAGCTTGGGGCAAGGAGCATTTCAATGAAGTGGTGACAGATTAACGTCAGGATAACTACATGAACGGTTAAAAGAATGCAACGATATGACAATACAAGAATTTCGTGACTACATGGCATCGGGCAAGCCTGTCATTGGAGGCTCCGATGTCCACATGATGTTTCATCAGTTGTCGCAGGAGGCACTGAAGATTACTGCTGAGATTAATGGCAAGTACCATACTCCAGAGCTGTTGCACGATTTGCTGGAACAGCTTTGGGGACGTGAGGTTCCCAAGACGGTAGGCATGTTTCCTCCGTTTCATACCGATTGCGGCAAGAACACCGTCGTTGGTGAGCGAGTGTTCATCAACATGGGCTGCAAGTTCCAGGATCAGGGCGGCATCACCATTGACGAGGGTGCACTCATCGGTCACAACGTTGTGCTGGCTACTATCAACCACGACCTTGACCCTGCCAAACGTCAGAGTATGAGCTATGCCCCTATCCACATTGGTAAGAATGTCTGGATTGGAGCCAATGCCACCGTTCTTGCTGGAGTAACCATTGGCGATGGAGCCGTAGTAGCCGCTGGTGCTGTAGTGACCAAAAATGTTGAGCCTAATACGATTGTTGGCGGTGTGCCTGCCAAGGTGATTAAAAAGATAGAAGTGTAAACAGAAAAAACGGAATTTATGGAAAAGATTAATATTCATGTTTTAAGGAAAGGCTGCTTTCTGATTCTGTCTATGCTTGCCTTTACCAATATAGTCAATGCACAAGCAAAGAAATCAGATTCTTACGAACAACTGTGGCAAGCGTTTCTCACACCGCCGGACAGCATCCGCGTAGGATGCTACTATTATTGGGTGGACGAACATGTTGACCCCAAAGGTGTGGTGGCAGACTTGCAATGGATGAAAGACAACGGCATTACACTTGCGTTTCTGGCAACAGACATTCGCAATCGCACACGGTGGGAAAAACCGTGGGAAGGCGAGACGTTCGGCAAAAACAAATTTCAGAGCCGCCTGTGGTGGAAGAACCTGCGTACGGCACTGAAGACGGCAGGCAAGTTGGGCATAGAGATGGGCATCTTCAACTGTCCTGGCTGGAGTCAGTCGGGGGGACCGTGGGTGAAACCTGAGGAAGCTATGCGCAACTGGACGCCTAACGGCATCGAAATATGCAAGACGAAGCAGGGCAACGACGTGATGTGCGGTCCGTGCAGCGACGAAGCAGAAGGGCTGGAGGTTGATAAGCTGTCAAAACGCTACGTGCAGAAGCACTTTGAGGCATTTATTGGTGAGATACTGCGACGCATACCGCCCAAAGACCGAAAAACACTTACAACAGTCGTGGTTGACAGTTGGGAGAAGGGCAAGCAAAACTATACGGACTCCATCTATGTAAAGTTCCGTCATCGATACGGCTATGAGCTTGACTACACCAACCCCGCTTGTCAGAAGGATCTCGAACAGCTCATTGCCGACCTGGTAGCTTCAGAGTATATGGGTGGACTGACGGAGAAAGCTCATGAATATGGTCTGCGCACTTGGTGTGAGCCCTACGCCCACAGTCCTTTCCCTGGCAATAGCATCACCTACGGCAGTGCGGCCGACGAGGTTGCTGCGGAATTTTGGGTGGACGATCGCAAATTCCGCCAGAAAGAAGTAGATGCAGCTCTCGGTTCCGCACGTCGAACTGGCAAGAACAGAGTATGGGCGGAGAGTTTTACCGATGGCTGGCCTGAACTGGCAAAGGATGACTGGAGCTTTGAGAAACTAAAGCCCATAGCCGACCGCTACTTCCATGCAGGCATCAACGCCAGCATCCTTCATGTCATGATTTCGCAGCCGGGCAACGACCGCAAACCCGCTGTGCGCCCTTGGTTCGGCACCTACTTCGACCGTCGCAGCCAGCATGCTGCCGACCTGAAGCCATTGGTTACCTATCTTCGTCGCTGCAACTTCATGCTGCAGTTGGGCAAGCCGTTGGATGGTGCTAACGACCGTCGCATCTTATCCGATGGTACCATCATCTGCTTTACTGATGACTCTCTGTTTGAGGTCACCTTCCCCAACGGACACCAGGAGTTGTGGAATCCGATGCAAGGGATTACGACCAGAGTAATGGAATAGAATATAAATTCCAATTTATAAAGATGGATTTGAATAAAATTATATTTCTGATGATGCTTTGCGTCCCGATGTTCGTGGGAGCGCAGACGCTGACTTTCACAGACCACGAGCCGATGGGCAAC
>CADCLN010000055.1 GCA_902802265.1 uncultured Bacteroidales bacterium | reverse complement strand
CTCTATAGGTAAAACAACTTGTTTTACTTTGTCAAAGCCGTCTTTTCGCATCGTTAAAGCTATCTTATCGACAGTAAAACAACTTGTTTTACTTTTATGGGTCATATCTCTTCCACCTTAAAGACTGAACCTTTGCTGTTACGCTTGCGTTCATAGCCCATCTTGATCATTCGCTTGCCGAGTTCGACGTCTGTCCCTTTCCGGATGGTGAAAGTAGGGAAGAGGCGCTCCAGCCGTTCTTTCGCAGTTGATAATGGTGATTTTCATTGTCTTTTGGTCTTTTCGTCTTACAAAGATACGAAATTTCAGCCAGTTTTGCAAGGATTTTACATGATTTTTACATAAAAGGCCATAAAAAGTGTAAGATTCGAACAATCTTACACTCCATTTATATAGTTTATAATCAATGCTTTATCTGCAAAAGTGTAAGATTTCCATTTTTTTTGTTATTTCTCATGGTGTACTCTGTATGACTGCAGTACCATGACCCGTTGCTGCTGACAGGCAGCGTGACAAGCAAATTCCACTTGTTTGTCTCGCTGGTGTTTGTATGCTCGGCACTCCATGCTAACTGCTGAGCAAGAATTTTTGCTGACAGTTTGGGCCGAGAACTAAGACAGAAATGCCAAGTCCATGGTATGATAAATGCAGGTATGCTGCCCCCGCAATTCAGTCTGTTTTGTTCTCGAAAAGGAAGATTTTAGGGTGTTAGGAGTTGCAAAATTAACAAAAATGTTTCAAAATCTGAAAAAAGTGCTTGAAAGCAAACGGATGTTTTGTTTTTTTTAAAAATAATTGTTACCTTTGGTGAAGGATTGTAGATAAAATGAACATGTGTGCGATTCTGACTTTCATCCCTTGTAGAAGAATATTATTAATAAACAAATTTAACAAATAGACAATGATTATGAAAAAAATGGCAAAACAGCTCTTTGTCGCTGCAGTAAAAAAGTAGCAGATTTGTAAAAAATGGAAAATTTATCTGGAAAAATGTGCTATTTCTCCCAAAAAAGGATTATCTTTGCATCTTGTTGTGACAGTGATATTATTAACTAAAAAAATATTTGGAATGAAAAATTTGATGACATGGGCTGTGGCCTTGACCACAGTGACTGTCGGATTCACTTCGTGCGGGGTTGATATGCCCCATCCGACAGACTCTTCGTTCGAAACCATGACTGTGAAGAAGTCGGACATTGAACTCCCCTATAAGTTCAGTGCCAGAATGAAAGGTCAGAACGACGTTACAGTAACGCCTCAGGTGAGCGGCCAGTTGATGAAGATTTGTGTGACTGAAGGTCAGCAGGTGAAGAAGGGTCAGCCCCTTTTCATCATCGATTCGCGTAATGCCCAGCTGGAGCTGGAAGCTGCCCAGGCCAATCTGCAGGCTGCCCAGGCCCAGGAGAACTCTGCCAAGCTGGAGTACGAGTCGAACAAGAATCTGTTTGACAAGAAGATAGTCAGCAGCTACATGCTGACCAACTCGGAGAACCAGTACAAGCAGGCCCAGGCATCGGTTGCCCAGGCTCGTGCCTCTGTCAATCGTGCCAAGGTGAACCTCGGTTTCTGCACCATCACGGCCAACGTGTCGGGTATCATTGGTGAGATTCCCGTGCGTGTCGGTGACCAAGTGTCGCCCATGTCACAGCTGACCATGCTGAGCGGCAATACCACCATGTATGCTGAGTTCTCAGTGACGGAAGCCATTGTGGAGAACATGGTACAGCGGGGTATGAAGGCTGACGAGGTGGACGACTATATTGCCAAGCTGCCTGCAGCCACGTTTATCATGAAGAACGGTACGGAGTATCCCCACAAGGGTCGTGTCGTCAGCCTGACGGGTGTGGTCAATGCCGAGACGGGTTCGCTCACCAGCAAGGTGTCGTTCCCCAACCCCGACGGTCATTTGTACTCCGGCATACAGGGCACTATCGTGATGCCTTTCGCTGAGAAGGGGGTCATCGTGGTTCCTCAGTATGCGGTGGTTCGTCTGCAAGACAAGGCACAGGTCTATAAGGTCAAGGCTGACAGCACGGCAACGGCTGTCGAAGTGACGACGGCTGATACCGGCAACGGCAAGGACTTCATCGTAACCAGCGGTCTGAACGAGGGCGACCTGATAGTGACCACGGGTGCCAACAACGTGATGGAAGGCCAGAAGGTGCTGTTCCCCGCTGGTGCCAAGGCTGAAGAGAAGAGCGAGGAGTAATTTCGTGATAACGTAATATCGATATTCCGAAATAGTATGAAGAACAATATATTTATTAATAAGTACGTGATGGCGTGTGCCATCTCGATAGTGATAGCACTGGTGGGCTATATCTGCATGAGCACGCTGCCGGTTGAGCAGTATCCGGATATTGCACCGCCTACGGTGAATATCAGCACCAGTTACACCGGTGCTGACGAGAACACGGTGATGAAGTCGGTCATCCAGCCTCTTGAGGAGGCCATCAACGGTGTGAACGACATGACCTACATGACTTCCAAGGCCTCGTCGAACGGTGAGGTGGAGATCAACGTCTACTTCAAGCAGGGCACCGACCCCGACATGGCGACGGTGAATGTGCAGAATCGCGTCACCCGCGCCCAGGCCCTGTTGCCTGCCGATGTGACTAAGGTCGGTGTGAAGGTGGAGAAGCGACAGAACAACATTCTGCGCATTTTTGCCGTGAAGAGTGCTGACGGCAAGTACGACGAGGACTTCGTGTCTAACTATATCGACATCAACATCAAGCCGAAACTGATGCGTATCACCGGTGTGGGTAACGTTCAGAGCTTGGGTAACACCTATGCTCTGCGTATCTGGCTGAAGCCTGATGTGATGGCACAGTACAACCTGACTCCTAACGACGTCTTCAACGCCATCGGCGGACAGAGTTTCGTGGCAGGTGTGGGCTCCTTGGGCGAACTGTCTGAGAACTCCTACCAGTACTCCATGCAGTACAAGGGTACGCTGAAGACCATCGAGGAGTTCAACAACATCGTGCTGCGCACCAGTGGCGGTGGTATGTTGCACCTGAGCGACGTGGCCGAGGTGAAGATTGGTGCCATGAGTTACAACTTCACCTCTAACATCCAGGACAAGCCGGGTGCCCTCTGCATGGTGTTCGCGGCACCGGGTGCTAATGCCACTCAGGTGAATGCCGCCATCAACAAGACGTTTGAGGAGATGAAGGCAACGATGCCGGCCGGGCTGGAGTTCGTGACCATGATGACCAGTGACGACTTCCTGTTCGCTGCTATCCACAATGTGGTGGAGACGCTCATCATCGCCATCATCCTCGTGGTGCTTGTGGTGTTCTTCTTCCTGCAGAACTTCAAGGCTACCATTATTCCTTCGATTTCTATTATCGTGTCGCTGTTAGGTACCTTTGCCGTTGTGTCCGTATGCGGCTTCTCGCTCAACATCCTGACGCTGTTCGC
>CADCLN010000054.1 GCA_902802265.1 uncultured Bacteroidales bacterium | reverse complement strand
CACAATCTTCGATGTGCTCATTCGTAGAATGGTGTTTTATGAACCAAAACGCCTAAAATAGGGCGTTTCACAAGTGCGCTCTAAGCGCCTAACCCAATTTCCTGAAATCACAAAATGGAGAATTAAAGCAAATGAATAAAAGCAATATTAAGCAATGTTTTTTCAGTAAAACTAATGATTGGTCTTATGAACAAGAATATAGAATATTAATAAAAAGTGATGATGAAGGTAGATACAAGCTGAACTTTAAAGATTCATTATTCAGTATTATTATGTTTAAAGAAAAAGACATGGATTTATCCACACAAGATATTTTTAAAACTGATAATTACAAAAAGTTGAAACTTTGTTGTGATACTTTTTATCCAAATGTCTGTATAATGGAATATGGCTTTTTTGTCGAAGAAAGAATTTTAAGTCTTGAAAATAGAGAAAAGAAAATATGGAGTTCTAAAAATAATAATGAATTAGCAGAACTTGATTGTTAAACATGATAGTCATTGATTCTAAACTGAAGAAACCTGCAAACATTTTAAAGAAATACCCGAATGCGATATTGGCAGATGTGACGAGCGGGGCAAAGGATGACTTGGTAAAGCTGAGTCCGTTCTATCCGCACTGGGGAATCCCTGTGCCGTTCAGTGAGGGCTATACGGCAAGTTGTGTGGAAGCTATCTGGCAGGGGCTGAAGGTGTTTGAGGGATGTGATGTAGATACTGCGCTGTTTCAGAATGGCACCATGAAGGGCCTGAAGCGGACAATGAAGAAATATGGACGTCCGTTGGGGCACCGAAAAGGGGTGCACGGAACAGAACTTTTGGGATATATAGATGCACGGAAGTTGATTTACATACCGACTTACCTGTGGGTGCTGGAACATAAGGTAACCACCATCGTTGAGCGACTGCGAGAAGTCAGCAAGACGAAAACCATCGTCTTGTTAGATTACAATACCAATGCAGATGTGGAGAATGCAAAGAAGCCGCTATCCCATGCTTCGCTTATCAAGGCTTATGTGGAGGGCATTCCTCCATACGGCATCGATCAACCACAGGCTGTGCCGTTACAATTGGATTTGTTTAATAACTAAAACCCTATATTTATCATGAACAAAAAACAAAATTGGCTGGAGTTCAAGCAAATTCTTGAACAGCAAGGCATTCAGAAGTTATACCATTTCACGGACAGAGAGAATCTGGAGTCAATCATCAGGAATGGTGGCCTGTATTCATAGATGGACTGCGAACAGAAGGGCATCAAGATAGTCAGGCCTGGAGGTGGCGACCTGTCGCGCTCGCTGGACAGGCGGGATGGACTGCAACATTATGTGCGGGTGAGTTTCACGTCGGCTCACCCCATGATGTACAGGGCCATGAGCGAGGGGCGTATTGCGAACCCAGTAATACTTGAGATTGACCCAGAAGTGGTGTATTGGGAAGGGAGTCTGTATGCCAACATGAATGCCACGAAAGTAGGTGCCAATACGGGTGGCACATTGAGCGATTTTCAGCAGATACATTTCCAGTCGGTGAAGGCGCATAAGCATTTCGACTTGCCTGAAGATGAACAGCCGTACTATCAGGCAGAGGTGCTGGTGAAGAACTTCATTCCGCTGGCTTGCATCAAGAACATCGGGAACTTCGGCATCCCGATACCAACCCAGCCACAGCAGTTGCAGAGCAAGGAGGCATACACGGCACAGATTACAAGGAACACGCCGACGGCGTTTATCTTCCTGGTGGATCAGTCGGTTTCTATGCGGCGGATGACAACCTTGAAAGGGGAGCAGATGTCGCTGGCAGAGGCTGTGGCAAGGATTGTGAACAACCAAATCAATGAACTGGTGCTGCGGTGCATCAAGACCAACGAGGTGCGTCATTATTATGACATTGCCGTGATTGGCTATGGAGAGAATGTCTATAGCGGATGGAACGGGCCGTTGGCTGGACGTGACTTTGTGTCGCCAGAAGAACTGAAGAACAATCCGTACAAGAAAATTGTGGTCAGGGAAGAGAAGCGAACCCGAAAGGGCATCGAACTGAAGGAGGTGGAAAAGGTGCAGTGGCTGGAAGCCCGTTGCGACGGCAGATGGACACATGTACACAAGGCTTTTGACAAGGCTCGACAGCTGCTGGCTGAGTGGATGAAGAAATACCACGAAAAGGACTGCTATCCTCCGACAATCATCAATGTGACCGACGGAGCTTTCAATGGTGCTACGCGCGAGGCTTTGATTCAGCAAGCCAACGAACTGAAGTCGATGTTCACGAATGACGGCAATGTGCTGTTGTGGAATATTCATATTACGCCTGACAGTGTGGAGCCGGTGCTGTTGCCTGTAGGCAAAGCCGAACTGAAGGGTGACGGATATTCGCAGCAGCTTTATGACATGTCGAGCCTGTTGCCGTCAAGGTATAATCCTACCATTTCCGACCTGCGTGGTGACGCTGTGAATGCTCGGCATGTGGCGATGGCGACGAATACCGACATGTCAACGCTTATACAGCTGATGGATATTGGAACACCCACAAACATTAGTCAGGGCAAATGAGAGGGAAAGCGATAAGTATAGCTAAGGAAACGGGAGTCACAAACGAGGACGCTGTGATGGCACAGGGTAATGGTGTGATTGCCGTGTCGGACGGTGCTGGAGGTGGCGGTGTATATGCGGAATGTTGGTCGGCTTATCTTCTGGAGCATTTGCCGACTGATGTGCCCCTTGCTACTTATGCCGCATTGGACGGGTGGATTGATGGCATCTGGGAAACATTTTACAATCGATGTGAAGAAAAGGCAAAGGCTGTGGGTGGTTTGTTGCTGGACAAATTCTATGATGAAGGATCGTTTGCCACTCTGGTGGCTGTGTGGCGGGTATCGGACACAATGTGCCAGTGGATGAGCTATGGCGACAGCGTGGCTTTCTGCTATAACCGCCGGACTGATGAATTGAAACATTCGTTTACCCGTCTGGCAGACTTTAACAAGGCTCCCTATTTGATCAATTGTAAAGACCCCTTAAAGGAGAATGGCTTCAGGTGTGGCCAGTTTCTGGCAGATGAAGACAGCATTGTGTTTGCAGCAAGTGATACGTTGGCGCATTATGTTTTGATGATGTATGAAGTGGCACACCGAGAGCTGTTTGCAGCGGAACTGGAAGAAGCTGTGGAAGCTCGTACAAAGGACAGCAATTTTGTCAAGACTGCTCTTGGATTGAAGAACATACACTTTCAGGATGTTTTATATAAACTGCTTGGCTGCATGAAAAACAAGGCAAATTTCAGAAAGCATATTGAAAAACTGAAGAAGCAAGGGCTGTTGGGTTATGATGATTATTCGTTAACTATGATGTAATGTAAAAACCTTTGTAATATGAATTACCCGTTAATATCAGAATATGTTGAATCCATCAAGTCGGCAGCAGACAACTTCGATGCGCTGAACCAGCTGCGTCCGGTGGTGGATGCGTC
>CADCLN010000053.1 GCA_902802265.1 uncultured Bacteroidales bacterium | reverse complement strand
GAAGGACACGCTCATCGAATTTATCCGCTTTGCCCGCGGAAATGCTGCCCTTTTATGGGGACTCTTCATCCATAGCCCACTGTTGGTGCTGATGAAGTTCGGACTTTATCCCAACGGGAAGGCAAAACAACGTCTCTTTTCCTACTTCTTCAAAGGCGTTCCTGTCGATGAAATGGGCAATTTTTGCACATGTTTCGCAAAAAACGCCGCCCAAATTCTGCGTGCAGACAGGATGAAAATGTTGCAGGAAAAACTCGACGAGGGTGCGACGGTCGTCATCGTCTCAGCGAGCATCGAGAATTGGGTGCGCGAGTTCTTTCCCCAACACCCCGACCTGCATGTGATAGGGACGCAAATTGAGGTGGTCAACAATGAGTTGACAGGAAAATTCTCCACCCCCAACTGCTACGGCGAAGAGAAGGTCAGGCGTCTGTGCGCACACTTTCCCGACCGCACAAACTATCACCTCGTGGCTTTCGGCGACAGCCGGGGCGACCGCGAACTGCTGGCGTTTGCCGATGAAGGCTACCTCTTGAAAGACTGAAAATGGAACTTCCTAAAACCAAATTCACTTGATTTGCTCATCAAATTCACTGAATTTGGTCACCAATTTCACTGAATTTGTTTTCACAGAGTAGAACTTTCGTTTCGCAAATGGAGTCAGATTGCGTAGAGAAAGTTTCCTGTTTTGATGTGAAAAGTCGCGATTTCATCGATGAAAATAGGGTCGTGAACTTATTGGATAAATGGGTCGGGAGAGAAAAGTGGTCGCTAAAAATTCGTCAGATTTGCAGAAAAAGCGTAATTTTGCAGACGGTAATCAAGCAATTTGGAAATGTTTGGTGCGCTGAAAAAGATAACGCATCGTCTGGACGATGAACAACGGGGTGAAGTCTGCCGCTTTTTAGTGGTGGGCGTGACAGCCGTAGCCATTCAGTATGGTGTCTATCTGTTGCCAGTCGGCGAAGGGCTTGCCCGTGGGTTCCATAATGTGGAAAGCCCCTTCTGCCAAATCCTCGGACGATGTGTAGCGATGCAGCGTCATAGTCACGTCGCCTGTTACTTTAGGCAACAGTACCGTTGTTCCCTCCGCCACAAGACGGTTAATCAGCGGACGGATGTCAACCTCATCGGATAAAGGCCAGTAGCACATGACGACTTGCACATCGCCCAAACGGGCAGCAAGTTGCTGGCAGATGTCGGCTGACATGCCCGCCAACTGGTCGGCATGCTGACGTTTTGCCTCGCGCATCTGTTGGCGCAACAAGGGTTTCGTCAGGGCTTCAGTCTGACCGGCTGAGAACTCACAGCCGCAATACTGCTGATTATAGAAATGATACTCGCGCAAGAGCTGGTTCCTTCGCTCCTGCAATCCTCCTTTCCGCCAGTTCTGTGCCCAGAAACGGACAGGAAGAGTTGAAGGATTGAAAGATTGAAGAGTTGAAGAATTGGCTATCTGTTCAGCTGCCAGTCCTGCACGCTCTATCTGCTCCAGACTCTTCCATCGACTGGATGCCAGTGTGGTGGCAAAGTATTTGATTCCCAGTTCACTGGCTTTCTTGGCAGTTTCTGTCAGTCGCAGGGTGAAGCACTGTTCACAACGCCTGCCCCGTTCGGGCTCGCCTTCCAGTCCGCACACACCCTTCAACCACGATTCATGGCTGTAGTCACCGTCTATCCATCGGATGCCCAGCGATTCCGCATGGCGTTTACTCTCCTGCTTGCGGATTTCGTATTCCTCGCGTGGATAGATGTTCGGATTATAGTAGAAGATAGTCGGCTGTACCCCATTGCCCAGCAGCCACTCCACGATGGCTGACGAACAGGGCGCACAACAAGCATGCAACAGCACCTCGTTGCATCCCTCAGGAATCACAATGGCCGGTTGTTTCATCAAATGCTTATCGAATAGACGTATTTTTACTTCAGCCAACGCAAATCGTCCTTGGCTTTGTTGACGTCTATCTTCATCAGTGTGTCCACGTCAGAAGCCTTCATACCGATGTACAAAGCCACCTCGCGCAGCGCTTCCACCTCCTTGTCGTCAATTTTGCTGTCCGATTTCACGATAAGAGCCAGCATCGACAGCATCTGGTAACGCAGATCCTCGCTGAGCGTTTCTTTGATTTGCAGGGCACAGTCGCCAATATATTGAATAAAGGCATTAGGCTTGCTGGCTTCCAGATCCTCGCGCTTGGTAATGAGCTTTTGTACTACGCTGACACCCTCTTCAGCCATTTCGTCGTTGAAATTCTCACGCAGGAAACGACCCAGGAATCCATACTCTTCTGCTTCCACCTTACCATCGGCAATGATGATATGCGATGCCATGACGAGCATCGACAGCATGAAACTGTGACGGATGTTCTCCTTCACGGGCGTATTGACTTCAAACACATGACGGAACTCGTCAGTGATAACCACCTCTTCTGCCGACTGCTTGGCCTGCTCTGTTGCCAGTTCCTCTGCCAACTCCTTCATTGGACCGCCATTAAACAGCCCTTTGAGATTACTGAATAATTTTCCGAATGCCATAGTTTATAGTATTTTCTGCTGCAAAGATAAGAAATATTATCAATATGCGCATCATTTCTCCAAATTATTTTATACTTGGCAATCAAAAAACAACACCTTCGATGGTTTCCCAACCATCATAGAATGACTTTTAACTGACCTTGCAGCACTTACCTTTCCGCTTGCAGAATCGCTGGCACTGTGCGCAGATGTCGTACCCCAACACGGCTCCAAGTATGAAATCTTCTTCGGGAGTCAACTCGTTAAGCGGTCGGTTCACGATGAGCCGAATGGCATCCAGACACTCCGAACGGCCGAAATAAAGATTCAGATTCTGCTTACCTGCGGGCTGCACCAGATATGGAATACCCATGTGCTCCAAACGCTGACGGGCAAAAGCCTCATAGCGTTTATGACAGGTGAAGAGCACCATCTGTCGCACTCCTTTGCGAAACTCATAGATGTGGTTCATCAGCACTTTCAAGTCGATGGGACAGGCTTCAGCGCGTCGAGCCTTGTTGGGGGCAGTAGCGGTCTTGGTTTGCTGCATGGTCAGTTCTTTTTATTAGAGATTAGGAGAAATCTGTGCTATCCAGGCATCAATACGCCCGTCAGTCATGTTATCCTCGTTCACGTCGTCCAGAGGCAGCCCCACGAACTTGCCGTCAACCACCGCTGCTGAGTCATCAAACGTATAGCCGTCGGTGCTCACACTGCCCACAATGCGTGCCCCACTCTGCTTGATGCCATCATACAGTTCGCCAAGGCCGCCTACGAAAGTGTCGCCATACGACTCACAGTCGCCACAGCCGAAAAGCGCAATCACCTTACCAGTCAGGTCAGCCGACTGCAGCACCTTCAGACCGTCATACCAGTCGTCCTGCAACTCACCAGCTCCCCATGTAGAAGTGCCGAGAATCAGATTCTCGTTGGCAGCCACCACGTCAGCCGTCAAGTCCTGCACATTCATCACCTCGGCACCCAGTTTAGCACCAATCTTTTCTGCAATGGCCTCGCACGTACCCGTCGAGGACCCATAAACTACTACTGTTTTCTTCATTTTACTATTAAAATTTATGTGACTAAAGTTTTCGGTTGCAAAATTACTCCGTTTTCCACAACTGCACAATACCTAAAACTTAGGCTATTGTTCCGAGCCGCAACCTACACTATAGTCAAAAAAGATTAGCAAGAAATAATGAAAGGAAATGTTTGGCGATATCGGGATTATTGCCTATCTTTGCACACAAAGAAGGACAGATAAACGTTCAAGTAAATAGTGAAAACAATAGACGCAGCTCAGAGCCAAATACCTCACTGCCGCAAAGTGATGATACAGTTGCAGAATCCGTTCAGGGGCAGGCAGCGTCAGCTGTTGGCGGCTGGATCCTAGCTGTTGGCGCTCTAGCTGTTCCCATCGCAGCACCAACTTGGCACGAGCCTCATCATTGAACTTCGTAGCGATGTATAAGCACTCTGTTTTAGTAAGAGAATAACAGGGTACATCACGTGTACCGCCATTAGGCTGAATGATGGTTCGAGAT
>CADCLN010000052.1 GCA_902802265.1 uncultured Bacteroidales bacterium | reverse complement strand
CGGCAAACGAGTTGCTGAAGAATACACTTCTTAAGCAGAATCCCGGATATTAATTCCTAATATAAACCAAAGCTTTGGTTTCCATGAGTGGAGGTGCCGAGTCGCGAGGCTCGGCACCTTTTTTTATAAATATGTTCGTTACATTAAATATTATTTGTATCTGCTGGTTTTGGCTATTGCTGCATAGAAAGTTTTGTGTCCACAATTACTGCAATTCTGCCACCATGGGGATAACCGGCTCATTATGAGGTGGTTGCCTGGTGGCAGTAAGGGTGGCAGAGGGGCAGTAAGTATCTGTTTCTAAGAATTTTGATGTTTATTTTGAAGATTTTTGCCGTTTTTCTTGCATTCTGGCTAAAAATTTTGTATCTTTGCAGGGCTAAATCGATAGCTATAAAAACAAAAAATGGAACAGAAGTACGATTTCAAACAGATACCTTCCGGATGGAGGTATTGTTTCAATGCGCAGTGCCCCATGAAGGACCAGTGTCTGCGCTTTCAGACAGCACTGGCCCTTCCTGACAGCTATGAATGGGGCGAGGCCGTCTTCCCCGGTGCCCTCAAGAATGGCAAGTGCCGTTTCTTCCGCAAGGATGAGAAGGTGTTGCTGGCCACCGGCTTCGTCAGTAAGAACCAGCCACGAATGAATGAGATGTTTGTAGCCATGCGCCATCGTCTGACACAATATCTTGGTGGCAACGGCACTTATTATCTCTATCGCAATGGCAAGAAGTGGCTCACGCCTCGCCAGCAGGCCGACATCCGCGCCATCTTCCGCCGTGCGGGTTATCAGGAAGAGGTGGTTTTCAGTGAGACTTGGCTAACCTATGATTTCACATAAAGGTTTAGGAGGAAATTACAAAGGGTTTGTAATGGTGTTACAGATAGTTTGTAATGTTGTTACAACCAGCTTGTAATGCTATTACAGATAGGTTGTAATAGGGGTAAGGAATTATCGGAACGATCCGTACATGACTACTGAACGCCTGTTACACGGTATCAGGAACAACATAAAAGATCATCACTATGAAAGTAACATTGATAAGAACAGACAAGAAGAATGTGCCGCACGTCACGACATCCACTATCGAGAAACTCATCACCCGTATTCAGACGGACACGAAACAGCAGACGGTGCAGGATCTGCGCCGCCACTTGCCGATGCTCGTCAGTCTGGGGTGGCAGTTTAAGGACATGCACCTTTTGCCGCGTGTCTATCCTGCAGTGGAACTGACGAAAGCCTCCAATGGCGACTTGGCATTTAAAAACTGGAACGGACTGGTGCTGTTGACCATCGGTGGCATTGATGACTGCGAGACCGCAGAGCAGGTGAAGACAGCAGCCATGGCACTGCCCTCCACGTTGGCGGCTTTCCGTGGAAGTAGCGGGAAGACGGTTAAACTGCTGGTTCGCATCACCTCCGTAAACGGTCAGGAGCCTACAACCGATGAGGAGGCCGACACCCTTTATCAGGCGGGCTATGTCTTTGCCGTAAAAGTGTATAGTGGCTTGTTCCACGGACAAATAGTGCAGCAGGAAGCCTCGGCAAAGGCCGGTTTCCGTATGACACTCGACGAACGGCCTTGTTTTCATCCCAAAGCAACGCCATTGGTCGTTCCCGATGAGATCGACCTGTCAGGACTTCACAATCCCTCAATGGACACGCCTGTCCAGAAGAAAGTATCTGTCCAGCGCAAGACAGACTATAGCAAGTACAGCGATTACGAGTATCTCTACCGGTCGGCGTGGGAGCAGGTCAGGGAGAAGATGGGGAGCCGCTTCGATGATGATCCCCACCGCGAAGAGGCCTTCCTGACGGAACTCGCACGGATGCTTCGCCAGTTTGATTTCCCAGAAGAGGAGGCGGTGCTCCACATGCGTTCCCACCTGTGGACACGTGAGGAGGATGCCCATATCCGCGCCATCGTCGCAAGTGTCTATACGGAAGAAGAAAAAGGGAAGCAGCAGTCCAACCCGCTAAGGATCCGCAGTCACCAGCAGCAGATCATTGACTTTCTGGAATCACGCTACGTGTTCCGTTATAATACGGTGATGGGCTATAGCGAGTACCGTCCCAACAACACCTGGGTGCAGCCGTATCAGCCTGTGGATGAGCGTGTCCTGAATCAGATGGCCATCGAATGTCGGCTGGCAGGGGTGGATGCATGGGATAAGGATGTGCTGCGCTATGTGCGTTCCGCCTATGTGCCGACCTACAATCCCGTAGATGAATATCTCAGCCAGTGCCGTGGAAAGTGGGATGGGAAAGACCGTATCCGTGAACTGGCACGGCGTGTGCCCACTCAGAACAGCCATTGGGAGGATTGGTTCTATACATGGTTCCTGGGAATGGTGCGCCAGTGGAGGAGTTCGATCTACGACCGCTATGGTAATCAGGTGGCACCGTTGCTCATCTCCCGACAGGGCTGGAACAAGAGCACCTTCATCCAGTCGCTGTTGCCGCCGGAGTTGCAGTGGGGCTATACCAACCAGCTTGATGTCTCCGAGAAACGTCAGACACTTCAGGCAATGAGTCAGTTCCTGTTGATCAATCTCGACGAGTTCAACCAGATCTCGCCCACTTTGCAGCAGGGCTTCCTGAAGAATATCATCACCCTGCCGTCGGTGAAGGTGAAGCGCCCCTATGGCAAACATGTGGAACCTTTCCCGCGTCTGGCGTCCTTTATTGCAGCCACCAACCAGACGGATGTGCTGACAGACCCCTCCGGCGGTCGCCGTTTCCTCAGTGTGGAATTGTCAGGCCCCATTGATGTGTCGCACCGCCCGAACCACGAGCAGCTGTTTGCGCAGGCACTTCATGCGCTGGATCATCATGAGCCCCATTTCTTCAATGAGGAACAGACGCAGCAGATTATGGAGTCAAATCGCCAATATCAGTTGCTGACACCTGTAGAACAGTATTTCAACGACTATTTTGAGGTTGCAAAAGATGAGTCTGAGGGGCAGTACCTCATGGCAAGTGCCATTTTTGCCCATATCAAGAAGATGGTTGGAGCCGATCTGCGACTAAATTCGCTCTTTTCTTTCGGCAGAACACTGACAAATATGCCAGAAATGATCAAGAAACGTACGAAAAACGGTACAGAATACCTGGTAAAAATGCGAAAATAGCCACTTACTGCCACTCTGCCACCCTTACTGCCACCAGATAACCGTCTTATAATGAGACGGTTATTTGCATGGTGGCAGAATGGCAGTAATAATGGACGCAAAACTCTCTGCGGGAAGTTGAACAGACAAACGTCCATCTGTCACCTTAAGCAGGCGCACTTCGGCATGGCTGTGACTGTTGGTGACATAGACAGCCACTTCCTTTGTACTGGCAGGCAGTCCGGAAATCACAGCCTCGCACGATGCGCCATTGTTCACCAGATGCACAGCCCACTCTCCCGTAGCCTTCTTGGTAAAGGCTGCCGCATTGATATTCTCCTTGTTGCAGACAACGGGAACGGCAAAGGCGTTTTCGGGTGTCATGGCAAGCTGTTTCAGATTGAAGAAGCGCTGAGTAGGACGCAACGGCCCTGTTGACTGATAGATGCCGTCGCCCCATAAGAGCGAGTAGTCGGAGGTAAGCTGCCACTGCAGGATACTCCATGGCTGACAGACGGCGCAGAGTCGTGTATAGAGGTTGATCTCGTAAAGAGCGAATGTTGATTCATTGAAAATGGATGGGTACTGGTGGGCCGCCGCATCTGTGCTACCTTCTCCGACAATCAGCGGCACATTGATTTCCCTGGAAGCATCTGCCCACTTCTTAAGCGTCTCATCATCACATCCACGCCATGAGTGGAAAGAGATGGCACCAATATACTTGTGTGCTGTCGGATCGTGGAGTGCCGGTAGGATAAAGTCGAAGGTGGTGGCATCGGAATTGTCGCCGAGCAGCAGGAGCGTCTTCAATCCCCGGTCTGCCAGATACTGTCCAAAGGCCTTGATGAAGTCGCAGTGTTCCTGAGGCGTAAACACAACGTCAATACCTAAGTCCGACTCGTTGAATGAAAAATAATCTGCTTCAACCCCATAGTCCTTCTTTAGGAACTCCAGGTAACTGGCGAGCGACGCGAAGATTCTTTGTTGCTCGGTGGATTTTAGGTGGAAAGCCCGTGCCGTACCGTCTGAACGGGTTGTCTGATCACCGGCCCATGAGGGCGGGAACCAGCAGCTGACAATGACGGGCATACCAATCTCTTTCAGCCGTCGGGCCATTTCCGCGCTGTGTTTGACATGGGGTGCCTCTGCACCTTGCATGTCCCATACAGCCCAAGGCATTTCCACACGACCGAATGCCACACGCATATTCCTCAGACAATAGTCGATGACTAATGGATCCTTGGCGGGATTCTGGATGCGGAAGTTGCCGCCAAATCCTGCGAACACCCTGCCAGGCTTTGTGAGGTCGATGGCAATCTCTGCGGTCTCATGGTGGCGCATGCCGTCAACAGTCATCGT
>CADCLN010000051.1 GCA_902802265.1 uncultured Bacteroidales bacterium | reverse complement strand
TCCGGGAGATCGTGTTTAATGCACAGTTTGCTGATGGATCAGGCGAGCCAGAGCAGCCTGCCACCGTATCGGAAGTAACCTACCCCTACGAGACTGCCAAGCGCACCACCGTGTTCGGTGGGCATGATACCTTCCTGAAGGCCATCAAACCGATGCTACCAAACGTGCGATTCATTGATTCGAGCTACATGACGTTCAGCCCGGAGCTGGTTCGCAATTCGGACATTGTCTGGGTGCAGACAAACTGCATTTCACATCCGATGTTCTGGAACGTGGTGAAGTACGCCAAGCAGTACGGTGTGCAGCTGCGATACTTCCTATATGCCAGTGCTGAGAAGTGCGCGGATCAAGTAGTGGAAGCGGATAAACGGTAACAGCTATCAGCGCCCCTCGCGTTCTCAAACAACACTATGAAAGGATCAGGTATTTATGCTATCAATTGGCTCCATTGCCCCCAACTTTACCCTGCCAGACCAGAACGGCACTATGCATTCCTTATCCGAGTACAAGGGCCAGAAGGTCATCCTTTACTTTTACCCGAAGGACATGACCAGCGGCTGCACCAGCCAGGCATGCAGCTTCCGTGACCTGTACCCGCAATTCAGGGAGAAGGGCGCGGTCGTGCTCGGCGTAAGCAAGGACAGCGTTGCATCCCACAAGCGCTTTGAGGAGACGCATGGGCTGCCATTCACGCTGTTGTCAGATAGTGATCTGGAAGTGATCAAAGCGTATGATGTGCTGAAGCCGGGGAAGGATGGGAAAGTAAGTAAGAGCTTGATCAGATCGACGTATCTGATTGATGAGAGTGGTGTAATAATACAAGCCTTCGGCGGCGTGAAGGCGAAGGAGAACGCGGGGCAGATGCTGGGGGAACTGTGATACGGGCAGTATAAGAAAGCTGCATGAACTGCCAGGACGGCCAGAACTGAAAGAACCGGAGAAGATTGAATGGCTGAATCCAAATATCTTGCTAGAGCGCGAGACCTACGTGCTAGCACGACAATTCACTACAATTGCGGCCAGTCCGTAATCCTTCCTTTTGCCGGGGATATGGGCTTGACCGAAGAGCAAGCGATGGGTATTTGTGCGAACTTTGGTGGCGGACTGAAAAGAGCGTCGGCGTGTGGTGCCATCACAGCGGGCATCATCGTGCTGGGGGTGTTTGGCATTGAGCCAGCAGAATATTATCAGGCCCTCCGCGCCAACCATGATGGCATGCTGGACTGCGCGGACCTGCTGCGCCGGAACAAGGAACTGGGCAGGGAGAAGAAGCCCCACTGCGATGGACTGGTGTTTGAGTGCGTCAGCCTTGTGGAGAGAATATTACGGGAGCATGGGAAGCTGCCCGCAGAGTAAAGAATGAGGAACTTTAACGAACATCAGGAATCCCTGGATGCCCTGATCGCATCCACTGCAGCCTATACAGTTGCAGCCTATACAGCTGCAACCCATACAGCTGCAACTCTTATCCTCCAATTCGGCGACGAATCTTGTGCTCCGTGCCATGCGATAAGGCACAAGCTTGACGCTTGGCTGGCTAATCATCCGGACGTCGCTGCCCGGTATATCGACATCCAGACGCATCTTGCCCTCTGTTCACAGATGGGCATTATGAGCGCACCGACTGTGATCGTCTATATGGACGGTAAGGTCGTTGCAAGGGAAGCGGGCTATTTCAGCTTAGACGATATGCTTGCACGGGTCGAGCGCTATTTGGAGATGCGGGGATGACTTGAACAGGGACGAGCAATACATGGAGATGCGTGTATGAGTAATCGAAACAAACCAGAGCTATTCTACGAAAACACCGTCGAAGGTCGCTTTGTGCGCAGGCTTAACCGTTTCACAGCAGAGGTGGAGATCGATGGTGTGGTACAAGAGGTGCACGTCAAGAACACCGGCCGGCTGGGTGAACTGCTGGTGCCGAAGGCAAAAGTAACGCTTCAGCAGATCGCTTCTGAAACGCGTGCCACTGCCTATGACCTGATCTCAGTCTACAAACCACGTCTGAAGTGGGTCAATGTCGATAGTTTAGCTCCCAATGCCCTGATGAAGCAATATTACAATGACGGTACATTTGCCCTCGTTAAGCCGGAATTCACCTATGGCAGCTCCCGGTTCGACTTCTATATGGAGCGGGGTGGAGAGAAGTACCTGTCTGAAGTAAAGGGGTGTACACTGGCGGCTCCGATACCAGGCTTCGGATTATTCCCGGACGCACCGACGGAACGGGGCGTGAAGCATCTCTATGAACTGGCCAGAGCGGCTGCTAACGGATATCATTGCTCGATTGATTTTGTGATCCAGATGAACGGGATACGGCAGGTCAATCCTAATGATGAAACACAACCAGAGTTCCGGCAGGCACTGCTACATGCAGTGAAAGCGGGCGTGGAGGTAGTCTGTCACGGATGTCATGTTGAGGCAGATCGCATCTGGATCAGTAGCATTGTTGGTGATACACAACGGTTCAAAACCCGATAACGGCTCAAAGCGTAAAAGCATTATGCCTTCAATGTCTTCGAAGCCTCAAAGCCTTATAGCACAATGCGTTGTGAGCGTTTTCGCAAAAAAGACCGATGGACAAGACCACTCAATTATGCTATGATGCTTATACCAAATTAACAAGGAGGCCGCCATCATGCCGAGACCGAAGGGAAGTAAGAACAAGAAGACCGTTAATGCTGAGGTTGCACCCGTTGCAGTTGAAAACATTGCAGAAAAGATCGCAGCTGTCGAAGCTGAGATCGCTGCGATTGGTGAACAGTTGAAGGCGAAGAAGGATGAGCTGAAGGCACTGGTCAAGGAGAAGGCAAAGGCTGATAAGGCTGCCGCCAAGCAAAAGGCCAAGGAAGAAGCTGAAGCTGCTGCGAAGAAGGCTGAAGAGGACAAGAACAAAGTGCTGGAGGCTTTCCAGGCCAGCGGAAAGAGCGTGGAAGAGCTCGTCGCGTTTCTGAAAGGTGAGTAAGTACATCACTCCTGGGGAGGTACTCTATGCAATTCATCATCAAAGCCTATGATGGCCCGAACATGCTGGAAAAGCGGATGGAAGTCCGTCCTCAGCATCTGGAGGGCATGGCGAAGCTCGGTAAGCACATCGTGTGCGCCGGTGGTCTGACCGATGAACAGGGCAAGCTGAAGGGCTCCGCGCTGGTGGTCGATTTCGACGACGAGGCTGGCGTGAAAGAGTATCTCGCCAACGAGCCCTACGTTGTCGCCGGCGTATGGAAAGACATCACCTGTGAGCCGCTCAATGTTGTGCTGGTGAACGGGGGACAGTATAGCCCTTCTTCCGGAAAATAAAAAACGGCCCCTGAATCGCATCAAAGCGGTTCAGGGGTTTTGGCGTTAAAAGGTTATTTCACTTGTCTGTCGCAGTGGCGTCGGTCGCGTTGGTACCTGTCGCGGTGCCGGGCAGTGCGGACAAAGCAGCAGTCAGAGCTCCTCTGGTGACCGGCCCGACGATGCCGTCCACTTTCACACCGGCTGCCGTCTGGAACGCGATCACGCCGGCTTTTGTCTTATCACCGAAGATGCCGTCCACGGCACCGCAGTTGAAGCCGAGCTTGTTGAGCTGTTCCTGTAGCGCTCTGACATCATCTCCGCGCATCATGGGACTGGTACGCTTGAGCAGTCTAGGTACGGGCTCTTCCTTAGTCACTTCAATTGTGCTTTCGCCAGAGTTGCTATAGTCAACGCCCTTCAGCTCACCCCAGGCGTGCCAGGTGGAAACTTTGCTGGTGACTACACCATTGATAGTGCCCTTGGCCTCGATGACGGTCCCGCCGCCGATGTACAGACCGACATGGTGGTAATTGTAGCCGTTATAAGACTTCTGACCTGCAGTCGCCTTTTTCTTTTTGAAGACGGCGGTGCCGGGCTCGAGGGGCTGCCCGTCGGTTCGGTTACCATTGGACAGGTCACCGCGGGCAGTCGTATAGTCTCTATACATAGTATGCGAGCCGTGATAAATGGACCCGCCGAGCTGCTTGAAAGCCCAATAGACGAGCCCGGAGCAGTCAGCGACGCGGTGGCCGATCCACTTAGAGCCATACTTGACGGTCATATCACGTGTAGCAGCACGCTGCTTTGCCTCTGTCCAGGTCTGCCCGTAGGCACCCCATATATAGCCCCAATGGTTGCTCAAAGCCTGCTTGAAAAGAGCAATCAAGTCGGATGGTTTGATCATTATGACACCTCCATATAGTATCTGCCAAAAATGAGAGCAGCCCCGCTGCAACGGAGCAACAGGGCTGAAAAGAAACGGCGAACAGGGAAGATCAGTCGGTCAGGCCGATATATTCATCCTCATCGCTGTCTCCATCACCAGTATCGCTCCAGGGCTCATCGTAGCCGAGAGCACGCTCGCTATCACCGATACCAGCAGTAGTGGGGTCGGTTACTACGCCGATGAGACCAAGAACGGTGAGTACGCTCTGAACGATCTCGATGGTGCGGCCCTCGCTGATGGAAGGAACGACGTCCAGCAGTTCGAGCAGGCCATAGATGAAGGTGATGAAAAGGGAGGCGAAAGCAGCTAACCAGAGTTTGTTCTTCAGGCGAACCTTCCAGTTGATCTTGGTTTTCTGAGTAGAAGCGTTAGTGGTAGCAGTATTGATGGTGTTACTCATAGTGATTTCCTCCATAGTTTCGATCGATAGGTTTGTTGCAAACATCGGGTAGTGGCTAAACGGTGTCAAGCGGTCCATGGCTGTTCCTAATCACGTAAGTCATTGTGAGTGCTGGGTTCTTCGTGTGTGGGCAGAGCCATAAACTTGTTGTGGATGTCGGAGAAGACACCGTTCGCGCCGAGGGCTTCATAGTTCCTCCAGAGGTTCTCAAAGCTCTCCCGGGCATACAGTGGGGCGAATCCTTTTCCATGATAGTGCTGGTAATTGTCCACCATCTGTGCCCGAAGCAGGGCTTGTACACCTCGTTGGAGAGCGCGGATGTGGCGGTAAACGTAGACGAGAATGCTACCGAAGATGGTGACGAAAGAAACGATCCATCCCCAGTTGTCTTTCATAAAGACCATGAAATCGTTCATTGGCATGAACCTCCTTGTTTTCTAGGTGCTTGTATATTGGGCATATCTCTTGACCTGTACATACACGTCACCTCCAGTTGTGTCGAGTCAGAGGCCGATCGCGATCCAATCTATGTCACGTAGATTGTTGAAACTGCCGCCAACGATAATGGCGGCACCGGCGGTGT
>CADCLN010000050.1 GCA_902802265.1 uncultured Bacteroidales bacterium | reverse complement strand
AATCAAAATCTGTAGAACACAGTCACCATAGCGAAAATGTGCAAGTCACTGATTAGCAAGAAAAATCAGACTTGCAGCGTCAAAGTTGGGTTAAAGAAATCCCATTTGAACAACATCCATTTATCAGGAGTTAAGTTTCGATTTTTCAGGAGCCGTGTTTTGAATCAACAAGTGCTATGTTTTGATTATTCCCATAGCAATCGTTGGTACACATTATGTTTTATTAGCAGAAAAAAACTTACATCTCCCGCAAAAAATCTGGAGTGCGGCGGATGTATTCAAAACCGAAACGACAACGGAGACAGTCGCGACGGAGGCAATAGGCGGTGTGAAGCTGCAGGATTGCCTGTGTGTCGGCAGCATTTTCCGCCTGGACTCCAGCCTCAGCCCAACAACGGACAACGCTGTTGGTTTCGGGCTTCAAGGATTCCAACAGGCGGAGGGCGTGCTCTGCCAATGTTTCATCACTCTTGTAACGGGCATAACTGAAAAGCACGGGCGACACGGCATTGATGAGGAGCAGTTCGAGCGACGCGTCGGAAAGCAGTTTGTCACCCGCAGGCGTTTGCGCCGAATGGAAGTGGTAATGGGTGCGCCAATAATCACTGACATGAGTCTGCAACAAATCCTTCATTTCTTCCGCTGTGTCGGCTTGGAGCAGACGGGAAAAGTTGAGCCTACCTTCATGGTACAACATGGCTAACTGAGCTATGCGGACATGCGGAAAGTTCTGTGGACGAAGCCGCAAAAATTTCCATCGGTGGGCGTCCATCGGAGTCAAAGAAAATTTCTGACGAAGGAATTTGTATTCACGCTGCAAACGGAGATAGTATTCGTCGGCATCAGTAAAAGATTCCTCCAAGAATCCTGCTTGTCCGAAAAAGATGGCTTCCACCTGCATCAAATTGTCACGGTGTTTGCCCACGGCAACCGCAGGGATGCTGGATGCCCACCGTTCAAAGGCATCACCGTTCTTGCCGAAACCGAAAGCACGGGCAACGGTGACAAAGGACGTGTCCTCCCAATTCCACTGAAGGCGGGCATGACGTTCCATGATTTGCTGAGTACGCATTTCCAAACGTTCCACCTGCAGGGACGCCAGCCAGCTATGAATCAACAATCGGGGAAAATCAGCAAGAACATCTTTGCACGGAGGCTGTTTGTCTGCAAGAAGCAAATGGTCGTAGTTATCGGCGACATAACGAGGCACCGTCAACACAAATTGTGGCACAGCCTGACCATTGTAATAGGAAAGCTTTTCGTCTTCGACGCCCACAACATGCAGAATGATATTCTCATAAGCAGGGTTGCCATCGTGCCTATGACGATGCCAATCGCTGGCACGGACATGTATCTCCACATTGCCAACCCAAACGATGCCGTCAATCTTCACTTTGGCGTCCAGAAAATCAGGACCAGCATCTGTGTTGTGCAGACCAGGATTCAAGACTTCAAAGGAGCGCCCATCGGTCGTTTTCAGTTCTCGAAGCGGAAAAATCTTGTGTTTCCAGCAATAATGCAACAGCTGTTCCATGCTTTTCTGAGGGGGATTTCGTCTGCAAAGATACGAAAAATAGTAAATGGTAAATGGTAAATGGTAAATAATTCTTACCTTTGCAGCGAAATTTTCATGCAAGACAGTTTGCACAAACAAAATAGCACAATGAAGATAGCACTTATTGGATATGGGAAAATGGGCAAAATGATAGAACAAATTGCCCTGAGTCGTGGTCACGAAATCGTGAGTATCATCGACATTGACAACCAAGAAGATTTTGAAAGCGATGCGTTTGCTTCGGCAGATGTAGCCATTGAGTTTACCACGCCACAGACGGCTTACGGCAATTACCTTAAGGCTTGGGCAAAAGGCGTGAAGGTTGTCAGCGGCAGTACAGGCTGGCTGAAGGAACACGGCGACGAAGTGCGCAGGGCGTGCAGCGAAGAAGGAAAGACATTGTTCTGGGCATCGAACTTCTCGGTAGGTGTCGCCATCTTCTCGGCTGTCAACAAGTATTTGGCAAGCATCATGAACGGGTTTCCACAGTATGACGTGAAGGAAGTGGAAACACATCACATACACAAACTGGACCACCCATCGGGCACAGGCATTACCCTGGCAGAACAAATCGTAGAGCGAGTTGACCGCAAGCGGGACTGGACGATGGGCTACCTGCAAAACCCCGACGGTTCGGTCGAAGGTTCAGACAGCGTGGAGGCAGACTTGCTGCCCATCAGTTCTATTCGCCGCGACGAGGTGCCTGGCATTCACAGCATCTCATGGGACAGCGAAGCAGACTTGATTACGATTACACACGATGCACATTCGCGCAAGGGCTTTGCCCTGGGTGCCGTATTGGCTGCCGAGTTCACAGCCACACACAACGGACTGTTAAGTACAGATGATTTGTTTAAATTTTAATTGATATGAGTTTCGATTATAAAAGTTTTAAGAAGACAAAAGCTCAGGGAAACAAAGGCGAGAAGCCTGTGGCTCCGTGGGTAAGATGGACAATGTTTGTGGTCGTAACAGTGCTCTACTTGCTGTTTCTCTATTGGGTAGGCTCCTGGATGGGACTCATCGTGGTGCCCTTCATCTTCGACCTCTATATCACAAGGAAAATCAAGTGGACCTGGTGGAAAGGACTGGAAAGCGATGTGGCACGCGGCATCATGTCGTGGGTAGATGCCATCGTCTTCGCATTGGTGGCAGTCTATTTTGTCAACAATTTCTTCTTTCAGAATTATCAGATTCCTTCCAGTTCGTTGGAGAAGTCGCTGCTCACAGGCGATTATCTGCTGGTGAGCAAGGTGAGCTACGGCCCACGCATTCCACAGACTCCGCTGACACTGCCACTGACACAGCACACCATCCCGATGCTGAACTGCAAGTCGTACATCGAATGGCCACAGTGGGAGTATCGTCGTGTGAAAGGTCTGGGCAAGGTGGAACTGGGCGACATCGTCGTGTTCAACTATCCGTCGGGCGACACCGTGGCTGTGAACTGGAACGGTGACTACTACGACCTCTGTCTGGAACTGGCACAGAAAGCGGCTTACGAACAGGGCTATGAATTGCCAGAGATGAAGTCGCTCAATGTGGCCGAGCAGCGGAAACTGTTTGGCCAGCTCTACAACATCGGCAAACAGATTGTGGCAACCAACCAAGAGCAGTATGGCGAAGTGGTGGTACGCCCTGCCGACCGCAGAGAGAATTACGTGAAACGTTGTGTGGGACTGCCAGGACAGACGCTGCAAATCAAGAACAAAGTCATCTATGTAGATGGAAAAGCAGAACCCACACCTACCTACGCACAATTCTCCTACAGAGTGTATGCACACGAGGACTTGACCGCAAAGAAGTTTGACGGCCTGTGCAACCGACTGGCCATCAGCGACGAACAGCGCAGCGACTGGAACCGTTTCGGTACTATGCCGCTGACACAGGAGACGCTGACAGGACTGAAGGCTTGCGAAGCCATTGACTCCATCGTGGAAGTCATGGACGGCTGGTTTGGCAATCTGTATCCCTTGAATCACGACTACGGCTGGACACGAGACAACTACGGTCCCATCCACATCCCAGCCAAGGGCGAGACCATCAAATTGACGCAGGAGAACATAGCCATCTATGAACGCCCCATCCGCACCTACGAAGGCAATGAACTGGTGGTGACAGACAACGAAATCCTCATCAACGGAAAGCCCGCAAAGGAATATACATTCAAGATGGACTACTACTGGATGATGGGCGACAATCGCCACAACTCAGCAGACAGTCGCTACTGGGGCTTCGTACCAGAAGACCACGTCGTGGGCAAACCGCTGTTCATCTGGCTTTCCATCAGTCCCGATGCCTACACCGACCATTTCCTCCGCATCCGTTGGAATAGATTGTTCAAATGTGTTGACAACATCAAATAATGTACTATTTTCCATGAACAATGTACCATTTAGGCTGCGCATGGCGAAATGCCTTAATGAAAACTGTAAATGGTAGATAATGAAGAATGAAGAATATGGTAAATGGTAAATGGTAAATAGTAAATAAAGTTGGTAAATGATAACCGCTTATCTTCCCCCAATATCATGGTTCGCCCCGCTTGCAAAGGGCGAACCATGTTTTATTGAACAATACGAACACTTCCACAAGCAGACCATTCGCAACCGCTGCACCATCGACGCACCGAATGGGCCGCTCAGTCTCACAGTACCCATCGACAAGTCAAACTTCTGTGCAGGTGCAAAATGTCTGATGAAAGATGTGCGCATCAGTTATCATCAGGATTGGCAGCATCAGCACTGGAACGCATTAGCTTCTTCCTACTACAACTCCCCCTTCTTTGAATACCTGCAAGACGACTTCCGCCCCATCTATGAACGCCGTTGGATTTTTCTCATGGACCTCAACGAAACGCTTATCCAGAAATGCCTGGAACTGATGGACATCCCATCCACACTGCAGCGCACCTCCACCTTTCTGAACGAAACAGAAGAACGGTGTCCGACCACTTTCGAACACCGCCCCTATTACCAAGTCTTTGCATCCAAACATGGCTTCCTGCCCAATCTCTCCATCATCGACCTCATCTTCAACCTGGGGCCCGAAAGCATACTGTATTTAAAGAAGCAAAATTTCGGAATCTAAAGAACTAAAACAAACCAAAATATCTATGAAAAGGATCTTACGCTATGTTACTTTTGCATTCCTCCTTTCCATTCTTGGCGGATGTATTTACCTAAACAGCCTGATGCCTATCATCACAGGCTACGCTGCGAAAAATCTGGCTTCGGCGGTATTCGTTTCGGGTCGCGAGGCGAAAGATGTTGAAGCACTTGACCTGAACTTTTCCTTCATTCGCTTCACAAGCAACACGGTGGACTTTGAGAACAAGACTGTCACCAGCCGCTTTCTTTGGGGAAAATCCACAGCCGCCTACCGCGAGGGTTACGGCGTGACATTGCTGTGTGGCGACACTGCCGATTGGCTGAGGAAACAGCACCTCCCGTTCAATGTACTCACAGAAACACAGGCAAACCAAGATTCCACCTACAATGCCCAACTGCCTGTGGGCGACTCCACCATCCGCAAAAACCTTGCCCCCATCGCAAAGGCATTCGTCATCGAGCGAGCCTATCATGGCCATCCCCTTGCCTTCGTTGTTCTGCACAAAGGCGGTGTGGTGGCAGAATGCTATGACAAGGGCATTGGTCCCGACACAAAGCTACTCAGCTGGAGCATGGCGAAGAGCTTTGCAAATGCCCTCATCGGCATTATGGTTAAAGACAGCCTCCTTGACATTCATGCCCCGATGGACATTCCCGAGTGGCAGGGCGACGGACGCAAAGCCATCACCCTCCACAACCTGATGCAGATGCAGAGCGGACTGGAGTGGAACGAAGACTACGGCGCACGTTCCGACGTAAACATTATGCTTCACTGCGAACCCGACATGGGTCTCTATGCCCTTTCGAAGCCTCTGGGGTACGAACCTGGCACACACTGGCAATACTCCAGCGGCAGTACAAACATCGTGATGCGCTATCTGCGCAGCCGCTTTTCTTCCGACGAGGCATTCATCCGCTATATGCACTCGCGGCTCTTTGATCCGCTCGGCATCGTCGGTCCCGTCTTCGAGCAGGACATGAGCGGCACGCCTGTGGGTTCGTCGTACCTCTACGCCACAGCAAGAGACTACGCACGCTTCGGACAGATGTTCCTTGCCGACGGCTGCGTTGGGAGCGAGAGAATCCTGCCCGAAGGATGGGTGGACTATTCACGCACACCAGCTGCCGCCAGCGCAGGCCGCTATGGTGCTTTCTTCTGGCTGAACCGAAATGGCAAGTTCCCCGATGTGCCGAAGGACATGTACTACCCCGACGGCCATGACGGACAGGACATCTTCATCTTCCCTTCCCACCAACTGGTAGTCGTCATCCTGGGCTTCTCTCCAAAGCCAGACAACGTTATCGACTTCAATGCACTCCTGAGAGACATCCTCTGGGCTGCAAAGGTAGAGGATAGAATGAGAACACATCTATCTTTACAACTACCGAAAAAGAAAAGATAGAAGTTCGGTTACTTCTTGATGATTTTCTGCTGATTTTGGATGAGAATGCCACGGGTGTCGTCGGTGGCGGGGATGCCGTCAAGACGGTAGGCACGAGTGGCAGGGTGTTCCACTGTGGCGGCGGCACGGGGCATGCAGTCGGACTGGCTTGTCTTCTCCCCCGTATTCTGCTTGGGCTTTCTGCATCTGGCTGGTAAACGCTGGACTGCCCTGAAGGGCACAGAAGCCGATGCTGGCTGCGGTGCGGCTGGCATCTACGTCGCTCTGCCAGTGAGCACCCACGATGACACGACTGCCAGCAGTAGTCCCAGCCACGGCTGAAAGTCTCGGCGGCACGCTCTGGAGCTACCTGTGCCAAGAGCAGCGAGATGGTCCATCCGCGCAGGCTGTGGCCAGATGGGTAGCTGCCTTCACCGCATGGGCTCGTCTTCCTCGTGCGAGGGCATGGGGTCATCGAAACGCTCTGGAGGGGCGCTGACGGTGGTAGTATGCCTTAACTTCCTTACGCATAGGGTCGGTAGTGGCAAGGCTGTTCTCCATCAGTTTCCAGATTTCGGGTGTGTTTGTCTCATTGATTTCCAGCCCGAAGGCTTCTTTCCACTGCAAGAAGAACTTGGCATGGTTATGCCACTCGGCATCGGCTATAGCCAAAGCTAAGCGGTCGGGGTCTTGCCGCTGCTGCCCCCCATCCGAAGCGCACTACGTCGCCCAGGCAAATTCTGGGCTGTTGAAAGCCGGTGGTGCGGGCATGATGCGGGCCAGGCGGGGCATCTGTTCGGGGGTGCAATGTGGGGCCAGGCCGATTCGTCTTGTGCATAAACAATCATGCTGACCATCATGGTGGCCAGCGTCATCAGTAAAATGTTTTTCATGTTTTTTGTTTTTATCATTCTTCACAAATCATCATCTACAACCCCGCTGGATTTGAAGAGGAATCCAGCGGGGTTTGTAGATCATTTATAGAGGGGGAGCTACTCGTCCCAGTCATCACCACCATCCCAAATGTTGCGGGAGGGGCGGCGGGCAGCAGGCTGATTGTTGCTTTTTTCTCCGAGGGTAAGATCAGCATTAGAATTAATACCTCTTACAGGGTACAAATAATGCTTGCCTCTTGAATCTCTACCACTTGCATAGTGGGTTTTTGATATTCTTTCTTGCTCATAGTTATTTTTGTATTTGTTGTTATCCCAAATTCCGCAGCATTTTAGTTTAACTTTCTTTATAAGTACCTGAGCAACAAAAAGTTGCAACTTTCTTTATAAGTACCTGAGCAACAAAAAGTTGCTCAGGATTTTGCCATGTCAGATTTTTCACTTACCTTAGTGCTGCAAATCAAGACAAGCAAAAATCATCAATGGCATGGCAAAAGTACAAATAAAATCTGAGAAAATCACCGCTCTGTTTGCTATTTAATTTACTATTTGATGATTTTTCGATTTATTTTTGATTTGGTGATTCCCTTTCAAACACCTTCTTGCCTTCGAAGTAGGTGGCTGCGGGCTTGGCAGCGTGAATCTCCATGACAGGGCAGGAGAGCACGTCCTTGTCAACAAGCAGGAAGTCGGCATACTTGCCGGTCTTGATGCTGCCGCGCTCGTCCTCGATCTTGCCGGTCTTGATGCTGCCGCGCTCGTCCTCGATGAACATCTGCTTGGCAATGTTGATGGTCATAGCGTTGATGGCCTGCTCGCGGGTGACGAGTTCCTCTGGCCACCATGGGGTGCCGTTCTCAGACCAGAGCACACCCGTCACGGCAATCTCCATGATGCCGAAGGGGTCGTCAGGACTGCCGCCCAAAGCGGGAAAGTCGGAGTGGATGCTCACAGGGATATTGTAGTCGAAGAACGACTTGAAGGGATAAGACTTGTCCTCCATGCCGGCAGGAACTGTGTTCTTCAAATACTCAGGTGCACCTGTTACAAAATGATGCCATGTCACACCCGAGGTGACATAGATGTTATGCGCTGCCATGCGCGGATAGTCCTCATCGTTGACGTTACGCACGTGCACCAGCGTATTGCGCATCTCGTCCTGTCCACCGTTGACGAAGGCATTGACAACCTGATGGACTCCATTGTTTCCCATGACGTGGATGTGCATGGTCACCCCGTTTTCGTTGGCAATGCGCGTCATCTCGGTCAGTTCCTCTTCCGTCCAGTTGGCACTGCCTTGATGTCCGTCGGGATAGATTGGATCCACGAATCCCGTACCCGTTTCCACCGTACCGTCCATGAAGAGCTTAATCCAGTTGGGCTTTACACGGGTGGAAGCATATTTCTTGACGTCGGCAGCCTTTTTCAGAACCGCTTCTATGTCCATCCAGCTGTCAATCTCGTAAGCCAAGCCCAGTACGAAGTGCATGTCACCGGCCTTGTCCATCTGCTGGGCAGCCTGGTAGAAATTGGTGTTGAAGAAATAGGAAGACCAGCCGTCAATATACATCGTGTAGCCCTCTGACAAGAGGTGCTGCTCGATATTGGCCATATTAGCCTTTGCGATGTCCACAGAAAAGAGGCTCTCATTGTCCAGGAAAGAACGTGTGTAGGTACCCGCCTGTTCTTTCAGGAAACCGGTAGGTGTGCCATCGGTGCCTATCACTATCTCGCTTCCCCGGATATCCCTCTTCAGCGGAGTGCCGTCTTCCTTCATAATACCGGCCTGCACCAACAGGATGCTGTTTGCCAGTCCCTTGTGGGCTTCCTCGTCGGCAAAGTAGATGGGGATATCACTGCAGATGGCATCCATTTGCTGGCGGGTAGGCATGTTTTTCTCGAACAGCTCGTAGTCCCAGCCAAAGCCGAAGACCGCCTTTGCACCATTCTCCCTGGCTTTCTTCACGGCAGCGGGAAGTATTTCCGTAAGGAATTTCTCCGGACCGTCCTCTGGACCGACAAACGTACCGATGGTCTTGACGGCAAAGCCGGAGGAATAATGGGCATGACCATTACCGCAGCCAGGCATCACCAGTCCCTTGCCGGTGTAATCAATCACCTCCGTCTTGCCATTCACGATATACTGCTCGGCGCCCGCCTTGTCACCAACATAGACGTACTTGCCGTCCTTCACGGCGAAGGCTTCAACAATCTGATTGTTGTCGGAAGTGAAAATCTTGCCATAGACCACGAGGTCGGCAGTTGGTTTACTCTTACAGCTGGTCAGAACAGCCATTGTGCAGCAAAGAAGGATGGCTGCA
>CADCLN010000049.1 GCA_902802265.1 uncultured Bacteroidales bacterium | reverse complement strand
AAAAATCAAAATCTGTAGAACACAGTCACCATAGCGAAAATGTGCAAGTCACTGATTAGCAAGAAAAATCAGACTTGCAGCGTCAAAGTTGGGTTAAATAATTTGATGGTAGATTCTCTTATCCGTAATGCAATATCCATTACAATGGCATTTGGAAGTGTTACCATTACATCACTACATTTAATTGTCATACTTTCGGGAGTAGAGTTAAGCAATATCAGTGTTTTAATAATATTCAGCTCTTCTTTTAAGTGCTCTTTTCTTGATTGCATATTAGATTCTGTTATATGCAATGCACCTTGTACCCTCACAAGGTGTTCAAAGATTGCATAGGTGTCTTTCTCAAAAGGTGTTCCTTTGAGTATCTTTGATATTGCACTTTTCTTTTCCAACAAATCATTGTTGAGGCTATCTGTAATATTTGGCAGATAGATTTCTATTGCTTTATTTGTTTCCATAGCACAATCACTTTACAGATAACTTTTCAATTACCTTTTTCAATAGTTCGGGATTTACCCCTTGCAGTTGTTTCAATAGCATTTCTTCATCATCTTTCTTGAAGATGGTGTCAAGGGCTGCATCATTCTGTTGGGTGTCAAATTCTCCCATATATTTTTGTGTAGTAGAAAGGTTGGTGTGTGCAAGCAGTGCTTTCACTTCCAAGTTATCTATACCTGCATCTTTTGCAGCCTTTGCAAATGAATGCCTACTAATATGGAAAGATATTCTTTTCTCCAATCCTGCTAACTTTTGTATCTTAGCAAGTTCTTTGTTTATAAGTGCATTTTTAGCCCCTATCACTTCAAACATTCTTTTCTTTAGGTCGGATGGCATTGTGTCTTTCTGCTCTTGTGTGATATACTTGCACCATTGTTCACTATCATCAAGCAATGGGAAAATGTAGTCAGTGGGCTTTGCACCATCTTTCTTGTAGTATGCCAATATATCAATGGCAGGCTGCACAAGTTTCAAATCCCTAACTTTGTGATTCTTCCCCATCTGATAGTTTAATCTTCCCTCTTGGGTAATGTTGCACCATCTTAGTTGTATAAGGTCTCCTGCTCTGATTCCAGCACAATAGAAAGAAAAGAAAAAGTAATTACGGCAATGCCAAATCAAACTACCCTCTTTTAATTCAAGTTCTTTGATTACATCTAATTCTTTTGCATCAAGTTTTTCCTTTTCTGTTGGCACAAATGGGCATTTGAAAACCAAGAAAGGATTTTGTTCAAACTTTATCTTCTTATCTATTGTGATGGCTCTATTTACTAATGTCTTGAACACTTTAAAAATAACTGCAATAGAATTTTGGTGTAACAGTTGTTCGGGGTGTCTTTCATTGTGAAGTTTGTGTAAAAAGCTATCAAATTTAGATAATAAAGATGGGGTAAGTTCTGCAAATAATAAATCCCTTTTTCTTTCCTCATTAAGGTATAATTCTAATTTGTTGCAAAATCCATTATATACTTTCCAGTTCCTTATACCTCCAGCATCATAAATGGCTTGTGTTCTTTCTTTGGCATATTGCAGGAAGGATTCACTTATATCCCCTGACTTTACCTTTTCTATTATATTCCCTGCACTGGCATTGCCGTCTTCTTTTAGTTCCATGTAAGTATCTTTGTACTTTTGTAGAATGTCAAGAAGAATATCATTATACACTTCAGCATTGTGAAATGTATCTCTGAAATGTTTGTAACCTTTAGCTTTCTGATTCCAGTCAGCTTTCTTTACTTCTAACTCTGTCTTAACTCTTTTTGTTACTCTATCCCTTGTAATGCGGAGCATTACTGGATAGAAACCAAATCTGTTAGGATGGTTGGCTAACATAAAGCCAAATGTTGTGTTTCCTTTGTTTGACATAACTAATTAAATTAAATATCCGATGCAAAGATACAAAATAATTATTTATTCCAAACATTTTGGTGCAACATTGGTGCAACATTTTGGTTATTTTAATACTTTCTATTATTCTTTGTTTAAATAATGAGATTTAAAACATATTATATATTAAGGATTTATAAGTGCATTATGGTTGGTGTAAATGTATTTGTTGTATTCTTCATGGGAATACGGTCGCTATTTTGTTTCAATGTTTCAATGTTTCAATGTTTCAGGGCTATTTCATCTGCTTCTTCACTTCCACAGAACCGTCCGAATAGACGGTACGCTGAATATAGATGCCGCTGAGAGGCTGGCTGATGCGCAGACCGCTGACGGTGTAGTATTCGCGCGACTTCACTTCTTTACGGATAGGTGCTGTGGCAATGCCTGTCACAACGGTTGGGTCATCGGCTACACCTTGGAACGAGTCGATGTAGTCAGGCAAGTAATAACCCAAGTGTGGCGGCTGGTTGTAGCCCGAGTTTTGCCAGGCAATGGCCATGCGGTAGTTGTGGTCGTGCATCAGCGTAGGCACACGGTACTTTGTGTTGGCTGTGGAAGAGAGGATGTAAAGCTGGGAGGGGTCGCTCGCATTCCAGAAAATCACTTCTTCACGCCAATCACCGAAGATGTCAGCCTGCAAGCAGGGAGTAGCTTTGGTACTGTTGCAGGATGAAGGTGTCAGCTTCAGGTCGGCAAAGGTCTTTTGTGCAGTATTGGAAGTGTAGATGCCCAACGATGTCGTCGAACCGCTTGCTGTCCACTTCGTGATGTTGGTGCCGTCGAGCAGTTCGTCGTAGGGGTCACCGTCCCAATAGACGCGGAAGTTCATGAAAGGCTTCTTTTCTGCGACAGCTCCACGCTGCACATTGCGTGTATTGTCCACCTTGGCCGACCAGTATTCATAACCTCGGTAACTGCTGAGCACATCGGCTGCCAAGCCACGTCCGTTGTCGGCACTGCCCGAAGTGTAGTAAATGAGCCCTCCTGTATTTGCATCACGGTAGCTGCAACCGTATGGACTTTCTTCGTGTACCATGAAGATTTCCAGTCCGTCGCGGTCGGGGTCGAAGTCTCCCAAATGGAGCGCATCGCCATGCCCCAAACCCGTAGTGTGAAGCAAGTGTCCGTCGTTGTTCACCACAGCACTGCCATAGATGATTTCGTCGCAGCCGTCACCGTCCACATCGCCGACAGTAAGGCTGTGAGCACCCTGTCCGTAGGCTGTATAGACAGAATGGGTACGTTTGGGGTCTGTATTACTTTTATAATTTCGGCTTGTCGTCTTTCCGTTGGCATCGGTCACTTTTACCTGTGTAGCAGAAACGGAGGCGTGCAACCACTTTGTGCTGAGACGCTCACCATCAAAATCCACGGCCCACAGATAGGAACGAGTGTAATAACCACGGCACATCACGGCTGAAGGACGGCTGTCGGGACCATCCAGATAGGCCACACAGGCCAAGTAGCGTTCTCCACGGTTGCCATAGCTGCCAGTGTCGTTCTTGCCGCTGATGGCCCAGTTGAATGTACCCGCTGCGTCGCTCAACGTTTCCTCTGCATTGCGATTGGGGTAGTAAGGAATGGTGTGAATAGCCTTGCCCGTCAGTCCGTCGAACACAGTGAGGTATTCCTGTCCGCCATTGATGCGGCCATCGCTGGTGCGATAGTCTTTTGTGTTGCTGGCAGAGAGGATGGACGGATTGTCCGAAGCCTGATTCACGTATTCACCCAGTCCATCCTTTGAACTTGGAGCCGTCTTGCAAACCATTTCTGCCCTGCCGTCGCCATCGAAGTCATAGACCAGGAAGGGGTTGTAGTGAGCACCCGCACGGATGTTCCTGCCCAAGTCTATGCGCCACAGACGTTCCCCTGTGAAGATGCGGTAGCAGTCAAAATAAATCTTCCCCGTGTAGCCACCCTGCGAATTGTCTTTGGCATTGCTGGGGTACCATTTCACAATGAGTTCGTAGATGCCGTCGCCATCCACATCTCCCACCGAACAGTCGTTGGGCGAATAGTCGTAGCTGCCGTCGGTGTTGGAACCGGATGCCGGACGTTTCAGCTGCAGGAGGTGATAACCCGTCTGGTTCAACGGCTGGGGATTCAGCGTGTCGGTAGGCACACCGTTTTGTAAAACCACCAGTTGAAGGGTGTTTTTTGCTAAAGCCGTCACTCGCTTGCTGGTCACCGCACGCAGGGTGTCACCCTGCACTTTGCCGTCTTTCAGAATCAGGAAAGAGGTGTGCACATCGTCGGTTTTCAGCAATCGCCACGACAAGAAGGCACTCACCGAGGAAGTATTGATTTGCACAAGACCACGATCCAGCGTCTCACACTGGCTCAGTGGTGTGTCGTCGGGCGATGGCTTTCCTCTGCCGTCAGCCCACATCTGCATGGGCACACACATCATGCTGCCCAGCAAGAAAAACTTCGTAAAAATTTGCATGGTCAAGGTTAATTGATGGATATATAATATTATATAATGTACATTTTCGCCGCAAAGATAAGAATTATTTACCATTTACCATTTATTATTTACCATTTTTTTAAGATTCTTCATTCTTCATTCTTCATTCTACATTTATTTTTCTTACCTTTGCAACCACATAACCGTAAAAAAACGCAAAACATGAAAATAGGAATCCTTACAGCCATGAGCAATGAGTACGCACAGTTGGCGGCTCTGCTCGAAGAAAAAGCCGAAATAAAATCGGGACCATTCACTTACCTCATAGGACATACGGGAAAGAACGACATCATCTTGCGACAAAGTGGCATCGGCAAAGTGAATGCCGCTATCGCCACCGCAGAACTCATCAAGGCTTTCAATCCGCAATGCATCATCTCCACAGGAGTGGCAGGAGGCATAGACTCCAGCCTCAAAATCATGGATGTGGTGGTCAGTCAGCAAATCTGCTACCACGATGTGTGGTGCGGCATGGGTTGCCAGTACGGACAAATACAGGGGATGCCTGTATTCTTCAACGGCAATCCACGGCTCATCGAGACTGCACTCCATCTGAACGACATACAGTCGCTGACAACCATCCACGCAGGACTTATCTGCACGGGGGACCAGTTTATTCAGAAAGCAGACGAACAAAAAAACATCAAGAATCACTTCCCTGCCGGACTGGCTTGCGACATGGAGTCTGCCGCCATTGCCCACACTTGCTATCTCTACGAAATGCCTTTTGTCAGTTTCCGCATCATCAGCGACACACCTGGAGCAACCGACAACCACGACCAGCAGTGGGACGACTTCTGGGCAGAAATGGCAAACCGATCCTTCCTCATCACAAAGTATTTCCTGGAAGAATTACCATGCTAAAGTCTTATCACAAATCCGCCCGCAATGTGCTACAGATTCACCCCCAAGAGCAAAAAATCACCCTCAATAAGTGTCATTACCCCTTTGTGGGCATTTTGTGTGCGAGCACTTATGTTAAACAACATTCTTTTCTCTATTGCCGCCCCGAATAAAGTCCGTAACTTTGCGGCATCCTAAAAACAATCTTTTTACCTTAAAAAAATTAATACTTATTGAGAACAAAAAAGCGCAGATCGTGAGATTAGCGCTTTTTTCCCTTTTTATAGGATTCCCTGTATTTTCCCCTATCCGCGGAGCATTACTTCAGTCGTACAGTCTCCCCTGCCCTCGTGGTCAACTTCCAGGTCTTTGTCCCCTGACGGAGGAAGACTTTCTGGGGACGGGCTGAAGCTGGGCGGCAGTCGTGGAGAAAGAGAGTTGTGAGGGATCCGTTCTGCCAAGAGAAGTCGAGGGTGTAGCCACCACGGGTGTGGATGCCCTTGAGGGTGCCGCTTCTGCTCCAGGCTTTGGGCAGCGCTGGCAGCAGGGTGATTTGCGGCTGCTGTGTTTCGTTGAGGGTGCTTTGCACAAGCATTTCCATCACACCGGCACAACCACCGAAGTTGCCATCAATCTGAAAAGGAGAATGAGCATCGAGCAGGTTGGGATAAGTGCCCCCACCTGTGCGACGACCAGGACCTCGGTAATCATCGGGTGAAATGTAGTTCAGCAACACACGATAAATATGGTAGGCTGCTTCGGCCTCGTGCAGTCGGGCTTGCAGGTTGACACGCCAACCCGTACTCCAGCCCGTAGTCTTGTCGCCTTTGATTTCCAAGGTACGTTTGCAGGCAGCAGCCAGCTGGGGTGTCTCAGCCACGGTGATGTGGTTTCCAGGGTAAAGCCCAAAGAGGTGCGACTGGTGACGATGGTGCGGGTCTTGGTCGGGCCAGTCGTGATACCATTCCTGCAAATGACCGTTCTTGCCGATGCGGTAAGGCAGAAGCTGTTGCAGGGTTTTCTCCAGCGTTTCGATGTAAGATTTCGACTCCCCCACCAGCAGGGCAGCCATGCGCGTGTCGGTCAGACATTCACGAATCATGGCTATGTCGGCAAATCCGCCGTAAAGCGTTCTGCCAGCATACCCATCGGGTGTAAGGAAGGTGTTTTCGGGAGACGTGGCTGGTGCTGTAAGCAGACAGCCGTCCTTTTCCACCAACCAAGCCAGACAGAAGTCGGCTGCACCTTTCAGCACAGGATAGACATCACGCAGATAGTCAAGGTTCATCGTAAAGGCGTAGTGTTCCCACAAATGGGTACTAATCCATGCGCCGCCCATGTTCCAATTTGCCCACATCGGGTCGCCGCCATGTTCGCCTACCGGACAGGTCATGCCCCAGATGTCGGTGTTGTGAGCCAGACACCAGCCCTGCTGCACACCGTAATAGGCACGGGCCGTTTCGGTGCCGGTCACAGGCAGTTTGCGGACAAAATCAATCAGCGAAAGGTGCATATCGCCCAGCCCCGCAGCCTCGGCAGGCCAGTAGTTTTCCTCCACATTGATGTTGCTGGTATAGTTGCACGACCACGGCGGCAGAATCCGCTCGTTCCAAAGTCCCTGCAAATTGGCAGGTACACCCTGGGTGCGAGAACAAGAGATGAGCAGATAGCGCCCGTAGTTGAAATAAAGTTCTTCGAGGTCAGGATTCACCTCATTCTTTTCCGTATAGTCGCGCAACTGCTGTTCGGTGGTCTTGGCCTGGATGTCGGCAGCCGTTGTGCCGAGGTCAAGACTGATGCGGTTGAAGTACGACTGGTAATCGGCTTCATGGCGATTCAACAACTCATCGTAAGTCTTCGCGGCAGCATGGTCAATCCTGCTGCGAACAAGGCTCCTGTAATCGCGGCCCTCCCGAACTGGGTCTTTGTCGTTGCCGTTGAAACTGGTCGCGTTGGCAATGAGAATAATGCAATCCGTACAGTCGGTAAGCTGCAACTGGTCGTTGTTCCTGACACGGACAGTTCCATCCTGATTCAGCACGCGAATGATGGTGCGGAAGTGCACACCTCGATTGCTGTCGTACTGGAAACCCGTCTCCCCGCCTGCATAGTTAGGCTTGCTGGTCCAGGCCGCATAGCCGTCAATGGTGAGTTCTGCCACACCCTCCTTTGACACGGTGGCGACCTGCTGGTGGGGCAACTGGCAATGGTAGCCCAACGTGAGATTCTGCTTCTTCCCCTTCATCCGGACCACCATCACAGAATCGGGCGCAGAAGCAAAGTATTCACGCGAACAGCCCCTGTAGTTCACGGTGGCAAGGGCACGGGCAATGTCCAGCGATCTTGAATACTCCGAAGTGTCCGAATACTCTGACTGGCTGATGGTCAATGTGCCGAGCGGCTGGTAATTCTGACTGTAATGCCCCTGCACAGCCCGCTGCAGGCGGTCGGCCTCCCTGTAGTCTTCACGAAAGAGCGCTTCACGAATGCCCGCAATCGACTTGTAAGCATCAGGCGAATAGACCACACGGTCGGGCTCTCCCGTCCAGAGCGTGATGTCGTTCAACGAAATCTTTTCTTCTGCCACACCTCCGTAAATCATGGCTCCCTGCGAACCATTTCCGATGGGCAATGCTTCTTCAAAATAAATGGCTGGGCTATCGTAATGAAGCCGCGTGGACTGAGCTGAGGCTGGCAGCGTGAGAATCTGAAAGAACGAAAGCGCGAAAATTGCTTTTAGTTTCATGCGATTATGCGATTGGGAATTTATACAGCATTATCAAGAATTATGCCACAAAGATAGGGATTTATTTTCACTTTTCCATGGCTCTTTATTATTTTTTACGCAACAAGTGTAAATTTTTGTTCAATAAATTTGCAACACATCTCCATTTGTTGTACTTTTGCGGTTAGTTTAACCATCAAAAACATATTTTCTTATGAAGACATTATTTAAAAGTATTGTGCTGCTCCTTGCAGCAACCGTGCTGAGCACAACGGCTCAGGCACAAATCAATGGCGACCTGAACCACAATGACGATATCGATGTGGATGATGTCACCCTGCTCATCAATGGATATCTGACGGGCGAGAAGGAAACCATCGCTGACACCTGCATCGTAGACAACAGTCTCATTGTGGGCACATGGACTAATGACAAAGACGACCTCATCATTGGGTTTAATGAAGACGGCCACCTCGGCGGCTTTTTTGAACCGATTAACTATTCCTACAAGTTCTTTCCTTTCCAGGGTCGTATCCTGATGTACAACGAAGAGGGCGTATATGTCGGTGAGTGGAAGGTGCTGGATATAAACGACGAAACCCTGCTCGCTCAATATACGGACGGAGAATATGTCACCCTCACTCGGGTTAAAGCCGTTGACCTGGGTCTCTCCGTAAAGTGGGCATCCACGAATATCGGCGCAAAAACTCCCGAAGAGTATGGGGATTACTTCGCCTGGGGTGAAACCGAACCGAAAGACTCATACGACTGGGAATCCTATAAATGGTACGGAGGCTCATACAATACCGTGACCAAATACTGCACCAAATCATCCTTTGGACCCGTTGACAACAAGATGATTCTTGACCTTGAAGATGACGCAGCCTATGCACGCTGGGGCGGCACATGGCGAATGCCAACCCTTGAAGAGTGTGAAGAACTTATCAACAAATGCGAGTGGACATGGACAACCCAGAACGGCGTGGAGGGTCGCCTGGTGACAGGACCGAATGGCAACTCCATCTTCCTGCCCGCCGCTGGCCACTTCTTTAACACCAGCCACGATTACGAGGGCACCGCTGGCTTTTATTGGACAAGTTCGCTCAGTGATAACCCGAACAATACTGATAGCGCCTACAGCATGGCCTTCAATTCGAGCGACGGGAACATGCACAATTACAAATACCATCGCCGCTACGGTCAAACGGTGCGCGCTGTCTGCCCGTAGTCCCAAGAAGACGCGCAACCCCAAAAGCCTTTCCCCTACCTGCACAACCTTTTTGTACAGGTAGGGGCTTTTTCTGCCGCCTGATTTATACAACCTATTGTTTTTAACATGAATGGCCATGAATTAGCCACGAATATTTGTTCCTGCCTGTATTTCCTATAGGAAAAGGGCTATTTCTTTTCTATAAATTTGTAACAATTCCCCATTTGTTGTACCTTTGCAGTTAGTTTAACCATTAAAAACATATTTTTTATGAAGACAATATTCAAAAGTATTGTGCTGCTTGCAGCCATCGTGCTGACCACAAAGGTACAGGCACAAGTGATTAACGGCGACCTGAACCACAACGGGGATCTGGACGTGGATGATGTGACGTTGCTCATTGACGGCTATTTGACGGGCGAGACGGAATCCCTCAAATCCATGGTTAACCCCTACATGGTGGACAACAGCCTCATTGCGGGCACGTGGTTAGTAAACGGCAAACTTACTTTATTTTATGAAGATGGTTCCCTCGGCAACTTTTTTGAAGGACAGGGCTATACCTACAAGTTTTTTCCTTACCAGGAACATATTCTGATATACAACGAATCTGGCGCATTTGTCGCTGAATGGAAGGTGCGGTGGTTAACTGACAAAACCATGTACCTAAACGACGGAACTGACTGGACGTATAGCGAATGCAGACGTGCCAAAATTTATGAAGCCGTTGACCTGGGTCTCAGCGTAAAGTGGGCATCGATGAATGTTGGTGCAAATGCTCCCGAAGAGTATGGTGATTATTTTGCCTGGGGCGATACTTGGCCGAAAGACAATTATAGCTTAGAAAACTATTGGATGTGGGACGAATATTTCGCGTATTTAGGCTACATCAAATACAACAAAAACGACGATAAGAACACGCTTGACCTGGAAGACGATGCAGCCTATATGAACTGTGGCGATACATGGCGTATGCCAACTCGTGAAGAAATAAAAGAACTCTTGTATAATTGTAGCTGGGAGTGGACAACTCTGAATGGTGTGAACGGCCAGAAGGTGACAGGTCCGAATGGTAACTCCATCTTCCTGCCTGCCGCTGGTCAACTCAGCGGCAGCGACCACAAGGACGAGGGCAAAGCTGGCTACTACTGGTCGAATTATTGTTCACCCGTCTGGAAAGATCATTTAGTTTTAGTTCCGTATTACGCCGACAACCTGTACTTCAATTCGGGCGGTAAGGATTGGAACGACACCTACCGCTTCGTCGGTGAATCCGTGCGTGCTGTCTGCCCGTAGTTCCGAGAAGTTAGTGCATCCCTTCCCTCCACGGGCAAGGACGCGCAACCCCCAAAGCCTTTCGCCTGTGTGGAGGTGCAGGCGAAAGGCTCTCAAGAAAGGAGCCGTTGCAGCATCTCCGCACAGGCGAAAGGCTTGTTTTGCACAGTAACCAACTTAAAGGCTAATGATGTTCGCTACATCTGCATATACGCTGAAAGAAAGTGCCACTGTGCCACTGTGCCAAAGGAATTTCTACTTCCTTTCTAAAAAAACTTTTTTATTTTTTATACCCCTCAATTTTTGCTAT
>CADCLN010000048.1 GCA_902802265.1 uncultured Bacteroidales bacterium | reverse complement strand
GCCGAGCTAAAGGTTGACTTCGCCGAGCTAAAGGTTCGTTGTTTCAAATAAATCCGTATAATCCGTGTAATCCGTTGTTTAGCTTATCAATTGTTGCAATTGTTGCAAATGTTGCAATTGTTGCAAATGTTGCAAATGTTGCAAATGTTGCAAATGTTGCAAATGTTGCAAATGTTGCAATTGTTGCAATTGTTGCAAACTTTTTTCAGAAGGCTTGTTCCAACCCTTGACCCCGACCTCGTGCTTATCCGAAGCCTCTACGATACCTTCGGAGCACTGAGGCCAACGGCTTTACAAAGCAACATATTTACTGCTTTGTCTCAGCCGCCTTACAACTCATCATACGCGGGTATGTCTTCCAGAAAGACGTACCCGTTTGTTTCGTAGTCGATGCGGCAACAGTAATGTTCGAGCCCGTTGCTGACGATAAGGTACGGCACGTGGAGAACCATGTTGTAACGGCAAATCTGGTCGAAGACGTGCTGGGTAAGGGCTATATCGGGACGTTTGTATTCGATAATCATGCGGGGCACAAGACCTTCCTGCGCATAGAGCACCGTGTCGCAGCGGCGGGTCATGCCATTCAGGGTGAGGGCTACTTCGTTTGCCATGAGGGTGGAGTTGTAGCCTTTGTGCTCGATGAGGTAGTGGACAAAGTGCTGGCGCACCCACTCTTCGGGAGTGAGGGTGACGAATTTGCGACGTAAGGTGTCAAATATTTTCACCGTGCTTCCGATAGTCTTCAGGTTGGTCTGATAGGGAGGCAGATTGAGGGAAGGCGTTTTATTTACCATTTACCAACTTTATTTACCATTTACAATTTACCATTTACATTTTATGGCTGCAAAGGTAAGAAAAATGAAGAATGAAGAATGAAGAATGAAGAATATTTTTTACAAAAATGAAGAATGAAGAATGAAGAATGAAGAATATTCTTTATCTTTGCAGCCACAAATGGTAAAAGATATGATGACAAAAGAGAATGTTGGCAGCTATCGGTTTTTGGCTGAGCCGTTCCATGTGGATTGCACGGGACGATTGACGATGAGTATTGTGGGCAACCACTTGTTGAATTGTGCGGGTATGCATGCTGCCAAGCGCGGTTTTGGCATCACAGACCTGAACGAACACCACTACACGTGGGTATTGTCGCGGTTGGCCATGGAGTTTAAGGATTTGCCGATGCAGTATGACGAATTCAGCATCGACACGTGGGTGGAAGCCGTATATAGCCTGTTCACCGACCGTAATTTCTCCATGCACAATGCAAAGGGGGAAGCCATCGGGTATGCTCGCAGTGTGTGGGCAATGATTGACTTGGACAGCCGCCGCCCCGTGAACCTGGTGACAATGCACGAGGGGCGCATCAACGAGTATATCTGCACAGACCGTGAATGTCCCATAGAGAAGCCTGGACGCATCAGGGTGGTAGCTACCGAACCCCTGTATAGTTTCGCGGCAAAGTATTCGGACATCGACATCAATGGGCACGTCAATTCGGTGCGCTACATCGAGCACATCCTCGACTTGCTGCCACTGGAGAAACACAAGACAGAACGGCTGAAACGTTTCGAGATTGCCTACATCACGGAGAGTTATTTCGGCGACCAGCTGGACATCTACATGGATGAAGACAAGGAGGAGAATGTGTATATGGTGGAAGTGAGAAAGCATTTTTCGGGCGAAGTGGTGTGCAGAGCAAAGATGGAATGGAAGGAAATGAAGAATGAAGACGACATAAAAATCAAGCCGACGTTGCCCCTGCGGGGAGGCTTAGATTTTTGGGAGTATGTAAGAGGCTCGACGAAGTCAATGAAGAATGAAGAATATTTTTTACAAAAATGAAGAATAACCTCTGATTACACAGATTTTTCAGATTACACAGATTGGAAAGCCCCCAATAGTAATCCGTGTAATCTGTGGTGAAAGAATAAAAGAATAAACCTCTAAACCTTATAACCTTATGACCTCAAAACCTTACAACCTCAAGACTCTTTTTACTTTTCTCGTTTCGCTACTCTCACTGACTGTCTCGGCACAGTATATAGAGAAGGTGGACGAGCAGACACAGCGGAATGTTCCGCTGAGCGATTGGCGCAATGTGCAGTCGCAGTTGTTCAATTTCGGATGGAAGTTCCAAATGGGCAATCCCGAAGGAGCGGAAAAGCCCGACTACGACGACAGCGGATGGCGCACGCTGGACTTGCCGCACGATTTCCAGTTTGAGCAGCCGTGGACAGAGGAGGCTGGCGGTGCACGCGGCTTCAAGCAGATGTGTGAAGGCTGGTACAGAAAGACGTTCCGGCTGTCGGCTGCCTATAAAAATATGCGCATCGTGCTGGACTTCGGCGGTATCATGTATGTCAGCGATGTGTATGTGAATGGCAAGAAAGTAGCTTCTTCCGATTATGGATATATTGGCTTTGAAGCAGACATCACGAAGGCTGTCCGTCTGGAGGGTGACAACGTGGTGGCTGTCTATGCCTCTACAGGTCCGAAGAACGGCAGCCGCTGGTACACAGGTGGCGGCATCTTCCGTGATGTCTATCTGAAGGTGAGCAACCAGCAGACACGCATTGCCCGTCACGGTCTGTACGTGACCAGTGCACCCAAAGGGAATCTGGTACGTCCTGACCATCTGAATGCACAGCGCATCGACATCAATCCGCTGAATCCGCAGGGAGGCAACGGATCATCGGCAACCGTCCATACGGCATGGGACGTGCTGGTGCAGTTGCAGGTGGAAGGCTGGCAAAAGCACACGCTGCAATTAAGGGCTACCCTGAAGGATGCTGACGGCAAGGTGGTCGGAACGGCTGTTTGCGGAATGCCCGACCACACCATACAGAACAATACCGAAGTGGCTCTGCCGCTGATTACAGTGGAAAATCCACAGCTGTGGTCTGTTGACACTCCTTATCTTTATATGGTGGAAGCCGTCGTAGAGGAAAACGGCGTTGCCATTGACTCGGTGAGCGACCAGATAGGTTTGCGCACCATTGAGTATAGCCCTGCGTTTGGATTCAAGCTGAACGGCAAGAAGGTGTTTCTCACAGGCATTGCCAACCATCACGACATGGGAGCCGTGGGAGTTGCCGCTTTCGACAAAGCCATAGAACGGCAGATGCGCCAGTTGAAGGCTTTTGGCTACAATGCCATCCGTTGCAGCCACAATCCCTATAGCGAAGGCTTTTACCGAGCAGCCGACAAAGTGGGACTGCTGGTGGTGGACGAACTGATTGACAAGTGGTCGGACAAGGACTACTGGGGTGGACGCAAGCCGTTTATGCAGTTGTGGCCTACACTGATTTCCGAATGGGTGAAACGCGACCGCAACCATCCGTCCGTCGTGTTGTGGAGTCTGGGCAACGAATTGCAGACTCGCCGCGACTGGAGTGGCTACCCGACGGAGGATTGGGGCATCACCACTTACCGCATCTTCGACCAGATGCTGAAACGCTACGACCGCACCCGTCCGACCACCGTAGCCATGTTCCCTGCTCGGGCTGGTGCACAACGCGGCACACCCGACTTCAAGACCTATCAGGTGCCGCCCGAACTGGCTTGTGCCACCGAGGTAGCCTCGTTCAATTACCAGTGGGATGCCTACCCTGGCTATTTCCAGTATAAGCCCGACCTGATTCTGTTCCAGAGCGAAGCCGTTACCAACCAGCTGCAGCAGCCCTACTTTGGCATGGACAGAGACCGCTCCGTAGGTTTGGCATGGTGGGGAGCCATTGAATATTGGGGCGAAAGCAACGGCTGGCCCAAGAAGGGGTGGAACTACTCTTTCTTCACCCACGCCCTGCTACCCCACCCCCAGGCTTATCTCATCAAGGGCAGCATCTGTCCCGACGAACCCGTTGTGCAAATCGGCGTTGTGGAGGGCAAAGGCGAAAGCATGGAATGGAACGACATCAAGGTGGGCAGTCAGAAGATTTCGTCAGACTGGAATCTGCCTGAAAACAGCAAGCAGAATGTCTTTGTCTATACCAACGCCGAAGAGGTAGAACTTTTCTACAACGGAAAGAGCCTGGGCACACAGCACAACAACCTCAGCGATGTGGCAAAGCGAAACATCACCTACTGGCCGAACATTGACTACGGCAAGGGCGGAAAACTGCTTGCCGTTGCCAAGAACCAGGGTAAGGAAGTGGCTCGCCACACCATTGAGTCCACAGGCAAGGCTGTTGCCCTGAAAATTGTGGCAGAAAGCGCAGCACCCGAAGACACGTTCAATCCCAAGACCGACCGCTGGACTGCCGACGGCATGGACTTGCAGTATTTCAGAATCTATGCCGTAGATAGCAAGGGACGCATCGTTCCCAATGCTACCGACCAGGTGACCGTCACCGTGGCTGGTGAAGCCAAACTCCTTGCCATCGACAACGGCGACCATTACACCAGCGACCTGTTCCGGTCCGAGGACAACACCAAGCAGATGCAGACGGGTTTCATGCAAGCCATTCTCCGCAGTACACAAAAAGCGGGGAAAGTCACCCTTACAGCCAGTTCCCCCACGCTGAAAGGTGCAAAATGCGTCATCTCATCGACAGCAGAAAACTAATCTTTGTTAAATATGGAATATTTCCCGAAAAAATGTTCTATATTTGCGAACCCATTTAGTTGGGACAAAGTCAAAAAAACATTTTTACAACCTTCAAATAACCATCTTATATGGATCAAGAACTCATCAAACACTGTACGGCTGAAGCCCAGAAGTGGCTCAGTCCAGCTTTCGACGCCGACACACAGGCTGAAGTAAAAGCCATGCTCGAAGCCGAGGACAAAAGCGCCCTCATCGACGCATTCTATCAGAACCTGGAATTTGGTACAGGCGGACTACGTGGCATCATGGGAGCAGGTACCAACCGCATGAACAAGTACATCGTCGGCATGGCCACACAGGGCTTTGCCAACTACATCAACAAAGCCTTTGCCGGCAAGCAGGACATCAGCGTAGTTGTAGGACACGACTGCCGCAACAATTCTCGCCTCTTTGCCGAGACCGTGGCCGACATCTTCTCTGCCAACGGCATCAAGGTGTATCTCTTTGAAAGCCTCCGTCCCACACCCGAAATCTCTTTCGCCATCCGTCAGCTCCATGCTCAGGCTGGTGTCAACATCACGGCCAGCCACAACCCGCGTGAATATAATGGCTACAAGGCATATTGGGACGACGGCGCACAAGTGCTCTCTCCACACGACACAGGCATCATCGACGAAGTCAACAAGGTGACTATCGACCAAGTGAAGTTCACCCCCAACGAAGACCTCATCAAGATTATCGGTGGCGAAATGGACATCGACTATCTGAACGCCGTACACGAAGCACTCGTTGACCAAGACGTCATCAATCGCCAGAAGGATCTCTGCATCGTCTATTCACCCCTCCACGGCACAGGCCGCGTCATCATTCCTGCCGCTCTGCGCACCTGGGGCTTCCAGAACATCAACGTGGTGAAGGAACAGATGGTCATCGACGGGAACTTCCCTACCGTGGTTTCTCCCAACCCCGAAAACTCTGAAGCCATGACCCTGGGCATGAAGCTGGGCGACAAACTCAATGCAGACCTCGTACTTGCCAGCGACCCCGATGCCGACCGCCTCGCAGTGGTCTGCCGCGACCCCAAGGGCGAGTGGTGCATCCTCAACGGCAACCAGACAGCCCTCATGCTCTCTTATTACATCATCGAGAACAAGAAGAAACTCGGTCAGCTGAAACCTGGCGACTTCATGGTAAAGACCATCGTCACCACCGAAACCATTGCCCAGATTGCTCAGCGCAACGGAGTGGAAATCCGCGACTGCTACACAGGTTTCAAGTGGATTGCCCGCGAAATCAAGATTAGCGAAGGCAAGCAGAAATACATCGGTGGTGGTGAAGAATCATTCGGCTACCTGCCCTACGACAAGGTACGCGACAAGGACAGTCCAGCCTCCATCTGTCTGCTCTGCGAAATCGCAGCATGGGCAAAGGACAACGGCATGACCCTCTACGACCTGCTCATGAAGATTTACCTCGACTACGGCTTTGCCTACCAAAACGCCATCTCCATAGTGAAGCCAGGCAAGAGCGGTGCCGACGAAATCAAGCAGATGATGGAAGACTTCCGTCAGACTCCACCAGCCACTCTCGGTGGCAGTCCTGTAATCTGCGTAAAAGACTACAAGACGCTGAAGATGGTCAAGGACGGTGTAGCATCCGACCTCGACATGCCAGCCACCAGCAACGTGCTTCAGTGGTTCACAGCCGACGGCACCAAGATTAGCGTCCGTCCTTCCGGCACAGAACCCAAGATTAAGTTCTACGTTGAAGTCAAGGGCGAAATGGAATGCCCGAAGTGCTACGACGGAGCCGTAAAGACTGCTTCCGAAAAAGTGGAAGCCATCAAGAAAGACCTCGGACTGTAACCGTCCTTCCTCTATTGTTGAAAAACGCTTGCAAACTAAATTTGCAAGCGTTTTTTAAACACACTTACATTCTTTTTCTCCATCGTTCAATCACCCTGCGCGGTGAATCGCCCAACCAGCTGTAGCCGTTGCGACGTTCATAGCTGATGGCGTTGAAATCTTTCAGGGGAAGACCACTACGGTCGGAAAAGAGCGGTTCGGCTTTTTCCAGGTCGTAATAGCGTGCCCAAATGGGTGGTGCGCCTGCTGAGGGAACAAACCGTCTGTCTGGCAGTCCTTCTTCGTTGATGAACGACTCTAATTTCATGTCATGAATAGCGTGACTGTCCAGCCAATTCACGGCAGAGGTGATGCGATATTTCAGCGTGTCGGAAGGTTGCTCTTCATATAAATCCATCAGCAGTTCAAGAATGCTGACGGTTTCGCCTTGTCCACAATAGGCTGCCAGTTCGTACTTGCGGGCACTGGCAGGAAGGAGTGTCACTTCGTCGTGCTGTTGGCACCACACGGTCGGTTTCCCACTGGCATCCCTTATCTGACAGTCCAGAATGCACTGAACGCCTTTCCTGAATGCTTCTCCACATGCCTTGCGTAAACGTTTGGGCACCTTCACTTGGTCGTAAGGGGGAGCCTGGTCTGCCACATCCTTCAACAGCCGCATTACATTCACCATCGCATTATCGTTGAAGGTGATATGACTTGAATAGGATTCATCTGCCCTGCGTGGCCAAAACTGTGGCCAACCACCATTGCCGTATTGCATTGCCAGCAGATAGTTGATGCCACGGAGGAAGGCGTTTTGGTAAGGTTTTGAGTGTGGACGGAGTTGAGGTTGGACGGTTTTGATCTCTGCCAACACCTTCGCCAACACCTTCAGTTCATTCACCGTTGCCCCATTGTCAATCGTACTGCCAACACCTGTGCGCTGACACGCTGCCATCGCTGCCTGGTCTGCACCCTGCAACCAGTCTTGGTTCTTAGGCCATCCGCCACTCGCCATCTGATACTTCACAATGCTGTCGGCCAGCGCAACATCCTGCGCCGACAACGAAGTGCAAAAGAGAAGTGAAGATATAAAAAGAAAAGATTTCATAATAAATATTGGTTTTATGGGGGGTGATGGGCGGGATGGGCAGGTTAATGGGCAGAATGATGGGCAAGATGGGCAAACTCTATAGGCACTCACCCATTCTGCCCATTATTCCGCCCATTCTGCCCATTCTGCCCATCATGCCCATCATGCCCATTCCTTCCACCATTCCTTCCATTCCACCCACCATTCCTTTTCATCCAATCCATCCTCGCCCGATACATCTCCTCCTTAATACCTCCATTCTCCAGGAAATTCCGCTTCTGCCACTCAATCAGCCCACGAATCAACACATCACACTGATGAATCAGCGTAATGGCTATGTTCGCGATGGTCTCATCCGAGCGCTCCTTAATCTTCTCCCGATAAACGGCAGAATCCAGATGCGCCTTACAAAACGCCCGTGTCTGCTGACAACGAGGGTCATCAAAAGACCACTGCTCCAGACCTCGCACACGCAGATAGTCCTCATAGTCTAACAGCAGCTCATGGAGCGAAGCCCTGTTCACATTCGTCAGTTTCAGTTCCATCTCCTTCGACGTGACGCCATCAATATTCCCCTCCGCCAGATTCTGCTTGCCCGACCGAGCCGCCTGCACCATCTGGTCGATGGTTCGATCACCCACAGCCAAAAACCTGTGGGCAAAATAATAAGTCACATCATAGATGCACTCCGCCTTCCGAAATGCTTTCAGCGAGCGGTAGTCCTTCTCCTGCGGTAAAAAATCCTTCTCGTCTTCCATATCTGCCGCAAAGTTATGAACTTTTTCCGAGAAGACAAACAAAACAGGGGAAAGAAAAAGAAGCACCCACAGAAGAAAGGTACATCCTGTCATTTAATGGAAAGGAACCACGATTTTAGCAAAAAACCTTTTTACTTTCAAAAAAAACGGTAAATGGTAAATGATAAATGGTAAATAATTCTTACCTTTGCACCGCTTTTCGCAAAAACCGCACCCGTAGTTCAATGGATAGAATAAAGGATTCCGGTTCCTTCGATAAGGGTTCGATTCCCTTCGGGTGTACTCAGATAAAACCATCAAAAAAGCAAAAACACGACGATGAAGAAGTTTTTTATCCCCCTGATAATGGCTATGGCCATTCCTTTGCAGAGCCTGGCTCCTGCCGACCCCGAAGTGATCACAAAGGAAGACGGCATGACCGTCATCAACACGGCCAAACTGGGACGTGAGGTTGTGGGCTATGTAGGTGCCACCCCACTGAAAATCTACATCAAGAAGAATAAGGTGGAGAAGATTGAGGCCCTGAAGAATCAGGAAACACCCAAGTATATGACTCGCATCAAGCAGGAACTGCTGGGCAAGTGGAACGGAAAGAAAGTCAGTGAAGCTGCCAAGATGGAAGTCGATGGTTTGACAGGAGCCACCCTCACCAGCAATGCTGTTAAGCAAAACGTGAAACTGGGACTGGAATATTATCTGAAGAACAAGTAAACATTTATCATCAAAACAAGAAAAAACGCTACGTTTGCAAATTTGCGAATGTAGCGTTTTTTCTTTCATAAGCGAAGGCTACAGGTTTGCCTTCACCATATTGATGAGTATTTGGTACTCAGCATCGGTGAGATAGAGCTTGCCTGGGTTCATCTTGAACGTGTCGCCATAGTCGGGACCATTCACATATTTGGGGGCAAGGTGGAAATGTAGGTGGCTGAGCTTGTCGCTATAGGCACCGTAATTGATTTTCTCGGGTCTGAAGGCACGCTGCATGGCACGTGTTACCTGCACGACATCCGCCATGAAGAGGTTGCGCTGTTCGTCGGAGAGTTCATTCAGGTCATTGACGTGTCCGTTGTAGGCCACCAGACAGCGACCACGGTAAGTTTGCTCTTTGAAGAGGAACACACGCGAAACACGGAGTTCCGCAATCGGAATCATAAGACTGTGCAACGTCTCGTTGTTTGTGCAGTAAAGGCATTCTGCTGGATTGCTTTGCATAATGATATACAGTTTATTGAGGTTAGAACTTGTAATCCACGCCAATGCCGAAGACGCGGTTGGTGCGGGAGAACGTATCCTTGCCAGGGAAAGGCATGCCGCAGTAGTTGGCAGACTCCTTGGTGTAGTCGCTGTAGAGGGTCATGAAGTAGCCCACGTTGAGGCGCAAATGTTCTGTGATGTTGGCAGCACCACCCAGACCGAAGGAATAGCTGTCGCAGGCAAACGAAGTGTGAGTCTGATAGCCGTCGCTCAGTCCGTAGTCGGTGCGCTGACCACCGGCACTGACGGTGAAAGTCTTGTTGATGTCCCACTCGATGCCGGCAAGGATTTCGTGTGTGCCGTGCGTCAGTTCCTTCTGACGGTCATTCGACATCTTGGCACACTTGTCGTCGAAGAAGTGATATTCCAACGTAGCACGCAGATTGGGCATAAATTCATAGCCCACAGCCACGGAGAGCAGCGAGGGCATATCGTAGCGAGTCTTTTCGCCAGGCAGGAAAGCGCCCACGCTCTGTGCCATGCTACCTAACGAACCCGATAACGCCTGAACAGTCGCTTCGTTTCCAATCTCGTCAGCCAAAGCCTTCACATCGGTGGTCTTTCCCATGCTGCCCACAGTCAGCACATTGGTTGTGTTCGGAATATTCAGTTTGGAACGGAACTCATAGCGGGCAGCCACCGTCCAGCGCCCTTTGTGGAAGTCCACGCCGATGATGGGACAGAAGCCCCACCCTCTCTGGTCGCAATCCAACTGCAAGCCTACCAGCTCCAGTCCGTTGCCCTTGTGGGTAGCAGTCACGTGTCCACGGTAGTAGCCATCATAGTAATTGGCCCGCAGACCAGCCGAAGCCGACAACCAGTCCGTAATCTTATAAGCGAAGTTAGCCTGGAAGCCATAGATGTATTGCTTGCCCTTCATCTGGGCATCCAGATTGTAGGCATTGGGCATTGCACCACCGGCAGCCAGCTTTGCCATCACGGGCACGGTGAACATGGGCACACCCTCGTCGTACTTCACGAAACCGCCGCTACCGACAATGCCAATCATGGCACCCACCGCCCAGCGGTTTTTGTGGTAAGAGGCAAAAAAACCTGGAACAAACGGGGCCGAAGCCTTTCCCACATATTTCTTGGAAAAGTCTGTGCCAGAACCCAGGAAGTTGGGGATGAACGTCTCGATGTCACGATTCTGCGTAGGTATCTGCCAGTTGAACGAAACCTGCCAACCTTCATGACCCCACACCAAGCCGGCAGGGTTGCTGTAGATGGCATCAATGTCAAACGTGGCACCGCGAGCCATCATGCGGTCGAAAGCAATGTGATAATTCGTGTTGGTCATCAGACCACCTGCCTGTGCCGTCGTGTAGAGCAAGGCAGAAAGAGCAAAGAGAAGGAATTTCTTCATAATGATTGGGGGTTTGAAGTTTGTTTTCGGTGACAAAGATACGGATTTTTAATGAAGCATGAAGAATGAAGCATGAAGAATCTGCACAAACAAACAAATTTTGGCAGCAATTTTCTTAATTAATGTGCAAAACGACTGAATCTCATCAAAAATATTCTTCATTTTTCATTGACTTCGTCATTTTTTCTTACCTTTGCACCAATGAACAAAAAGGAACTCCGTAAACTGATAGCCCAACGAAAGGCTGAACACACCACGCAGCAACGCCGGCAGCTGTCGCAGGACGTGTGCAGCCGTGTGCTTTCCACACCCGAATGGGCTGAGGCAGAGACCGTTCTGTTGTACCACTCCCTGGCCGACGAAGTAGATACAGCCGAACTGATAGCGGCAGGCGTCGGGCAAGGAAAGCAAATTCTGCTGCCCGTTGTCGTAGGAAGCGAACTGGAACTACGCATCTACGACGGACCCGAAACCCTGAAACGAGGGGCTTACGGCATACTTGAACCCACAGGCCGCCTCTTTCCGTCGCCACGCTATCCACAAATCTCGCTCGCCATCATCCCTGGCGTAGCTTTCGACAAGGACGGTCACCGGCTGGGACGCGGCAAGGGCTACTACGACCGCTTGCTGCCTCGACTGACAGGGGCCTGCAAAGTGGGCATCTGCTGGAACTTCCAACTGCTGGAACACATCCCAACCGAAGACCACGACATCACAATGAATCGAATCGTATATAACTGACATAAAAACAACATTTGCCACAAGCAACAATACATCAAAACAATCATGAAACAGTCCACTTTCAACCTCCTCTTTTTCATCTTCACGCTCCTTCTCCTCTCCAGCTGCACAGGCACAACCAGTGCTCCGAAACTGTCGAAGATGGAGAAAGAACAAGCGAAAGCCTCCAAGGACTACCGCAACTCAGAGAAATGGGGCGAGGCCGGCAGCCAAATCATCGACGTGGCGCCGTTCCACTCCGTCCGCACCGAGGGGCACGTCGAAATTGTCTATATGCAGTCGGAAACGTGCAGCGTGAAAGCCTTTGGCAACACGAAAGCCATCGAACAATACGAATACCAGGTGAACGAAGCAACAGGTCTGCTGGAAATCAAGCTGAAAGACTACCACTACGACCAGGCTGGCAACTTCGACGATGACATCCCTGGCATCACCGTCTTTGTCACCTCACCCTTCCTCGAAGATGTGCACGTATATGGTGCGGGCGATGTAGGAATCAAGAGCGACCTCCGTCAGCAGCGCGACCTCAACATCTACGTCTTGGGAAAGGGCGACGTGGACGCCAAGGAGATTGAGGCTCTCGGACTTCGCATCGACATCAACGGCAAGGGCGACGTGAATCTGAAGAAAGCAGAGTGCAAGGGAAATGCCACTTTCACGCTCAACGGCAAAGGCGATGTCAGCGCAAAGGTGGAATGTGCCAACACCCACATCGAAGTGAACGGCGAAGGTGATGTGAAGCTGAAGGTAAAATGCAACGACCTCACCGCCATCTGCAATGGCAAGGGCGACATTGTGCTCCGTGGCGAATGTAACACGCTGAACAAACACGACGGTGCTGCCGCAGCCATCGACTCACGCAACTTGAAGGCAAAAAGAGTGAAGCTGATATAGCTTTTCAGTAGCACAGTTCTGCCACTTCAGTAGCACAGTTCTGCCGCTGCGGTGGGAGAACTATGCTACTCGTCTGGCACTGCATTGCCACCCAGACGGCATAACTGTGCGACGGAAGCAGGAGAACTTTGCTACCGAAGTGGGAAAGCTGTGCCAGGGTGGGGAGCCTGTCACAGACCTGTCACAGGCCTGTCACAGCACCTAAAAATTTAATAAAACTGATTTATTGATTGATA
>CADCLN010000047.1 GCA_902802265.1 uncultured Bacteroidales bacterium | reverse complement strand
GTTTACAGCGTTTCTGGTGCACTGCAGAACGGTCTGCAGAAGGGCGTTAACATCGTTAAGTATGCTAACGGTGAAGTTAAGAAGGTTATCGTAAAGTAATTTGGGATAAATTCATTAACTACAAATAAGCATTAAAACGGGGCGAATCTCTGCATGAGGTTCGCCCATTTTTAAATCTTATGCGGAAACTGGCCATTGTCATACTGAACTGGAACGGAAGCGGGATGATGCGGAAATACCTTCCTTCTGTCATTGAGAACTCTGTGGTGGGCGATGTCGTTGTGGCAGACAATGCTTCGAGCGACGACTCCTTGGAAATGCTGACAGAAAACTTTCCGGATGTTCAACGCATTGTGTTGGACAAGAATTACGGATTTGCAGAAGGCTACAACCGAGCCATTGCCCAGTTGAAACAATACGAATACTACCTGCTACTGAATTCTGATGTAGAAATCAAGCAACAAGGATGGGACAAGGTACTGACCGACTACATGGACCAGCACCCTCTCTGTGCGGCATGTCAGCCTAAATTGCTGGATTTAAGGAAGGCCAACAGCTTTGAATATGCAGGCTGTGCAGGCGGATATCTGGATCGTTACGGCTATCCATTCTGTCGCGGGCGCATACTCAGCACAGTGGAGGAAGACCAGGGACAGTATGACGACATACACACCGTGCTGTGGGCCACAGGTGCTGCCCTACTCTGCCGCGCATCCGACTGGGAAGCCAGCGGTGGACTGGATGGAACCTTTTTTGCCCACATGGAAGAAATAGACCTTTGTTGGCGTCTCCGCACAATGGGCAAAGACATTGTCTGCATACCTCAGAGCACAGCCTACCATTTGGGAGGAGCCACACTGAACCAGGGCAATCCTCGCAAAACCTTCTTGAACTTCCGTAACAACCTGCTGATGCTCTACAAAAACCTGCCAGAAAGAGAACTTTGCAGCGTCATGCACATTCGCTGCCTACTCGACGGCATTGCAGCCCTACAATTCCTCGTCAAAGGCGATGTAGCCAACATGAAGGCTGTGTTCAAAGCAAGAAAGGAATTCAAGCGATTGAAAAAAACATACGCACCTATCCGCCAGCACATTCAAGCGGTCCGCAAAGTTCAGCACATTCCCGAGCGCACAAGCTTTTCCATCTTGTGGCAATACTATGCCAAAGGGCACAAAACATTCTCCACTTTACCTTTATAAGGACACAAAACCTTTCCGCACTGCAGTCTAAAGTTAAAACAACGTCGCTGTTTGTAAAAACAAGCCCGTTGTTTATAAAAACATCGCCGCTGTTTCTAAAAACAACGGCGATGTTTTAAGTTTACACTTCGTATGGACGAAGTGTTAGGTTCAAGGCTTATTCTTCAGAACCCCTTTCTACAGAAAATTCCGGTTCAGTCGTAGTGTTGTCTTTCTTCTTTGCCAGATATTCGGGAAGCGAAAGACCAGCCTGGTCGAACAGTTCGTTGAGGGGTGGAATAGACTTCATCAGTCCGCTCAGGAAGTTGGCTGTCGAGCCTTTTCCATCGGCGCTGTTTCCGCTGTCCCAAACCGTTACGTGGTCGATGTTGATATCCTTGATGGCTTCCACCTGTGTCTTGACAAGTTCGGGCAGCTTTTCGAGCAGCAGCAGCATGTATGCCTTCGTGGCATCGCCTCCTGCGGCCTGCACCATCTTGTCGTATCCCTGTGCCTGACGAGAGAGCACTTCGAAGAGACCGCGTGCTTCTGCCTCCATCTTGGCATAGACTGCGTCTGCCTCACCCTTTGCATTCACACGAACCTTTTCAGCTTCAGCTTCAGCCTCGATAATTTTGCGCTTCTTCTCAATCTCCTGACTTACCAGCACATTGGCAGCCTGTGTAGCCCTTTCGCGTTCAGCACGAGCCTCTTCTGCCATTTTCTCAGCTGAATAAGCTTCCTCCAACGCCTTGGCTTGAGCCACTTTCTCGGCGGCTGTTGCCTTACGCAGGGCTTCAGCCTCACGTTCACGGCGGTCGGCATCAGAATTGGCAATCTGGACCTTTGCTTCATTTTCACCCTGCACAGCCTGTGCGTTAGCTTCCGCCGTGCGGATACGGGTCTCGCGGTTTGCCTCAGCTTTACCGATTTCACCGAACTTCTCCTGCTCAGCCACACGCACCTTGGCCTCGTTGATAGCCTTTGCTGCAGCTTCCTGACCCAAGGCTTCGATGTAGCCCGACTCATCGTTGATGTCGGTGACATTCACATTGATAAGCCGCAGACCTATCTTCTTCAATTCCACTTCCACATTGCCCGAAATGGCTTCGAGGAACTTGTCGCGGTCGGAGTTAATCTCTTCAATCGACATGGTGGCAATGACCAGACGCAACTGACCGAAGAGAATATCGCGGGCCAGTTCCTGAATCTGCCCAGGGCTTTGTCCCAAAAGTCGCTCGGCTGCAGCCAACATGCTGTCTGGCTCCGTACTGATACCTACCGTGAAGCGGCAAGGCACATCCACGCGAATATTCTGCCGCGAGAGCGCATTGGTCAGGTTGGCATCGATGCTGATTGGAGTCAGCGACAGATACGCATAGTCCTGAATGATAGGCCAAACAAACTGACCTCCACCGTGCACACACTTTGCCGACTTGTTCCCTGTTGTTCCGTAGATGACCAAAATCTTGTCCGACGGACAACGACGATAACGGTTGATGATAGCCATCACCAGGACTGTGCCCACAATGACTACCGCCACAATCAAATAAAAAAATGATGAATCCATAATAAAACCAGTATTTAAAATAAATGAATTAAATTCCGACTTTCAGCACATTGCCGTCAATCAGCTCAAGTACACGCACATGCGTTCCGCTGGCAATCTCTTCGCCATCGGTCACAGCAGCAATTTCGTGCACAGAGCCATGCAGACTAATTTGCACCTTTCCCTGGCCGCTGCCCCTGGCTGGAATGCGGAGATACACATCACACTGCTTGCCCACGCACTCCTTGATATCCACCGTGCCGTCCGACTCTAAACGCTTTGTCTGTCGGCGGATAAAGAAATAGAGCCACACAAAACCTATGCCCACAAGCACAGCAATCAGGTAGAGCAGCCACTTCTGCGACACCCAGCTATAGAAGCTGATGCCAGCCCAGCCGAAGCCCACAAAGAAATTGACCAGGCTACGCATGGAGAAGAGTGACAGTCCGCCTCCCAAGTCCATCGTGCCGCTGTCCACATTGGCAGCATCAAAGTCGAAGTCGAGGTCATGATCCATTCCCAACAAAGTGAGTGCTGCCTGTACCAGAAAAATCAGAGAACTAACAATGGCACAGCCCCAGAACACCTGCAATGTGCCATCAAGCGATGAAAACCAATTTGACAATTCTTCCATAGACTTTCTTGTTTATTAAAAAAGAAGATTAAACCACACAAATGTAGTCCATTTTTTTCTTTCAAGAACGCAAGAAACCCGAAAAACGATATTCCGCTAACTTTTTTTTGCACTTTATATCCCAGATGTCATCCAAAATGCTTAATTTTGCAACTCAAAATCACAACAAAAGAAAATACTCCATGATGCTTGCAGCATTCATCACTACCCTTCTTCTATTCATTTCCACCAGCCTGTGCGCCACTCCACAGACCGACAGCCTCAGCCTCGATACTGCCACCTCGCTGCAGCCCACCTTGTCGCTTGGCACAACGTCGAGCCTCCTGGAAAAACAGAAGAAGGCAGAACGCCCCATCATGGAGTTCAGCTATGTTCCTATCTATTATCTTACTACAGCTCTCATCGTGGAAGGCCAAAAGGAAAGCTTTCGCGGAGCACGTAACAATTTCATTCCCAAATTTAGCAACAAACTGGACGACTACATACAGTACTCGCCGTTCATCCTCACACTGGCACTAAAAACGGTGGGGGTGGAAAACCGCAATAAATGGGGCCGCCTACTGGCCAGTTCAGCCTTTTCCTATGCAACAATGGCTGTGCTGGTCAATATAACCAAATACACCATCAGGGAACAACGCCCCGATGGAAGTTCAAAAAACTCCTTTCCCTCTGGTCATACGGCTACGGCCTTTGCCTCAGCCACCATTCTGCACAAAGAATATGGACTGACGCGATCCCTTTGGTACAGTGCCGCTGGCTATGCAGTAGCCACAGCCACAGGTGTGATGCGAGTGATGAACAACCGCCATTGGGCCAGCGACATCCTGGCAGGGGCTGGCATCGGCATCTTCTCTGTTGACCTTGGCTATTTCCTTGGCGACATCATTTTCAAAGACAAATACACCCTGCGCCACAACAAGCTCAACAGCAACAACTTCTACACATCTCCGTCGTTCTTCAACCTCAACGTGGGCTTCGGCTTACTGAAACACAACCTGCAAATTGGCGACAAATACATCTACAGCAACCTTTCCATCCAGACGCAGGCAGAACTGGCATATTTCATTACCCAACATATCGGCGCAGGAGTCCGCCTTAGCATAGCTTCGCCCACCGTTTCTTTTGAAAACTACAGCGACAACATGGGCATTGGCACCCTTACGGCAGGTGCATACCTCCAGTTTCCCCTCAGCAGCCAATTCGCCCTCGGCGGGAAAATACTTGCTGGCCGCCTTGCCATGAGCGGTTTCAATTTCGATGACAAACTCGTCGTCGAGAAAAGCCACAGTTTCACCTGCGGACTGGGCCTCAGTGCTGCCTACGCCTATCGCAACAACATCGCCTGGCGCATCAATGCCGACTACGACACCAGCAACGTTCCCATCAATGCCACACTCAACGGAGAGCAACATTCCACCCACAAACAACTGCACCAAATTTCTCTTTCAGGCTCCATGAGTATCATGTTTTAGCCCCAATATCCCTTGCTGAGAGACCTCATACTACAAAAATATCACAAAATATTTGGTCATTCCCCAAAAACTCCTTACCTTTGCACTCGCTTTCCGAAAAGGACAGCTTTTCAGCAAGGTCGATCCGCTAGCTCAGCAGGTAGAGCACAACACTTTTAATGTTGGGGTCTTGGGTTCGAGCCCCAAGCGGATCACCAAAGAAAATCGCAAGTTGGAAATCAACCTGCGATTTTGCTTTTATGCGCGTGAAAAACGATTTTTCAGAAAGGCATCCAGTTGTCGCTTCGGGAGAAGACAGCTTCGGGAGTTATCTTCTGGGCTTCCCTCTTGGTTAGTTGGTGGCTCCAGGAAACACGGCGGGAGGTGTCGGCACCTGTGCCGTGGTTGTTGTATTCCATGTAGCGGGCCGTTTGCTCGCGATGCTGTTCCCAATGATGCCAACCTTCGGGACGTATGTGGGCTCCCAATTCACAGTCCATGAAAAGTGTGTAGCCATAGTCGCGCCAGGGACGACCCAGATAGACTTTCGTAATGCCTTCTGCCGCCATCAGTTTGCATTGATGGAAGATGTAGCCAAAAGGCTGGTCTTGAGGGGTGGAGGCTGCTGTTATGTAGGAATTGGCAAGGCTCTCAATGGTGCAGTTTTCAAACCAGGCTGTGGCTGGACCGAAAATGAAATCGGTGGTGCCACAGATGTAGCAGTCCTTGAAATAGAGCCGAGAACGGGCTGTGCCCGTATAGACGGTGTCTTGGTTGCCCAAGAAGCGACACCCCACAAAGAGCAGACGGTCGCCCTCTGTAAACAAAGCCACAGCCTGGCCGAGACGTGCCGCATTGTTTTCGATGGTTATATTCTTGAAAGTGATGCCACTACCCTCCACCTTCAATGTATAGGTACGGAAAGTCCCCATAGGTTTGCCGGTTTCTGGCCAAAGAATGTTGGCGTGGTCATCGTAGGTGATGATGGTCTTTTCGGCACTTTCTCCACAAATCTCTACATTTTGCAGCCATTGCGGAAGTACAATCTTTTCTTTATACGTGCCATTCTTCACATAGATAACTTTGTGGTAGTCCATAAAGGCGCGACACACCTCGATGGCTTCGGCAATGTTGCGAAACTCACCTGTTCCGTCGCGAGCCACGACAATGGTGTCTGGGTTGTCATACTTACTTTGAGCGGAAAGCGTAGAAAATGGTGTGGCGAAAGCAAACCATGTTACCAACGTGTATTTCAGCGGTATTCTCATATCATTTAAGTATTAATGATGACGTTTTATATTCTTCGTCAAAGATTTTTTCAAGCAAAAGTTGCAGACGCGGTTCGTCCTTGATAAGTTGCTGAAGCTGATGCAGACGGGCTGCATTGGGAGACTCCGGAATCCAGAGTTTCAGGTAGCCCCCTTCGGCATACTTCTCTTGAAGGTGATCCATGGCACGCTGAAGATGTTCCTTGCGAGTCAACTCAGGATAATGGGCAAGGCCGTACTGAATGGTTCGGCGCAAAATGGTTTCAGCATCAATCAAGCGGTCAGCTTCAGCAAGGATGCGGCCATAAAGCGTGCGAGGGGCATGGTCGGAAGAAGCACGGTGGTCTTCTGCTGCGTCAGCCATCACATTGATTTGCTGTTCTGTAAACCAGGTACGTAACTGTTTGTCGGCACGGATTTTCTCTGCCGACACAAGGTGATGAGTAGCCCGACCAGCCGAAAGACCAATGTCGTGATAAGCAGCAATGGCATAAACCATGTTGAGGTCTATGCCATCATAGTAAGCAGCCAGTTTCAAGCTCTGATTGATGACCGTTTCGGCATGGTCACGCTGATGCGCTTTGTCAAACTGAGCGTATTGCGGCAGGATTTCCTGTTCAACATAGGCTTGCAACGAAAGATTGACAACAGCGTTCATGACTCACCATCTATTCGTTCATGTATCCAACAGGATTGTTGATGACAGGAATCTGATTTTCATTCAGGTTGAGCAGTTTTTGAATAGCTTGCTGGTCCATCGTACCACGGGTGACGGTAGCCAGATTGGCTGCAGCACAGAAGAGGTTGATATTCTGTGTAACGATGCCCACATCGGTACCCACCATCCAGCGTGCGTGTTCGTTGTTGCTGCCAAATTTTCCCATATCGGCCACCATGAGCAGACTGAGAGGTGCTGTTTTGGCAAAGTCCTGACGACCAGCCACAATATCGCGATGGTCACCATCTGCCACCTTTGTCAATGAATGGGTCTTGGGGTCATACAGGCTAACTTCCTTGTCAGTAAACACATACAGAATAATCTCCTGACGGTTCATGGCTGTAGGAGCCGTAAGATTGCCGTTGTCACGGTTCACACCAATAGTTGCCCAAAGCAGGTCGCTAAGGTCTTGTTCAGAAAGTTGTTTGTTACTGTAGGAGCGAGTCGATTTACGTTGCTTAAAAGCTTCCATCACGCTAAGTGTCTTCCGTTGCATATTGGGTTTTGGCAACTTGGTTGTTTGGGCACAACAGGCTGTGCCCATGAGCAGCATGGCTGCAAAGAGAAAGTGTTTCATCATTGTTGTTTGTAATTAAATGTGTTAAAAACGGCAGCAAATATAAACAATAAAATCCACAACTCTTTGCCAGTTTATAATAATTAACTACATTTGTGCCGAAAAAACAGGAAACGCAATGAAAAATAGAACAGTAAGGTTAACCACTTGTATCAACAGCTACGAAGCTCACATCCTGAAGGGGGCACTTCAGGCAGAAGGCATATCCTGTGCCCTGCACAACGAAAACATGAGCAATCTCTATGGGGGTGCTGTCCCCGCTTTTGACGTCGACATATTTGTATTTGAAGACGAACTGGAACGAGCCAGGGAAATTATGGAAGCAGCTCGCAACCCCGAACAAACTGCCACCGAGGAACAGCCATAGAAGTCTGATTATCTTATAGTTTCGGATTATTCTTGTGGCGGTCTTTGTCGCGTGTCGTCTTCTTTTCAAGATTCTTTCTGAAGGCTTCGGTCAAATCCACGCCCGTCTGATTAGCCAAACACAGGAGTACCCAAAGCACATCGGCCATCTCGTCTGCAGGGTCTTGAGGCTCACCTGGTTTGAATGACTGGTCACCGTATTTGCGTGACAGAATGCGAGCCAATTCCCCTACTTCTTCTGTCAGTACCGCCATGTTGGTCAGTTCCGAAAAATAGCGCACGCCATAGGTGTGAATCCAATCGTCCACCAGTTGCTGTGCCTGTTTGATGGTCAGTTCGTTCATAAAAATCTCATTGTTCATTTATTCATTATTCTTCAGCAGCCTTGCTGAATGTTTCTTCGTAGTCAAGATTGTAAGTCATTCTTGCCCCATGATTTTCCAGTTGAATCAAATTGAGCGTGCGCAACAACCCCTGCAAAGTGCGTTCACGTTCATGGGGACTAAGTCCACATTCCCACACATCCACCGTGTGCCAGCCCATGCGCTTCAGCGAAAGACGTGTCTCGTGGTCGCGTTGACGGTTGCGACTGATTTTCTGTTCCCAGAAGTCCGTATGTGTTTTCGGCATCACATAGAGTTTGCAAGGCTCACCATCAACCATGTGTCCGTGCCAAAAACAGCCGTTGATGAAGACACAAGTGCGCAAACCCACAATGGCTAAGTCGGGTGTGCCTGGCAGAGACTTCACATGGATGCGGTAACGATAACCGTGGCTGAACAAGAAACGACGCACCAACATTTCGGGGCGAGTATTCTTCGACCGAATTCTGCGCATACAATTACTGCGCTGCTCTGGTGTCATCTTGTCTGCCATGAATTTGCTATTTTTGCCGGCAAAGTTACGGAAAAAACACAAAACAGCACACCTTTTTGCAGAAAAGACCCGTGTTTTCGACTTTTTAAGCAGAAAAGTTTGCACGTTTCAAAAAAAATGCAGACCTTTGCAGCCGATTTAAGCCAAGAGGCAATAAAAATCGGGAAGTAGCGCAGTTGGTTAGCGTACACGTCTGGGGGGCGTGTGGTCGCCAGTTCGAGTCTGGTCTTCCCGACTTTTTTATGCTCGGCGGGATGTAGCGCAGTTGGTAGCGCACTACGTTCGGGACGTAGGGGTCGGGCGTTCGAGTCGCCTCATCCCGACAAAATAAGGTGGTCGAGTCATCGGCCACCTTTCTTTTTTTGAACACACACTACATTTCTTAGCATGTCTCTTTTTCTTCAGGTATCAAGTGTACATCGCACTGCGGGAAAGGAATGACGATGCCAGCAGCATTGAGGGCATCGTAAATCACCTCCTTGGCGTGGTCCACATAGTTGATTCGCTCAGCCACCAGCACATATTGCTTCACATTAATATCCACAGCGCTGTCGCTCATGTTGCCAACCACCACATGGAAGCCGTACTTGGGATCTACAATTTCGCGACCATACCGATCCTTCGTGCGCATCTTCTGCATAGCCTCCTTCAGCACTTCACGCACCCTGTTGACTTCCGTTCCGTATGCCACACCAACAGTGATGGTGGTGAGCTCATACGAATGGTTGCGTGTGAGGTTGTTGAAGTTCTTTCCGAAGAGCGACGAATTGAGGAACGACATTTCGGTACCTTCGATGGTTTCCACCTGTACGCACTGATAGTTAATGGCTGTCACTTTGCCGCGAACACCGTCGCACTCTATCCAGTCGCCAACCCTCAAACGTCCGCCCATGAGCTGGATGCCATAAATGAAGTTGTTGAGGACATCCTTCAGCGCAAGACCAATACCTGCCGACAGACCTCCTGCCACCAGTCCCAGCGAACCTGTTGGAATTTGCCACACGGAGATGACCACTACGGCATAAAACGTCCAGACAAGAACGCGGATAATGCTGTTGCCCAAAGAGAGGTTGATTTCATTGGGGCGGATGGAAGTGCGGTTGTGCTTACGCATGAAGGCCATGTAATGGGCGTATTGCCAAATAGCGTGAATGGCCCGATTGAAGTAACACAGCACGTAGTAGAGTATCAACAAATAGACAATGCTCCGACCAGAAACCCGCAGCGTCTCGAATCCGTTTTTATCGAAAAGTTGGATGAAGGGATTTTCGTAGAACTTCACGAAAAGGTCATCGAAATCGAAAATGCCTAACGACAAATGCACACACATCGGCAGAGAGAGCAGGAGTATCGTGGGGATAGCCACCTGACGGATAAGGTCGTAGAACCACGTGGCACCCATCAGCAACGACTCGCGTTCTTCTCCCGTTACGTAGGTAATACGTGCCCTCATGTCATCCACACGCTTATCCAGCCACCGTTGCTTATATCGGTCCATCAAGTCCAAAAAGCAGACCACGGTAAGCCAGACTGCCAGCAGGAAATACCATCCCACCAAGATGAGCAGGACCACAAAAGTGTAGCCAAGGAAAGCAAAGACAAAGGCTACCAGATAGATGGCCAGCGATGCCCAGCCCAGCAGTCTGTCGATGGAAGTGGCTGTAGCACCGGCCCAGATACAGCAAAACAGTTGCCACACGACGATGAGGAACAGGATGGGCGGGAAAAGGAGAACCATCAGCCTGTCGGGCATAAAGGTGACACGGCAGGCAATGATAACCAAGACAACCAGGAAGGTAGCAGAATAAAGTCGGAAACCCTGTCGGAACTGCTCTGGTTTCACACGCAGCAACAGCGAACCAGAGATGGCAACGAGCAGCCACAAGAACGTGTTGACATGCTTGACACCCAGTTCGATATATTCGTCACCATACAAAGAGAAACCAAACACGAGGAAATACAGGATTGTACCCGTCAGTATCGAAACAATGGGCATTTTCCTCTTAGGAACATAGTTCCGCACCCTGGTGTAGCGGCAAAGCAGCCATAGCCCTAAAAGGCTCAAAATCCAGAAGAAAACCAGCACCACAATTTGCATGACACACACAAACACCAACAAGGCATTCTCAGCCTTGCTGGAAAGGGTCTGCAGAAACGACGTATCATTATCGTCGTCGGTATGCACTGCTTCAAGCCCAGCCTGCAGTTCATCCATACTGTACTGTTCCTGCAAGTCAGTCTGAGTCTTGTCCCAATAGTAGTGGGGATTTGCCAAGATTTCCAGGAAAGGTGTTTGTCCGTCTATAAAAACATACTTCTCCAGCTCCCGATAACACGTCTCTGCATAGTCGTAAGTCTCCTTTATGCGCAAATAAGCCTCCTGGTAATGCGTGCTGTCGGCTATCACCGTAGCTCGGTTGTCCGCATTCATCTTCAGAATCTCCGATGCAAAAAAGATACAGGAATCACGCAGACTCTCACCTATCGAGTCCAAGACAAAGGGTGCCGAGACCGAATCCTTAAAGGCAATCCTGATGACCTCCTTTTCCAGCGAAGAGATTGAATCCGACAGGTGAACATCCAGCGAGTCGTTGCGGTACAACAAGCTGTCGGGCAGGATTTCCACCTCTATCTCCTTCATCATCGGCGGCAGTCGGCGCAAAGCCTCAATCAGTCGGGCATAACGGTCTATTTCAAAGTTCAGATTGCCGACAATATAGTCATAAGGCCTTCTGCCACTACTGAAGTCCCTGTATTCAGCCGTCACCTTCTTTAAGGCATGAGCCAGGTTGAACGTCTTCTCCTTCTCCTGCGTATAAAGCAAGATGGAGAGTTCATTCGACTCCTTGACAACGTCGATCATCCGTTGGTGCTGACGCTCATAATCATCGTTAAAACGCTTTTGTGCCACCTTCCGCTGCCGATACACCGTCTGCAACCCAGCGTAAAGATCCTTCAGCGTATTCGTCAAAGTGCGTCCGCTCACGATGGCGCCCAGCGGAAGGGCACACACCATGAATGCAAAGACAAGTGCCAGCCATTTCCTTTTCGTACTATTCGTTTGCTTTTTCATGATTCTTCATATATAGAATGACGCTTCAAAGATAAGGATTATTATCCGAATCCTGTCAGAAACCGACCGTCTTTAACGTTTTTTTTCCGCAAAAACCGCACAAACTCCCTTTTTCATTCACGTTTCGTCAGCGAAAACAGAAAGGAACAGGAAGGAAGTTAAGGACGACACCCCCCTGCCCGAGCCTCCCCGCAGGGGCAACGTCGGCTCGATTTTTATGTCGTCTGTTTCGAGGGTTCTTCATTCTTCATTCTTCATTTTTCATTCTTCATTCTTCATTTTTCCCACCTTTTCCCTTTCACGATTGAAAACATTGTTGTATATTTGCAAAAAACTCATGCGCCGAACAGACAAAACGAACAAGACAACGACATGGACAACCCACAAGAAACACTCCCGATAGTAGATGAAGCAGGACAGGTTGTGAGTTCTGCCACACGAGGCAAGTGTCACGACGGTTCAAAACTGCTTCACCCCGTCGTGCACCTTCATGTGTTCAACGCCAAAGGCGATATATACTTACAGAAAAGACCATCGTGGAAAGACATACAGCCAGGGAAATGGGACACAGCCGTGGGAGGTCACATCGATTTTGGAGAAACGCCAGAAAGGGCGCTCTACCGTGAGGTGCGCGAAGAACTGGGCATTACAGACTTCAAGCCTGAGTTCATTGACAAATATGTTTTCGAGAGCCAGCGGGAACGCGAACTGGTGTATGTGCACCGCACCACCTACGACGGCGACATACATCCTTCTGGCGAAGAACTGGATGGCGGTCGTTTCTGGTCGATGCAAGAGGTACGCCAGGCCATGGGGAAAAACCTGTTAACCCCGAACTTTGAAAGTGAATTCAAAAGATGTTTCAGCAAGGAACTCGGCGGCAAGTACGCCCTATTCTTCGATATAGACGGAACGCTGGTGAGTTTCAAGACCCACGCGATTCCCCCTTCTGCCATCTTCGCACTTACCCAAGCCAAAGCTAACGGTCATATGATTTTCATTTCTACAGGCCGTCCACCCCTTATCATCACCAACCTCGGAGCCATCGAACACCTGATTGACGGTTACGTGACCATCAACGGAGCCTTGTGTTTCGTTGGGGGCAAAGTCATTCGGTGCAAGGATATCCCCAAAGATGCGGTGCGATTAGTTGTTCAGGATGCACGGGAGAAGAATCGCGGAATCATCATTGTTGGAGAGAAAGATGTCGCTGTGCTTGACCCGAATGGTGAGGTTGACAAAGTCTTCCGAGGAGAATTGAACGTGGACAATCTGAATCAGGCAAAGCCCCTGGATACCGTTCTCAAGCAGCGCATCCTTCAACTGACCCCCTTCTTCCCTGCTGAATATGAAGGCGAAATGATGAAGCTCATCCCCAGCTGCACTTCTGGCCGATGGCATCCAGCCTTTACAGACATCACCGCAAAGGGAGCCGACAAGGGCGAAGGAATCAAAGCTTTGGCTGCACACTTCGGTCTGGATATCCCATTCACCATCGCTTTTGGCGACGGTGGCAACGACATCTCTATGATAAAGGCTGCGGGCATAGGTGTGGCGATGGGGAATGCACTTCCTTCATTGAAGGAAGCGGCTGACTTTACGACCACTTCCGTTGACGATGACGGTGTTCTGAATGCCCTGCGCCACTTTAATTTGATATAAACCCATGAAACAAACAGAGACAAGAAGTCGCATCAAATGTATCGCCTTCGACTTTGGAGGCGTGGTAATCCACCTAAGCTACGAACAGGCTGTGCGCCATTTTGAGGAAATTGGGCTGAAAGATGCACGACAGCACTTAGACCCCTTTCACCAGAAAGGTTTCTTTGGTGAACTGGAAGAAGGAAAGATTTCGGCAGAGACCTTTCGGCGCGAACTCAGCAAACTGGTGGGCAGGGAATTAACCCTGGAAGAATGTACATACGCTTGGCGTGGATATGTGGAGGCTGTGCCCAAACGAAACCTGTTAGCACTGAAAGCCTTGCGAAAAAAGGGCTACCGCATTTGTCTCTTGTCGAACACCAACCCCTTCATGATGGGATGGGCACGCAGCTCCGACTTCGACGGTGAAGGGCATGGCATAGACCACTATTTCGACAAACTCTACCTGAGTTATGAATGCAAGGTGATGAAGCCCGCACAAAAAATCTTCCAGCTCATGCTACAAGGGGAAGCCGTAAAGCCCGAAGAAATTCTGTTTATTGACGACAGTCTCACCAATTGCCAAGTCGCTGAGCGTTTAGGCATCCCCACGCTTTGTCCCCAAAACAATGCCGACTGGACGGAAGACTTGATGAACCTGTTAAACCGCCATGCTTGATTGTCAGCATACCTATCTGAAAAGCAAAGTTCTCCCATCTCCGTAGCAAAGTTCTCTCGCTGCCGTGGGAGAACTTTGCTACTCGTCTGGCACTGCATTGCCACCGCAGCGGGAGAACTTTCGTACCCCAGCAGCAATGCAGCGCCACTACAGCAACAATGCAGTGCCACTGAGGTACAACTCCATTTCTCCATAAAGTTTTTGTACCCGCAACTTCGCTTTAACGTCACCTTATCACCCCCTTTTTGGCTTCGCCAAGCTAAAGTTTGACAAATTTGCGCCATAAAATGACTGAATTGATGTAACTTTCATGCAACTTTAATGCAACTTTAATGCAACTTTTTTAGGCTTAAACAAATGATTACCATTCGTTTAAGCCTAAAATGTAACTTGGTGTTGAAAAATTACCTAAGAAAAATTCTTGTCCTCTGACGTGAAGAGTGGTGGCGCGGGGCGCCAAATGAAGAGTGAAGAATGGAGAGTGAACAATGAAATTCGTCTAATTCGTGTCCTCTGACATGAAAAGTGAAGAATGAAGAATCCGTGTCATTCGTGTAATCCGTGGTGAAAAAAATACGTGAATCTCTTTAGCCGATGCGCTCTGCGCCGTCATTTGACAAGCAGTTTGCTGCCTTTCTTGATGACGATGGAACGATAGGATTTATTGACGCGTTGTCCGGCAAGATTATACAAAGGTTCTTCTTCAGCACCCCTCTCAAGGGCGATTTCAGGCACGGACGTCGGTTGTTCGAACACGCTGGCTTTTGAAGCCAGCGTGTCGCTTAAGGTTTTGAGGGTTCTATACATTGTTTATAATGTAAACAATAGGATGAGTTACTGTGCCAGATATTGGTCGATGAGGTCTGTGATGGTCGTGACGGTGATACCTTCCACGCCGTCAAGATACTGGTCGATGAGGGCGGTGATGTCTTCAACGGTAATCACCTTCACTAGAGGGTAGAAGTCCTGAGGCGTCGTCTGGCTTTTAGAGACGAAGTAAGCATGGTGCGCGGGATTGACAAAAGTGGCACCGTCTGCCGCGTTCCATTTC
>CADCLN010000046.1 GCA_902802265.1 uncultured Bacteroidales bacterium | reverse complement strand
TAGGCAACCAGTCTCCGACCCCACAGCCCAGCGGCACCACCACCTACACGGTGAACGGCGTGTCGTTCAAGATGGTGTCTGTCAGTGGCGGCACGTTCCTGATGGGCGCACAAAATACGGACAGCTCTGGCTCCAACTACGATGCCGATGCTTACGACAATGAAGCTCCCGTTCACAACGTGACCCTGAGCGACTATCAGATAGGTGAGACCGAAGTGACACAAGCTCTCTGGAAAGCCGTGATGGGCACGAATCCTTCTAAATGGCAGGGTGACAACCTGCCGGTGGAGAAGGTAAGCTGGGACGACTGCCAGGAATTCATCACGAAGCTGAACCAGGCCACAGGCAAGACCTTCCGTCTGCCCACGGAGGCCGAATGGGAGTTTGCAGCCCGTGGCGGCACAAAGAGTCAGGGCTACAAGTACAGCGGCAGCAATACGATAGGGGATGTGGCATGGTACACAGTGAATAGCGGCAGCAAAACGCACGAAGTAGGCACGAAGCAAGCCAACGAGCTTGGTCTTTACGACATGAGCGGCAATGTGTGGGAATGGTGCAGCGACTGGTATGGAGAATATTCTTCTTCTGCCCAGTCCGATCCTACAGGTCCTTCAACGGGCTCTTACCGCGTGCAGCGTGGCGGCAGCTGGTACAACGCTGCCTGGTGCTGTCGTGTGGCCATTCGCAGCGGCTATACGCCGACGATTCGTTACTACTACTTTGGTCTGCGCCTTGCCCTTAGTTCTTCTACAAGATAAGGAAAGAAAAGCATAATTACAAACTAAACCTTTTAAAAAATTGAACAAGACTATGAGACAATTAAAATCTCTCTCGCTGCTTCTTGCAGCCATCGTGCTGACCTCAGCGGTACAGGCACAAGTGATTAATGGAGACCTCAATCATAATGACGGTCTCGATGTGGAAGATGTCACCCTGCTCATCGACGGCTACCTCTCGGGTGAGACCGAACAGATTCAGGCGGGCGGCGAACCTTACGGCATAGACAACAGCCTCGTTTCGGGCACATGGTACCGCACCAAGACCGACAAATTCACGCTGGAGGCTGACGGTACCACCGACTACGGCACGGGCTACACCTATCAGTTCATGCCTTTGCAGGGCACCATCCTGTTCTACAATGCAGCAGGCGACGCTGTTGCCTATCTGAAAGTGCTCTACGTGCCAGCCGACAAGAGCCGCCTTGTGGTGAAAGCACCAGGCACGGATGATGTGTGGACATACTACGATACATTTGTTCAACGCGTGGAGAGTATCACGCTTTCCGCAACGCAACTTTCGCTGGACCTTGACGGCTACGAAAAACTGACAGCCACAGTCCTGCCTTCTGATGCCGAAAACCTCTCTGTGGTGTGGATCAGTAGCGACGAATCGGTAGTCACTGTCAGTCAGAAAGGTCTGGTGGAAGCTGTGGGTGAAGGTACAGCCATCATCACCTGCACCGCAGCCGACGGCAGTGGCGTGAAGTAGGCAACCAGTCTCCGACCCCACAGCCCAGCGGCACCACCACCTACACGGTGAACGGCGTGTCGTTCAAGATGGTGTCTGTCAGTGGCGGCACGTTCCAGATGGGCGCACAGAATACGGACAGTTCCAGCTCCAACTACGATGCCGATGCTTACAATTATGAAGCTCCAGTTCACAACGTGACCCTGAGCGACTACCAGATAGGTGAGACCGAAGTGACGCAGGCCCTTTGGCAAGCTGTCATGGGCACGAATCCTTCCAACTGGCAGGGTGACAACCTGCCGGTGGAGAAGGTAAGCTGGAACGACTGCCAGGAATTCATCACGAAGCTGAACCAGGCCACAGGCAAGACCTTCCGCCTGCCCACCGAAGCCGAATGGGAGTTTGCAGCCCGTGGCGGCTCAAAGAGCCATGGCTACAAGTACAGCGGCAGCAACACGACAGGGGATGTGGCATGGTACTCAGAGAACAGTGGCGACAAGACGCACGAAGTGGGCACGAAGCAAGCCAACGAGCTTGGCCTTTACGACATGAGCGGCAATGTGTGGGAATGGTGCAGCGACTGGTATGGAAACTATTCTTCTTCTGCCCAGTCCGATCCTACTGGTCCTACTACCGGCTATTACCGCGTGGGTCGTGATGGTAGCTGGGGCAGCACTGCCAGGAACTGTCGCGTGACGTATCGGAACGGCTACGGGCCCACGTACGCGAACAGCCTCTTGGGGTTCCGCCTTGCCCTTAGTTCTTCTACTACAAGATAAGGAAAGAAAAGCATAAAAACATTCTCCTGTGTACAGCTTTTAGTAGGGGACAAATGTCACCGAAAGAGGCTGTACACATTGTTTTTTACATCAAAACACAGCACTTGTCAATTCAAAACACATTACATTTATGTGAATTTCTTTTGTGGATTAGAAAGAAAGGTGTAAATATGCAGCCGAATATTCAATAAAATCACAACTAAACCTTTTAAAAATTGAACAAAACTATGAGGCATTTCCAATCTCTCATGCTGCTCTTTGCAGCCACCGTGCTGGCGACCTGAACCACAACGGCGATTTGGATGTGGATGACATCACCCTGCTTATCAATGGTTATTTGACAGGCGAAAAAGAGTATTTTAATGGTGGTAGTGACAACAGTCACGAAGCCGTTGATTTGGGTCTCTCTGTCAAGTGGGCAACCATGAACATCGGCGCCAATGCTCCCGAAGAGTATGGCGATTACTTCGCCTGGGGCGAAACCGAACCGAAAGAATATTATGACTGGTCAACCTATAAATGGTACAACGGCTCGGAAAATACCATGACCAAGTACTGCACCAAATCAGACTATGGCACGGTTGACAACAAGACCACGCTTGACTTGGAAGACGACGCAGCCCATGCGAATTGGGGCGGCAGCTGGCGTATGCCAACCTTTGATGAAATAAAAGAACTTGAAAGTAAATGTAGCTGGAAGTGGACAACTCAGAACAGCGTGAACGGCCTGAAGGTGACAGGTCCGAATGGCAACTCCATCTTCCTGCCTGCCGCGGGCTACCGCTGGAGCGGCGGCCTCAGCGGCGCGGGCAGCTACGGCCTCTACTGGTCGAGTTCGCTCGGCCCGAACTACGACAACTACGCCTACAACCTGTACTTCGATTCGGGCGGTACGTACTGGGACGGCTACGGCGCGCGCGTCGACGGTCAATCTGTGCGCGCAGTCTGCCCGTAGCTCCAAGATATTAGTGCATCCCTTCCCTCCACGGGCAAGGACACGCAACCCCCAAAGCCTTTCGCCTGTGTTGAGGTGCAGGCGAAAGGCTCTCAAGAAAGGAGCCGTTGCAGCATCTCCGCACAGGCGAAAGGCTTGTTTTGCACGGCAACCAACTTAAAGGCAAATGATGTTCGCTACATCTATATATATGCTGAAAGAAAGTGCCACTGTGCCAAAGGAATTTCAACTTCCTTTCTAAAAAAACTTTTTTATTTTTTATACCCCTCAATTTTTGCTATTTTTACTGTCACAGTGGCACAGGTTATGGAAATAGTAATAATAACATACAGATTATCAAATAATAAATATGTTTTATTGAATTTTTAGGTGCTGTGCCTAAGCCGTGCCTAAGCTGTGCCTAAGCCCTCTCTGTGGCACAGTTTTCCCACTTCGGTAGCAAAGTTTTCCTGCTTCCGCCGCACAGTTATGCCACCTGGGTGGCAATGCAGTGCCAGACGAGTAGCACAGTTCTCCCACGTTGACGGCAGAACTGTGCTACTGCTGCGGCATAACTTTGCCACTGGCGGGCTTTTTATACAAATCTACGGCAATCGGCTTATAGTCGCTGAATGACCGTTACTTCACGATGATTTTCTGAACCGTTCCGTCGGTCCGGCGCACGATGTTTAGGCCTCGCTGCGGATGTGCCAACGGACGGCCGTCGATGGTGTAATAGGCTGCCGTGCCTCTGTCCGTCGGGACGGAGGTGATGCCGGTTGTGCCTGCTGACTGCACCTCCACCTTGGCGGCGTTTTCGATAACTCCGCTTTGGGTGTTGAGCAGCAGGACTACGACACTGAGTCGGCTTTTGTCCTGCAGCAGGGTGTTCTGGCTTACATCCCAGGCGTAGCTGAAGGGCTGCGGCTTTCCGCTCTCTAAGGGCAGGCTGATGCTGCCGCTGATGCCGTAGTTCAGTTCGACACAGTCAATGGGCACGTGGTCGTATGCGATGTCGGTGATGTAGTGTGGTGCGGCAGTGAATTCCGCTATGTCGGCATCGTCGAATCCGCTGTTGCCTTCAGCGTAGCGGTTTACCTGGCGCCAGTCGTTGCCTTCGCCCTTCATGCCGTTTTCCAGGAGTATCAGTGCGAGGCTGTAGGGTGCTGTTTCCGTTTCGTGATACCAGAATGTGGTCTGCACACCGACGTTCAGCACGTTGGTCTTGTCCTTGTCCCACTGTGCCGCCACGGTGATGTCTGCCACGGCGGGCTGTGCCAAGGCTCGCTCTATGTCTTTGTCGGCATGGAAGTGTTTTTCTGTGCTGGTGCCCATGTAGGGGTCGCAGACGGTGGTGCGGTCAATCACGCTGTTGGGCAAGCCCGATGCCATGCGCTTCACGCGGGATGTCTTGTAAGCGGGTATTTGCATGGGGTCGTCGAAGTGGGCGGCTATGCCGATGAAGCGGTCGGCGAACTGTGCTTCGAGTTTGCGCATGGCTACGATGCCGCGTGGACACCAGGTGCACCAGGTGCCTGTAAATTCTTCCATCACGCTGCGGCGCAGTGCCGGCTGTTGGAGCAGGAGGATGTTGCCCCCCGCGGATGCTGTGGCTGACTGGTCGGCGTTGGGCTGTCCGTTTACGTGGGTGATGCGCAGGGTGGCGTTGTAGCGTGCTGCTGCTGCCATGTTGAGGTCGATGGGCAGGGTCACGTTTTGTGGTTCGAGGAATGTGGTGGGGCTATTGTCGGCAGGAAGGGTGTATTGTTGTTCGGGCAGGTCTGTTGCGTTGAGTGACAGTACGTAGCCGATGGTGTGGATGGGCTGTGTGCCTGTCTGTGTCAGTGTGACGTTCAGGGGGCAGTGGGTGCCTCGGCTCAGCACCTGTGTGCCGAAGTTGCTGGGGATGGCTGCGTTTTCTGCCAGGTCTTCATTGCTGACGAGGGCTTGCAGGGCGGTGTTGCCGATGTATTTGTACATTTCGCTCCACTGGAAGTAGCAGCCGTAGCGTGTGCCGCTGCTGCTGGTGGAGCAGTAGAGGTTGCAGGGGTGGTCTGCTGCTGCTGCGCCTATGGTGACGGTATAGCCGATGTAGGCTCCGGAGGGGGGCAGGGTGACGGGCTTGTCGAATGTTACGGTCATCATTTGTCCGTCGGTTTCGTAATCCACTATGTCGGTGAGGTTGACTTCCTGCACGGCGATGTCGGGTTGCTCCCATGCCCAGGAGAAGATGTCTGTGGCCATCCACACGCGCAGGCGGGTGACTGCTGTCTTGTCGCCGATGTAGAAGCGCACGGCCTGCACGGTGCTGCCTGCCAGTTGGGGGTGGTTTCGCGGCACGTATATGGCCACGTCGTTGGCGCCTCGTTCAAAGCTGCCTTTGGCTTCCGCGCCCTGGCGGGGTGTCCAGTAGCCCCACCAGGTTTCGGCACTGTTTGCGGTGAGTGTCGTCACTGCCCATGCCGCTATCAAAACGATTGTTCGCATCATTTTCATATTCTGTTTGTGTTTTATCAATTCGGGCGCAAAGATACTGCAAATAATTGAAAAACCAATATTTTGCTTTTAAAATTACACCACAGATTGCACAGATTTTCCTATGCCAAAGAGAGGGGAGGCAAAATGCAGGATTAATTTTAAAACAACGGACTGAACGCACTGAACGCACTGAACGGATTATGCTATATAAGATAATCCGTTCAGTGCGTTCAGTGCGTTCAGTAGTTCCGCAGGAACTTGTTGATATAAAAATTAATCCGCGTAATCCGTTCAATCTGTGTTATTTGTGGTGTAATCTGTGGTTTCGGGAATGTCTAAAATTCCAACAGCAGGCGGGCGTTGATGGTGCGGCCTGTGAGGTAGTTGGGCACGGCATACTGGTGGCTGGTGATGTCGGTAATCCAGTAGTAGGAGTTGACGTTGCTGATGCCGAGCACGTTGAAGGCATCGATGCCGAGCCAGATGTTCTTGAAGGAGTTTCCGAAGGAGGAACGGATGTGGCGGTCTTCGTTGTTGAGCAGACGGTAGGAGAGTCCGATATCTACACGGCGGTAGGCTGCCATGCGGAATACTTGCCGTTCACGTCCGGAGTGGGGTGGACCGAAGGGCAGACCGCCGGCATAGTGGCCTCGCACGGTAATCTTCCAGCGGTCGGTGTTGGGGAAGTAGTCGGAGAAGAAGAGTGCGACGTTGAGCCGCTGGTCGGTGGGTCGTGGAACCCATGGGCCGCCGTTGATTTGTTCGGCGGTTTTCATCACGCCTACACTAATCCAGGAGTCGGTGCCAGGGACAAATTCGCCGTAGAGTTTCAGGTCGAGTCCGATGGCGTAACCTTTGGCGATGTTTCCGCCATAGTAAATGACGCGCACGTTGTCCACGTTGTAGGGGATGAGGTTGCTCAGTGCCTTGTAGTATGCTTCTGCCGTGAATTTGAAGGGGCGGTTCCCCACACGGAATTTGTATTCTCCGCCGAGGAGGAAGTGGATGCTTCGCTGCGACTTGATGTCTTCCTTCAGGTAGGCGATGGTGTTGCCGTTCACGGTGACTGTGTCGCGCATTTCCTTGTAGAAGGGTGTCTGGTAGTAGAGTCCTGTACCGAATCGCAGTACGAGGTTTTCGTTGCTGGCAGGGATGTAGGCAAGGGTGGCTCGTGGACTGATGAGCCACTCGTTGTTCCAGCTCCAGTGGGTGAGTCGGGCACCGTAGTTGAGCACCAGTTCGCCACTGCTGAATTCATGTCGCCAGGTGTCTTGTGCGAAGATTTCCAGGTGGCGGCTCTTCTCTTCGTTCTGTGATGCGAGGTTGTAAATCAGGTCGAGGCGGTTTTCGGAGTGGGGCAGGCTGTAGCCTGCAGAATCGCGGAATTCCCATTCGCGCATGGTTTCCTTGACGTTTTCAAACTTCAGGAGTGCGCCGTAGCGTATGTCGTGTGCTGTGAGTCGGCTTCTGCCTGCAATGCCCACGTTCACCATGGAGGCATTCAGGCGGTTGCGGGCGTGTTCCATATAGGTGCCGATGCCCAGTCCGCCCTTGTCTTCTCCTTCTTGGCTTAGCCAGTATTGTCCGCTGATGTCGTAGGCTTCGCGTTCAGTTGTCTTGAATGCCGAGAGGTTCAGGGTGAGAGAGTGGTTGCGGTTGAAGTTGTAGGTGGTGGAGAAGGCTCCGAAGTAGGTGTGGAATTTGTCGCGTTCTTGTCCGTCGAAATACACCTTGAAGTCTTTCACGTTTTCCGCTGTGCCGAATTTTGTTTCGCGGTCGGAGGGTTTGAATTTGTAGTCGTTGAGCGAAATGACGCCCATGATGTCGAAGGTCCATCGCTGGTTGGGGCTCCAACTGATGTAGGTCTGGTAGTCGAAGTCGCGCGGGTCGTATTCTCCCTTTGTCTGCATGGTCCCCAGGAGGTTCTTCATGGTTTTGTAGCGGATGCCGTGAATCATGGAGAACTTTTCGCTGCCGAAACCTACGTAGCCGCTGCCGCCCAGCAGACTGCCGGAGAGGCTGGCTTCGAAGCCTTTCACCTTCTTGTAGGTGATGTCGAGCACGGAGGACATCTTTTCGCCGTACCTGGCATCGAATCCGCCTGCCGAGAAGGATATGCGCTCGACCATGTCGGGGTTAATGATGGAGAGGCCTTCTTGCTGACCGCTGCGGATGAGCAGAGGGCGATAGACCTCGATGCCGTTCATATAGACGGAGTTTTCGTCGAATGAACCACCACGCACATTGTATTGCGAACTGAGTTCGTTGTGGGTGCTTACGCCGGCTTGTGTGGCAATGACTTGTTCGACACCGCCTCCGCTGGCATTGCCCATGTGTTTCATGTCCTGAAGGCTTACGTCCGTCATGTTGTTTGTCTGGCGGCGCACTTCCTTCACTTCTACTTCGCCCAGTTCGTAGCCCAGTGCCGGCAGCATCAGGTTGAGCGTGATGGAGTCGGTGGGACTGCGCAGCACTCGCTTTCTTGTTTCGTAACCAAGCATGGATGCAATAACAACCATGGAATCAGCAGATTCTGCCACGAAGCGATAGCGTCCCTTTAAGTCGCAGACTGCACCAAAGGGTGTGCCTTCCACTCGAACCTGTGCCAGTTCGATGGGCTGTTTTTTGTCGTCAATTACAGTGCCTTTAATCACGACCGTCTGTGCAGACAGATGAATAATGAAGAATGAAAAATGAAGAATGAAAAAGAGGCAGCGCCATCTGGCAGGATGGCTGTATAGCAGATGTAGTATAAAATTTCTTTCCATACAGATATTAACGAAAGAAAAGGCATTTTATTTCCTGTCTTCATTTTTTTTGCATTTTACAATGATATAAAGAAGAAAAAGGTGTAACTTTGCACCCAGGAATGATATAATAATAACTATACTAAATTTTATACAACAAAAATGAAAAGGATTTTATTCGTCTTTGCTGCCTTTGCAACTTTGGCAGCATTCGGCAACAAGACAATTGCTGCCGAAACAGAGATCAATGAGTTAAGCAACGAAGTAGTAATCAACGAATCAACCAGTCAAGAAACAATGCAGGAAAACATGCAAGAAGTACAGGCTTATTTGAAGGAATGCGGCGCATTCTTCATTGCCACTGTCGATGGTGACCAACCACGTGTGCGTCCCTTCGGCGTTTCAGAGATTATCAATGGCCGTCTCTACATTTTGACAGGCAAAGTGAAGGATGTTTACAAGCAGATGGTTGCAAACGGAAAGTTTGAAATCTGTGCCCTGAAGAAGTCGGGCAGTGAATGGATGCGTCTGAGCGGCACTTTGGTGGGTGACGAGACGTTGGCTGTAAAGGAAGAGTTTCTCCGCCGCAATCCTGGCTTGAAAGCCATGTACAAAGCAGACGATGGCAATATGGCTGTTCTTTATATCACCAATGCCACCGCCCGATTCTGCTCATTTGCAGCACCAGAACGCAAAGTGCAGTTCTGATTTTTGTTTATTCGTAGTGCCTTATTCTGACGTCGATGCCGTCTCCTTGTAATTGTTCAGGGAGATGGCTTACGTTTGTTTGTCCGTAATGGTAGGGGAATAATACTTTGGGTTTGATAATCTTGGCAGCCTTTATCAGTTGGTCTGGAGTCATGGTGTAAGGCTGATTGCAGGGAAGGAATGCAATGTCGATATTCTTGATAGCTGCCATTTCGGGAATGTCTTCTGTGTCGCCAGCAATGTAGATACGCAGTCCGTCGAGTGTGAGGATGTAGCCGTTGTCGCGCCCTTTGGGATGGAATTGCTGACGTCCGTCGGTTGTGTTGTAGGCAGGAACGGCTTCTACAGTGAAGTCGTTGGAAATCTGTGTTTTGTCGCCGTTTGCCATGATTTCACCCGATCCGTACATTTCTGCACAACGCTTGTTCATGACCAGACGGGTGTTTTCTTTGGACAGCAGACGGAGGGTTACAGCGTCGTAATGGTCGCCATGTTCATGGGTGACAAAGATGTAGTCGGCTTTGGGCATGGAAGCATAGTCCACAGTCCTGTCGCGCAATTTTGCTACGGGGTCAATCTGAATCTCCTTGCCGTCATATTCAATACGGATGCAGGAGTGCATCAGTGCATGGAATTTGACGGTCTTTCCGTTGGGTGTTTTAAACTCGTCCATTTCGTAGGTGCCACCTTGGGGTGTTTGCTGTGCATAGGCTGAAACTGCGCCAATCAATGCCAATAAATAAGTGAAAATCCTTTTCATAAAATTGTTTTTTAGTTCTCTTTGGGCGCAAAAGTACAAAAAAACGAAGAAAAATCTGCATCTATTTGTCATAAAATAAATTAAAGATGTAACTTTGTGCCCGTAAAAAGGGGTTTCCCACTTATAAACTATTCAACCAAATACAAAAAAATAATGGACAGAAGAGATTTTATGAAAAAATCGGCTATGGCAGCGGCAGGAGTAGCTGTCGTGAATCCTGTGTCAGCTATGCTGGAGACGGCAGAGCAGCGTGTAAATGAAACATCGGCTGTGCAGATCAACGGCAAGACGCCGAAGGTGCTGCTGGTGAATGGCAGTCCGCGGCAGGACGGCAACACGTTTTGCTGCCTGAAGGAGATTGAAGCACAGTTGGCAAAGCATGGTGTGGCTTCGGAGTTGGTGCAAATAGGCCGAAAGCCTGTGCGAATGTGCATCAACTGTGGCGGTTGCCGACAAAACAATGGTGCGGGCTGTGTGTTCGATGACGACGTTTATAAAGAGATTGCTGAGAAGATGGCAAATGCCGATGCCCTTATTGTGGGTACACCTGTCTATTACGGACAGCCCAACGGCGGCATACTCGCTGTGATGCAACGCCTGTTCTTTGCTTCTGGACGTCTGGTGCAGAACAAGCCAGCAGCGGCACTCGCCATCTGTCGCCGTGGTGGTGCTACGGCTACGTTGCAGACCATGAACATGATGTTCGAGATGATGAATATGCCCGTCGTCACTTCGCAGTATTGGAACATAGCCTACGGAGCAGGCAAAGGTGAAGTGAAACAAGACACCGAAGGTATGCAGACCATGCGCACGTTGGCTACCAACATGGCTTTCCTTTTGCAGAAGATTCATGCCAGCGGCAACCCCGTTCCACAGCGCGACGAGCGTCCTGCATTCATGAATTTCATCAGGTAGAATATTTTATCATGGAACTGCGGAAGGGATGAAGATTCTCGTTGCCATTGATTCATTCAAGGGTTGTCTGACATCGTTGGAAGCGAACAGGGCTGCAAAGGAGGGAATCCTGCAAAGGTTTCCCGAAGCGACGGTTGTGCAGATACCTGTCAGCGATGGGGGAGAAGGGTGGCTTGATGCTTTTCCGATGGGAGAGTTGGTCCACGTGACTGTGCTCGACCCGCTGCATCGGTCCATCACGGCTCCCTATCTGATTGACGGCGACACTGCCGTCATCGAAATCGCCAAGGCCAGCGGACTGATGCTGTTAAAGCCCGAGGAACGCAATCCGCTGAGGGCTACGAGCTACGGCACGGGTCAGCTCATTGTCGATGCTGTGCGCCGTGGTTGCCGTCACATCGTTGTGGGTCTTGGCGGCAGTGCCACCAGCGATTGTGGCATGGGTATGCTTCGAGCCCTTATTGACGGCTTTGCTAACGGCGGTTGTTGGGATGATGTCCGTGCGCTTGACGATGTACGCTTCACCATTGCTACTGATGTTGCCAATCCGTTGTGTGGCGAAAAGGGGGCTGCCCATGTTTTTGCACCGCAGAAAGGGGCTTCACCGCATGTGGTACACTGTCTTGATGCCCGTGCCAAACGTTTTGCAGAAGTGTCTGCCCGTCATTTTGGCTTTGACCGCCAGAATGAGCCTGGTGCAGGAGCTGCCGGCGGATTGGGGTATGCTTTCCTGCAATACATGAATGCGGCGTGCTGTTCTGGCATCGACCTTCTGCTTGATGCTGTCCATTTCGATGAATTGCTTCAAGGTTCCGACTTCATCATCACTGGAGAAGGTTCTGCCGACCGTCAGACTCTGATGGGCAAATTGCCTTTTGGCATCCTTCAGCGTGCTAAAGTTCATGGTGTGCCTGTCATGTTGATAGCCGGTCGTGTGACCGACCGTGCCGCGCTGCTTGCTGCAGGTTTTTCACAAGTGGAGTGTATCAATCCGCCAGGTCTCTCCCTTGAAGAAGCCATGAAGCCCGAAACTGCTATTGAGAACATTCGTGCGGTAATCCGCTCTGCACCATCTTTTTGCTAACTTAACCGAATAGTTTGCCCACGATATCGAGCAAATCACGGACGGTTTGTTTGTCTGGAATGGGAATCTTCAGAGAGGTCTGCCCCGTCTCGGAATCGGTCTCCACTAAAGAGTTAATCAGTTGCTCTGTAGCTTCGGGCGATTTCAGAGTCGCAGCGAGACCGCTGAGGAAGGCTGTTCCTTGTGCTATGAGATTTTTCGGAGTCGTTAGAGATTGGGGTTGTGGCGTTTCAGATTCTGAAAAAATGAATGAAGTAGAATTGTCTTGTGAGTCTTCGCGGGGAGCCTCTGTCTCTATGATGCACTCTTCGGCAGAAGTCTCTGTGGTGTTGTCTTTTGCAGTAGGCTCTGAAGGTGCCTTCGTCTCTTCCATCATCTCGCCCAATGTGTCCATCATCATGGTTAATTTTGAGGTTTCGCCGAGGAAGATGGTATCCTGGCCGTTGTCAAGTACGCCTTCGAACATCGCTGATTTGAAGCGGAGTTTGTCAAGCATCTGCTCTTCGATAGTGTTGGCAGATACAAGATTGACAACCTGTACGTTTCGCTGCTGTCCGAGACGATAAATGCGGGCTATGCGCTGCTCCAAGACCGCAGGATTCCAAGGCAGGTCAAGATTGATGATTGTGGCAGCAGACTGTAAGTTGAGACCAGTGGAACCAGCATCCGTCGAAAGGAATACACGACTATCTGGATTGTCGCAGAAGTTTGTAATCAGCTTGCCACGTGTTTCAGAAGAAACGCCACCATGCAAGTATTCAAAGCCTATCGCATGTTTATCTAATTCTTGGGCGATAAGCCTCGTCATACGTTCCCATTGGCTGAATACGACCACCTTCTCTCCTTCAGTTTCCAACAGATTGATAATGATGTTTAAGGCTTCATTCACTTTTGTGTCGTTACGCGTTTTCTGGTCAAGAATATAAGTACTGTCGCAGAGCATCCGCATCTGTGAAAGGCAGAGCATAAGGCGGTTGCGGTCTTTCTCAGAAAGGAAATGCATACGTCGCCATTTCATGACAATCTGCCCTACAACATATTTCAGTTCATCGTGTTGCTCGCGCTGTTCTTTGGTCATTGGCACATAGAGAATCTTATCCTGACGCTTGGGCATCTGCAGGGCCACTTGTTTCTTTGTGCGGCGAATGAGACGCTGGCGGGCTGCTTCACCAACCTTGTTCAGATTCTTGTAGCCGAGCACTTTGCCTGTCTCGTCGTTGACGATACATTCAGCCTTGAATTTCCAGAAGGGACCGAGGCAGAAGTTGTCAGCGAATTCCATCACAGAATACAGTTCCTCAAGTTTGTTCTCTAAAGGTGTACCCGAGAGGATGACAGCATATTGCGACACTACACGACGCATAGCCATAGAAATCTGTGTGTTCCAGTTTTTCAATCGCTGAACCTCGTCCATGATAACCAAATCGGTTTCCAACTTGCCCAGCATTTTGATATCGTTACAGGCGCTGTTGTAGGAGATTATCTTATAAGGAAAATCTAACTGGTACTGACAGACACGTTTGTGGTGTAAACCTTCGATGACATGTACTTGCTGGTTGGTGAATCGTTCAATTTCCCGCTTCCACTGGTATTTCAACGATGTAGGACAGATGATAAGCGTTGATTGTATAAGTTTCTCCTTTCGCATTAACTCCGCAGTACCGATAGCCTGGATAGTCTTTCCCAGGCCCATCTCGTCGGCAATGATGCTTTTGCCTTTCTCAAAGGCGAAGCGGATACCTTCTTTTTGATACGGATAGAGGGAAACTGTCAACAATTGATCAAGCATCTCGTCTGTATAGCAATGAAGGATGTGTTGCCTAAACAGTGCTTCACGCTTCTCGACAATGAAGTCGATGGCGTCCTGATAGAAACGGAATGTATCACTGATGCGCACTGCCTCCATCGCAAATTCTTCAACCTTCTGATAAGCATCCTCTAACATCACGCCGTCGCGGCTGAAATAGCGTGACGCCAGATTTTCATATTCTTTCTGATGGTCGGAGCCGATACGGATACAGACCTTACGCTCGCCGAGGTAAGACAAATAGACAGACGTATATGGTGGTATCTCCTGATGCACTCATGCTCTGCGATTGCTCCTTATCCACAGCTTCACGGCTTCCAGATGTTTACAGGTGCCGAGTTGTGCTGTTTTGAAGTCGAAACACGAGCAATAGTTCCACTCGCTCTTTGCTCCACGATACACAACCTTGTACTCTTGTTTTGTCTTTGGAGTCTTCACGCTGTACTCGCCTGGAAGCAGTTTTTCATCTACGCAAGAGATTCCAAAATGTTCTTCTTGTGCGATTTGTTTGCGCAGTGCTATCTGCCACTCCGTGAGCGTCATTCCTTCAGGCTTCACAATCCACGAGATTTTTGTCTGCTTCACAGTCTTACGCTTTTTCGCGTTTCCTGTTTTATTCACATTTTTCTGTTTTTTTGCCATTATGAGTTTAAAGTCTGCCTAAATTCCGCAGCATTTTAGTTTAACTTTGTTTATAGGTTCCTGAGCAATAAAGTGTTGCTCGGGATTTTTGTCATGTTGGATTTTTCACTTACCTTAGTGCTGCATTTAAAAACAAGCAAAAATCATCAATGACATGGCAAAGGTACAAATATAATCTGAGAAAATCACTCCTTTTTGGAGAATATTTCACGCGAGAGAGCTTTTTCCTCGTTATATGGCTTCGATTATCGACAAAGTGCTGGGCCTCTGGTGCATGTCATATGGTTATTAGTAAAGCGAGATTGTGGGTTCGCTGTCAAGCGTCTACTTCTGTGGTGGTGACTGCGTCGATTATAGCAGATAAAAGTTAAAAATGATGCTAGAAAAGAATATTTTTCCTGTGATTGTGACTTTGTTTCAAGAAATAATTGTATTTTTGCATTGTAAATATCAGATAATTGAAGATAATGTAAAATTCAAATAATAAATATCACTTTGCTGAAATATAAAATAATTACACAATGGCAGACCTATACGAATACTCCACACCTGAGCTTGTCCGTTTGCTTGGCACTCGGTTCAAAGATTACCGTATGCGCTGTAACCTCACACAGAGGGAGGTGGCAGAACAGTCTGGAATCGGACTTACCACCATCCACAAGTTTGAGAACGGAACGGCTGGCAATCTTTCGTTGTCAACATTCATCCTGCTCCTGAAGGTAGTGGGCCAGATCAATGCGTTGGACGACGTGCTGCCAGAGCTGCCCGAGTCTCCTTATCTCATCCGCAAGGAGGACAAAAAGGCACAAAGAATACGTCACTCTAAATGACGGAGCAGCGAGAGCAGAACCGAACTTGTTCGAGTTGTGCCGAGTCGCGACGGAATTGCGTAAAACGAAATAAGACAGGAATATGATCAAGTCACTAAGAGTCATCCTCTGGGATGAGGAAATCGGAAGACTGGCCTGGGATGAACGTCGCAGGTTGTCTTACTTCACCTACAATCCGGAGTTTGTGGGGAAGGGATTGAACATCTCTCCCCTTGTTGCCCCTGTTGATGGTGTCAGAGCCTTGGCACCTGTATGGGGTGAGGACGCGAAAATCTATCAGAAGCTTCCGGCATTCGTTGCAGATTCCTTGCCCGACTCCTGGGGAAATCAACTGTTTGAATTGGGGCGGCAACAGAACCATTTGGCAGGTGCAGACATCACGCCACTTGACAATCTTTCATTCATCGGACGGCGAGGCATGGGCGCTTTGGAATTCATGCCAGAGACGAGCAGGGAACGTAGGGCAGAGAAGATTGACATGAAGTCTTTGGCCGATTTGGCGGAACGCATCTTCACGGAAGGGGAGAACGCCCGTATTCTGCCTGAGGAATCGATAACCATGCAGTCCTTGCTGACCGTCGGCACCTCAGCCGGTGGCCGTCAACCCAAGGCTATCATCGCCATCAACAAGGAGACGGGAGAGATAAGGAGCGGTCAGATAGCAGGACTGGAAGGTTTTGAGTACTATCTGTTGAAGTTCGGCAACTCGCAG
>CADCLN010000045.1 GCA_902802265.1 uncultured Bacteroidales bacterium | reverse complement strand
TGTTCTACAACGCGGTTTTGGCATCTTGCCGAGGCTAACTGGCTGAAAATCTAATGCAACTTTTTTGAAAAAAGTTCAAAGCGTCAAAGTTGGGTTAATGCTCTTAAACTCGTCCTCAGAAACAACACTCATAGCCATTGTTTCTTTCACTATTCTGATATATCCATTCTCTTGCTTTGTTTCAAATTGCAATCCTTTCAAGGCCTTTTTACTAATAGGTACATACCATGAAATGTCGGTTTCCAAGCCGATGGCATATTTCTCTAACGTACTTGTTCCCAAAGCGTTGATGTACTTAACATTCTCATCCATCGGATTGCACGATGAGATACGGAAATGACACTCTTCATCCTTCAACAAGGGCAAACGCACTTCACAGCTGGGCAGGACGAACCAGACCAATCCTCTATCCATATCGGTGATAATCATTTCCTTTTGTGAATTGTTTCTTACAACAAGATCCAGCAAAAGTGTCTTCAAGTCTTCCGCTTCAGCTCTGGCCTCTGCCGATACTGCAAGAGAAGCATTTGTCCATTCTCTTGCATCCACATAATTCTGCATAGCCCAGCCTTTATTATGCCCCCTATCCATCTGGCTTTGAGCCACACCCTCTGACACGGACGAAAGGGCTGCTGCAACCATAGCCCAACCCACAGCATTCTTTGCTCTTTTTATGTCACGCACCAAATCTTCTGACACGACCTGCTGTGCCAATGTGCAAGTGATCAGACCGTCTTTCGATGACATTACAAGAGCATGAGTCCTGTTCGTCAAAGAATCCACCTCGCCATTCTCAATCAAAAGAATCCGATTGGCATACGTCGGTATGTATGTTGTCTTTGCTTGAATACATGTAGAAAAAATGCAAATAAAGGACAACAAGACAAATACTTTTCTCATATTATTCCTTGTCATAACGATTTTCAATATAGTATAAAATCCGCAGCATTTTAAAATCTCCTAAATTCCGCAGAACTGTTGTTTTATTTTGTTTATAAGTTCCTGAGCAACAAAAAGCCTGACAGAATTTTGCCATGTCAGATTTTTCACTCACCTTAGTGCTGCAAATCATAACAAGCAAAATTCATCAAAAACACAGCAAAGATACAAACCTTTAATTTAACCACCAAAACTTTTTCACAAAAAATTATTTAGGCTATTGGAGATCACCGTTCTCTCGTTGCTGTCAGAGAACTTTGCTGCCTATCTGGAATTGCATTTCCATTACAGCAGCAGAATTTTGCGCTGCCACAAGTTATGAAATGCTGAAAAAATCGCATCTTTGCGCCGTCATTAACAACTGTCTCATTTTGGCAACAATTAACCCACTGACATTTAGCGGTTATGCCGAAAGTCAGTGGGCTTGTTCGTCTTGTTGTCAATCTTGAAAAGTTGTTGAATAAACGATTTTAATAACGCCCGTATATTCTCTGATATTCACTTTGCGCAACATTATTTCCACAATGAGCAGACATTAGAAGGTATTCTTTTGAAGCTAAAAGATCGCCATTGTCTTGTTCAAATATCGCCATGTTATATAAGTGTTCTGCAAACACCCCCATTACAGATTTTTTGTATGAATCATCGACTTTCAAATTACTTTGTAAAAGTTGCTTTTTTGTTGTATTGAAATATTGTAAAAACTTCATCAGTCCCTTTTCATAGAATGAAGATGCAGCAGAAAATTTTCCTAACTTGTTGTAACTATATGCAATATTGCAAATCATATCTCCATGATTCCCAAATTCTTCTGCTTTTAAATAGTAGATAGATGCGAATTCATAAGAACGAATAGCTTGTTTATAAACCTCAAGATTTCTATAGCCAAGGCCTTGCATACTATACATGAGTGCAGCAGTCTTATCAGGCATTGATTCTTTGTTGTAGTAGATACATTCAGTAGTAACATCTATCAATTGTTTCCATTCCTCCAAATTCAGATAAATTATTGCTTTCCTTATATACATCTGAGGAGAAGGCTCTTTTCCTGTAATTTTTTTCCAGTTAGCTTGAAGAGAATCTAATACTTCAAGAGCTTGCATATACATACCTTCTTCCATAACAGAGTCAATAGCATGCAAAAAAATTTGTTCTGTAAGCAATATAGCCCATTCTTGCTCTTGCGACAAAGTGTCAGATGATTCTTGATTAGAAGAAGTATTCTGAGCAGATGCAGAAATCGTGAAGAGAGCAAATAATGCAATCAATAGATGTTTCATTGAGTATATATTAATTTTTGAATAGTAATTATTAAATTGTCACATATCGCGGGCAGGAACAAAGCATACGCGCTTCCTTTATGTGTCTGCTGCCCCATTGGAACGGCGGCGCAAATGTACGGAAAAGTTCTGATTTAGCAAACAATGTTTGCAATAAATTCAAATGCCACTCAAAGAAAAAACACCACACAGACAATTGTGTGGCGTTTTTATAACTTAACTTGCCAGCTGGCTGGCAAGGGCGTTTAGGATTGTGATGGCCATGTTGAAGAACAAGCCGCTGAACTGATACCAGCTTGTTTTTATGTCATCTGTTTCGAGGGTTCACCATTCTCAAACATTCTTCATTTAAATGTTGCAAGCAACTTTCCAAATGGATGATTTTCAAAAAGTCCGCTCTTCAGGCCAGTTTACGAGAAAGACGCGATGGGTGGCGCGGGTAAGGGCTGTGTAGAGCCAGCGGAAGTAGTCGGGCCCCAGCATTTCTTCGGTCATGTAGCCCTGGTCGATGAAGACGTTGGTCCACTGCCCTCCCTGGGCTTTGTGGCAGGTGACGGCATAGGCGTATTTCACTTGCAGGGCGTTGTAGTGGGGGTCGCTACGCATGGCTTTGAGCTTTTCCGTCTTGGTGGCACGTTTCCACTGGGGGCGTTCACCAGGCGAGGCGATGTTGATTTCTTCGTAGTCGGCTATGACTTGGTTCCAGAGTTGCTGCTGCTGGTCGGCGGTGAGGGCTGGGGCTTCGGTGTGGAGGGTGTCGAGCAGAAGGGTGCACTCCAGCTGGCTGTCGGCATAGTCGGGGAAAGTGATTTCGGCGTCGATGAAGTGAAAGCCGTAGAGTTCGCGTTCTCCCCGCACACGCTGTATGCGCACAATGTCGCCGTTGGCAATGAAGTCGGCGGTGGGGGTGCGGGGCTGTGAGCTTTCGGGGTCTTGCGACGGGTCGGGGGTGAGGCTGTAGAAGTAGTTGTTTTTGGCTACCATGAGCAGGTCGCCGCTTTCGAGTTCGGCTTCGCGCCAGAGGATTTGTGTGCGGATGCCGTTATTGTATATGTTCGCGCGTTTGTTGCTGCGGGTGACGACGATGGTTTCATCGTAGCCGTCGCGGTGGTAGCATTGTTCGAGGGCTTCGATGAGTTCGCTGCCAGGGATGTTCTGGATGTCGGGAAAGCCATGGAGACGGATTTGGGGCAGGCGGAAGGTGTCTTGATCGTGGATGAGCTGGCGCAGGTGGGTGGCGTTCCAGAGGATGCCTGAATCTTCTGCCTGGCGGACGACCTGTGTGAGGGTGTAGCTGACGACGTTGAGTCCGTAGCGACTGAGGACGTCGTCTTGCAGGGCAGGGCTTTCGGTTTCGCCTACGGGGGGGAGCTGTGCGGTGTCGCCGAGGAGGATGAGTCGGCTGCCGCCTCCGTTATAGACAAACTGGAGAAGGTCGTCGAGCAGTCGCCCTGTGCCGTAGATGGAGGAAGAGTGCTCTTCGCCCATGCTGATCATGGAGGCTTCATCGCAGATGAAGAGCAGATGGGGCTTGGGGTTGTAGTTGAGGGTGAAGATGGAGTCTTGGTCGATGGATTTTTGCCGGTAGATGCGTTTGTGGATGGTGTAGGCTGGGTGGTCGGCGTATTGTGACAGGACTTTGGCTGCCCTGCCGGTGGGGGCAATGAGCACACATTCGCGGGAGAGTTGCTCCATGACGCTCGTGAGGGCACTGACGAGGGAGGTTTTCCCTGTACCTGCAAATCCGCGCAGGATGAAGACGGTGTCGGTGCCTTCGGTGAGCAGAAAGTCGGAGAGCTTTTCGATGACTTCTTGCTGCTGAGTTGTAGGCTGGAAACCGAGTTTTTCTGAAATTAAGTCCTTAAAATAGTCTTTTATCATGTTTTTTTTCAAAAAAAATGCTAATTAGTTGTCTTGTTTCGTTTTTATTCAGTATTTTTGCGCCGCAAATGTAGTGATATTTTTAAAAATAATCATCATATCATGAACAAAATCGTAATTAATAGCATTCTTGCTATCCTCACTATCGGTTTGTGCTACGCTTGTTACGTGAGCATCTATAGTGACATTGCCTTCGATGAAGAAAAGGCAGCCCGTGAGAAATTAGTGATTGAACGCCTCATGCAGATTCGCGACGCTGAGGAGCAGTACAAAATGACCTTTGGCTACTATTGTGGTACCATCGACTCGCTGATTGACTTTGTCAAGAACGGAAAGACGGTAGATAAGGTGGTGAAGGAAGGTGACCTGACCGACGACCAGCTGGAGGCTGGCATGACAGAGCGTGAAGCCGTGCGTCTGGGCCTGATCAAGCGTGACACGGTATGGATTACTGCTGCCGAGAAGCTGGGCATCCCCAATCCGGACTCGATGAAGTATGTGCCTGTGGGTCGTGTGGCTGATGGCAAGTTCTTCACAGTGAAGGCTCAGTATGACAATGAGCACCCCATTGATACGGTTTACCATGGTATCATACAGCTGCGCAAGAAGGATCAGTTTAACATGAAGTCGAATGAATGGGAGAACCTGGTTGAGTTCCGCGCCCGTCTGGATGACTACATGGACGGCGTGAGCGAGAAGAAGGTGAGAAACCTGAAGGCTGAACTGAAGAAGACGCACAAGAATCATGCCGAACTGATGTTCGACAACGAGGACGACACCGAAGGCGAATGGTACGGACTGCGCATCGGTGACCTGAACGACCCGAACAACAAGATGGCAGGTAACTGGGAATAAAATGATTTTCAATATTGAATCATGAACGATACACTCAATAAAAGCTTGTCCATTCGCATTGCAACGAATGGACTTTCTTTTTGCTCATATACCCCGCTGGCGAGTTCTCCCTTCGAATATAAGGTGTTTGATGTGCAACCAACCATCTCGATGGCTGCCAACCTGAAGAATGCCTTGCTGCACGAACCGATGCTGAAGGAAGAGTTTCAGCGGGTGAATGTGCTGATTACTTCGCCCCATGCCACGTTTGTGCCGGTGGTTGATTTCAAGGCTGAGAGTGTGGAGGATGTCTATGCCTACAATTTCCCGAAGGACCAGTCGATGCACATCAGCTATAATGTGTTGCGACGGTCGGGGGTAGCTATCGTCTTTGGCATTGACAAGAACATCTACCAGCTGCTGATTGATGATTTCCCGCGTGCCCGTTTCTATGCTTCGGCCAGTACGCTCATCGAGTTTTTCGGACACAAGAGTCTTGAAGGGGAGAATGGCAAACTGTTTGCTTATCTGCATGAAAAGGAGATGACGCTGTATGCTTTCAGTACCGGACGTATGCAGTGTGTAAACACTTTCAACGTGACGGCGGTGGAGGACTGCATGTATTACATTCTGAATTTCTCTAAACAGCTGGGTTTCCGCCAGATGGATGATGAGGTGTTTGTTGTGGGTGACACGGGCAGGGAGCAAGATTTGGCTGGCAGGATGCAGAATTTCTTGAAGAATGTGGTGGTCATTGACCGTAAGGCTGATTTCCGCACCAGCATCACTGGAGGCAATGCGATTATCCCATACGATTTGCAGACGTTGCTTGTCTGCGGATTTTAGTGTTTATGCGTATTATTCGAGGAAAATACAAAGGGAGGCACATCCCTACTCCGACTCACTTCAAGGCTCGGCCCACAACGGACTTTGCGAAGGAGGGACTGTTTAATGTGCTGGAAAACAATTATGTTGACTTCGCTGAGGACGGGCTGACTGCGCTTGACCTTTTTGCTGGCACTGGCAGCATCGGACTGGAATTGGCAAGCAGGGGTTGCAGCGAGGTGGTGAGTGTGGAGAAGGATTTCAAGCATTGGCAGTTTCTGCAGCGTGTTGCGAAGGAACTGAACGCTACGGAGTGGAAGCCTGTCCATGCAGATGTGTTTAAGTTTTGCAGGCAAGGGGGTGACAGGTATGACATCATTTTTGCTGACCCTCCATACGCTTTGCCTAACTTGGACGAGATTCCCGACACGGTGCTGGGAACTGCGGAGCATCCTGAGGAGGGAGTGCTGAAGGCTGGGGGCATTTTCATTCTGGAACACGGAAAGAATTATGACTTTTCTGGCCATCCTCGTTTTCTGTCACATCGCAATTACGGCAGTGTGCATTTCAGTTTTTTCCGATAAAAAATGAATACTACTTTTTATAGACAGTGGCTGTGGACAACACTCGCCACAACCACATTGACGATTCTTTCCCTGGCTCCCATTCCCGACAATCCTCCGCTGGGCGATGTACCTTTCATTGACAAGTGGGTGCATTTTGTGATGTACGGCGGACTGGTCTGTGCAGCCTGGCTCGACTGGTTGCTGAAACATCGCTCCATCGGTCGCTGGAGGTTTGCCATGACTGCGTTTCTCTTTGCCACGGCTGTCGGTGGACTAATGGAGTTGCTGCAAAGCCAGACGACTTACCGAAGCGGGGATTGGCTGGATTTCTATGCGGATGCTTTCGGGGCTTTCCTTGCCACAGCCATCTGTTTGCCGATGAGCATGGGATTGATAAAAAACAAAAAAAATGAAGAGTGAACGGTTCACTCTTCATTTTTTCTTTTGCTTATGGTCTTCTTCTGCCGCCGCCGCCACCGAAGCCACCAAAGCCACCACCACGTGGACCAAAGCGACCTGTGTTGCCTGTATCTACACCGTGGGCATTCTTGCCACCGAAGATGTTCAGTTTGTAGATAACGTGGAACATGGCATAACTGTAGATGGCGTTGTATTCGGTATCGCTGGACGACATTGCTGTGAGAGTACGGCTGATGTTGGACCGGTTTTGCAGGATGTCGTTCCACTCGAAGGAGATGGTGAGTGCACGTCCTCTGAGGAATGACTGGCTGATCTTTGCATTCCAGATAAACTCGTTGGTGTTCATCGAGGCTGTGGAGTAACCACGGCGGCTGCTTTCACTCACGTCGGTAGTGAAGCTCAGGCCGAAGTCGAAGTTGAGGTTCATTTCTGCTCCGTAGGAGAAGTCCCAAGTGTCCAGGTTGCTGGTGCTGACCACGTTGTTGCGTGAGTGGCGGTAGTTCAGGTTGCCGTTGGCACTGATTTCGAACCAGTCTTTACGGAAGCCGAAGGAGAGACGCTCGTTGATGCCCAGTTGGTTTGTCTTTGACATCTCGTCTTCATACTGCCTGGGATCGAGATAGCTGAGCTGATGGCTGTAGTTGAGCGAAGTGGTGTTGTTGATGGTGAAATATTTCTTTTCGCCCAGTCCGCGGTTGAATCCTCCACCGATGTAGCCGTTCCAGTTTCCGTTAATGTTTTCAGGCATGGTTGTTCTGACACCAGTGTTCGCATCATAGCTGGTACGGTTTGAGATGTCGTTTCGTGTGAGGGTAACTCCTGCCCAGGCAAAGATACCCTGCTGAAGTTCCACGTTGTAAGTGTTGAAATTCAGTCGCATATTGTGGTTGAAGGAAGGCTTCAAACCAGGATTACCCTTCGAGATGTTGAGTGGGTCGGAGTCGTCGGTGATGTCGAGCAGATTGGTCATCGATGGCTGTCGGGTACGTCCACGGTAGTTGACACGGAGTTGTGTCTGTTTGTTGAAATCGTACTTGAAGTCAAGGTTTGGCGCAAAGTTATAGACAGTACGTGTGACTTCGGGGTATTCCTTCCCCATGTATTTGTAGTTGAGTTTAGAGTGCTGTGGAAGGAAATCAACACCGAAGCTGAGGTTATACTTCTCGCCGACTTTGCGGAAAGTGATGCTTGCGGTGTGGTTATAGTTACGATATTCAGAGTATTGAGAGAGTCGGTTTGCCACGGAGTCGGTGTAGTGGTCGGCATTGGCTGGATAGAGCTGGAGCATCTGGTCGAGGGCTCCGGCTACATCGTAGCGGTTTTGCTGCAAGGCTTGGCTGAGGGCATAATACTGCACAACATCGTCTGCCCAGACATTGGCTGCACGGTCATTCATGGAGTAGCCGTAGTTGAAACGGTAGCTGAACTGCAGGTAAGTCTTATAGGCAATCGGCTCGGAATAAGTGAGTTGGAGCGAATAGTTAAGATTCTCGCCTGGGGTGAGGTAGTAACGGTTATTGCTGGTAGATTTGCCTGTGGCGTGGTAGCCGATGTTGGATGCAGTGAGCTGTTTGCTTTCCGAATCAGAATAGTTGGCTGTTACGCGGAAAGTCAGGTTGCGGCCTTCGCTGTTGAACTTGCGGTTTGCCTGCAATTCTCCGTTAAAGCCCTTGCTGGTGCTGTAAGTCTGACCGACGCTGATGTTGGTGTTGACAATCAGGTTGAAGATGGAGTCGGTGTTCAGCACATTGGCTTCAGCATAGCCGATGGGGTCTTCCTGCGACTGGGGATAGAGGTCGGGATTGTCGTTGAAAGTGGCACGGCGGCTGGAGTTGTAACCACGGTTGCGTGAATAGTTGGCACTGGGACGGAAGATGATGTTGGTCATCGTGTCGGGTTTCCATTCGAAACGCAAATCGAGGTTGGCAGAAATGTTGCTCGACTTACTGATGCTGTGCGACTCGGTGAAAGCACCTGTCTTGGTCACGAAGTTCTGCGTGCTCGACATATTCTGATTGTCGGAACCGCTGTAGCGCATACGCACATTACCACCCGTTTCGAGCACATCGGTAGCCGTGGCGAAGTTGAAGCCCAAGTCCTTGTATGCCTGCAAGCCGTTGCCTCCCCAGCCCCAGCCTCGACCACCGCCGCCACCAAAGCCGCGGTCGCCAATGTTGTTGGCCGAACCGATGAGGGTAAACTGCTTGTTGTCGGAGAATCGGTTGAGGTTCAGTTTCTCGGTGTAGCGATGCTCCGTACCCAGGGCAAGGTCAACATTGCCGAAATAGCCTTGATTCATGCCCTTCTTGATGGTCAGGTCAAGCACGGTTTCATCCTCTCCGTCGTCAATGCCCGTAACTCGTGCCAAGTCGCTTTTGCGGTCGTAGGATTTGATTTTGTCGATAATGTTCGTCGGAATGTTTTTCAACGCCAGATTTTTGTCGTTGAGGAAAAACTCCTTGCCATCGACAAGAATCTTTGAAACACTCTTGCCGTTGATGGTGATGTTTCCGTCGTTGTCAATCTCGGCTCCTGGCAATTTCTTCACAAGTTCTTCAAGTGCAGAACCTTCCGAGGTGCGGTAAGCCGATGCGTTGAACACCAGAGAGTCGCCACTGACTTGCACTTGTGCGGCGTTGGCACTCACTACGGCTTCCTTCAGCAACTTGGCGTCGTCGGTCAGTGTGATGTATCCCATACTGATATCCTTCCCCTTCTTGTTCGTCAGATCAAGCGGCAAAACGTGGTCATTGTAACCCACGAAGGTTACCTTCAACGCATATTTTCCCTTCTTCACATTCTGGATGTTGAACGCACCTTTTGTGTCGGTGGCAGCACCCGTCACCAGCGTACTGTCGGGCAGGGAAAGGATGCGCACAGTGGCTGAAGGTATTACCTCGTTTGTTCCCTTTTCCATCACAATGCCCGAAACGTTGAATTTACTTTGAGCAAAGACCGTCGCGGCCATTGCACCAAATAAGCATGAGAGTAATGTTCTTTTCATATATATATTTTACGTTAAAATTCGTGGGTTTTTGCCGTTTTTGACCGCAAAGTTACACAAAGGTTTAATGGCCATGATGAAAAATCGGGATTTATGTGTACATTTGCAACAAATTTTATAATATGGCAACCGATATTAACTCCGCAAAGGCATGGATTTTGGCAGCACGCCCCAAAACGCTGACAGGGGCGGCGGCACCAGTATTGGTGGGGGCGGCAATGGCTTGGCACGAAGGGGGGCAGGAGCATTTTGCCCTGTTCCCTGCCCTGCTGTGCCTGCTCTTTGCCTTCATCATGCAGATTGATGCAAACTTCGTGAACGACTATTTTGATTTTCTGAAAGGCACCGACCGCGAAGACCGTCTGGGACCGGAACGTGCTTGTGCACAGGGTTGGATTACCCCCAGAGCCATGCGTTGGGGCATTGGCTTGACAACGGCGACGGGCTGTGTGGTGGGCATCCTCATCATGCTGTGGCATCAGCAATGGGAACTGCTGGCAGTGGGGCTTTGCTGCGTGGTGTTCTGCTTTCTTTACACCACCCACCTCAGTTACTTGGGATTGGGCGATGTGCTGGTGCTGGTGTTTTTCGGCATCGTCCCTGTGGGATTCACTTGCTATGTCATCACAGGGGGAATGTGGTCGGCACACCTCACCCTTGCCGGCCTTGCCATGGGACTGGCAACGGACAATCTGCTTATGGTCAACAACTACCGCGACCGGATGCAGGACAGGGTGTCGGGCAAAAAAACCATCGTCGTACACATTATTAATATATGCGGCGAAGAACGGGGTGCCAGGGTGGCTCGCCAAATATACCTCTGGCTGGGGGTAGTGGCCGCCGCCATCGCCTGGTCCGTCGTCGGCTGCATGGGGTCACCGCTCGGCGCACTGATGTTGATTTATTTGCTGCTGCATCTGAACACCTTCCGAAAAATCTGTGCCGTAGATGGCAAGGCTCTCAACAGGGAATTGGGGGCAACGGCACGCAACATATTCATTTTTGGCACACTATTTGCCATCGCCATTGCTTATTCAGCAACAGTTTTTTAACCAAAAAATGATTTCAATCCGAAAAAAACTACATTTTCGATGATTTTTTGAAAAAGTTTTTCACGAAAAGACTTTGTATTTAAAAATTATTGTGTACCTTTGCAACCACAAATCACTAAAAAACATACTAAAAACTATGACAAAAGCAGAAATTGTTGCTAACATTAGCAAGGAAACAGGTATTGAGAGCAAGAAAGTTCTTGCAGTTGTGGAGGCTCTCATGGTTACTATCAAGGACACAATTGCAAACGACGAAGATATTTTCCTCCGTGGATTCGGCACATTCACCACGAAGACTCGCAAAGAGAAGATTGGTCGTCTCATCAAGGAAAACAAGTCTGTAATTGTTCCAGAACACAAAATTCCTTATTTCAAACCAGCCGACGTATTCAAAGATGCACTGCTGAAATAAGAAACCACAAAAATCAAGTCCGATTTACAAACAATCCGAACTGCGAAATCCGAATTACGAAATCCGATACACTCATGCGGAGATCTTTTCGTAATTCGGATTTCGGATTTTTCTTCTCTTTTTGCACACTCAACAAAGCATGACACTCGATGTCCTCATCTGCACCATCGACCAGGGCATACTGCATGTGCCCGAAGTCATATTGCCTCCACACGAAGGGGTGCAATGGGTTGTGTCCATGCAATACACCGACGACCAGTACAAAAACCTCATTCCCAACGAACTCTCTGGACGGGAAGACATTACACTGACCTGCATCGAGGGGAAGGGACTGTGCCGCAACCGGAACAACGCCCTGCTTCATGCCCATGGCGACATCCTGATCATTGCCGACGACGACTGCCGATATACCGCCGAAGCACTGGACATGGTGATAAGAACCTACGAACTGAACCCCTCGGCAGACATCATCCTGTTTCAGTCAAACCTGCAGAAATACTTCCCCGAACAACCAACGCTTTACCACAAAGCCTTTCTCGATGGCTACTACCCCTCGTCCGTCGAAATGACCATGCGCAAAGGACTCGGACTGAGGTTCGATGAACGCTTCGGACTGGGCGCAGAACGCCTCTCGGCAGGCGAAGAGTCCGTCTTCCTGAAAGATGCCGAAAACGCACAATACATCATCGTCTGCATACCCAAAAGAATGGTCACCACACAGCGTTCATACGTCACCGACAACCTGCTCAACGACAAACAACTGCAACGCACCAAGGGAGCCACATTCCGCTACCTGTTCGGAACGTTTGAAGCCATCTGGAGATGCATCAGGGAGGCAGGCTACCACACAGTGCACAGCCATGCCAACCCCATTCCGTTACTCTACAATCTACTCCGAGGAATATGGATATTACAATAGTTATCCCCGTCTATAACCGCAAAACCTACATTGAAAAGACACTGGAAAGCATCCCCCACAGCTATCCAGTCATCCTTGTTGACAACGGCAGCACCGATGGCAGCCTTGAACTCTGTACCGAATTGGCAAAAAAGCGGACAAACACCCGAGTGACGACGGAACAAACGCCAGGGGCTGCTGCAGCCAGAAACAAAGGGCTGAGCCTCTGCACCAGCAAATGGGTGTACTTCTTCGATTCCGACGACATCTTTACGGGCTTACCCGCAACGTGGAACGAAGAGAACGACCTCGTCTGCATCCCCACAAAACAGCAGCTTGGCGACAAAACACAAGTGCGAGCCTACAAGCCTGTCACAACACCCCACACCCACATTCTCAACTCCATGCTCAATAGTGTCAGCATGATTTTCCGCACAGAATTTCTTCGGAACATTGGAGGTTGGAACACGCGGTGTCTCATTTGGGACGATTGGGAACTGGGGCTTCGCAGTCTATTGAAAACGTCAAAGGTTCAGTGGATTACAGACACAGTCTATCACATCATCCTGATACACCCCGACAGTTTGACTGGCCCCGACCTGTCTTCACGCATCGATCGAATCCTTACCGTCCTGGGCATTGCCTTCAACAACATTTACGACCTTCAGCCGCAAAACAAACAAGCTTTTGCTGCCCTTTTCTACCGTTGCTACATCCTCTGCGGGCAAATGCAGCAGGAAGGCGATGCCCATGCAGCGGGGCGCATCCGCACCTTTATCTACGACCGATTCACCGTCAACAAGCAAAGCCACCAGATGGGGCAACTCCTGGAATGGGGCGCCCAAAAAGGCCTCCGTGGAATGTGGAAGATTGCACTATGGGTGGTGAATCGATAAGAAGGAAAAGACATAAACGCCACTCGCTTAGCTACGGAATCGGCTCAAAAATCACCATATTGAGCCAAAAATCACATTAATTTCTAAAACTATTTTTAGAGTTGCACCCTCGGCACCCGATTTCCGGGCCGCGCCGGGGGCTTTTTCGTGCCTTTTTGTAATTTTGCGAGAAAAATGATACAATTATCAAAAAAAGTCGGCTTTTCTTGTTTAATTTCGATGTGTCTCTTCGTTATATAAGTAGAATGACACAAGAAGAGTTCACACATATAGCCAGCGAAATGCGGAGAAACGCCGTTTCCGTAGCCCAGAAATATGGGTTTGCGAATGACGATGCCGAGGACATCGCGCAGGACGTGATGCTGAAGCTGTGGTGCCTGCATGAGAAAATGGACAATATGGCTCGCATGAAGGCTTCGGTAGCGATTACGACGAGGCGTATGTGCATCGACCGATGGCGCACGGCGCACGTTCATACGGACGTGGGCAACGCGATACCTGTTGTGGACGAGGATTCGCTGTATGACCGTCTGGAGTACGCGGAACTGGAGCAATGGATGGGCGAGCAGATTAATGGTCTGCCTACCACATCACGAATCGTGCTGACGATGCGGCAACTGGAGCATCGCGAACTAAGCGAGATAGCAGACATTCTGGGCATCAAGCAGACATCGGTCTCAACGCTGCTCGCACGTGCGAGAAACGAACTAATGAAGAAACTAAAAAGGAGGAACAGATGATGAGACAGTACGACAAACAGGAAATTGCCCGCATCCTCGGCAAGTTCATGGCTGGCGAAACCAGTCTGGACGAGGAGCAACTGTTGGCAGAATACTTCCGTACCCACGAGGTGAGCGACGAGTGGCAAGAATACAAGGAGATGTTCGCCCTTTTCGACAGTGGAGCGGTTGACATCGAGCCAGAGGAAGAAACCAAGCATCAGGCAAACGTCACCGACGCTAAAGTAAGGAAACTTCCGCAGGCCGTCAACGAGAAGTCTAAGATAACCCCCATCAGATGGCTCATGACGGGCATTGCTGCCAGCGTCCTGCTATTGCTGACGCTCCAATATAATAATAAGGTAGAGTCGCCCATCCAACAGTCGCATCGTTTAAGCCAGACCAAAGAGATTTCTACATGGCAATATGAAAACGAGCTAACGAGAGCAGATGCCTGCTTTACTCATCAGATGGAAATCAAAGAAAAGGGTGAGAGGCTTGCCGCTTACATCCATCAACAAACAACCATTGACATACAATACTAATATGAAAACAAATAACATCATTCTGATTGCGCTTGCAGGCATCAGCATTGCCTCTTGCACAAAAAACGTTGCCGTGGAAAAGCAACATCAAATAGAGACCGTCAGCGAACTTTTCGACAGTCTCGTGAATAGGGAAATATATGGGCAGCATGCCCTGATATGCAAAGAGGATTCTTGCATGTTTGAAGAGTATAGCATTATCCATTCCGTGCAAGACACCAACGCAGAGCACGACTATCTGTTGCATAATATGCAGGAACTGCTCGACAGGTTGTGTCTGACCGCAGAAAACAGTTATCGCTACACATCGCAAGACACCCTTGATTATAGCATCACCTTGGGAAGTGAGCCACAGGAGTATCTATACATGAAGCGCTGGAAAGACGATACAGAACAGGACTGGCTCATCTTTGGCCTTTCGATTAAGAAGCCTGTCAATATCACACTGAAATCCGATGACATCAAGTCTGTACAGGAAATGTTAAAGACGTTCTTGTCCGAGCAGAAGCACGTTAAGGTCTATGAGGTCAAGTATGAGTGGGACAGCGGTGTGGCCATTCCAGATAACTATGATAAATTCCTGCCGCCAGTCAGCAAGGGACGTGATGC
>CADCLN010000044.1 GCA_902802265.1 uncultured Bacteroidales bacterium | reverse complement strand
GAAAAATCAAAATCTGTAGAACACAGTCACCATAGCGAAAATGTGCAAGTCACTGATTAGCAAGAAAAATCAGACTTGCAGCGTCAAAGTTGGGTTAAGTGACTATTTTATTGGAGAAACAGAAGTAACACAAGATTTATGGATTGCTGTAATGGGCAGTAATCCTTCTCAAAAAAATGGTTTTAAATATCCTGTACAGAATGTTAGTTGGAATGATTGTCAGACATTCATTACAAAATTGAATCAATTAACAGGCAAAACGTTTCGTCTTCCTACTGAGGCTGAATGGGAATATGCTGCACGTGGTGGCAATAAAAGTAAAGGTTATAAATATAGTGGCAGTGATAATATAGAAGAAGTGGCATGGTATTATAAAAATAGTGATAATGAAATTCATGAAGTGGGAACCAAAAAATTTAATGAACTTGGTATTTATGATATGAGTGGTAATGTTTGGGAATGGTGTCAAGATTGTTATGATGCTTATTCTCCATCAGCTCAAATCGACCCCATCTGTGAATATGATTCAGAATGGAGCCGCGTACTTCGTGATGGAAACTATCTTTCTGCGACCAAGTATTGTCGTACAACCAGTCGTGGATCCAGCAACCCAAAGGGTGGTCATGAATATGAATATTATGGTTTCCGCCTTGCTCAGTAAGTAGTTCAATCCGATAAATTATTTCATTTTATCATCTTGCTCTCAAAATAGTCAAGCGTCTGCACAGATTCACTCCGTGCAGACGCTTGGTTTGTTGGGGGAATGTTTTTATTTCTTGTATTTCTTTCCAAACAAGTCGGAATGTGTGCCGGTGTTAATCATCACGAGGACGAGTTCTTGGTCATGTTGCTCCCAAATAAGTAGCCAATTAGGCTGTATATGGCATTCCCATTGTCCTTTGCGGTCTCCATGAAGTTGATGTGGCTGGTATTCTTGTGGCAATACGCCTTTTTCGGATAGAATTCTAATGGCTTCGCGGATGAATTGCATATTGTATCCGCGACGTTTACATAGGCGCATTTCACGTTTAAACTCACCAGTGTAACGGATGGTGTACATATTTGTTTAACTGAATATTTGGTTAAACAGGTCGTCCACATCTTTTGCTTCATAAACACGCCCCTCTTTGAGGTCGCGCATGGCACGTTCATAACCCGTCGAGTGCTTGCGGCGTTGAATGGTGATTTTGCTCACACCGCGTATTAAACTGATTGCTTTTTTGATGTCTTTTAGCTTTGATTCGTCCTCGATGTCTATCAGCAATTGTTTTTGTACAGGAATTGTTGTTACGTTTGCCATATTCTTCTATCTTTTATATTTGATTTTGCAAAAGTACAATATTCTAAGATTTGTACAAAATTTTTTGGCCAGAAAAACTGATGTGGCTGAAGGATTTTTCAGAATCCCAGCGTGACGCCCACGCCGAAGACGCGGTTGGTGCGGTCGAACTTGTCGGTGCCGGAGAGGAAGTCGGCGTTGGGGATGAGACCTTGGGCTGCGAGGGCTTGGGGAGCCGATACGCCTGCGGGCAGCGTGTAGCCGAGGGAGCGGACGGCTGTGGAGGCAAGGCCTGCGTAGTCGGACTGGTTGCGCTCGTAGGTGTTGTAGATGGTCTGGAAATAGGCTGCTTCTACGGCTACGGTCTTGTTAATCTGCCATTTCAGTCCAAAGCCGAAGCTGTTGGAGTTGGTGGCAAAGGAGATGTCGCGCATGGAGGCGTCGGTGTTGGGGTAGCGGGTGGTCTGCCAACCTGCACTCACGGTCCAGTTTTCCATGAAATCCCATTCGGCGCCAGCCGTGATTTCCCAGGTACCACCCGAGAGTTTCTTGTTTTCGTCTGCAAACTTGGTGGCCTGTTTGTCGAAGAAATAGTGGAAACCGCCGTTGATGCGTACCTGCTTGATGGGCGAATACATGGCTCCGACACTGAGGATGGCGGGTACGTCTTCTTCCACCTTTTTGTCGTTCTCGTATTTCTCCAGTCCGTGGCCGTCTGTGTTCTCGTTGAAACTTTCGTTTTTCAGGCGTATCTTCGTCTTGAACTCGAATTTTGCCGCGAAATTCCAGTGGTCGTTCAGTTTCCAGTCCACACCGATGATGGGTGTGAGCCCCCAAGCGTCCTGATTACAGTTCAGACCGATGTTTTCCGTGAAGCCTTCGAGTTTGTAGCCCAGCTGGTCGATTTTGTGATGGGCTGCATTGGCTGTGGCTTCGTCGATGTAGCCTGCATCGGTAATCTTTTTGTAGTAGTCGTGCTGGGCTGCCATAAACTCGTGTGCTGTGTAGTAATTGTCGTCTGTGTATTGGAAGCGGATGTTCTTGACGTAGCCGAAGTAGTTGTTGGTGACGTAGAGCAAACGAAGTCCGCCATAGATGCTGAGTTTGTCGTGGAACTTGTGGGCTGCTCCGAACTGGAAGCCATACTGATAGGAACGTCCGCGCATGAAGGTGTCGAACTTGTAGCTGGGCCGACCCTGGCTGTTCTGGAAGCCTGATGTTCCGGCAATCAGGGAGAGGGCTGCCACAGCCGATTCGAAGGATGGCAGTCCTTCGTCATATTTACATTTGCCGCCACCGCCGATGAGTCCGAAGTCGAAACTGAACGACCACAGTTTGTTGGCTGTGTTGTAGGCAAACTGCAGGCTTGGCAGGATGGGGGCATTGGCTTCTCCCTTGAACTTCTTGGTGGTTTCGCCGTGGTTGGCTGTTCCGAACATGAAGGGGGCATAGGTGGTTGTCACGTCGCGGCTTTGCTTCACGTTCATCACTCCGATAGAAAGGTGAAAGCCTGGAGCAAGAAAGGCCGAACCAGCGGGATTGTTGTATAAAGAGGTGATGTCAATGGCGGCATCCTGTGAAGGGTTGCGCAGGAATGAAATGCTTTGGTTCGTGTTTGTCAGATAGCCACCAGCCATTGTTGGCAGCGAAAGCATTGCAAAAACACCTGCAATGAGGGCGTTTTGGATTTTCTTTGTCATATTGTCCAATCTTTTTACACTTGATTCGGCTGCAAATTTACTGCTTTTTTCTGTAAAAAGAGGACAATTTTTGCTAAAAACTTCGGGTTGTGTGCGCTTTCAGTCGGTCTCAGTCCCGTTTTTGTTCAGTTTTTACCCTTCTCGGATGTCGAGTCCTGTGGTGTCGTACATGACGCGGGCATGGTTCTTCCGTATCAGTTCAGTTTTCAACAAATTCCCTGTATGCTTGTCGTACATGTCGCGATAGACTTCTCCATTACGATAGACAGCTTCGCCTTCGCGCTGGAAATATTCGTTCTCGATGTGGATGTGGTAGGAATTTGGCTGGGGGTGCATGGCACGCAGTTCGCCACAGAGATATTCTCCATCTACATGGACACGGAGTTGGTAGATGTTGCGTGTGTTGTTCTTCACGCGGTAGTCGATGTAATTGTATGAAACGCTGGTGCCTGTGCCGAAAGGAATCTGGCGGCCAAAGTCGGGAAAGAGGTCAAGCCCGTCGTGGTGATGATGCTCCACGATGGTCAGGTCGCTGTGGAGAACCATCCAGTGGATGAGGTTTGACAGTTGGCAGAGTCCTCCACCGATGCCTTTGGCGGGTTTTCCGTTGGTGATGGTCAGTCCTTCGCGGTATCCTCGGCGTGCAGTTGTACGTCCGACGAGCCACCACAGGGAGAAGGTTTCGCCTGGTCGTATCACGATGCCGTCGAGGTGCTTTACGGCCAGCGACAGGTTTACGGCCTTGTTCTCCTGCAACTCCATATCTACGTTGCCCAACCTGCGACGGATGAGCGACTTGTGCTGGTAAATCAGTTCTTCCAGACTGCTTTCTAACGGTATTTGTGCGAACTGAACCCTGTGTAGAAGGTCGCTCAGGTGTCGTTTCAGTATTTCTTTTTCTTGTGAAATTCTGTAGGTCAGCGGACAAATCTCACAGAACAATTTACGTTTTCCCATGTTTCATTGATTAGAAATTCGCTGCAAAGTTACAGCATTTTCTGTTGCTGGCAAATTTAAATTCAATAAAAGCACAGAGGCTATGGGGTTTTCATGCCCCAAAGCCTCTGTCTGAGTCCTTGTTCTTATGGTGAAAGGAATGATGGCTATTCTGATAAACTGGTCAGAAAATGTATGCGATTCATGTTTGCTTCGTCGCGAGCATCATCAAAATCTTTCTTTGGAACAAATTTCAGACGGTCGCACGTTGCCATTGCTTGGTACCCTGCCGCGCTGAAAGATATCTTTGCGTGCAATTTGTCTCCTTTCTTGAGTATCTTGTTAGGAAATGTGCCGCCAGCTCCATCGGGTTTTTGGATAATTTCCACGTCTTTTAAACTGCAGTCATCGCTTCCTGCATACATGGGACCCGATTCTCCTGTAGGAATATAACAAATTTTGTAATATTGGGGAAGGCCAGGTAGTTCAACAGTTTCAGTAAATTCTATGTCGAACTCTGCTTTCATCCTGACGTCCAGTTTTTTTGAGAGTTCAACTTCGGTCACCGTGATGTCAGAACAAATGGTGTAGGGCAGACTGTCGCTGAGTTCGTAAGGAAGAACCTTCCCAACTAAACTTGCGCGACACTCGGCAGTTTCTTCCTCCATTTTCTCTCTCACGGCCTTTATTATGTTCAGCGATTCTTCTATGTCCAGTCCATCCTTCTTCATGGATTCAAAGTCTTTCTTGGCTTCTTTTTCTATCTTTTCCAGTTTCTCGGGCAGATCGCCGTAGATACAGTTCTTGGATTTGAAACCACCACTGCACGCCGTGAGCAGGAATGCAGTGCCAATCGTCAGAATAAATGCAATCTTTTTCATAATTTTGTCTCTTTTTTTATGTTACAAAAAGGTTTTTATCGTCACTATGATGTATGATGTGTAGAAAATCGGCGCAAAGATAAACAAAATAACTTGAATCCAAATAACAAATAGAAAAAAAAAGAGACCGCACAGGGAAAAATGTGCGATCTCGGTTTTTTGTAGAACTGCCTACGGAGGTTATGCTTCTGCAGGTGCTTCAGTAGCTTCTTCTGCTGGAGCTTCTGCTGCTTCTGCCTCAGCTTTTGCTGCAGCTGCAGCAGCTTTCTTTTCCGCAATCTTGGCAGCAATGGCTTCGTTGACTTTCTTTTCAGCTTCCAGACGTGCCTTGGTGTCAGCCTTCTTGGCCTGTACCTTAGCGTCTTCCAGCTTCTGGAGTTTCTGTGCCTTTTCTGCTTTCCATGCAGCGAACTTAGCTTCTGCTGTAGCTTCGTCGAATGCGCCTTTCTTTACGCCGCCCTTGAGGTGCTTCTTCAGATATACACCTTCCTTTGAGAGGATGCTGTGTACTGTTTCTGTGGGTGTAGCACCAACTTCTACCCAATAGAGTGCACGCTCGAAATTGAGGTCGATAGTTGAAGGATTGGTGTTAGGGTTGTAAGTACCGAGTTTCTCGATGAAACGACCATCGCGCTTTGCCTGTGAGTGGGCAACTACGATGCTGTAGAATGCATAGTTCTTACGACCGTGACGCTGAAGTCTGATTCTTGTTGAGCTCTTTTTCATAATGAAGAGTTTTTAGTGGAAAGGCTTTTGATTTTTGTATGCCTTCCTTGGGGTTAATGAATGTGCCGCCAGCTCGTGGCGACGTTGACTTATGCTTTCAACACGTGAAAGCGGCTGCAAAGGTAAGAAAATTTGGTGAAGTATGAAGGCTGAAGAATGAAGAATCGGTCAGTCATGCTGTGTTTTTATGCTAAATTAACAGTATGACTGACCGAATGGTGGGGTGTAGAAGGCAATATAGCCTACAGTTTAAACTTCAGAACCTTTCCTCCGTTGGCCGGCACTTCAAGGTAAGTGGTGCCATCGGGAACGAGAATGTGTTTCTCGGTGGAGTGGGTGAGCAGTTCCTTGCAAATGGTCTTTTCTTTAATCGTTGGGATTTCGAGGGTTTCAAAGGCGTGTGCCGGAATCTTGACCCATGTGCGTTGCAGTTCGTCGCTGAAGTTGGCTACCACAAGGATGAGTTCTTTGCCTGCTTTGCGCAGGAAACCGTAGAGTTTGTTGGTATCCATCAGTTCGTTGTCGTAGTTGGCGTACATGATGTCGAAGAAGAGCCCTTCGCGGATAGCTTTGTCTTTGTTGCACATTCCCAACACCTTGTCGTAGTAGTGGCGCAGCGCTTTTTCTTCATCCGTGAGCAATGCGCCGTCAAACTTTCCACCATTCCGCCAACGGCGAATCTTGTCGATGGTCCAATAGTCAAAGATGGTGGTACGTCCGTCTTCACCCGAAAAACCTTCGGCGTCCATTCCTGGTTCACCAAATTCCTGTCCGAAGTAAACCATCATGGGGTTGGTGTTCATCAGCGCCGAAACGAGCAGGGCAGGCTTGCCTTTTTCTGGATTGTTCGCAAAGAACCGGCTGGCAATGCGCTGTTCGTCGTGGTTCTCAAGGAAGTTGAGCATCTTGTCCTGAATGTCCTCCACAGCTTGCCAGCAGCCTGTAATCAGACTGGCCGACTGTCCGCCCATGACGCTGCGCAGGGTGTCGTAGAGTCCCACTTTGTCATAGAGGTAATCGAATTTTCCGCGCATCAGGTAGTTGCGATATTCGTGCGGATTGTAGATTTCTGCAATGAAAATGACGTTGGGGAATTGTTTCTTCACTTTTGGAATGGCCCATCCCCAGAAATCTACGGGAACCATTTCGGCCATGTCGCAGCGGAAACCGTCAACGCCGACGCCCGCCCAGAAGAGCAGAATGTCGCGCATCTTGATCCATGTGCTGGGTGTGGACGGAGAGAACGGTATCTCGTGGTTTCCTTGATAGTCCACACCATAGTTCAGCTTGACTGTTTCGTACCAGTCGTTGCGGTCCACCCAGGGCGTAAAACAGTCGTTACCCGTAGCCTTGCAGGGCTTTTCCTTGTATTCACCCATTTCGGGGTCATACAGACTGAAGTTGGGCGAGAACTTGGTGCCTGTCAGGTAATAGAAGTTGTTTTGCTTGGAGAATCCCCATGTGGGTTCGTCATCTTCGCCAAGGTCGTGCACCTGTTCTGGCTTTGCATCGGAGTGGTACTGACGAGCTACATGGTTGGGAACGAAGTCGATGATAGCTTTCAGACCAGCCTTGTGAGTGCGGTTCAACAGATTTTCAAATTCCTTGAAACGTTCCGGCACTTTTGTGGCAAGGTCGGGGTCGATGTCGTAGTAGTCCTTGATGGCATACGGAGAGCCGGCATTTCCCTTGACAATGGCAGGGTGGTCGCGTTGGATGCCGAATTCCGAATAGTCGGTCTTGGTGGCGTGCTCGATGATGCCCGTGTACCAGATGTGCGTGGCACCCAGTCCCTTGATTTCTGTAAGGGCTGCACCCGTGAAGTCGGCCAAACGTCCACAGCCGTTTTCCTTCTTGCTACCATTAGGAACACATTTGTTGGAGTTTGCTCCGAACAATCGTGGTAGAACTTGGTAGATAACTATTTTCTCCATGGTAATTGGGGGGATTATAATAGTCTGAGCGCTGAATACTCAGATTATTCGTTTGTTATTCTATTCCGTGTGCAGTCACATTGCGGTCAATCTTGGCAATCATGCCTTGCAGGGCTTTGCCAGGACCACATTCGGTGAAGTCCGTTGCACCCGCAGCAATCATGGCCTGTACCTCGTAAGTCCATTTTACAGGAGCTGTGAGTTGTGCAATGAGGTTCTGCTTGATTTCCTCTGGGTTCGTGTGTGCCTTGGCATCTACATTCTGATAGACAGGGCACTTGGGAGCAGAAAATTCTGTAGCTTCGATGGCAGCCTGCAGTTCATCTTTTGCTGGCTGCATCAGGGGAGAGTGGAATGCGCCGCCGACAGGGAGGGGGAGTGCGCGCTTGGCACCTGCAGCCTTCATGGCTTCGCAAGCCTCGTTGATGGCTTCTACATTGCCTGAAATGACCAGCTGCCCTGGGTTGTTGTAGTTGGCAGGAACTACCACATAGCCAGGTTTGTTGATGCTGGCACAGATTTCTTCAATCTTTTCGTCGGGCAGTCCGATGATGGCAGCCATAGTGGAAGGTGCAGCTTCGCAGGCCTTCTGCATAGCCTGAGCACGCTTGGAAACCAGCTTCAGGCCGTCTTCAAACGACAAAGCTCCTGCGGCAACGAGCGCAGAGAACTCGCCCAGTGAATGTCCGCCAACCATGTCGGGCTGGAAAGCATCACCCATGCAGATGGCGCTGATGACGGAGTGGAGGAACACCGCAGGCTGAGTCACTTTCGTCTGCTTCAGTTCCTCGGCTGTGCCTTCAAACATTATCTTGGTGATTTCAAAGCCCAGAATTTCGTTGGCTTTGTCGAACAATTCTTTTGCTACCGGATTTGATTCATACAGGTCTTTGCCCATGCCTGAAAACTGAGCACCCTGACCAGGGAAAACGAATGCTTTCATCTTTTTGTTCTATTTGTTTTTAGTGATTATTGCTTGATAGTTTTGCAAAAGTACGAAAAAAAATGAAAAAAGAAAAAAGAAAAACGAAAAAGTTTAGAAATATCCTCATTTTATAGTTCGCAACCATTGTTTTCCACTTCTTACATTTCACACTTTATGCTTTTTTGTGCCATGCAGCTTCTTTATATAAAATTCTGTCCCATAAGTTTGCAGTTTCAGTTCGGGCTTTGTATCTTTGCAGCCAGAATCCGTTAACATAATGGTTGAACTATTAAAAAGACAGACAAATGAAACAATTTTATTCCTTTCTGCTGCTTCTTGCAGCAACCGTGCTGACTGGGGCGGTCCAGGCTCAAACCATCAACGGCGACCTGAACCACAATGGCGATTTGGATGTAGATGACATCACCCTGCTTATCAATGGTTATTTGACAGGCGAAAAAGAGTATTTTAATGGTGAAGGTGACAAGGACAACGAATACGTGGACCTGGGTCTCAGCGTGAAATGGGCAACCATGAACGTGGGTGCAAACGCTCCCGAAGAATATGGTGACTACTTTGCCTGGGGCGAAACCAAACCGAAAGATGATTATGAATTGTCAACCTATAAATGGTGCAACGACTCATACAACGAATTGACCAAATACTGCACCGATTCAGACTATGGCATCAATGACAACAAGACGGTCCTTGACCTTGTAGATGACGCAGCCCATGTGAATTGGGGCGGCAGCTGGCGTATGCCAACCCATGATGAATGGAAGGAGCTCAAGGAAAAGTGCAACTGGAAATGGACCACTCAGAATGGTGTGAAGGGTCGCAGGGTGACAGGTCCGAATGGCAATTCCATCTTCCTGCCTGCCGCTGGTTACCGTTGGGGCGATAGTCTCTACGACGAGGACAATGGCGGCAGCTACTGGTCAAGTTCACTTTTCCCAGATTACTTCAGCGATGCCTACGACCTGTACTTCGATTCGGACAATGCGGAATGTGACTACAGCAGCGACCGTCGCTACGGGCACTCTGTGCGTGCTGTCTGCCCGTAGTCCCAAGAATCCCTACTTAACCTGGTCAAGCAGGTCTGGGTCTGACCAGTAAAAGCATGCTTCTATATGAAAAAAGAAACACTACACGAAGGAAAACCTTTTCGTGTAGTGCTTTTTTCTATTTGATGTAGAATGTTTACTTTGCCTTTTCAACGATGGCCTTGAAGGCTTCAGCGTTGTTGGTAGCAAGATAAGCCAGCGTTTTGCGGTTGATTTCGATGCCTGCCTTGTGGAGTGCACCCATGAGTTTTGAATAGGAAGTGCCTTCGAGGCGAGCAGCGGCATTGATGCGCTGAATCCAAAGTGAACGGAACTGACGCTTCTTGAGTTTGCGGCCTACGTATGCGTAGGTGAGACCTTTTTCATAGGCGTTTTTCGCAACGGTCCAAACGTTCTTGCGAGCACCGAACTGTCCTTTCACGCGCTTAAGAATCTTCTTGCGGCGTGCACGTGATGCAACGTGGTTAACTGATCTTGGCATAATGTTTTGTTGTTTTGAATGTTAGCGGAAAGAAGTGAGGAATGAAGAATGAAGAATGAAGAATCCTTCTGTGGTTCAGCCTTTTCTTCTCACACTTGATGAGCTAACAGTCGGTTAAACTTTTAAGTTAAATTTTTTGTTACTGATGTTTTTGTTTTTCTCACGAATGTTTTTTAGCGGAGACAGAGGAGGTCGCGAACCTGCTTTACGTTAGCTTTCACTACGATTGCACTGTGGTCGAGATTTCTCTTCTGCTTCTTGGTCTTCTTTGTGAGAATGTGGCTGTGATAAGCGTGCTGACGCTTGATCTTGCCTGTACCAGTAAGCTTGAAACGCTTTTTAGCAGCGGCATTTGTTTTAACTTTTGGCATTTTTTTGTTTGTTATTTAATTATTAATAATGTGAGTGGCAACGCATATACCACGGCGTTACGCACTTTTTTCTTCTTGATGGAGTTTCTGGGCGAATTGGGTTTGACAGAGTGAAAAACTAAGACTGTTCGTCTTCGGTCTTTTCTGCTTCAGCCAACTTGTCGGCCAGTCCTGCAAAGGGGCTGTTGGGGTTGGGGCCTTCTGCCTGTTTGGCGGATTCAGCCTGTGCTTTTGCCTGTGCTTCGGCAGCCTCGTTGTCTCGCTTCTGTTGGCTCTTCTTGGGTTGTCCAGCCTTTTTGGGTGCCAGTGTGAGGAACATTCGCTTGCCTTCCAGGTTGGGCATGCTTTCAACCTTTGCCAAATCTTCCAGGTCGTTAGCAAAACGTAGCAAAAGAACTTCACCTTGTTCTTTGAAGACGATGGAACGTCCCTTGAAGAAGACGTAGGCTTTCACCTTGTTGCCGTCGGTAAGGAATTCCTGCGCGTGTTTCAGCTTGAAAGCATAGTCTGCTTCGCCAGTCTGTGGTCCGAATCGGATTTCCTTTACCTCTACCTTTGTCTGTTTTGCCTTGATTTCCTTTGCTTTCTTTTTCTGCTGATAAAGATACTTCGAGTAGTCAATCAGTCGGCATACAGGAGGATTGGCTGTTGGAGAGATTTCTACGAGGTCAACCTCTCTTTCTTCTGCAAGACGGAGCGCCTCTTTGGTTGGTATTACTGCAGACTCAATGTCGTCGCCAACGATTCTCACTTCACGTGCGCGAATTTGTTCGTTGATGCGGAGTTGCTTTTGTTTTTTGTTGTCGCCCTTCATTGGGTTCGTTGTTACGTTGTTAAGTTTGTACGTTTTTGCGTTTGTTCGTTTTGCGGTGCAAAGTTAGAAATTTTCTGTCATTTGACGAACTTCTTCTTGAATTTTCTTTGCAAAATCCTCAATTTTCATGGTTTCTTGCTGCTGAGTACCCTGTTTCCGCACGTTCACGGTGCCATCTGCGGCTTCTTTGTCGCCCACGATGAGCAAGTAAGGGATGTGCTTCATTTCGTTGTCGCGTATCTTGCGGCTTACCTTTTCGTTACGCTCGTCGATGATGGTGCGCACGTCCTGCAGGTTCAGCATTTCGCATACTTTCTGCGCATATTCGTTGTGTTTCTCCGAGATGGGCAGCACGACGGCCTGGTCAGGAGTCAGCCAGAGTGGGAAGTGGCCGGCTGTGTGCTCGATAAGCACGGCAATGAAACGTTCCATGGAACCGAAGGGTGCACGGTGAATCATCACAGGGCGATGTTTCTGGTTGTCAGAACCGGTGTATTCCAGCTGGAAGCGCTCGGGCAGGTTGTAGTCCACCTGAATGGTGCCCAACTGCCAACGGCGACCCAGGGCGTCCTTAATCATGAAGTCGAGCTTCGGACCGTAGAAGGCAGCTTCGCCCAGTTCGGTGCGTGTCTGCAAGCCCTTTTCGGCGCAAGCCTCAATGATGGCGCGCTCTGCCTGTTCCCATACTTCGTCGGAACCGATGTACTTTTCCTTGTCGTCGGGGTCGCGGAGTGAAATCTGTGCTTCAAACTCCTTGAAGTCGAGTGCCTTGAAGATGATGTTGATGATGTCCATCACACGGAGGAATTCGTCCTTTACCTGGTCGGGACGGCAGAAGATGTGGGCGTCGTCCTGTGTGAATGAACGTACACGGGTCAATCCGTGGAGCTCGCCCGACTGCTCGTAGCGATAAACTGTGCCGAACTCGGCGCAACGGAAAGGCAGGTCCTTGTAACTGCGTGGCTGCCAAGCGAAGATTTCGCAGTGGTGCGGGCAGTTCATGGGCTTCAACAGGTATTCTTCGCCCTCTTCTGGAGTGCTGATGGGTTGGAACGAGTCCTTGCCGTAGTGGGCATAGTGACCCGAAGTGACGTAAAGGTTCTTGCCGCCGATGTGCGGAGTGATTACTTCCTGATAGCCGTAGCGCTTCTGAATCTTGCGCAGGAAGTCCTGCAGACGGATGCGTACAGCCGTTCCCTTCGGCAACCACATAGGCAGACCTTTGCCCACGCGCTCAGAGAACATGAACAGTTCCATTTCCTTGCCGATCTTGCGGTGGTCGCGCTTCTTGGCTTCTTCCAGAGCAACGAGATACTCGTCGAGCATCTTCTTCTTGGGGAACGAGATGCCGTAGATGCGTGTCATCATGGGTCGCTTCTCGTCGCCACGCCAGTAGGCGGCAGCCAGACTGAGCAGCTTGAAAGCCTTGATAGCACCGGTTGACACAAGGTGCGGACCTTTGCAGAGGTCGATGTAGTCGCCCTGTGTATAGGTTGTGATGTGTCCGTCTTCCAGTTCGGCAATCAGTTCGTTTTTATAGGTTTGTCCTTTCGATGCAAAGAGGTCGAGCACGTCCTGCTTGGCGATGTCCTTGCGGATGAGGGGTTCGTTCTTCTGCACCAGTTCCTGCATCTTCTTCTCAATCTTCGGGAAGTCGGCGTCGGAGAGTTTCACGCCCTCGGGTGGCATCACGTCGTAGTAGAATCCGTTTTCAATGGCAGGGCCAATACCGAACTGTGTGCCAGGCCAAAGCTGTTCGATAGCTTCAGCCATCAGGTGGGCCGATGTGTGCCAGAAGGCGTGCTTGCCCTCAGCATCGTCAAACTTGTAAAGGTTGATGGTTGCGTCCTCCGTGATGGGACGATTCAGTTCAGTTGTCACTCCGTTTACGCCACAGGCCACGCAGTCTTGTGCCAGCCTTTGGCTAATGCTCTCTGCAATCTGCAGACCCGTCACGCCCGCTTCATATTCGCGCACCGATTGGTCTGGAAAAGTAATTTTTATCATATATATATGTTTCTTAATGTTTCTTCGTTTGCAAAACAGCTGCAAAGGTAATACTTTTTTATAATATGTTGGTTAAAAAAATGAAGAAAAATGTTGGGAAAACCACAAATTACACCACAGATTACACAAATATCACAGATTTTCCCAAAGCCCTGCGGAGCTTGTAACTGTTCCGTTCATGTTCAGTTCACCACGGGAACCCTCACGCTCCCCAGCAAAACGGAGAATTGCAGGTTTGTAATATAGGATCATATCTATCTGAAAAGCAAAGTTCTCCCATCTCCGTAGCAAAGTTCTCTCGCTGCCGTGGCAGAACTTTGCTACTGGTCTGGCACTGCATTGCCACCGCAGCGGGAGAACTTTGCCACCCCAGCAGCACTGCATTGCCACCGCAGCGAGAGAACTTTCCCACCGCAGCAGCAATGCAGTGCCACTGAAGTACAACTCCATTTCTCCATAAAGTTTTTTGTGCCCGCAACATCGTTTTGACTTCGCTTCAACGTCACCTTATCACCCTTTTTTTCACTAAAGTTTGGCTTCGTCGAATTAAAGTTTGACAAATTTGCGTCATAAAATGACTGAATCGATGTAACTTTAGTGCAACTTTTATACAACTTTTATGTAACTTTTTTAGGCTTAAACAAATGATTCCCATTCGTTTAAGTCTAAAATGCAACTTGGTGTTGAAAAAAATACCCAAGAAAAACGCAAATACAAAATAATTCGACCTGTACGGTTGAAATTTTTCGCCTATAAGGAGGCGCACAGCGGCCCCTTATAGGGGAGGGCCGCCGCACACCTCCTTATAGGCGAAAAACTATTGCGTGTTGCCCGTGGAGGAAAGGATACACGCAAATTCCGGAACTACTGGCAGACAGCACGCACAGATTTACCGTAGTCGCGGTAGTGGTCGAACCAGCTCGGACCGACCGAATAGAAGTGCAGGCTGCAGGCAAAGCTGTCGCCGTCCGGGTAGAGCGAACTCGACCAGTAGTAGCCGCGGCTGCCCGCGTCGATGAGTGAACCGTCGCTGCGATACCCAGCAGCGGGCAAGAAAATGGAATTGCCATTCGGACCTGTCAATTTGTGACCTTTCACACCATTCTGGGTTGTCCACTTCCATGTGCACTTCGTCTTCAGTTCGTTTAACTCGTCATATGTAGGCATACGCCAGCTGCCGCCCCAGTTGGCACGGGCTGCATCGTCCTCCAAGTCAAGAACGGTCTTGTTGTCAACAGTGCCAGAGTATGACCTGGTGCAGTATTTGGTCATGGTTGAAGATGAGCCGTTGCACAACGTGTAGGTACTCCAGTCGTAGTTGTCCTTTGGCTCAGTTTCTCCCCAGGCAAAGTAATCGCCATACTCTTCGGAAGCATTGGCACCGACATTCATCGTCGCCCATTTCACGGAGAGACCCAAATCAACGGCTTCGTGTTCTGGAACAGGAGCGGCACTGGTCACAGTAACGGTACAAGTGGCTGTGCTACCTGCTACACTTGCGGTGATGATGGCTGTACCCTCGGCAACGGCCGTGACAAAACCACTTACTACGGTAGCTACACGCTCGTCACTGCTGCTCCAAGATACCGCACCTGCGCTGGATGGTTCAACCGTTGCAGTCAGACGGGCAAATTCATCAGGTTTCAGATCAAGGGATGTCTGAGACAGGATGATGCTGACAGGCTGAGTGGTTGTGTAACGCACGGGTGTTTTGCTGCCAGCAGGCAAGACAATTAAACATTCGGACGTTGCCTTCACTACATAAAGGGCTTCAACAGGAGTGCCTGCTGCAGTTGCCTTCACTACATAAAGGGCTTCAACAGGAGTGCCTGCTGCATCGTAGAACAAAACGTAACCCTGCGTGGGCAGAAATTCGTAGGTGTAGCCATTGGCATAGTCGGTTGTGCCGTCCGCATTGAACGTAACCTTTTCGTTGGCAGAGGCATACCATGTACCCACAACGAGGCTGTTGTCAACATCGTAAGGCGCGCCGCCTGTCTGAATGGTCTCGGTCTCACCTGTAAGGTAGCCGTCAATGACCATTGTGACATCGCCCACATCGAGCACGTCGTTGTGGTTCAAGTCACCGTTAATCACTTGTGCACGGATAGCGGTACTAAGCCATGTGCACATCACGAAAACTGAAAGAATCATTCTTTTCATGTGAGTTTGAAATTTAAAGGATTAATAATAAAGAGAATTGTAACTTCGAAAGTTAGTTTAATCATGTTGTGGGCGAAAAAGTGCACTAACTTTCAGACAAAAAGAAAGCGCAGACATTCGTCATACGCTACTCAGGCTCACCACAAGCCCCAAATCCTATATGAGAAGTCTGCACTTATTGTGCATACTCCATTAGGATTTGATTTTATTACTCTTTTTGCTTTTCGAGGTGGTGATTCGAGTAGCGATTGAGCAAATAAAATGTCGTGTCTCTTGCGAAACACGCTGCAAAGATAAGGGCTTTTGCTTTCTTGTGCAAATAAATGACAGATTTTTTTTCTTTTGGGTCAACTTGAAATGAAGTGAACCCCAGAAGTTAGACAAAATACTTCTGGGGTTCACCTCAAAATACAAAATAATTCGACCTGTACGGTTGAAGTTTTTCGCCTATAAGGAGGCGCACAGCGGCCCCTTTTCGGGGAGGGCCGCCGCACACCTCCTTATAGGCGAAAAACTATTGCGTGTTGCCCGTGGGGGAAAGGATGCATTTGAAATTCTGAGACTACTGGCAGACAGCACGAACACTTTGCCCGTAGTAACGGTAGTAGTAGTTGTACACGTAGAAACCGCTCGAATAAAAGTCCAAGTACCACACGTAGAGCGGATTACCTGTGTTGAGCGAACTCGACCAATAGTTGCCATTGCTGCCCGCACCGCTGAGCGAACTGTCGTCGCGATACCCGGCAGCGGGCAAGAAAATGCTGTTTCCACTCGGACCTGTCACCTTGCAACCTTGCACACCATTCAACGAGGTCCATGTTGTGGTGCACTTATCTACAAGTTCTTTATATTCATCGTAGGTCGGCATACGCCATGTGCCGCCCCAGTTGGCACGAGCTGCATCGTCCTCCAAATCAAGCACCGTCTTGTTGTCAACTGTGCCGTAGGAGGAACTGGTGCAGTATTTGGTCATGGTTGAAGATGAGCCGTTGCACCATTTGTAGGTTTCCCAGCTGTAGTTGTCCTTTGGCTCAGTTTCTCCCAATGCAAAGTAATCGCCATATTCTTCGGGAGCATTGGCACCGACATTCATGGTTGCCCATTTCACAGAGAGACCCAAATCAACGGCTTCGTGTTCTGTCACAGTAACGGTACAAGTGGCTGTGCTTCCAGCTACACTTGCGGTAATGATGGCTGTACCTTCGGCAACGCCTGTGACAAAACCACTTACTACGGTAGCTACACGCTCGTCACTGCTACTCCAAGTAACCGCACCTGCGCTGGATGGTTCAACCGTGGCGGTCAGACGGACAAATTCATCGGGTTTCAGATCAAGGGATGTCTGAGACAGGATGATGCTGACAGGCTGAGTGGATGTGTAACGCACGGTTGCCTTCACTACATAAAGGGCTTCAACAGGAGTGCCTGCTGCATCGTAGAACAAAACGTAACCCTGCGTGGGCAGAAATTCGTAGGTGTAGCCATTGCCATAGTCGGTCGTGCCGTCCGCATTGAACGTAATGCTTTCTGTCGTTGACTTGTACCATGTACCCACAACGAGGCTGTTGTCAACATCGTAAGGCGCGCCGCCTGTCTGAATGGTCTCGGTCTCACCTGTAAGGTAGCCGTCGATGACCATGGTCACATCGCCCACATCGAGCACGTCGTTGTGGTTCAAGTCACCGTTAATCACCTGTGCACGGATAGCGGTACTAAGCCATGTGCACATCACGAAAACTGAAAGAATCATTCTTTTCATGTGAGTTTGAAATTTAAAGGGTTAATAATAAAGAGAATTGTAACTTCGAAAGTTAGTTTAACTTCTGTTCATTTGATTGTCGGGCGAGGGGTTCAGCAAAAGGCAAACACTGGGTTATTGTGAATCCGTGGCGGTGGGTTTGCGTTTGCGCTGGTTTTTCTTGATGATGTTGTAGGCTTGGTAGATGCCCAGTTCGCCCGCTTTGCTGAGGTCGAGGATGGCAGTCTCCTGTTGGTCGGAAAGGAGTTTCAGCAATCCACGGTTGTAGTATGCTTCGGCAAACAAAGGATTGATTTGGATGGCTATGTTCAGATTTTCGATGGCTTCCATCATTTTGCCATCCTGTGCCTGGTTGTAAGCCAAATCGAAATAGGTGAGTGCGCTGTCTGGCTCCACCTCATTATATATCTTATATGTACGCGCGTAAGGTTTGATGAGCGTGGTCTCCACGTCGCGGTTCTGCACCTTGCCACGGATTTCGCTCGTGTATTGCTTGGGGGCTTCTTCGTCGTCGGCCACTACCAGGCTCTGATATTCGTCGATGTCCTTGTCCGATTGTTTGCGTGTCTTGTTCTTTTGCCGTGAAGTTGGGGTGGAGTAGCCGTAGCGGTGAGCAATCTGCTCTTTTAAGATATGCTCTTCGTCCCTGACAGCCCCTCTGACGTCACCCACTTTTCGGCGTACAGCGGCACGGCGTTCATATCCGTAGAGGAACTTGGGATATTCGTTGATGACGGTGGTGTAGTCGCGAATGGCACCATGATAATCTCCTGTGTTTTCCAGCAGTGTGGCACGGTTGAAGATAGCCATCATGTCGTCGGGATGTTTCTGGATGATGAAATTGAAATCTTCGATGGCAAGGTTGTCTTCCCCCACATTGGCACGGAGCAGACCACGGTTGTAGTGACCGATGAAATTGGCGGAATCGATGCTGAGTGCCTGGTCGTAATCCTGCATGGCACCTCGGTAATTGTCCTGGTGAAATCGGCACAAAGCACGGTTGATGTAATTGCCTGGATGCTTTGGTTGCAGTCGCAGGGCTTCGTTCAGCGTCTGTTCAGCATCGGCGTAAGCCTCGTGTGACATCTGCAACTGAGACTTCATGGTCAGCGACGGCACATTATATTTGTCCACCTCCAGCGCCTTGTCGATGAAAGCTTCTGCTGCCACCGTGTCTTTTTCTGTCATCTTGATTTGACACTTGATGCCGTAGCCGGTAGCCAATTTAGGCCATTTCTTTATCATGATGTCCGAGATGGAGTCGGCTTGCTGCAAGCTGTCGATCTGCAAGTAGCATAGCGTGAGATTATTCCATGCCGACTGATTCTCCGGTTCCATCTCAACGGCTTTCGTATAGTCGAGTACAGCTTCGTCAATTCTTCCCAAATTGATGCGCGAAAGTCCCCTCACCAGATAGCTGTTGGGAAAGTACGGATTGCGGAGGATAGCCTGCGTACAGTCCAAATCGGCCCCCGAATAATCATCCAGGTAGAACTTTGCCAAACCGCGATAGAAGTATGGTTCATACAGATAGGGCTTGGCGTTGATGACCATGTTGAAGTAGCGAATAGACAACACATAGTCGTCGAAATAAATGGCATTCCGACCGATGTCCATCATTCGCTGGGTGTTGAGCTGTGCCCTTGCTGGCTCACAGAGCACACAGAGGAAACAGAGTACACAGAGACGGAGCAAACAAGACAGACGGAGCCTCAGAAATTCTCTGTGCCCTCTGTCTTCTCTGTGTGCTCTGTATTTTATCATCGGTTTGCTTTACATTTGTAGGCAGCTTCAAACTTTCCTTTCGCCATAGCCGAAAGCTTCGACTTGAGCATTTGTTTGCGCAGCGCACTCAGGTGGTCAATAAACATCTTGCCATCCAAATGGTCATACTCATGCTGAATGACACGAGCTGGGAACCCGTCGAACCACTCCTCGTGCTCCTCAAAATTCTCGTCCAGATAGTTTACGAGCACCTTTGTGGGACGCTTCACATTTTCGTGAATGCCAGGCAGAGAAAGACATCCTTCCTCGTAAGTGCCCATTTCCTTGCCAAACTCCACAATCTCGGGGTTGATGAAAGTCTTCAGATATCCCTTGAATTCCGGATGATCCTCACTCAGACAGTCCAAATCCACGATGAACAGGCGCTTGGCAAGTCCCACCTGAGGTGCAGCCAAACCCACGCCCTCAGAGTGACGCAGCGTTTCAAACATGTTTTCAATGAGTTCCTTCAGATTAGGATAATCTTCTTCAATGTCTTCAGCCACCTTGCGCAGCACAGGCTGGCCGAATATGTACATAGGTAATATCATAGTTATTTGTTAATTTACGATTTACAATTTATATCTTGAAGCGGAGGCTTTCCATATAATCTTGCAAGATGATGGTAGCAGAAATTCTGTCCACCAATCCCTTGTTTTGTCGAGCTTTTTTCCCGATGCCCGAATCCAGCATCGTTTGGTGAGCCAACACCGACGTGAACCTTTCGTCATACATTTCGATGGCAATGTTTGGATAAAGCTTCTTCAGCCGATTCACAAACGGCGTAATTCGTTTCATGTTTTCAGAATCCTCGCCGTTGGTCTGCCGAGGATAGCCCACCACGATGGTTTCCACCTCTTCACGTTTCAAATAGTCTGCAAGGTAAGCCTCCAGATTTTTTGTTTCCACCACGTCCAGACCATTTGCTATCAGCTGCAACGCATCTGTCACAGCCAGTCCGGTCCGCTTTTGTCCGTAGTCTATGGAAAGTATTCGTGCCATTGGTTTTATAATTTAGCGTTCCACGTTTTAGTACCACTTCACAGAACTTGAATACGAACTCTTCTTGTCATATTTCAAGGCATCTGTCAGCGTGCTGGCGTTTGCCCTCAGCGTGATGTTATACGACGTGTAAGTACCGAACACCAGTCCGCACGTCATATTGAAACAGTGCATATCGCGGCTGATGTTTACGGTTGTCATGGAGAGTTTATGGTAAGTGAAATCCCAACCCGACGATGCGCTGATGTTCCAGTTGCTCGACAGCTTCAGAGTTCCCGAGAAATTCAAGTTGTGAGTAAACTTATACGGATAGCGCATCGACTTGATGTTGATGTCAGCCGACCGGTCTTCCGACATCGTGATGCCATACGAAATGGAGAACGACCACGGAATGTTAAACTTCATGTATCCATCCTTATCCAGTCCGTTGCCCGAGTCCTCTGCCCCACCTTCTTCGTCTCCTCTGCCTTTCCGCTTGCTGCCGTTCTCAGCTAAACTTTCGTCGTCCTCGTTCAGGTTCTTTTCCTTGCCTTCAGTTTCTTCATCTTCGTCCTTGTCACGTCCTAACAGTTTCAGAATACCCTTCTTAATCTTTTTGAAACTCTGATTGTTGAATGTGTAAGACAAGTTTTTGCTCATTCCCTGGAAACGTCCGAAACGTCCATGCGACCACTCCGTCGTGTTACCCACTATGACATTGCCATTCTTGTCAAACTCATACGCATACGTGTTGAACACCGCATTCAGGTTGAATGTGGCTTTTCCCCATTTCAGTCGCAGTCGAGTGCTCAGATTGCTCCACGGCTGCGTCTTCGCCGCAAAGTTATACGAAATGCTGGCACCCAGTTCGTCGATGATGCTGATTTTCCTCACACCCGTCGAATCCTTGTCCGACTTAATCTTCATTTCGATGTTGTTCGAGATATCCATGTTCACAGCACCCGTCATGCCCCTGCCAGGCACGCCATAGAGACTACCCGTATAGGGCGAATACTCCACCAGCGTCACATTCCCCTGCAAGTCCGTCTTCGTGTAAGTTTTGTAATATCCCCAGTTGTTTGTGCCGAAGTCTGGTGTGTAACTGAGGCTGACCGAAGGCGTAAACACATGGCGAACCATCTGGATTTTGTCACCAAAAATCTTTCGGTTAGGCTTGTACATACCATACAGCTTCGTGTTGAACGAAAGGCTCGTGCTAAAGTCAAACACACGGTTGAAGCCAAATACCGTATCGCGCACCACAGCCTGCTTCTGCATATCCCAATCTTGATTCACCTTGTACGAATACCAACGTTCCGTGTAGTTGAACGATGGTGTCACATTGATGTACTTCATAATGGTGAACGACGCACTGATGGGAATGCTGTGCTTGATACCATTTCGCCAATCTTTAATCAGATTCGACTTCAGCAGTTTATTCTCCTTCGTCGTAATACTGTTCGAAAGCGAACCCGTATATTGCATGGCAATCTTCTCATACCAACGTTCCTTGCCCGCCGCTTTCTTTCGCTTGAACGGATAGAAGCGGTTCACCGAAACCGTGAGGCTGGGCAGCGTCAGCGAAATAGTGGAGTCGCGCATATTCTGCGAAATGTTGAACGACGAAGAAATGGAAACGCCTGACTTCGGGAATGAACGCGAATAACTGATGGACGAAGTACGTGTGCTCTGTGAATACGATGTGGGATTGTAGAGCGACGTCAAGTTATTTTTCTCATAACTCTGTGTGGCAAAATTCACGCTGGCCGAGAACGAACTGTTCGGGCTCGACTTCGGGTCTTGTCGGTGACTCCATTGCAGCTTGAAGTTCTTTGCCACACTATAGTCAGGCATATTCTTGTCACCCTCCTTCGTCACCTGATAATTGAAATAGAAATTACCCGAATATTTGTAACGTTTCTTGTATGTTGTCTGCGCACTCAGACCCCACGAACCCTTCGTATAGATTTCACCCGTCAGCCTCAAATCCACATAGTCATTGATGGCAAAATAATAGCCACCATCCCTCAGATAAAAACCACGGGTCGATTCGTCGCCATAGCTCGGCATAATCAGACCAGAAGAATACTTGCTGCTGAACGGAAAATAAGCAAACGGAATGGCCAAGGGCAGGGGGACATCCTCAATCACCAGCCATGCCGGTCCTGAGAACACACTCTTTCCCGTGTGCACCTTTGCACGGCTCAAGGCAATGTAGAAGTGCGGATGCTCCTCATCGCAAGTCGTATAACGGCCACGCCTTAAATACAAATCGTCATCAGGTCCCTTCTTCGACTCCTCACTGGTCAGGAAACCTTCCTCCTGTTGCGTATAGACATTCGTGATGTATCCCTTTCGTGTCTTGAAATTGTAAGACATCGTTTCCGACTCATACGTATCGTCACCTTCCTTAAATATAGGCGTACCCGAAAGTTTTCCCAGCGTATCTCTCACACCCACGGCATGAACAATGCTGCTGTCCATATTCATCTGAATCTGTTCCGACTTCAGTTCAATGTTTGTATAATTCACCTTCGCGTCGCCATAGAGGTAAGCATTCTTCTTGCCCATGATGAAAACCACCGAATCCTCAGCTGTATATTCCACCGGAGCTTCCAGAGGACTCTCCTTTTTGCTTGCCCTGATAGAATCCTCCGCAGCAGCCACCGAGTCGTTCCATTGCACAACCTTGCTATTACCCGTTTGCTTGCCGTACAAGTTTTTCAGCGAATCCAGATGCGAAAAAGCCGTTGAGTCGCCCTGCTGCATCAGCGAGTCAGCCGACAATCCCAACGAATCCAGCAACTGCTGCGTCAGTTTCGCTACCGAGTCCGCCCTCAACTCCGTCAATAGGCTATCTGTGTGAATGGCAGCTTGCTGCACCTGCGCTGTGTCAATCGCCGCAGCCCGCTTCTTCACTTCTGCATACACACTGTCTTTCGTGTCCTGTTGAGGCAAAAAGAAAAGCCGTAATTGGTTCATCGTTATTCTTTCAGAACCAAATACAGCAAGCGTTGCCATCAGCAGCAGTCCGTATGTCAGTATATATTGTTTAAGTCTCAAAACGTCTTGATTAGTCCGAAAAACGCTGCAAAATTACGCATAATCCTGCAAAAAACCTTGTCTAATGATGTTTTTTAACTAAAAAACCATATTATTTCACTCAAACAGCCCAATCCACCGTTTGAAACGCTCCACTCCTTCGTCACTAAACTTCAGCAAACTTCGTGTCGCCTCTTCCACAGATTTCTCCCTTTCCAACTTCGTTTTCGAGAAAAACTTGTCAGCATAGCAAACGATTTGCTCCTCGATGCTCACAGGCAGCATTTCGCGGTGCGGAATAGGCAACTGTTGCCTCTCGATGTCCTGCAAAGAAATGCCAGCCCCTGTGTGCCGTTCACAGACCAGCGCGTGCCGTGGAAATCCCTCCTTCCGCATCAAGTCTGCCCCCAACACACCATGGCAGATATACGGTTGACTGCCAAAGCAGTAGATGCCAGGCGCATCCGTCAAAAATATACCAATGTCATGCAGCATCGCAGCCTCCTCCACAAACTCTCGGTCAGCCCCCAGTTCGGGATGCCTATCTACAATCTGCAACGCCTTGTCCGCCACCTTCCTTGAATGCACCATTAAGATGTGCTTCAACTCATTCTCCTCCGGATAATACTTCTCAATAATTGCCTGATAATTCATCATAATTTTTCATTTTTTGCCGCAAAGATACGTTTTTTTCCTAAGATTCTTCATTCTTCATTCTTCATTCTTCATTTTTTTAAAGATTCTTCATTCTTCATTCTTCATTCTTCATTTAATTTTCTTACCTTTGCAGCCAATTTGTGAAATAAAGTCTAAAGTTTTAAAAATTTCCGATAATGGAACTGCAAAGTAAATACAATCCACAAGATGTGGAAGGGAAATGGTACCAGTATTGGCTGGACCATAAACTCTTCGCCAGTAAACCCGACGGCCGTGAACCATACACAATAGTAATCCCGCCACCCAACGTGACGGGCGTGTTGCACATGGGCCACATGCTCAACAACACCATTCAGGACATCCTCATCCGCAAGGCACGCATCGACGGCAAGAACGCCCTTTGGGTGCCAGGCACAGACCATGCCTCCATTGCCACCGAAGCCAAAGTCGTCAACCGACTGGCAGAACAAGGCATCAAGAAGCGCGACCTCACCCGTGAAGAATTTCTGAAGCACGCCTGGGCATGGACCGAAGAACACGGCGGCATCATCCTCAAGCAGCTCCGTCGGCTCGGAGCCAGTTGTGACTGGGACCGCACAGCCTTCACCATGGACGAAAAGCGCAGCGAAAGCGTGCTCAAAGTCTTTGTTGACCTCTACGAAAAGGGACTCATCTACCGAGGTCTCCGCATGGTCAATTGGGACCCCAAGGCACAGACCGTGCTTTCTACCGAAGAAGTCATTTATCGTGACGAGAAGAGCCACCTCTTCCACCTGAAATACTACGTAGCCGACCCCGAGAACCTCACTTCCATCGGTAACAAAGTCTCTATCGATTCATTGGAAAAGGAAGGCAACGTCATCCACAAGGATTCAAAAGGCTACTATGCAGTTGTGGCCACTACACGTCCCGAAACCATCATGGGTGACACCGCTATGTGTATCAACCCCAAAGACCCAAAGAACCAGTGGCTGCGCGGACACAAAGTCATCGTGCCCCTGGTCGGCCGCGTTATTCCCGTTATCGAAGACCGCTATGTCGATATTGAGTTCGGTACAGGATGTTTGAAAGTTACCCCTGCCCACGACGTAAACGACTACGCCCTCGGAAAGACCCACAACTTGGAGACCATCGACATCTTCAACCCCGACGGCACCCTCAGCGAAGCAGCTGGCCTCTATGTTGGCATGGACCGCATGGACGTGCGCAAGCAGATTGTCATTGACCTCAAGGAAGCCGGACTTCTCGAGAAAGTAGAAGACTATGACAACAAAGTGGGCTACAGCGAGCGTAATCAGGACACCGCCGTGGAGCCACGCCTCTGCAAGCAGTGGTTCCTCTCGATGAAACACTTTGCCGACATCGCTCTCCCGCCAGTGCTTGAAGGGAAAATCAAGTTTTATCCGAACAAATACGTCAATACTTATCGCAACTGGATGGAGAACATTCAGGACTGGTGCATCAGCCGCCAACTGTGGTGGGGACACCGCATCCCAGCCTATTTCCTCCCTACAGCCGAGGATGAAGAAGAAAAATATGTGGTTGCACTCACACCCGAAGCAGCTCTGGAAAAGGCACGCCAAATCAAAGGTTACGAGAATATTACCATTGACCAACTTCGTCACGACGAAGATGCACTCGACACCTGGTTCTCCTCATGGCTCTGGCCCATCTCGCTGTTCGACGGAATCAACCATCCAGGCAACGAGGAAATCAACTACTATTATCCCACGTGCGACCTCGTGACAGCCCCCGACATCATTTTCTTCTGGGTAGCCCGCATGATTATGGCAGGCGAAGAATACCAGAAAGACGTGCCCTTCCGCAACGTCTATTTCACAGGAGTTGTGCGTGACAACCTGGGTCGCAAGATGTCGAAGTCGCTTGGCAACTCACCCGATCCCATCGGGCTTATCGAGAAATACGGAGCCGACGGAGTGCGCATGGGAATGCTTCTCTCCGCACCTGCTGGAAACGACATCCTCTTCGACGAACAACTCTGTCAGCAGGGAGCAGCCTTCTGCAACAAGATATGGAACGCTTTCCGTCTGGTCAAAGGCTGGCAGGTCGATGAGAAATTGGCGCAGCCCGACGAAAATAAGAAGACCGTCGCCTGGATGGAAGCTGTGATTAAGACTGCTCTTTTGGAAATCAACGATCTTTACTCTAAGTATCGTCTCAACGAAGCCCTGATGGCCGTGTTCAAACTCTTTACTGACGAATTCTCTGGCTGGTACCTCGAAATGATTAAGCCCGCCTATCAGGCACCCATCGACAAGGACACGCTGGCTGCTACGCTTCAGTTCTTCGAACAGCTGATGAAGATTATCCATCCCTTCATGCCCTTCATCACAGAAGAACTCTACCAGCACATCGCAGAACGCAAGGACGGCGAGAGCATCATGGTCAGTCCGCTCCATCTCGACGCACCGACAGCAGCAGACGCCGCCCTCATCGCTCAGTACGATATTGCCAAGCAAATCATTAGCGGAGTACGCGCTGTTCGCCAGACCAAGAACATCAGTCCGCGCGAACCGCTCACACTGGAAGTTGTCCAGCCTCAGGAGTCGTTAGCACTTCAGCCCATCATCCAGAAGATGGCTGGACTCTCCAGCATAGAGTCTGTTCAGACCAAGAGCGACGGCACCAGCAGTTTCCTCATCGGCACGACCGAATATGCTGTGCAGCTGGGCAGTCTGATTGATACCGAAGCCGAAATCCAGAAGATGGAAGCAGAGCTGAAGCATCTGCAAGGTTTCCTTATCAGTGTGCAGAAGAAGCTCAGCAACGAGCGTTTCGTACAGAACGCGCCTGCCCAAGTTGTGGAACTGGAGCGCAAGAAGCAGTCCGATGCCGAAACAAAGATTGCAGCCCTGACCGAAAGCATTGCCAAGTTGCGTGGCTGATTATTAGCCGTCACTTCACATAATATATATTAGATGATGTGTCAAAACAGAATGGCACATCATCTTTATTTTTTACACCTTCTGAAAAAAGTTTGCAACATTTGCAACATTTGCAACATTTGCAACATTTGCAACATTTTTACGTTATCCTAAATTCCGCAATACTTTGATCTAAATTAAATTATAAGTTCCTGAGCAACAAAAAGTTGCCCAGGATTTTGCCATGTCAGATTTTTCACTTATCTTAGTGTTGCAAATCAGATGCCCAGGGGGTAGCTATGCTGGCTAAAGCCATCCCGAACCAGAAAGCCACGGCATTCCTCGAATGGCTCACTTATAGCGACAATACCATTGATAGGCAGAGCCGAAAGAAGGCTTACACCCTCTTTGAGAGCAATCTGCTTGACACCATCCCCGTGGGTACGGTGAAGGGACTACAGCAGATACATGGCTATCTCTTTGGCGGACTGTATGACTTTGGCTCGACATGATCTAACTCCCCGATATCAAGCTACCCCCATCAGCCTAAGCACATAGGGGGTCAATAGCGCCGTGAGCACACCGTTCAGGATCAGTCCGAGCGAGGCGTATGCACCATAGGTGTCGCCTTTCTCCATGGCCCGCGATGTGCCTACGGCGTGACTTGCTGCGCCCAAGCCTAAACCCTGGGAGTAGGGGTTGCGCACATGCCAGACCTCCAGCATCTTGAAGCCGAAGACCGCACCTAACAGCCCCACACAGACCACGATAGCCGCCGTCAGCGAGGGGATGCCTCCCGCCGCCGAGCAGACCTCCATCGCAATGGGGGTGGTTACCGACTTCGGTGCCAGCGAGATGATCACCTCACGCGAAGCGCCCATCCATCGAGCAATGAGCACCACGCTGACCAATCCCACCAGACAACCCACCAGCTGCGACACAATGATAGGCACAAACTGTCGGCGTATCTGCCCCAGGTGCTGGTACAACGGCACCCCCAGCGCCACGATAGCCGGTTTCAGCCAGAAGTCGATATAGTGGCCACCCTCTTGGTAGGTATCGTAGCTGATGCCTGTCAGCTTCAGGAATACAATCAGCACCGCAATCGTCACCAGAATCGGATTGAGCACCACCCAGCCCGTCCACTTCTGCAGTTGTCGGGCACCATAATAGACGCCGAAAGTCAGGGCCAATAGTACAATATTATTGCTCAGCAGTTCCATAGTTTTTCTTTTTGTTATCCGCTTTATTCTTCAGCAGCTGATGTGTCCAGCCCGTAGCCATCAACACCAGAATCGTGCTGATCACCGTTGCCACAACAATAGGCAGCAGCTCTGCCTGGATGATATCGAAGTAAAGCATCAGCGCCACTCCCGGAGGCACAAAGAAGAAGCCTAAGTTCCCAATCAGAAACTCCGAAATCCCCTTCACCCAATCCAGCCGGATCAGTTTCATTTGCAGTAGTGCCGCCAGCAGTAGCATCCCGATGATGCTACTGGGTATGCTGATGCCTGTGAGCCAAACTATCAGTTCTCCGATAGCGAGGCATCCAAAGATGATAAAACATTGACGTATCATAGCCTTATTTTACCTTAATTCCGCAGCACAAAAAGTTGCTCAGGATTTGGCCATGTCAGATTTTTCACTTACCTTAGTGCTGCAAATCAAGACAAGCAAAATCATCAATGACATGGCAAAGGTACAAATAAAATCTGAGAAACTCACACCTTTTGGTGGAATTTTTTCTATCATGGAGCAATTTGACTCCATGCTATCACCTGTTATTGACTCAACATTGGGTCAGAGATGCTGTAGTATCATCGGGTATCAGTACAGCGAGATAGTCCGTTCGCTGATGAGCGTGTATTTCTGTGGCGGATCATGTGTGGAGGATGTGACTTCACACCTGATGCGTCATCTCTCGTACCATCCAGTGCTTCGTACATGCAGTTCTGATACCATCCTTAGAGCCATCAAGGAACTGACGCAGGATAACATTTCCTATACATCCGATCAAGGCAAGACCTATGACTTCAATACTGCAGATAAACTTAACACCCTGCTTGTCAACGCTTTGATTTCCACCGGTGAGTTGAAGGATGAGGAAGGTTACGATGTTGATTTTGACCATCAGTTCCTTGAAACTGAGAAATATGATGCAAAGCCGACATACAAGAAATTCCTCGGCTACAGGCCTGGTGTATATGTCATCGGTGACAAGATTGTCTATATCGAGAACAGCGACGGCAACACAAATGTACGCTTTTATCAGGCAGACACCCATAAGAGATTCTTTGCTCTTTTGAAATCCAAGAACATCCGTGTAAATCGTTTCAGAGCCGATTGTGGATCCTGCTCGAAAGAAATCGTCGGTGAGATAGAGAAGCATTGCAAACACTTCTACATCCGTGCAAACCGATGCAGCTCGCTCTACGATGACATCTTCGCGCTTAGGGGATGGAAGACTGAGGAGATCAACGGCATCCAGTTTGAGCTCAATTCCATTCTCGTTGAGAAATGGGAAGGTAGGTGCTATCGTCTTGTTATCCAAAGACAAAGGAGAACCAGTGGCGATCTTGATCTGTGGGAAGGAGAATACACCTACCGCTGCATCCTGACCAACGACTACAAGTCTTCTACCAGAGATATCGTTGAATTCTACAACCTGCGTGGTGGCAAGGAACGCATCTTTGACGACATGAACAACGGCTACGGCTGGAACAGACTTCCCAAGTCGTTCATGGCAGAGAACACAGTCTTTCTTCTGCTTACTGCATTGATACACAATTTCTACAAGACCATCATGAGTAGGCTCGACACCAAAGCCTTTGGACTTAAGAAAACAAGTCGCATAAAGGCTTTCGTCTTCAGATTCATCTCCGTACCAGCCAAGTGGATTATGACTGCAAGGCGATATGTGCTGAATATCTACACGGAGAACGGCGCTTATGTCAAGCCATTCAAAACGGAATTTGGTTAAGACTGCTTTCTTTACGGTTAAAATCTGCGTATTACCTCAAGTCGCATCGTGGGGTAAGGGAATGGTGACTACATATTGATGTTGTGCTGTGGCTTTTTACTGAAAGTAGCTACTAACGACTCTTCAAATCTACCCTTAATCGTGCATTGGATGATAGTTGCGGATTTGAGGGTTATAAAAAATATGTACGGTTATGACAATTGGAACACTTTTAATAGAAGATACCACTGGCCATGCCTCTTGTTATGGGAAGCCATTTGCATTATAATCCCAATTCCGCAGCATTTTAGTTTAACTTTCTTTATAAGTACCTGAGCAACTTTTTGTCGCTCAGGATTTGGCCATGTCAGAAATTTCACTTACCTTAGTGCTGCAAATCAAGACAAGCAAAATCATCAATGACGTGGCAAAGGTACAACAAAAATCTGAGAAAACCGCTCCTTTTAGAGGAATAATTCACGCAAAGAGCTTTTTTTTGCAAAAATCACAAACGGTTCTCTATGAGTCTTAGCACATTGAGAACCGTCTGAGTCTGAGTCCTTTTGTAGTTAATTACAATAATACTTGGTCAGGAAATAGGTCTTGTCCCAATCTACGATCTTTACCTCGGATTCCTTTGCCGCATGGATGTTGAACTCATCGAGAACCATCACATTCTTGTTACCCAGGTCATAAAGAGGCCACTCCTTGGCCTTGCCGTCAGGCGAGATGTCTGCGCTGAGCGACGGATTGCCAGTCTTGGCGAACTGAACCCACATCTTGCGCATGGTCTTGCAGAAGGTCTCGTCGAATGTTCTTCCTGCGATCTGTTTGGCTAACTCTGGGTGGTTGAATACTGCCGATTGTTCAATCGCATGACCGCTTTTCACCATTGGTGTAGAGGCTTCTGGCGTGAAGAGATAGGTGTACACCTTGCCGCCTGCCTTAGTTTGGTTCTCCGACAATCTGATAGCAGGCGCATTAAAATAGCTCTGGCTGAACAGGCTGCTGGTTTTCTCCCAGTCTTCTCCCGGCACACTATTGATGTAACTCTCGACCTTCGCAATCTCTTCGGCTGTCATCAGTTTATTCCTCTTTTCCATGCGCTTTGCGGCCCACGCATTCCAGTTTTCCACTCCAAGAGCAGCTGCAAAGATATTGAACTCATCCTTGTTGCAGCCCACGAGGAGTTCTATATCCTTCGCCGTGCCGTCTTCGTATGCCTTCCAACAATCTTCGGGCAGCAGTTTTCCGTCTCTTTCCGGCCATATACTCCATCCGAGTACTTGGTAAATTCCGAGCAATTCACCCACTTTATCTGCGAGTGTTCTGGGCGAAACCTTCTGCAGATCGGCAACGGTCTTACAGCCGAGAGCCTCCATGATCATGTCTGTGCAGGCGATGGCCTCCTCCTTAGATCTTGTCATAACGGGCGAACCGCTTTGTATGATAGCACGCTTGAAATACTGATGGGAGCCTTTGATCAGTGGAAGCAGGGCACAACTTGAACCACCAGCAGACTCGCCGAAAATTGTCACATTGTCAGGGTCGCCTCCGAATCCGGCGATATTCTCATGTACCCACTTCAAGCCCATCAGCTGGTCCATAGTTCCCAGATTCTGTGCGTCAGGGTAATCCTTTCCGTCAGGCAGGTGAGACAAATGCATGAAGCCGTATGCAGCGAGTCTGTAAGCGATGGTAACGACGATGACATCAGGATTCTCTTTCAAGAAGTTGGTGCAATCGTACTGCGGGTCGATTGTTCCTCCTGTCTCAAAACCGCCACCGTAGATCCACACCATGACGGGCTTCTTCTCCGTAGATGTATCGTCTGTCTTCCATACATTCAGGTACAGGCAGTCTTCGCCCTGAATATAAAGGGCAGCAGGATCACCTTCAGCCTGCATAGGGGTTTTACCATAATAATAGGCTTCGTAAACACCGTCGTCAGGCGTAACGTCCACCGGTGCCTTCCAGCGCAGGTTGCCAACGGGCTGCTGGCCGACAAACGGGATGCCCTTATAGACGATGACATTGTCTGTCTTCTTGCCGATAAAGGTGCCATTAATACACTTGACTGCCAAATCATTATCGACTATTCCACCCTCAGGCTGTGGAGCTGGGTTGTCAGATTGGTCGCTACAAGAAGTGAGTACTGCCGTTGTGCCGCAAATCAGGATGGCGGCAAGCATCCATTTCAATTCACATTTCATAATTCACAATTTGTAATATTTGTAATAATCGTTACTTTTGGTTCGTTTTATAAGCTTCGATGCGCTTCGACACATTCTCCTTGATGTTGTTGTAGAAGATAGAGTAGTCGTCCTGATGGTAGCACTGAGGTCCGGCGAGGTCTGTCATTGCATTGGGTACGGCTTTGGCGTTCGTCACGACAGTGCCACGAGCCAGACACACCTGAGCGTCACCATCGATGTCGCGAATCTCAGTCGCACCAGTCTTCTCGTCCATCACTATTGAACCCTTGTTCATGCTGGCGGGAGCGTAGGTCTCGTCCCGCTTCCAGTTCAACGGGTTGATGCTGATGCCATTCTTCCCTATAATGAGGTTCGGAAGCGTGAGGTTCGCCTCCACGTTCTTAGGACCCTCTGCATGCCAGCTGATGATGACGCCCGTGTCGGTCTCGCCAGTAGCAAACTTCATGTGTGGGTTAGTCTCGAGGTCTTCCTTCGTAATGGAGTAGCCGATGGCGTAGGCGGCCACCATGCGCTCGTAGCGGTCGGGATGCTCCTTGAAGTATTTCTTCAGTATGAGGCGGAGAATAGCTGCACCCTGGCTGTGGCCTGCGATGACAAACGGACGTCCCTGGTTGTAGTGCTCGAAGTAGTAGTCGAGTGCCGAGGTAATGTCTCCGTAAGGTCTGCCGATGAGTGCCGCGTCGATGTTCCCGTCCTTCTCAAAGGCTACCGCAGCATGTTTCAAGCTGGACTGGCGGTATAACGGAATAAACAGGTTCGTGGATTCCTGGAACACGCTCGACTTGATGGCGTGCTCGACTTTTATACCATCCAACATCTCGGCGTTGTCCAACGTTGCGTAGTCTGGATCGCCTTCGTTCGCACCCATAAACACTGTCGAATAGATGTAGAACGTGTCGAACTCCTTTGTGATAGTCGGAAGCTTGTACCAATTGGCCTTTTGGGAATAGTCGATTGCCTTCTCCGTCTCAGGTTCCACTGGGTTGTCCTCTTTGTCACTGCATGAAGTGAGCACCATTGTTGTGCCGCAGACGAGTGTGGCGGCAAGCATACATTTTTTCATTTTTCTCATTACAATATTTTTTGAGATCAAACATAAATTAAAACGCTGGCAAAGATAGCATTTCCCCCATGAAAAAGAATCACGGCCCATGTCCTGAGCCGTGATTCTTGCAGATTTAGTCACATTTTTACAAATTTAGTCACTTCAGGACCACCTCAGTCCTTCATTCTCTGGGTTTCCATCCAGGCTGTCACCGACTGGCCCGTCTTGCGCTTGAACGCACCTCTGAAGGTGTTATAGCTCTGGTAGCCGCTCTCAAAAGCCAACTGCTGGGCGATAACGGGGCGATGAGCAGCGACAGCCTCATGATAAAGACTGATGAAATGATTAATCCGAAGGTCGTTGATATAGGCATTGTAATTCATGCCCTGACTTGAGAAATACTGGGTGAGATAAAGGCGATTGATACCAATCTCTTTGGCAAGTCTGAAAAGAGTAAGGTCCTGTTGCAAATAGAGCTGCGGTTCCTCACAATGCACCTTCAGCAATGGCCCGACGTTGTTGCGCATGGATAATGAAAGGGCATTATCTTCCTCATGCTCCGTGGCGCCCGTTTCTTCTTCCGCATCATCAACGGGAATGCTCAGGTCGCTTAACGTTTCTACCCGCCACAGGAGATAGCAGATGAGTATAATGTTGTTCACCTGCGTGATGTATTTATATATCATGTTCTTGATGCCGAATGCGTAGATGCCGAACACC
>CADCLN010000043.1 GCA_902802265.1 uncultured Bacteroidales bacterium | reverse complement strand
ACCGAACTTTGGCGGATTATCATTGCTATCGTCACTATGAGGGGCTACGTCTGCTACCCTCTGCCTGTGACGAAATAATAATTCAGCAGACCCTAATTAGTGTTCTCTGAGGTTAGGGTACACAAAAAGTGTGAGCTTTCCGACATTCCCTGTCAGTAATAGTTCTTGGCTGTAGCCTATAAGTCCACGGATTCGGCTGAATAAGATTAATCCACCTTGGTCATGATACAAAAAAAGCGTAGGACCTGTATCTGCTGCTCGTCCCACGTTTTCGAGGCCCTAGGAATTGCCCATCATAGTCTGAACGAGCAACCTTAGACCCCACGCCGATATGAATATATAGTTATACCTTTATATATTATAGCTACCAATGGCTGGCAACTAAATATAATAGAGGTATGTGTATAACTCATACCCGTGGCATCTATCGTTGCAATGTCCTTTGACTATGATTGATAGTTTCCTAGGCTGTCGAAAACGTCAAGAACAAAGCGCGAATAAACGCCTTTTCATATATGCCCCCCACGGCACAAGGCTCATCGCAGTGAGTCTGCCTTTCCCGACAACCGTCTGTTCAGAAGAGGTTTTCTTCCTTGCAGAAAGTGTCTTCGGCGTGAAGATGCCGCAAAGATACACATTTTTCCCATAATGAACCAAGAAAAAATGAAGAAGTCTATTCAGACTTCTTCATTTTTCCTTGATTCTCTATGTCTATTGGGAAACTATGTTGGGCCACTTTCGGATTTCGTAATGTTGCAAATGTTGCAAATGTTGCAAGCACTTTTTTTCAGAAGGCTTGTTCCAACCCTTGACCCCGACCTCGTGCTTATCCGAAGCCTCTCCGCTAAAGCTACAATGCCTTCGGAGCACTGAGGCCAACGGCTTTACAAAGCAACATATTTACTGCTTTGTCTCAGCCGCCCAAATATTTTAACTAACTTCCTTTATATCCTTGACTTTCTTCAGACTGGAGAGGATGCGCTTGACTTCATGTCTGTTGTGCACAAACATCTGGAAGTTTCCTTCGAAGATGCCTCCTTTGCAGTTCACTTGCAGACTGATGATGTTGGCATGATAGTGGTTGGAGATGATTTCGGTGACACGCAGCAGCAATCCTTGTGTGTCGATACCCTTGACATGAATTTCGGCTGGAAAGAGGGCAAGTTCGCTGGTGTCCCAACGTGCACTGAGGATGCGGTTCCCCTGAGAGGCTTTGAGCCGCTGACAGTCTGGACACTGCACTTTATGAATGGTGATGTGGTTCTGCTCGTCTATATAGCCCAGCACATCGTCACCGGAGATGGGACGACAACAGTCGGCAAGGGTATATTGGCTGCGGAGTTTTTCGTCGGTCAGTGAGAGTGTCTTCTTGGGGTCGATGGGTTCTGGAGTCGCAGCTGTGTCGCTTTCTGCCTTGTGGTTTCTGCCGAAAGAGAAAAGACGTTTCCAGCGCCTGTCGGGTTTCTCCGTGAGTGTCGTGATGTCGAGCGGACCCAGTTGAAAGTTGCCAAGCCCGATGGCTGTGTAGAGAGATTCGGGCGTGGAGACTTCGTGCAATTTGACGAGTTTATCGAGCAGAGCACTGTCTTTCTGCAAGTTGTTTTTCTTCAGGAATTCATCGAGCATGGCTTCTCCATGGCGGGCAGCTTCACGTTCATCGCGGCGCAGAATGGCTTGAATCTTGGTCTTTGCCTTGGCTGTATAGGCGTAGTTGAGCCATAGGCGTGTGGGGTGTGCAGCCTTGGAAGTAAGAATTTCTATCTGATCGCCACTTTTGAGTTTGTAGTCAATAGAGACAAGTTTGTGGTTGACTTTAGCTCCGATGGCATGGCTACCAACAAAGGTGTGGATAGTGAAAGCAAAGTCGAGCGCAGTGCTGCCAGCAGGCATGGTGCGGAGTTCACCTTTGGGGGTGAAGACAAAGATTTCGCTGGCAAAGAGGTTGAGCTTGATGCTGTCGAGAAAGTCCATAGCAGAGGGCTGGGGGTCGTCAAGGATTTCCTTGATGGTGTTGAGCCACTTGTCCAGTTCAATTTCAGCCGTGGTTTCCGTCTTTTCGCCATCTTTATATTTCCAATGAGCAGCCAATCCTTTCTCTGCAATTTCATCCATACGGCGTGAACGAATCTGCACTTCTATCCACTGTCCCTGTTTGGACATCAGCGTAACGTGAAGTGCCTGATAGCCATTTGCCTTGGGGTGACTAACCCAGTCGCGAAAGCGTTCCGGATGGGCCTTATAAATCTTACAGAGATTCACATAGATGTCAAAACACTCGTTGATTTCAGTATCGGGAGCTTGGGGATCGAAGATGATACGAACTGCGAGAATGTCGAATACTTCCTCGAAGGGTACACCTTTGGCTTGCATCTTCGTCCAGACGGAGAAGGGGGTTTTGACACGCTGCTTGATTTCGTATTTCAGTTTCCGTGCATCCAGCTGCTTGCGGATAGGCTCAGTAAAACTGTCGAACAGGGTATCGCGTTCAGCCTGTGTTTCAGCAAGTTTTGATTCAATATAATGGTAATCTTCAGGGTGTTCGTATTTGAAGCTAAGGTCTTCCAGTTCGTTCTTAATCTTGTTCAGTCCAAGTCGGTGAGCAAGAGGGGCATAGATGTAGAGCGTTTCGCCAGCAATCTTGTAGCGCTTGTTGGGAGCTTGCGCACCCAGTGTACGCATATTGTGAAGGCGGTCGGCTATCTTAATGAGTATGACGCGGATGTCGTCACTCATGGTGATAAGCAGCTTTTTGAAGTTTTCTGCCTGTGCGGCAGTTTTGTTGCCGAAGATTCCTCCAGAGATTTTGGTAAGTCCGTCAACAATCTGGGCAATCTTGGCACCAAACATGTTTTCAATGTCTTCAACGGTATAGTCCGTATCTTCGACCACATCGTGCAGCAAGGCTGAACAGATAGAGGTGCTGCCCAATCCGATTTCGATACATACAATTTTGGCTACGGCAAGCGGGTGCATGATGTAGGGTTCACCCGAAAGTCGGCGCACACCCTTGTGAGCTTGCTTGGCGAAGTTGAAGGCTTTGGTAATGATTTCTACCTTCTTGCGGTGTTTGGTGGTGAGATATGCCTGAATGAGGGATTCAAATTCTGCTTGCACCATCTTGTCCTCTTCATCTTCTGTTTGCTTCTGCTGTTTCGTTTTCTCTTCCATAATAACATTTCCAATTTACCCTGTACAACGTACCTGTTTTCACTTCACTCTAATCTTCTGCCCCGCACGAATCTTATCGCTGCGAATCCCGTTCAATTTCTTCAGGTTTGCCACAGTCGTTCCGTTGCGTTTGGCTATAGCCGAGAGACTATCACCACTTCTCACGGAAACGCTTTTGCTGCCACGGCTACGACTCTTGCGTGAATGGCGGCTTTTGCTGCTCCGAGAACGCGTGTTGGTTGGTTCGGGGTTCTGTATGAGGTCTTCGGTGACAGTACGGCGGATCGCAGCCACATCTCCACCCGTGTAGATGCTGTCTTCGTAAGTGAGGAATGGTTCAATGGCAGAAACAGGCAAGCGGAGCGTGTAGCGGGCAGGAACAATGTCCTTACGATACTGCGGATTGATGGCACGGAGTTCGTCGGAAGTGACGTTGCAAAGCTGGGCAATGCGGTCGAACTTCACATCGGCTTGTACCACAACTGTGTCTGTCTCAAGCGGTAGCGAAGCTTCATGCGGTGTGATGCCGTGTTCACAATAGTAGTTCATGATGTAGTTGGCAGCAATGAAAGCCGGCACATAGCCTCGGGTTTCGTGAGGCAGTCGGTTATAGACATCCCAGTAGTCTGCACCATCCTGATTTCCGCTACGGATGAGGGCTTTCTGTATGTTGGCTTCACCGCAGTTGTAAGCAGCAATGGCAAGTCCCCAGTCACCGAACATCTGATAGAGGTCGCTGAGATAATGTGCCGCAGCCTCACTGGATTTTACGGGGTCGCGACGTTCATCCACCAGCGTGCTGATTTCCAGTCCGTAGCGTTTGCCTGTGCCTATCATGAACTGCCACAGTCCTGCTGCTCCCATTCGGCTGGTAGCCGTAGGACGCAGGGCAGACTCTATCACAGGGAGGTATTTCAGTTCCAGTGGCAAGCCGTAGCGTTCCAGCGCTTCCTCAAAGATGGGCATATAGAAATTGGCTGAACCCAGCATGACGGAGACAGCGTTTTTCATGCGACTGCTGTAAGTATCGATGAACTTGCGTGTGACATTATTCAGCGGCATTTCGATGGTGGTAGGGATACGCGATAATCGGTTGACGATAAGCGAGTCATCGTAGGACAGTGTACGAACAGCAGCCGCCTGGCCCACAGAGAGTCCAGCCTTGTTGCTATAGTCGTTCATTAAATCCTCTTCCGACACAATCATGCCTTCAGGCATATCGACAGGTTCCATCAGGTTGCTGTCATTTTCCACCAGAAGCACCTCCTGGGCTTGCAACGCATTGACCGCCAGCGCGGCAATCATGCACAATATGTTCAATCTTTTATTCATGTCTTGTCTTTGTTTTTAAAAATTCAGGCTACATTGCAGTCCGTATGAATTGCCATTCATGCCGCTTCCCCTGGTGCCTCGTCTGTAGTCGTTAATGACGGCGGGATGAACTTTCATGGTGAGGTCCTTGGAGATGTCGAAACTGGAAAGCTCTGCATCGACGTAAGCATCCACAATGGATAGCAGATAGACACCAATCATGCAGAAGATGCTGAGGTCACGGTAACGACGGAAATAGTTCTTCTTCCGTCGGAAGAGGTTCTGCAGATAGTCAAGTCGCGACTGCACGTCGTAGCCCGTCGGCAGGAAGTTTTCGTAACTCTTCGTGTTGGGGTCGTTGTCCATGATGTCCATGTAGGCTTGCGAATAGTCTCGATACATCGAACCATTCCATGACAGGGCATAGATGCAACCGACGAAGCCTCCGTAAATCAGCGGCAGTTTCCAATACTTGCGGTTATAGATTTGTCCTGCCCCAGGGAAAGCAATGGCAAGCCACATGGCTTTCTTCGGATTGGGAATCCAGCGGTCAGGGTCAATCTTCACCTGCGACGGCAACACGATAGAGTCTGCAGAAAGAAAGTGCACTTCATGGTTTGCCGTGTCAATCCGTTCAGCGTATTCGCCTTTGTCCCGCACACGGACAGTGTCCGTCCACACGGCTGTCTGCGCCGTATCGGCATCTACCGTACCAACGTTCACACCATCCACCTTCACCGTGTCGATGTTCACGTCTTGAGCCGAAACACCTGCACATTGGCAGATCAGTAATATGTATGTCAGCAGTCGTCTCAATTTCTGTCTCGGTTATACATAGGAGAACATGAAAACTACCCTATTCTATCAAGCAATTGGTGCAGTTCATCAATATTTTTGAAATTTAGCGTCAATTTGCCACCACCAGCAGCCGTTCCCGTCATCTTTAGCTCGGCCCCCAAGCGTTGTGAAAGCTGTGTCCGCAGCGTTTCCCATTCTTTGGGCAATGCAGAGGTCGCCGACTTCCTCGCAGGCTTTATCACCACCTCTTCGCCAGCCTTCATCCTCTTAATGGCATCTTCCACCTGGCGCACAGAGTAACCCTTCTGCTGCGTTTCGCGGAACAGGCGCACCTGCTCCTTGGGGTCTTCCAGGGCAAGCAGGGCACGGGCATGACCCGTATCAATCTCCCGATTCTGCAAGGCTACCTGCACCGGAGCAGGCAACTTCAGCAGTCGCAGATAATTGGCCACCGTGGCACGCTTCTTGCCCACACGGTCGCTCAGTTTCTCCTGCGTCAGTCCGTACTGGTCAATCAGGTGCTGATAAGCCAAAGCTATTTCCAGGGAATTAAGGTCTTGACGCTGGATATTCTCAATCAGCGCCATCTCCATCACATTCTCGTCATCAGCCGTGCGGATGTAGGCAGGAATGGTTTTCAACCCCACCCGCATTGAAGCCCTCCATCGGCGTTCACCAGCGATAATCTGGTAGCGGCCATTCTCCATGGCACGCAGGGTGATGGGTTGTACAATGCCGATTTCCTCGATAGAGTCGGCCAATTCCTGCAAAGCCTCTTCGTCAAACTCCCGCCGAGGCTGGTTCGGATTAGCCTCAATCAGGTTCACGTCTATTTCGTTAATGGTGCTGGAACCGCTTGTGCTCACCGTCTCTGTGGAGATGAGCGCATCCAGGCCCCTGCCCAATGATGCATACTTTTTCTTTACCGCCATGAATGATAAACTATGAATTAAGCATTAGGAATTATTTGCATCCACCTCCTTTGCCAAGGCAATGTAATTCTTGGCACCTGCCGATGTGGCATCGTAGAGCAGGCAGGGAATGCCATGACTGGGAGCTTCGCTCAGCTTCACGTTGCGCTGAATAATCGTCTTGAACACCAACGCTTGGAAATGTCTTCTCACCTCCTCGTATATCTGGTTTGCCAGACGCAGACGGCTGTCGTACATCGTCAAGAGGAAACCCTCTATCTCCAGCTTCGGATTCAGCTTCGATTTAATAATCTTGATTGTGTTCAGCAGCTTGCTGATACCCTCCAGCGCAAAATACTCACACTGCACAGGGATGATGACCGAGTCGGCAGCCGTGAGCGAATTGACCGTTATCAGGCCTAGCGAGGGCGAACAGTCAATAAAGATATAGTCGTATTCAGAACGCAGGGGGTCAAGTACATTTCTCAACACACGCTCCCTGCGCTCCATATTCAGCATTTCGATTTCAGCCCCCACCAGGTCGATGTGGCTCGGAACAATGTCCAGCCCCTCGATGTCGGTCGTGAAAATAGATTCGTGCGGATCCACTCCGCTGACAATGCAGTCATAGATAGAGGTCTCAACCTCCTGAATATCTACGCCCAGTCCCGATGAAGCATTTGCTTGCGGGTCAGCATCTACCACAAGCACTTTCTTGCCCAGGGTAGCCAAACTTGCCGCCAAATTAATGGCAGTGGTGGTCTTTCCCACACCACCTTTCTGATTTGCCAATGCAATGATTTTTGCCATCTTTTATGATCCTTTACCTTTTTACGATTGTTTGTGTAATCTTATCAAGAAATGGAGGGGGAGAGAAGCATTGAATCACCGGTTCGACCTCTCTCAGTCATCCTTCCACGCTGCAAAGGTACAAAGAATTCCCGAAAACTATGGCAATATTCTGCGGAACATTGTTTTTTTTAACAAATGTTGCTACAAGAACACGGCTGTTGAGGTTCATGGTTTTTGAATGAAGCCGAACAGTCCCAGTTCGTTGGCAAAGATGAGAAGGATGCAAAGCGGGGCCACATAGCGTACCAGGAAGAACCAAAGACTGTAGAAGGGAGAGCGCAGGGTGCCTTGATTGGTGATTTCCTGACGAACTATTTCCTTATCGACCACCCAGCCCACAAAGAGGCACATCAGCAAACTGCCCACGGGCATGAGAAATTTGGCCACCAGAAAATCGAACAGGTCAAAGATTGTCATATCAAAGACTTTCACTTCCGCCAACAGCCCGAAGGACAAGGAACAGGCTGTGCCCAGCAAGAGGCAAACGAGCGACACGCCAACGGCACTCTTGGGACGACTCACACGCCACTCTTCATGAAAATAGGCAGCAGCCATTTCGAGCATGGAGATGGAGGATGTCAACGCCGCCATGACCAGCAACAAATAGAAGAACAGAGAGAAGATGTATGCCAGCAGGGGTACGCCGCTGAACACTTGCTGAAAAACATTGGGTAGCGTGATGAACACCAACGAGGGACCAGCATCGGGTTGCAGACCAGGCACGGAATAGACGGCAGGGAAGATGATAAGCCCCGACAGCAAGGCAACCAATGTGTCGATGGTGGCAACCTTCAGTCCGTCCTTCATCAAGTCCACATCTTTTCGGAAATAGCAAGCATAGGTGCAGAGGCAACAAAGACCTACGCTAAGGGAGAAGAAGGCTTGCCCCATGGCTGAAAGCACGGTTTGACCAGTCACTTTGCTGAAGTCGGGACGGAAGAGGAAGGTCAATCCTCTGTCTGCTCCAGGCAACGTCAGTGAACAGCACACCAGCACGACGATGAAGAGGAATAGCAGGGGCATCATGATTTTGGCTCCGCGCTCGATGCCTCGCCGCACACCCAGGGCCACAATGGCACAGGTCATCGTCACCGTCAGAGCCATCCAGACTGAGGGCCACACGGGGTGGGAAGAAAAAGCGGCAAAGTCGGCTGCATACTGGGCTGCATCCTTGCCTGCAAAGCCGTTCAGCCCTGCTTCAAAGGCATAGTAAAGTGTCCAGCCAGCCACTACGCTGTAGTAGCTAAGCACAAGGAATCCTGCCACCACGGGCAGCAACCCCATCCATCGCCAGCCACCACGCCCTCCGCTCAGGGAAAGGAACGAGTGGGTCACGTCTTTATGTCCGTGACGGCCAATGACAAATTCTGTCACCATGACGGGCACGCCCAGTATGAGCATAAACAGGACGTAAATAAGGATAAAAGCGGCTCCGCCGTTGGATCCTGTCTCTGTGGGAAATCGCCACACATTGCCCAGTCCCACGGCACTCCCCGCCACGGCAAGAATAGCTCCTACCTTGCTGGCAAAGCCCGCTGTTATTTTAGTTGTTATCATTTTTGCATTTGCGTTATTGACCACGGACCTCACGGACTTCACGGACTTCACGGATTTTCCACTTTGACTTTCCAATCTGTGTAATCTGAAAAAAATCTGTGTAATCTGTGGTTATTTTTCATTTCCTTAGTTTCTCACCCTAATCTTCCATTTCTCCCCCACTCTGACCATCTTCTGGCTGACAACTTCGGACGTGCTGTCGGCATAGACAAACTGGCAGAACACGGTACAAACGGTGTCGCCCTGCATATCGGCATCGAGGGCTTCAATGCTGATGAGTGCACCCTTCTGCTGGGTACGCAAATCCTGATGCTGTGCCAACAGACGAAGCATCAGCGAGCGCTGCATACTGTCCATTTCGCCAGCAAAATCCACATATTGCATATAGCCCTCCAAATCACCGCTCTGCAGGGTGGATAGGGCTTCACGCAGGGTAGCCTTCGCCCGCTCTGCCGGCAATTCTTTTCGTCCCCAACAAGAGGAAAGGAGCAGGAGAAGCATCAGGGCGCAAGAGAAATGGCACAGGGTAATTTGTAGATGATAAACGATCTTATTTCTGCCGAACATAGACATTAATAGGCGTACCCTTGAAGCCCCAGTGGGTGCGGATTTGGTTTTCCAGGAATCGTTTGTAGGGTTCCTTCACGTATTGTGGCAGGTTGGCATAGAAGACAAACGAAGGCACGCGGGTGTCGGGTATCTGCATGCAGTATTTTATCTTGATGTACTTGCCCTTGATGCTGGGTGGCGGTGTGGCTTCGATGATGGGCAACATCACTTCGTTCAGCTGGCGAGTGGGCACTTTGTTTTTGCGCACATCATAGACGCGTTGAGCTTCTTCCAGCACCTTGAAGATGCGTTGCTTGGTGGTGGCCGATGCAAAGATAATGGAAAAATCAACAAACGGGGCAAATCGGTTACGAATGGCTTGTTCAAAGAAACGGATGGCTTCGTTGGACTTGTCTTCCACCAGGTCCCACTTGTTGACCACTACCACCAGCCCCTTCTGGTTCTTCTGTATCACTTGGAAGATGTTGATATCCTGTCCCTCAATGCCACGGGTGGCATCGATCATCAGCACGCAAACGTCGCTGTTCTCAATGGCGCGGATGCTACGCATCACACTGTAGTATTCCAGGTCTTCGTTCACCTTGTTCTTTTTGCGAATGCCCGCCGTATCAACCAGGTAGAAGTTAAATCCAAACTTGTCGTACTTGGTGTAGATGGAGTCGCGGGTGGTGCCAGCGATGTCAGTCACCACATTGCGGTTGTCATCAAGAAAGGCATTGATGATGGACGATTTGCCTGCATTGGGACGACCCACCACAGCGATGCGCGGAATGTCTTCGTCGGCAGCTTCGGCTATTTCCTTCGTAAAGCTTGCCAGAACGGCATCGAGCAGTTCGCCTGTGCCGCTACCCGTCAATGCACTGACGCACATGGGGTCGCCTAAGCCCAGACTGTAAAACTCTGCGGCATCATAACGCAGTTCATTGGTGTCTGTCTTGTTGGAGACAAGAAAGACTGGCAACTTGCTGCGACGAAGAATGTCAGCCACAGCCATGTCGAGGTCGGTGACACCAGTCTTTACATCTACGAGGAAGAGGATAACATCGCACTCTTCGATGGCAATCTTCACCTGACGGCGAATTTCCTCCTCGAATACGTCGTCGGAATTGACAACCCAGCCGCCTGTATCGACGACTGAAAATTCTTTGTTACACCACTCACACTTGCCGTACTGACGGTCGCGGGTTGTACCAGCTTCGTCACTCACAATGGCGTGGCGTGTCTTTGTCAGACGGTTGAAAAGGGTCGATTTACCCACATTGGGACGACCCACAATAGCTACTAAGTTTCCCATACGTTGTTCTCACGAACTGAGAGCCACTGTCACCTTTTAAGGGTTCATACTGCCGCCGCCCCAGGTGGCTCTCCCCACCCTTCAGATGGGGCCGAGGCTTGGCATAGTTATTAATAGAGTATATAAGTTATTCAGGATTGTAACCGAAGAGGTTTAATTCTCGGTCGGAGTTGCGCCAGTCTTTATCTACCTTGACAAAGGTTTCGAGATAGACGGATTTGCCGAAGAATTTCTCCAGGCTCTTGCGGGCTTCGGTGGCTACCTTCTTCAGTGCCTTCCCGTTATGACCGATGATGATGCCTTTCTGCGAATCGCGCTCCACATAGATGACAACATTGATGTGGATGTGGGTTTTGTCTTCCTTGAATTGTTCCACTCCGACTTCCACGCTGTAGGGGATTTCCTTGTCGTAGTAGAGCAGAATCTTTTCGCGGACTATTTCGGAAACGAAGAAACGTGCAGGCTTGTCAGTCAGCTGATCTTTGTCGAAATAGGGCGGCGATTCGGGCAGCAGTTCTTTGATGCGCTGCAACACAGGCTGCACATTGAATTTGTGCAGGGCGGAAATGGGCAGAATCTCGGCTTTCGGAAGAAGTTCGTGCCATTGCTCTACAAGGGCAACAAGGTCTTTCTCATTGGTGAGGTCTATCTTGTTGATGAGGACCAACACAGGCACGTCCATGCTTTGCACTTTCTGCAGGAAATCGCTGTTTTTATCGACCTTCTCGATGGGGTCTGTAACGTAGAGCAACACATCGGCATCTTGCAGCGCACTCTCGGAGAATGCCAACATGGAGGCTTGCAGCTTGTAGTTGGGTTTCAGCACACCAGGTGTGTCGCTGAAGACAATCTGCACGTCGTCGTCGTTGATGATGCCCATGATGCGATGGCGTGTGGTTTGTGCCTTGAACGTGGCAATACTGATGCGTTCACCCACAAGGAGGTTCATCAGTGTGGATTTGCCCACATTGGGATTGCCTACAATATTTACAAAACCTGATTTATGCATAGTTTTTCTGAATAAGAAAAGGTAAAAAAGTGAAGGGTGAAAAGTGTGCACCTTTCACCCTTCACTTTTCACTTCATATTATTTCCAACCTCTCTTGGCATACCATTCTTCACGACTGATGGTACCTTCCTTGTAGAATTCGGCTGGATAGTCAGCAAATTTGCTACCATCGTAGCCCCACACCAGATAGCTTGCGCCCCAGGTAAAGCCTGCACCAAAAGCTGTGAAAATGAGTTTGTCGCCTTTCTTCAACTGAGGTTCATACTCCCAAAGGCAAAGCGGCAGGGTGCCTCCGCTAGTGTTGGCCATGTGGTCGATGTTTATCATCACGTGGTCTTCGGTGACACCAATGCGACGGGCTACGGCACTTTCGATGCGAACATTGGCCTGATGGGGAATAACCCATGCAACATCGTCCTTGGTGAGATGGTTGCGTTCTGCAATGGTTGCCACGGCGTCCGACATGTCAGTCACTGCGTGCTTAAACACGGCACGGCCTTCCTGATAGACAAAGTGCAGACGCTGGTCAACCGTTTCGTGGCTTGGCATACGAGCAGAACCGCCTGCTGCCATGTGAAGGTTGTCGTAGCCTTGACCGTCAACACGCAAATAGCTGTCCATCAATCCATAATTCTCTTCTGTAGCTTCCATCATCACACATGCAGCACCATCACCAAAGATTGGACAGGTATTACGGTCTTCGTAATTGGTCATGGACGACATGTGGTCGCCACCACAGACGATGAGCCGCTTGTAACGACCGCTTCGGATGAAATTTGCCGCTGTCTCCATGGCATAGAGGAAACCTGCACAAGCTGCCTCCATGTCGAAGCCAAAGGCGTTTTTCAGTCCAACATTACCGATGACAAGCGAAGCTGTAGAAGGGAAATGATAATCGGGGGTTGTCGTTGCACAAATCACAGCCTCAATCGTGTCGGGGTCGGTCTTCGTCTTGTCGAGCAATTGCCTAACGGCTTTTGTCATCATGAACGAAGTGCCTGTTCCCTCTTCTGGCTTGAGGATGTGACGTGTCTTGACACCGATGCGTTCCATAATCCATTCATCGCTTGTATCAACGATGGTTGACATCTCATCGTTGTCAAGAATGTAGGTTGGAACCCATCCGCCGACACCGGTAATAACGGCATTTATATTTCCCATAAAGAGAGAGGTTATTATTAAATAGCTGTTTCTTTAACAATTGCAACCTTTCCACGATAGTAACCACATGCCTGGCATACGGTGTGATACACATAGAATTCACCGCAATTTGGACAGATAGCAAGTGTTGGTGCTACTGCTTTGTCATGAGTTCTTCTTTTTCTTGTACGAGTCTTTGACTGTCTTCTTTTAGGATGTGCCATAATTGTAATTTGTTTTTTATTTGCCAGGAAGGGGAACTGTTTTTCGGATGAACCAACGTTCCTCCCCTGCACAAGATATTAATTGATTATTTGATTAATTTTTTTAGTGCAGCCCAACGTTCATCAACAACGTCACCATCTGCATTTGAATCATAGTCATCATCATCTTCTTGACTGCTTCGGGCAGCCTGATGCTTGCTGAGTTCCTGCATCATCGCTTCGTCACATTTCCCAGGTTCGTGAGTACACGTAATCGGCATGTTGAGAACTATAAATTCGTAGATGTACTGTGCCAGATTGATATAACCTTCCGTCTCAGGTACGATAACACAGTCACCTTCGTCAAAATAATCATCTCCCAGCTTTACCGCAAGCTCGTCTGTGGTCTCAATCCGCAATTCAAGATCTTCCAGACAGCGGTCGCATGGGACAATGACTGTTCCGACAGAGTGAATCTGAAACTTAAAAAGGGAACCGGCACTTACACATTCCACTTGCGTCTGAATGTTGCCACGCCTAATGAGTCCGTCGATAGCCGAAAAAAAACGGTCGTCAATGTTCCATTTCCAAGCAGCTCCTTGAAGACGGGAACTCAGTAAATCCACCTTATAAGAATCCAAAATACTCATTTGGGGTGCAAATTTACGACTTTTTACTGAAAGATAAATGTTTTCCTGCAACTTTTTTGCTGAAAACAAGCTGAAAAAGCATATAAATGAACGTTGCAAGCAGATTCAAGCCTTTGGTATTTCAATTCTAAAAGTTGTTCCAACACCTATCTTTGAATCTTTCACATATATTTTCCCCTTATGATATTCTTCCACAATGCGCTTTGCCAAGGAGAGCCCAAGCCCCCAGCCACGCTCCTTCGTCGTATAGCCAGGCTTGAAAACAGACTGGTATTTACCGTTAGGAATGCCTTTGCCTGTATCAGAAACTTCCACACACACATAGCCGCCCATGTCATCGACAAACACGTCTATCGAACCTGAACCTCCCATTGCATCCACAGCGTTCTTGAACAGATTTTCAGCCACCCATTCAAACAAACTGGAGATAAGATTCACTATGACAGGCTCTTCGGGGAAATGGGTTGTAATCGTGACTTTCTTGCTCACACGCTTTTCCATGTAAGCAACAACCCGATTCAACACCTCGACAATATTTTCGGGTTTAGGTTCAGATATAGAACCAATTTTTGAAAAACGCTCTGCAATCCGTTCCAGACGTTTAATATCCTTTTCCATCTCTGGTATCAAACCATCGTCAGGATATGTTTCCTTTAAAACTTCGCTCCACGCCATCAATGAGGAAATGGGTGTACCAAGCTGATGAGCTGTTTCTTTCGATAAACCTACCCACACCTTGTTTTGCTCCGCCCTGGTCGCAGCAAACAAGGCAAATATCGACATGATAACAAAGATGCACACGACCCCCAACTGCACGTAAGGATAAACAGCCAAACGCCTCAGAATGATAGATTCATCATAACAAATTGTAATATAATCATCCTTATCAACATCCGTTGGCAAATCTATACGTATATTCCTGCCAGCAGATTTATATTTTGCAGCCAAACTTGAAATATACGACAAGGAATCATCTTTTGCCCTAAATTTTTTATTTATGTTTCTATACGTCATCACTTCATCATTCTTGTCCACCACAATCACAGGTATGGTGTGATTTCCATTGATCACCTTCAGCACAAGATTCAAATCTGTATTCTCGTCAGCAGTATTCAAAGAACGCATGGCTTCCGACCAAATTTCCATTCTGCCCCGCTCTTCCTTCTCAAGGTCAGATATCAAATAATTAGAAATCAGCAACGAACCGATAGCTATCAAAACAGCCATCAGAATCAACAAATACTTTATATGCTGAATACGTTCAAACATAAATCATCTTTTTGTTACACCCAATTCATACAACACATCACAAAATTAGGCACAAAGGTAAGCATTTTATTTATACCACAAAAACACAAACGACATAAATATATGTATATGCACAAAAAAAGTGACGCCGCAAAGCTCATTGCTTCACAGCGTCACTCCAAAAAAGGGGCGGCGACCTACTCTCCCGCATTGCGGTGCAGTACCATCGGCGCGCCCGGGCTTAACTTCTCTGTTCGGGATGGGAAGAGGTGGAGCCCC
>CADCLN010000042.1 GCA_902802265.1 uncultured Bacteroidales bacterium | reverse complement strand
AAAAATCAAAATCTGTAGAACACAGTCACCATAGCGAAAATGTGCAAGTCACTGATTAGCAAGAAAAATCAGACTTGCAGCGTCAAAGTTGGGTTAAATCTCTAATGACCGATTTGGGTTTAATGGTTACTTAATAATATAGAGGGTCTTCACCCCTCACCTCTCACCTTTTGTGACCAATGCGCCCATGTGACAATGTGTAATTGCCTAACGGCGACTGTCGCTGTCTATTTTAAGGCTCGTCCCACCTCTTCGAGATAGAAGCGGATGAGTTCGGTGATGTCGGAAACGCTGATGATGCCGTCGCCATCCATGTCGCCCCGTTTCAGTTTGTCGTAGAAGTCGTCGATGGTGCCGCCGATTTCGACAATGTAGCTGAATGTGTTCCAGTAGGGATGGTTGCGGTAGCGGTTGAGGCTACCCATGGGGACGCGCAGGATTACAGTCTTGCGTGTTTCTTCGTCGAAGGCGGTCTGTGTGACGGTGGGCGGTGTGCCGCGAAGCAGGACAACTTCTTCCAGCTGGGTACACTGGCTGAAGGCGTAGTCGTTGATGCGGGTGATGGTCTCGGGCAATACGGCAGAGGTGAGGTTTGAACAGCCGTAGAAGTTCAGGGCTGGCAGGGTGGTGATGCCTTCTGGCAAGACGATGTCGGTGATTCCCTTGCAGTCCATGAGGGCTTCCTCGCCGATGGCTTTGACGGTGGCAGGCACGGTGATGTTGGCGATGCCGCTTTGCTTGCTGAGGGCTGCTGTGGCAATGCCGGTGGCACCTGCCTTCAGTTGCAGGGTGATGCCGACAGGGGCTGCACCCTTGTAGCTGTAGAGCACGTTGCCTGCATAGACGGGGCCGTAGCCTTGCTTGTTGAGCCATGCGGTACCGCTGAATGCTCCGCCGCCAATGGTGGTGACGCTGGCGGGCACGGTAATGTCGGTCAGTCGGGCGCAGTCGGCAAAGGCGTAGTTGCCGATGGCGGTGACGCTGGTGGGGATGGTGACGGACGTGAGCCCTCCGCAGGCATGGAATGCCCAGTCGCCGATGGCGATGACGTTGTAGGTGTCGCCGCCCAGGATGACGGTGGCGGGGATGCTGACGGCGCCTGTGTAGTTCTTTTCGCCGAAGGTGACGGAGAGGGTGTGCCGTGTGTCGTCGAGTATGTCGTAGTAGATGCCGTTGGATGTGAGGTCGTGGGCTTCTGCCAGCAGGCTGCTGACGGAGAGGAGGATGAGTAGTGTGTGTCGGTTATTCATATCGGTGGAAGTTGGATTCGATGATGGTTTCTACGATTTGCGGGTTGTCGCCGTGGTCGTTGTAGAAGTCGAGGAAGACAATTCCAAAATCTGTGTAGTCTTTCAGCTCGATGAATTCGCGCAGGTTCTTGTTCATGGGCTTGCGGATATTCTTGGCTGAACCGCCCCAAGCATAGCTGTATGGATTGTGGCGACGAGGAGACCAGGCAATGCTGTTGAAGGTGATGTACCACTTGTTGGGGTCGTCGTTTTCGTATGCATCGCGGATGTGTTGTTCCACAATCTTTATTTTATTGTAGGTCTTGTATTCCTTATAGACATCTTCTACGCAGAAGCAGTCATAGTCGAAGATAGCGTTATCGCTAAACTTGAGCAGTTTGCCGTAAGGACATTCTTCCTGGCGACGGATGACAAGAATCTTTCCGCGTACATCTTTAATAGGCATTGCTGGCGAGAAGTCTTCCACAAAACGGTGTGGGTATTTGGCTATCAGCTTGCGATAGTTCTTTGTCAGTTCAGCGTCCCATTTGCCGCCTTCGTCACTACCAATCATGGCAACAATAAATTCAGACGGATGCTCGGTGAGGAACTTCTCCCATTCCACCATCGTGGAGTCGAAGCTGTCGCGGCACGTCAGCGTGTGACCATACTTCAGGTCTTTCTTCAGACGGATGTCGAATGCACGGATACCGTCTGTCAGCTGCGACGGAACAGAGAAGTTCTGTGTGTGGGATGCACGGAATACGGCTGCCGGCTGTTCTGGGATGGTGGAGGTGCCCGCGTCGTGTGTGCCTGGCATGGAGATGGTACTGATGGGACGATTGTCGTCTATCTTTTCCATCCAGTTGGAGTTGGCGGCATAGATGCGCGAGACGTACATGTTAGTCTTTTTGCCGCCCTTCTTCTGTTCAATGTAGATTCGACAGGGCTTGTCATTGATAACGAGTCTGCCCTCAATGCTGTAGCCAGATTTGGATTTGAACGACTTGATGCCTACCTGAAAGAAACTTTGGGTTTCAATGCCATGGTTGATGCAGAAGTCTTCGATTTCCAGCTTCACAGGTTGCTTGGTACCGAAAATACGACCACGCAGATAGAGTGTCAGTTTGCCTCGGAGGGCATAGTGGAGCATTTCTGGGTACCAGTGGTTGGGTATCTGGTCGATGGCGAGTTGCGATTTCCACCAGTTACCTGCACGGAAACTGCCGTTATGCCCCGCTTCACATTTGAAACGGCCACGAGCGTCAATCTCCAGTTGCTTTCCGATGCTGATGCGCCCTTCGGTGTCTTGACCTTCAGTAATGTAGCCGTCTTGTATCTCGTACCATCCAAAACGTCCCTCGGGACCTTCTACAAGGTCACAGCCGAAGATGTCGATATTGAACTCATCGGTGTGGTATTTTTTTGTCTTTTGTTTGGTGACGGGGGTAGGGATGCCTTGGCTCAAATTGCCCTTGGGCATCGTGTCATTTATCTCCTCAATCTGTTTTTTTGTCAGCGCAGCCTTTATGTAGTCCTGACGTAGTTCACCATCGTAGCGATATTCTCTCTTTCTGCCGAAGCAGTAGCCCACATAGACTGCGATGTTGCCATAGCCGTTGTTCACACTCATGCCCTTGTTATTGTAGAGGTAGTTGCTGAACGAGGCATTCAGACCAGCACGCCAACGGTTGTAGTTGTAGGTGAGACTGGCACGGGCAAAGAAGTTCAAATTGAAATGGGTGTCGTTGTACTCGTAGCGGAAATAGTCTGGATCGACATAACGCCCTTCGTTTTTCTGTATGATGTTGGTGAAGCGATCTGCCATCGCGTATGTAAAGCTTTGCTTATTGTCAGCATGTACACTCTTGAGGCTTGGTGAAGCAATTAACGAAAGAGCCAGCAACAGTCGGCGAGAGAACACCAAATTGTAGGTGTAACCCAGTTGCAGGTGCCAGTCGTTGATGGTGGTTACACTGGGGAAGTGGTTGGTCATGAATGTGCGTATAACATTCGTCTCTTTGTCCATCGACTTCAGTACAGGCCATCCACGGTCGAGGATCTCTCCCATCTTATCATAGTATGCGTCCTGGTCATAGTCCCACAGTGCGTCGGCCAATTCGAAATCCTCTTCTGTGATACCTGTGCTTTCATCGCTTGTGATTGTCATAGCCGCAATCGATGTAAACAGTTCGGAGATGTCGCTTTCTATTTTCTGATGTGTGTACCCTAAACCGATGATAGGCGAACCGACAGAGCGCAACTGCACGGAACCGTTGCTAAAGGCTGCGGGATTGGAGTATTTCTTGTGGTTGGTGAAATAATTGATGTTGACACCAGTGATGGAGTTTTTAATGTAATCACCCAAGTCAAACATATCTGCCATGTCTGTTATGTCGTAACTTCCTTCTACGGGGTCGGTCACTCGCATCTTCTTTATCGAGAAGTCACCACCCGTGCGTCGGCGGATAAGGTCGATGTTGAAGAGTGCAGAGTTGATGGAGAGTGTGAATTCATCCTTGCGGGTCTTAGGTTTGCCTATGCCGTTCAAGTCAATGGTAGCACCCAGGAATATCCAACGCCAGCCGAAATACGGACCTATGCGGTTGCTGATTCTCGAATTCATTTTAATGTCCAATCCTTCGGGGGTCTCCAATCGGAGCCATTCGAATGAGGTGGTGTTTTGCAGATGGACAGCCCAGTTGTAGAACGAAGGCAGCGAGTATGAGGGGTCGTAGTCGTTCCAGTTTTTGATAATCCACCTGAAGGGGGTTAGCAGTTTTTGCCCCAACGACTTCTTCTTCTTCACTTCCGTCTGTAGGGTGTCGTTCTGCTCAATGGAAGCGGGCGTTTGCGCTGAGGTGTTGAGCGTGAAGAACAGGAGGCAAACGGTGGCTGCAAGTAAGCGTTTAGTCATAAGCGTTTTTATGGTCATGGATTATTGTTGCAAATACTCATCAATCAGCGCGGTGATGTCGCCCAGCGTGATGCTAGAACCCACGCTGAGGTATTCGTCGATAAGCAGAGCAATGTCGTTTACTGTTATTAACGTTTTTGTAATGAGGATATTGTCGAAAGCGATGATTTTTTCAGACCCGTCGGATGTGTGAATGGCAGCCAACTGGATGGTGGTGGAGGCAGAACCATCGCTTTCGAAGGGGATTGACAGCTTTTGCCAGGCTGTCTTGTTTTCCAATGTGGGGCTTTTCTGGATGCTGCCTCCCTCGGTGATGATGCTGACGACGGCATCGCCGCCCAGTCCACTTTTCCACAAATCCATGGTCAGCGTGTATTTGCCTTTGGGCAGACGCAGTTCTTGTGACAAGGTGAGGGTAGGAGTGCCCCAGTTTTGCCGAATCCAGTAGGTTTGTTTGCTGTCGGCACTGGGTTTTGCCAACGAACCAAAGAAGCGGTCGAAGTAGAGATCTCCGCTTTTCAGGGCTGTGATGTCATTTACGTTGGGATTGCTGCGCTGCACAGTCCAGCCTTCAGGGACATAGATGGCACGGTCTGACGATACGCCGCTGCCTGGCTGTATGCTGTAGGCTTGCTCGAAGTCGCCATTGACAAGGGCTTCGGGCAGTTTTGTTTCTTCAAAAGGGAGGTCTTGCAACTGGCAGATTTCCTGACGAGTGAGGCAGATGTCGTAGAGGCGGAAACCGTCAATGGTTCCGACAAAATCGACATTGTCGGCCTTGTAGTTGGTGTCCCACCACTGTGTGCGACCGATGTAGTTGCGGGTGTCTGCCGCTAAGGCTTCCAGTTGGTAGGCTTCAACCTGGTTGGCTGTGCCGTTGGCATTCTCTATGCCATCTACGAAGATTCGGGTTGTCTTGGTTGCGGCATCGTAAGTGACAGCCAGTTTGTATTCGGTATCGGTTTGCAGGGTGGTGCTGCTGTTGACCATGGTGGTGGTTCCACCGTTGTATTTCACGCCTGCCGAAAGTGGATTGGCTCGCAGGAAGAGGCTGTTGCCACTACCCGAACCAAAGTCGTAGAAACGGGGAGCTTTGTCGAGGCTTTTGGCGTTCACTGTGAGCAGGAAGGTGAAGGAGCGCAGTTCGCTGAGCAGTCCTGATGGTGCCACTTCGTATTGGTTGGTGCTGAAGCCTGTAGCGGTGTTCTTGGTGAAGTCCATGCCATCTTTCGAGTAGAGTAGATTTTCGGCAATATTGCGAGCTAAGGCTTTGATTGTGAATGTACGTGAGTTTGTACCTGTGGTGGCGGTGAGGGTGACATCAGCATCCGCTGTAAGGGGCATGAGCACACCGTCGTTGGTGATGATTTTCTCGTCGGATGAAGTCCATGTCACGTCTTGATTGAGTACAAGTGTGGGCAGCACCAGGTCGGTACGGGTTTCGACGGGTAAATGGATGGTTTGCAGAGCTGTATTGGCGAGATATGCCTGGATTTCCGATTCGGCTTGTTTCACCAATTTCTGAACTTCAGCAGGAGGCAGACAATCATAGATGGGGGTGACATCGATGCAAGTATGGTTGTTTTCAGGATATACTCCATCGTTGTATTCCACGACTCCATGCTCTATTTCTTCTGTTTCGATGACTTGGTCAACCCATCCATTACGGTATGAAATGAGTGTGTGACCATCGTAGGTTAAGGTGAGTATCCATGTGGAGAGTTTGGTGGGATGGTTGTCGCCGCTGGTTCCTGTGCTTTGCGTAGCCCAGTTGTCGGAAGTGAGCAGGCGGTTGGAACTTTTGTAATCCTTTCCATTGATGGTGATGACAGGACGTTGGTCTGTGCCGTCAATGCTGTAAATCAAACTTTTCCCTTCATAGGCTTCCACCGCAAATATTCTTCCCTCGTATTTGTTCTGATTCATGGCAATGGACACGTTGAGTGTTCCGTTTGCACCGAAACAGATGCAATCGGGCAGGATGCTGTCTTGTTTTATTTCAAAGGGGGCTTCTTCCCATTCATAATCACACAGGATGCTTGTGGGATAGCCTTTGGGGTAGCCTTGTTTCACCATCCAGTAATAGTAGTCGCCGTTCATCCAGGCAAGCCGCAAGGGACTGTTTTTGCTGCCAGGGATGACGAAGGGACGCACATTGTTTTTCTCGGAGTCTCTGGTGATTTGTTCAGAACCAGCCACCTTTCCGTTGTCGTCGATGGTGTATTTCCAGATTTCATAGACACCGTCCTTGTTGTATGTCCCGTTTTTCGTCGGGATAGACAGGTAGAGGTCGTTGATGTTGTCGGGGTCAATGGCCATACCGCCGCTGTAGCAACGTTCTGTGGAGTTCCAGTTCTGGTGGAAGGCATGACCGCCATACTGTACCCATGTGTTTCGCCATGCCGAACCAGTCCACCGAGCATACCAATAAACATGTGTCGTCTTGTCATTGTCGATGTGTGGATAGGCGATGACGGGGTTTTCGTCCTTGTCCAATGTGATTTGCCACACCCAGTTGCGGATGTTTGCCGTCTTGTCCACAATGGTGGCAGGGTAGGTGTTTGCATAACTGTCGCTTTTGTTGACGTTAAAGGCTCCGTTGTTGATGACACTCAGTTGTTTGCCGTTGAGGTCTCGCAGGATAGGGCCATTACCCTTGTTGATGTCAATCACATTGAAATAAAGCCAGTCTGGCATTTCATTATCGGGATGTCCTGTGGTGTAGCTTACATAGATCTTGTCCTTGCCGTTGCTTTGGTATTTCGCATAGGGACGCGCGCCCGTTGACTGGACAATCTGTTTGGGACCAAAGTCGAACTGCGTGTTGTCCTGTTCGTCAGGCATGGTCAGTCGGGCAATGGTGGGATGCCAGTTGATGCCACGCCAACACAGATAGATGTGCTCGGGGTCGTCGCTGAGAATGAAGGGTGACGGATAGGTGGTATTGTTGGCTGTTGTCAGGTATTTTTCTTCACCTAAAGCCGTGATGTCGCCAGGCTTTTTAGAGATTCTGTACCAAATCTTTGCTTCGTCTGTGTGGCGTGTATAGAAAATCATGACACGTTCATCGGGCAACACCACAAACGTGGGATTGTTGTGGTCGTCTGGTTGAAAGTAGGAACGAATCAATACGTCTGTTTTTCTGCCACTCAACCAGTCGTATTGAGTAGCCTTTACGTTTCCGTGTACATCAATGTAGCCAATGTAGGTGGCATTGATGGTTCCTGAATCGTTTTCATAGTGCAAGGCTCTCGGGTCGGCAAACCAGCACCATGCGCCTTCTTCGGCAACAATATGTGTCTTTTCTGTTGCGGCTTGAACACACAGCGTCAAGCACATCAATACTTGAATAAGAAATAATTTCTTCATACGGTTAGGTGTTTATAGGTTTATAGGGTTATGCGTTTTTTCCACCCATGATATCAACCAGTTCGTTTGTAATATCTTGCTGGCGGGTTTTATTATATAATAATGTAAGTTCATTCAACAGGTCGTTGGCGTTGTCGTCTGCCGTCTGCATGGACAACATTCGTGCAGCATGTTCGCTGGTAATGGTGTCGAGCAGGGTGGAATAAAATTCTGCATTCAACAGTCTGGGATGTAAAGCGTCTATCAGTTCCTGTGGCGAAGGTTCTGTAATCAGGTTCTCTTGATGTGCTTTTACCATCCGTTTCTCCATCGTCAGCGTCTTGTGCTCAATCACTTGTTTCCCCATGCTTTGGAAATGGTGATACACCAGTTCGACACGCTGAATTTTGTCCTCGTTGTATAATGCTAACAAGTGAGCGACGAATTGTTGCACAAGGGGATAGACATCTTCCTTCTCTGCTTTTTCATTCAAGGCGCAGTAGTCCAGATTGACAGGCAAAGTGGAGTCCTTCTTGATTTCGTTTGTAATTTTTTTCCCTACAGGATAGACATAGACCGTTGCACCTGCCTGGAGGTATTCATCGATGCAACGTCGAGTCTCTTTGATTATGTTGGAATTGAACGCACCACAAAGACCGCTGCTTGAAGAAAAGGGAATGATGGCCACGGCTTTAGCGGGTTTTTCTTCTTGCCGCACCGTCTGCAGGGTAGTGACCACGTCGTGCAATTCGTCGGCATAGCGCAAAAAGTTTTGAGCCATGTTTTGAGCATGGTGTAGTTTTGCGCTGGCTACCATGCGCATCGCACGGGTTATCTTCTGTGTGCTGCGTACAGAAATGATGCGGCTTTTTATTTCTTTTAATGATGACATTTGTCTTTAATGGTTATGCGCAGCTGGAAGCGGTTTCTTCCAATATTTTGGTGATGTTGTCGTCAATTTTTCCTTTCCCTAAGGGGACGAGCACATCTTCTTTGTGGGATGTGCGTAGCAGGTCGAGGAACATGATTTCAAAATCTCGCACTTTTTCAACGGGAATGTTGCGCAAAAGTCCGTGTGTGCCGATGTAAAGAATGGCAATCTGTTCTGCAACAGGCATGGGGCTATATTGCTTTTGAATCAGCAGTTGCGCATTTTTTCTTCCCTTGTCAATGGTGAAAGCTGTCACGGGGTCCATATCTCCGCCAAACTTGCTGAATGACTCCAGTTCACGATACTGGGCCTGGTCAATTTTCAATGTACCAGCCACTTTCTTCATGGACTTGAGTTGTGCATTTCCCCCTACACGGCTCACGGAGATACCCACATTGATGGCAGGACGAATGCCTTGATTGAAAAGGTCTGTTTCCAGGAAAATCTGTCCGTCTGTAATGGAAATCACGTTGGTGGGGATATAGGCAGAAACGTCGCCTGCCTGTGTTTCGATGATGGGTAAGGCTGTCAGCGAACCACCACCCTTCACTCTGCCTTTCAGTGTTTCTGGCAAGTCGTTCATGTGTTCGGCAACCTCCTGCTGGTCAATGATTTTAGCGGCACGTTCCAACAGACGGCTATGCAGATAAAACACGTCGCCAGGATAAGCTTCACGACCCGATGGACGTTTCAGGATGAGTGACACTTCTCGGTAAGCAACGGCCTGTTTCGACAAGTCGTCGTACACCACCAAGGCGTGGCGGCCAGTATCACGGAAATATTCGCCAATGGCAGCTCCTGCAAAGGGTGCAAAATACTGCATGGCAGCAGGGTCGCTGGCTGTAGCGCTGACCACGACGGTATAGTCCATTGCTCCCTTTTGCTTCAGCGTGTTGACAATGGTTGCTACTGTACTACCTTTTTGTCCTACAGCTACATAGATGCAATAAACGGGGTTTCCTGCTTCATAATTCCCCCGCTGGTTGATGATGGTGTCAATGGCGATGGCCGTTTTGCCAGTCTGTCGGTCGCCGATAATCAATTCACGTTGTCCGCGGCCAATAGGAATCATGGCATCTATCGCCTTCAGTCCTGTTTGCAACGGCTCGTTGACAGGCTGACGGAAGATAACCCCTGGTGCTTTCCGTTCAATCGGCATGTCGATGAGTGCGCCACGAATGGGGTCGGGGCTGTCTATAGGTTGCCCCAGGGTGTTCACCACTCGGCCAATCAGTCCTTCGCCCACGGGGATGGAGGCTATCTTCTTGGTGCGTTTCACGATGTCGCCTTCCTCTATGTTGTCGGTAGGTCCCAGCAAGATTGCGCCCACATTGTCTTCCTCCAGATTCATCACGATGGCCTGCATGCCGTTTTCAAACTCCAAGAGTTCGCCTGCCTCGGCTCCCTGGAGTCCAAAGGCGCGTACCACGCCGTCGCCCACTTGCAACACGGTGCCTACTTCGGCCTCGCTGCCCAGCGCTTCTTCGCTTTCGATTTCGGCAAGCTGTTGGCGCAACATGGTTGTCACTTCGCTTATTTTTATTTGTTCCATAATCGTTTCCTGATGGTTTGTAACTTTGACCGATAGCTGTAGTCGTAAAGGATGTCGCCCACTCGGAGGCAAAAGCCGCCAATCAGTTCGGGACGCACACGGGTTTCGAGTTGCACGTGGAGTCCGGTGAGGGCGTATATTTTATCCTTTACCCGTTGTTGCAGTTCGTCGCTGGCTGCCATGGCTGTTTCAAGGATGACGTTGACGATGTGGTGCTTTGCGCGGTATAGTTCGAAATAGATGAGGATGATGATCCGCAGCACGGCTTCGCGTTGATGTTCCAGCACCAGCCAGAGAAATCGTATGTAGAGACTCCCTCTAACTTCCCCACCAGGGGGAAGAATGGTGGTGTCGGGATTTAATCCGCTGGCGGTAACGAGCAGCTTCAGCTTTTTCTCTTTCGACACACGCTGATTCATGAGTGCACGTTGCAGGTCGGGAACCTTGTGCATGTTGTCTTGCAGAGTGGTCAGGAAGCCGTACACATCTTTGTCGATGGACTGTGCGGATGCTTCTTCAAAGAGTGCTCTGCTGTATCTTATCGCAACGCTTCCTCTGTTCATATTTCGTTCAGTATCCGTTCTACGGCTTTTTGTTGTTCTTTGTCGTCCTTCATCTTTTCCCGAATCACCTGTTCGGCGATGTATAACGCCAGTCCTGCCACTTCGTTGTGTACGTCGGTCAATGCTTCTTGCTTGGCATTCTCTATGCTCTGTGTGGCTTCCTTCACGATGCGGCGTGCTTCGTCGGTTGCCTCCTGCTGGGCTGCCGCGATGATTTTTTGCTTTTCGGCTAAGGCGTCGGCAAGGATTTGCTGTTGCTGCTGCTTGGCGTCGAGCAATAGCTGCTGGCCTTCAGCCTGAATGCCGGCCAACTTCTCGTTAGCCTGGCGAGCCGAAAGTAATGACTGCTCAATAAACTGTTTCCGCTTGTTAATAGAGTCGATGATGACGGGGAAGCCGAATTTGTAGAGCAACCCGAACACGATGGCAAACGAGAGGAACATCCAGAAGAGTAGTCCTGGGTCTGGTGTGAGTAAAGACATTACTTATAAGAATAGAGTAAGTGCGCAGACTACAATGGCGAAAAGGCCGCAACCCTCAACGAAGGCTGCAGAGAGAATCATGGCAGAGCGGATATCACCAGCTGCACTGGGCTGGCGTGCAATGGACTCAACAGCCGACTTACCGATGTTACCAATGCCTATTGCGGCACCAATCACTGCGATGGCAGCTCCGATGGCTGCACCAAACTTAGCAAGGCCTACGCCTGCTGCTGCTTCAAGTAGAATCATAGTTTTTATTGTTAATTGTTAATTGTTAATTGTTAATTGTTTATTCGTTGTGTGCCAGACCGATGAAGCTGGCGGTGAGTAGGGTAAACACGTATGCTTGTACGAATGCCACCAACAGTTCGAGGCAATTCATAAAGATGCAGAACAGCACGCTGACTACGGTCATGGGTGCCCCAACAAATGCACTCGTCTGCCATGTGACAAAGATAATGCACGTGAGGGCAAGGATGATGGTGTGTCCAGCAAAGATGTTGGCAAAGAGACGGATGGTGAGCGAGAAGGGTTTGGTGAATACGCCAATACATTCAATGGCGGGCATGATAGGCAGAGGTGCTTTCAGAAAGGTCGGCACATCAGGCCAGAAAATACTCTTGAAATAAGACTTCGGTGCAAAGAAATTGATGGCTACCCACGAACAGATGGCAAGGGTCATGGTAACGGCAATATTACCCGTCAGGTTCGCGCCACCAGGCCACACAGGTATCAGTCCCAACAGATTGCAGGTGAGGATGAAGAGGAACACAGTAGCCAGGTAGGGCGTAAAGCGTTCATAGCCGTGGCCAATGTTTGCTTTCGACACGTCTTGGTCAATAAAACCAATGACAGCCTCCATCATGCCGACAAATCCGCCTGGTGCCTTTTTGTAGCCGTTGCGTCTGTACCAGGCTGCAAGGCCCAGCACCACGGAGCACAAAATGAAGCAAACGATAAATAGCTCCATGACGTTCTTTGTGATGGAGATGTCGAAGGGGCGCACGCCTGCTTGGTCCACAATTTTGCCGCTCTTGGCATCTATATGGTATCCGCAATACGCTTTGCCATCCTCCAGTCTGTCCGACATGAATACGTTCCATCCTGCCTCGCTGCTGTAGAGGATGCAGGGTAGCGGAATGGTCAGATTGCTCGCAATGTGCCATTCGTAGGCATCGCCCAAATGTTCAAAGATAACCTCCGACACGTTGAGTGTGCCTTCCTTTTCCTCTGCGGCATGACCAGGCAAGGCATAGCCCAGCATCAACAATAATAATATGTATGTTACACGCTTCATCCGTTCTTTTTCTTTGTTAGCACAAATGTTTCGCCAGCCAAATGCAGCAGGTAAAACGCCACAGCCGAACCCGCAAACACCATTGTTTCCGTCTTTTCCTCTGTGCCTATCTGCTGGATGCCTACACCAATGAGTACGATGGTCAGCACAAACTTCACACCCTTGGCAATCAGGTACGTCTGCATGAACCGCTTGTTTGCCGTGGCGGGTTGCAGACTGCGTTCCAGCACAAACGACATCACCATTTCAACCACCCAGAAAAAAGCGAGCACGGCTACATACCAGTCCGTCCAATACTGTGGAATCAACCGCTTGCAGACCATCCCCAACAGGATGCCCAGCGCGGTAATGGCCGTTGCCACGAATTGCAGTTTTACTCGCATATCACCTTCACCTGGTTTTCGTTTACCTTGACCACACCATTTCCACACGCAAACTCGCCGACATCGGTTACGACCATGCCCGCCCGCAGTTCTGCAATCATGGGGGCGTGGTTATCCAGCACTTCCATCAACCCCATGGCTGAACGGAACTGCACCCTGCTCACCTCGCCGCTGTGCTTCGTGCCTTGTGGTGTTATGATTTGTAGGTTCATCCGACTTGCTCTTTAATCTTCCTTGCCTTTTCTATCGCCTCTTCGATGGTGCCCACGTTGAGGAATGCCTGTTCGGGCATATCATCACACGCTCCGTCCATAATCATGTTGAAGCCACGGATGGTGTCCTCTATGCCCACCATCACACCTGGCACACCTGTAAACTGCTGTGCCACGGCGAATGGCTGACTAAGGAAACGTTGCACCTTGCGGGCACGCTGTACCGTCAGTTTGTCCTCGTCGCTCAGTTCCTCCATGCCGAGGATGGCGATGATGTCCTGCAAATCCTTCTGTCGTTGCAAAATCTGTTTCACGCGTTGAGCCGTCTGATAATGTTCCTCGCCCACCACATTGGGGTCGAGGATGCGGCTGGTAGATGCCAGTGGGTCAACGGCAGGGTAGATGCCCAGTTCTGCAATTTTTCGGTCCAACACCGTTGTGGCATCCAGATGGGTGAAGGTCGTAGCAGGTGCAGGGTCGGTCAAGTCGTCTGCCGGCACATACACAGCCTGAACGGAAGTGATGGATCCATTCTTCGTCGAAGTGATGCGTTCCTGCATCTGTCCCATTTCGCTGGCGAGCGTAGGCTGATAACCCACCGCCGAAGGCATACGTCCCAGCAAGGCGCTTACCTCAGAACCTGCCTGGGTGAAACGGAAGATATTGTCAATAAACAGCAGAATGTCACGTTTTTCGCCCGTCGCCTTACCTGCGTCGCGAAACGATTCAGCCACCGTCAGACCGCTCAGGGCCACACTTGCACGTGCGCCTGGCGGTTCGTTCATCTGTCCGAACACCAGCGACACCTGGCTCTTCTTCAGTTCCTCCTTGTCAATGAGCGAAAGGTCCCATTTGCCTTCTTTCATGGCCTCCTTGAACTTTTCGCCATAACGGATGACACCCGATTCTATCATTTCGCGCAACAAGTCGTTGCCTTCACGGGTACGTTCACCCACTCCGGTGAAGACCGAATAACCGTTTCCGCGTTTTGCTACATTATTAATTAACTCCTGAATCAATACAGTCTTGCCTACACCTGCACCCCCGAACAATCCAATTTTGCCACCTTTGGCGTAGGGTTCAATCAGGTCAATCACCTTGATGCCCGTGTAGAGCACTTCCTGTGCAGGAGTAAGGTCCTCGAACTTGGGCGCAGGACGATGAATGGGCAAAGCCCCTTCGCGCGACAACGGTTCCATGCCGTCAATGGGGTCGCCGCTCACATTCATCAGCCGTCCCTTCACCTGTTCGCCAACGGGCATGGTGATAGGACGTCCCAGAGCCACGACCTCCATGCCGCGCCGCAGGCCGTCTGTACTTTCCATGGCAACGCAACGCACGGTGTTTTCGCCCAAATGCTGTTGCACTTCTATCACCAGTCGCAGGGCATTTGTCCGTTCCACCGTCAAGGCGTCATGGATTCTCGGTAGCCGTTCTGCTGGGAAATGCACATCGACTACTGGACCTATGATTTGAGAAATCGTTCCGTTTAATGGTTCCATGTATAAGGTTCATTGTGCTATTTGTGCGCAAAGGTAAGAAAAAATGAAGAATGGAGAATGAAGAATGAAGAATATTTTTGATGGAAGGCGGTTTTTCTGACAAAAAAACTCCAATATTGCGCAGTTTTATTCAAAAATTTTCATTCTTCATTTAAATTTCTTCATTCTTCATTCTTCATTTAAATTTCTTCATTCTTCATTCTTCATTTAAATTTCTTCATTCTTCATTCTTCATTCTTCATTTAAAATCCTTACCTTTGCACCCAAAACCATACAACCATGATAGATTATGTAAAAGGACTTGTCGCAGAACTTACCCCCGCAACGGCAACGATAGAGTGTGCAGGGGTGGGCTACTTGTGTCAAATCTCCCTGAACACCTACGCAGCCTTGCAAGGGAAAACCGAAGGAAAACTCTATGTCTATGAAGCCATTCGCGAAGACGCTTGGGTGCTCTTTGGTTTTGCTTCGAAAACTGAGCGCGAACTCTTCCTCATGCTCATCGGCGTGAGCGGAGTGGGGGGCAACACAGCCCGTACCATGCTCAGCTCTTTTTCCGCAAACGAACTGGCAACCATCATTATGGAGGGCAACGAGCGACTGCTCAAATCCATCAAAGGCTTGGGCACGAAGACGGCTCAACGCATTGTGGTGGAACTGAAGGACAAAGTGACGTCCCTTGCCCTGCAAGGAGGAAGTTCCCATGCCACGCAGACCGACTCCGCAGCCAGCATCAACCAGGAAGTCTATAACGAAGCCGTCGAAGCCATGCGAGCTTTGGGCTTCCCGCCAGCTCCTGTAGCCAAAGCCATTCGTGCCATTCTGAAAGATGAACCCACAGCTCCTGTGGAAAAAGTCATCAAGATGGCTTTGAAGATGATGTAGAATCTTGTAAATAGATTTTTAACTCTAAGGTTGCAACATTTGCAACATTTGCAACAATTGCAACAATTGCAACAATTGCAACAATTGCAACATTTGCAACAATTGCAACATTTGCAACAATTGACTTCGTCGAGCCTCTTACATACTCCTAAAAATCTAATTCCCCGACCTCGTGCTTATCCGAAGCCTCTCCGCTAAAGCTACGATACCTTCGGAGCACTGAGGCCAACGACCTTACAAAACAACATACTCATGTTTTGTTTCGGTCGCCTCGGCTTGATTTTTATGTCGTCTGTTTCGAGGGTTGCAACATTTGCAACAATTGCAACA
>CADCLN010000041.1 GCA_902802265.1 uncultured Bacteroidales bacterium | reverse complement strand
AATAATAATATACAGATTATCAATCAATAAATCAGTTTTATTAAATTTTTAGGTGCTGTGACAGGCCTGTGACAGGTCTGTGACAGGCTCCCCACCCTGTCACAGCTTTCCCACTTCGGTAGCATAGTTCTCCTGCTTCCGTCGCACAGTTATGCCGTCTGGGTGGCAATGCAGTGCCAGACGAGTAGCACAGTTCTCCCACGTTGGCGGCAGAACTTTGCGCCGGCAGTGGGAGAACTGTGCAACTTAGCTTAGGGTAAAATTTTACTGAAGGCTGTGCTTCTTCCGCCACTCTGTGGCTCGCACATGGATGTTCTTTTGCAGGCATTCGCTGTAGAGCCAGGGTTCGCAGCTGTGGATGTCGCCGACGTTGAGAAAGTTCTTGTAGGGACGGTACTCCGAACCGCTGTAGCCGCTGACGACGAGGACGTGGTATTGGGGTGAGAGGGTGACTGTAATGGTGTCGTGGAGGCGTGCTGGTGTGGCATCTGTGTGCCAGTTCACGGGGTTGATGCCCATGCAGGTGGCGGCGATGATGGGTTGGATGTACTTCACGTCCTTCACGGTGTTGTAGCAGATGGTAACGCCTGTGTCTGTCTCGCCCTGTGCTGCCTGAATGTGTTTGGTCTGCAGCGTGTCGTCTGGTGTGACTTTGTAGCCTAAGACGTAGGCTGCCGCTAACTGGCTGTAGGTTTCGTCGTCAATATGCTTCAGCAGTTCTACGACAGCCAGACCGCCCTGACTGAATCCTGCGATGATGAGCGGACGGGTTTTGTCTCGCTGAGCCTGAAAGTGGTCGAAAGCTGTGCAGATGTCATCCATAGCCAGCCGTGCGCGATTGGCAATGGTATCTTCGTTCAGCGTCAAGAATGCCTCCATCGTGGTATGGCGATAGTAGGGGGCATGGAAGCGGTTGCCTGGTGACATATAGGCTGCTGCCTTGTGCATTTCCTTTGCCATGTGTTCGCGGTGTGTAGGGTTCCACACGTCGGCGTAGTGGCTGGTGCGTCCGTCGTCCGTTGTCCAGTCTTCTTCCCACGTGGAGACCACGTAGAAGATGTCTGCCCCTGTGCCCAGCGAGTCACCGTCCACGTTCATCCACATCGTGGTGTCGTTGTAGTCGGGTGGCTGGGGAATAAATGCCTGCTCGTTGTCTTCGTTTGCCGTATGGAAGGCAAAAAAGGCAGCACAGCCTATCACAAGGGCTGCGCTGCACATTTTTATAAATTTACTATGTACCATATAAAAGATAGACCCCCTCGAGGGGGTCTGTTTTATTTACCCTTTAACCATTACGCCTGAGTCGAGTCCGCGGACGAGCTTTAGAGTCATGTTGCCATTGGGGTCGTAGATGATGGCTACTCCTGCCAGGTAGTTAATCCACCTGCCGTTTTCCCAGTAGCGCAGGTCGATTTGCCCCGATGTGGCATAGACAGCCATGGCCAATACCATGAGGTCGTGAGACACCAGCACGTTGACACGCTTCATGCTTGGCAGGTGTGCTTTCAGGGAATCCAGCCATTCTTCGCTGCGCTCATCAAGGTTGTAGAACCAGTTTTCGTAGCCACCTAAGTATGCCCACTTTGACACCATTTCCCAGGAAACCGGGTATGTGCTTCTTCTGTACCAGTCGCCTGTGAGGATGGCCCACTCTTCGTGTACGAAGGGGTCGTCACCGCGACCAATGGCGATGCTTTCACAGGTTTGTTGTGTGCGGGCATAATCGGAGTGGGCATAGAATGCTGCTTCACCGTTGTTGATTTTCTCTCCGACCCGCTTTGCCTGTGCTTTGCCGTAGGAGGTAAGAAGTCCCATGGGAGTGTAATCGTCACCGCGCTGGGCATGGCGGATCAAGAATACTACTGTGTCGGTAGCCGGTACATGGGCAAAGACGCTGTCAATGCTAATGAAATCGACCGTCGGAGCACCCACAGACGGTACGTCAGCAGATGGCTGTTCTGTCATCGGGTTTTTGGAATACTCTTCGCCATCGCAGGCAACCAAAGATGCCACTAAGGAGGCAATGGAAATGAATGCAAATAGTTTCTTCATAGTTCTTGTTTGATTTTGAGAATTAGTGAGTAATAGCTTTGAAGTAGGAAACGTTGTCGAGGGGTTCTGCGTAAAGTTCTTCGCCTGTGTTTATCAGCAAATTGTCGTCCTGAAAGAGCAGGAAGTCTGATTCGGTGTAGGGGTATTGGCTGGAAGTGCCGTCGTTCAGATAGACCAACCAAGTAGGGGCCTGTGGCCATGTCTTGGCTGCGGGGTCGGGATGGATGTTGACCAGGGCTGTGGAAGTGGTTTTGCTACCGAGGCTTTCCAGGGTGTAGGTGCATTTGGGACTGACAGAACCAAAGCCCTGGTTGGTGTGGAAAAGCCCTTGTTCGTTATAGCCGTCCACCACGAAGGTGTGCCCTCCGCTGCTGTAGATGATGGGCCAACCTTTGTCTAAGTTGCTTTTCAGCAGGGCTGCCCATTCTTCGTCGGAATATTTATTGCGGGCTTCCAGTTTGATGTCGCTGCTGTAGCCGAAGTAATCGACGAGGGCAGACTTGGCATAGTATTCGTTGGAACCTGAGAAGCTGTCGCTGTAGTCCATCCATACCGACACGCCACAATGGTAAACCAGTTGGGCGGCAGAAATGGGGGCACCGTCCATATCCTCCCAGCGGTAGTATGTACCGGCATAGTCGGCAGAGAGTTTCGTGCGGCGGTTGGTTTTGCTGTCAGTCCAGAAGTAACTGCTTTTGCCTATGCCGTGCAGGGGGTATTGGTGGTAGTTCATCACTTGTGCCATGGCAATGGCCACACAGCCTGCCAATTTTCCCTTGGGACAAAGGTCGTTGTAGGGGCTGCGCTGGTGCCATGCCGTCTTGAGCATGGGTGGGACCTGTGCGTAGAGAGCGCAGACCCCCTCTAGCTCCCCCTCTAGGGGGAGGATTAGGGTGAGGAGGAGTGTTACCCAGAATCGCATCTTTGAGGGGTTAGCCATGCTGCCGGTTTATTTTGCTATGATGAGGAAGTATTTTTTCTTGCCTTGCTGTACCAACAGGTATTTGCCGTCGAGCAGGTCGTCGGCTGTGATAAGCTGGTCGAACACGGAGAGCTTCTCCTTGTTCAGGCTCACGCCTCCACCCTTCACCAGCGTTTTCATCTCGCCCTTTGAGGGGAAGATGGCGGCCTGTTCGGTGCAGAGGCTGGCAGCCTTGATGCCTGCCTGGAAACAGCTGCGGTCCACTTCAAACTGTGGCACGCCGTTGAACACATCCAACAGTGTCTGCTCGTCCAGTTTCAGCAAACTCTCTTTTGTGCTCTTGCCGAAAAGGATGTTGCTGGCTTCGATGGCCATGTCGAGATCTGCCTTGGAGTGTACCATCGTGGTCACTTCTTCGGCGAGACGTTTCTGCAGCACGCGGCGGCCTGGGTCGGTGTCGTGGTCGCGGGTGATGCTGTTGATTTCTTCTTCGTCGAGGGATGTGAATATCTTGATGTAGCGCTTGGCGTCTTCGTCGGGCACATTGAGCCAGAACTGATAGAAGACGTAGGGGCTGGTGTAGCGGCGGTCGAGCCAGATGTTGCCGCTCTCGGTCTTGCCGAATTTGCGGCCGTCGCTCTTTGTCACCAATGGGCAGGTCAGGGCGAAACACTCGTTGCCGTTCATGCGGCGAATGAGTTCTGAACCCGTCGTGATGTTGCCCCACTGGTCTGCACCGCCGAGCTGCAGCTTGCAGTTCTTGTGCTCGTTCAGGTAGAGGAAGTCGTAACCCTGCAGGAGCTGATAGGTAAACTCCGTGAAGGACAGTCCGTCGCGGGCTTCACCGTTGAGTCGCTTCTGCACGCTCTCTTTGGCCATCATGTAGTTGACGGTGATGTGCTTGCCAATGTCGCGCACGAAGTTGAGGAAGGTAAAGTCCTTCATCCAGTCGTAGTTGTTGACCAGTTCGGCATGGTTGGGTGCATCGCTGTCGAAGTCGAGGAAGTGTTCCAGCTGCTTACGGATGCAAGCCACGTTGTGGCGCAGGGTTTCTTCGTCGAGCAGGTTGCGCTCCTGGCTTTTGCCGGAGGGGTCGCCAATCATGCCCGTTGCACCGCCGATGAGTGCCAGGGGTTTGTGGCCGCAACGCTGGAAGTGGCGCAACATCATCACGCCGCAGAGGTGTCCGATGTGGAGGGAGTCGGCCGTCGGGTCAATGCCCAGATAGGCTGTCACTTGTTCCTTGTTCAGGAGTTCTTCTGTGCCTGGCATCATCTGGTGTATCATGCCACGCCATGTCAGTTCTTTTACAAAATCTTTCATATTGAGGTTTTTGAGGTTTTAACCTGTTTTTTGGCTGCAAAAGTACGACTTTTCGGCATAATAGCCAAAGATTGTTGGAGAAAAGCCCACAAAAGTTGCTTGATTAGAAGAAAAATGCGTAATTTTGCAGCCCAAAAACGTTAAAACGTAGAATGGTTTTACTTAGTTTCGACACCGAAGAATTTGATGTGCCACGCGAACATGGCGTGGATTATGACACATTGAAGGAAGGTATGGCCGTGTCTATATACGGCACCAACAAGATTCTGGATGTGCTCAAATCGGAGCATGTCCGTGCCACATTCTTCTGCACGGCGAATTTTGCCCAGCATGCACCCGAAGTGATGGCCCGCATCCAGCAGGAGGGGCACGAAGTGGCTGCACACGGCTGCGACCACTGGCACCCGAAGCCAGAGGACGTCAGTAACAGCAAACGCATCCTGGAAGAGTTGACGGGCAGGAAAATCTGTGGCTATCGCCAACCGCGCATGTTTCCCGTCTCCGACGAAGAAATTGAGCGGCAGGGCTATCTGTATAATTCTTCGTTGAATCCCGCCTTCATCCCTGGTCGGTATATGCACCTGACAGAGAGCCGCACACCGTTTATGCGGGGTGGTATCTTGCAGATTCCTGCCAGTGTCACGCCGTGGTTCCGCTTCCCTCTGTTTTGGCTGGCCATGCACAATCTGCCCATGTGGCTTTACAAAGGTTGGTGCAAGTGGGCATACCGCCACGACGGACAATTCGTCACTTACTTCCATCCTTGGGAATTTTATCCGCTGGGCGAACACCCTGAGTTGCGAATGCCCTTCATCATCAAGAATCATGCTGGAAAGGGAATGGAAGAACGACTGGGTGAACTCATCCGAATGTTCAAGGCTGAAGGAGCGGAGTTTGTGACTTACACAACATTTACAGAACGATGGAAATCAAAGAATCATGATTAGATTAGCGATTGTTTCCCCCTGCTACAACGAAGAGGCTGTGCTCCATGAGTCGGCATCACGTCTTTCGGCGCTGTTCGATGACTTGATAGCGAAACGGAAAATCAGCGACGACAGTTTTGTGCTCTACGTGAATGACGGCAGCCGCGACCAGACGTGGCCCATCATCCAGCGTCTGCACGAGTCCAACCGGTTCATCTGCGGACTGAATCTGACACACAATGTGGGTCACCAGAATGCCATTATGGCTGGTATGATGACGGCTCGCCACCATGCCGATGCTGTGGTGACTATCGATGCCGATTTGCAAGACGACATTACGGCTATTGAACAGATGGTGGACAAGTATGAAGCTGGCAGCGATATTGTCTATGGCGTGAAAATCAGCCGTGAGGGGGATTCCTTCATCAAGCGTTCTACGGCGCTGCTGTTTTACAGGATTCAAAGCAGCATGGGAGTGAAGGCTGTGTATAATCATGCCGATTTCCGTCTGCTGAGCAAACGTGCGTTGGATGAACTGTCCCTCTACCGAGAGCGTAACCTCTATCTGCGTGGACTGATGCCCATGATGGGTTTTCCGTCCGACACGGTGGATGATGTCATCAGTCCGCGCTTTGCCGGTTCGAGCAAATACACGCTGAGCAAGATGCTCAGACTGGCCACCGACGGCATCACGTCTTTCTCCACCAAACCTATCACTCTGATTATCGGCTTGGGGGCTGTCGGCATGTGCTTCAGTCTGCTCATGCTGGTCTATGTGCTGGTCAGCTGGATTAGCGGTCATGTTGTGCCAGGCTGGAGCAGTATCATGCTGAGTGTCTGGTTCATTGGCAGCGCCTTGATTCTCAGCATCGGCGTGGTGGGCGAGTACATCGGGAAAATATACATCGAAGTGAAACAGCGTCCGCTCTACACCGTGGAGGAGGTGCTGGGACTGCCGCAAGAATCTGCCTAACCTGTGTTGCAAGGATTTTTCTGAAGAAATATGCTAAATTGTAAATGGTTCAATAATAAGTATCTGTGTGACTATCGCACGTTGTTTGCGCTGTGGCTGTTGATGCCTGTGTTCATCTTCCTGAAGACTTACTTCCACGCTGTGCCAGACAACACGTATGACATTTTCCGCTACGTCTATGAACACACCATCCAGCAGGTGACGCTCTATGGCGAGTATCTGGACGAATATACTGACGAGAATCACTATGGCCCTGCCTTCAGCATCTTTGTGGCTCCCTTTGCCGTGCTGCCCCTTTGGGTAGGCTATGCTTTGTGGCTGATAGCCATGACGATGATTTTGTACTGCGCTGTCCGCGTGTCGGGGTTCACGAAGGATCGTCAAGTCTTCATCCTGTGGTTTTGTGCCGTGGAAATGCTGAACTGCATATTCCAGGCTCAGTTCAACGGCGTGATTGCTGCCATCCTGCTGCTGTCGTATGTGATGGTGGAAAGGGAAAAAGACCATTGGGCCACGCTCGCCATGCTGATAGGGACATTCATCAAGCTCTATGGCATCGTGGGACTGGCTTTCTTCTTTTTCTCCAAACATAAGGTGCGGTTTGTGCTGAGCTTCATCGGCTGGTCGGTGGTGCTGTTCTGCCTGCCCATGTTGATTTCCAGTCCGCAATACGTGGTCAGTCAGTATGCCGACTGGTATGAAAGTCTGACCGTCAAGAATCAGCTCAACCTCACGTCCTGGGACCAGAACATTTCCCTGCTGGGCATTGTGCGCCGTTGGTCGGGCTGTCAGACCTACAGCGACCTTTGGGTCATCGTGCCTGGGCTGCTGCTCTTTGCTGCCACCTATTTCCGTGTTCCTCAGTGGAAGCACGTTGCCTTTCGCGAAACGGTCTGTGCCTCGGTGATGATGTTCGTCACGCTGTTCAGCACAGGCACGGAGTCCTACGGCCACATCATTTCCATGCTTGGCGTAGCCATCTGGTACACGGCGGCTCCGTGGCAACGTACCCGTTGGGACATCGCCCTGCTGGTGTTTGCCTTCATCCTCACCAGCATGTCGCCCAGCGACCTTTTCCCTGCCTATCTGCGCAAGACTTACGTCATCCCTTATTCTCTGAAGGCTCTGCCCATCACGCTGATATGGTTTAAACTCTGTTACGAAATGCTGACACGCGACTATGCTGCAAAAGATAAAATCTGAAAGGAAGTGGCTGTGCGATTACCGCACGCTGCTGGGGCTTTGGGTCGTCATCGGCATCGTGTCTGCCCTCTGCAAACTGCATGCCCACAACAATTACGACATCTTCCGCTACGTTTATTTCAACACCATGAACGGCGTGTCGCTCTATGCCCCCAGCACCGACGGCGGCTATTGGGACATGAACCACTATGGCCCTTTCTTTTCCCTCATCATAGCCCCCTTTGCCGTGCTGCCCGTCTGGTTGGGATTGCTGCTTTGGTGCGTGGCGCTTTCGATGTGCCTCTGGTGGGCGGTGCGTAAATCCACATTGAGCAGATACCAGCAGATATTCATCTTCTGGTTTTGTGCCCACGAACTGCTCACCGCCCTGTTCATGCAGCAATTCAACGTGGCCATTGCCGCCATCATCCTGCTGAGCTTCTGGCTGGTAGAAAAAGAGCGCGACGAGTGGGCCACGTTCTTCATCGTCATTGGCACACTGGTCAAACTCTATGGCATTGTGGGTCTGGCTTTCTTCTTTTTCTCCAGACACAAGGTGAAATATGCCGTCAGCTTCTGCTGCTGGATGGCATTGCTCTTCTGCCTGCCCATGACGTACAGCGGCGTGGATTACCAGTTAGGGCAATACGTGGAATGGTTCCGCTGCCTCACCGAGAAGAATGTGGAGAATGCCGACAGCATCGCCCAGAACATCTCTTTACTGGGCATGGCACACCGCATTTCGGGACTGGAATTCTCCGACCTCTACCTCATCCTGCCTGGATTGCTTCTGTTCGCCCTCCCCTATCTGCGTTTCCAGCAATACAGCCACGAGGGTTTTCGGCAGACCTTGCTTGCCTCGGTGCTGATGTTTGTCTGTCTGTTCAGCACAGGAACGGAGTCCAGCGGCTACATCATTGCGCTGACAGGCTGTGCCATCTGGTTTACGGCAGCTCCGTGGCAGCGCACCCGTTGGGACATCGCTTTGCTGGTGTTCGCCTTCATCCTCACCAGTCTCTCGCCCAGCGACCTCTTCCCTGCCTACCTTCGCAAGGAGTTTGTGCAACCCTATGCCCTCAAAGCATTGCCCGTCGCCCTCATCTGGTTCAAACTTTGCCATGAAATGCTGACACGCGACTATGCTCCGCAGCCTGCCGCATAGCTTTTGCCGTTTTACATCTGTTCGGCAGGGAAAAGTTAAAACACAACAAATTTCTTTTCAACACACGGCACTTGTCGATTCGGAACTTAACCGTTGTTAAACTGAATGTTTCGAGTAGCACAGTTCTGCCATTTCAGTAGCACAGTTCTGCCGCTGCGGTAGGAGAACTGTGCTACTCGTCTGGCACTGCATTGCCACCCAGGTGGCATAACTGTGCGGCGGAAGCAGGAAAACTGTGCTACCGAAGTGGGAAAGCGGTGACACAGAGAGGGCTTAGTCACAGCTTAGGCACGGCTTAGGCACAGCAGCACGGCTTAGGCACAGCACCTAAAAATTTAATAAAACATATTGATTGATTGATAATCTGTATATTATTATTACTATTCTCATAATCTGTGCCACTGTGACAGTAAAAATAGCAAAAATTGAGGGGTATAAAAAATAAAAACGTTTTTTTAGAAAGGAAGTAGAAATTCCTTTGGCACAGTGGCACAGTGGCACTTTCTTTAGACGTATGCAGATGTAGCGAACATCATTTGCCTTTAAGTTGATTGCCGTGCAAAAAAAGCCTTTCGCCTGTGCGGAGGTGCTGCAACGGCTCCTTTCTTGAGAGCCGCCTGCACCTCCGCACAGGCGAAAGGCTTTTTTTGGGGGGGGCGTCCTTGCCCGTGGAAGGAAGGATGCATTTGAAATTCTGAAGCTACGGGCAGACAGCGCGAACAGAATGACCGCCGCTGCGGCTGTCGTAGTCCACGCCGAAGGGCAAGTACGTACCGCGCGAATTGAAGAACAGGTGGTAGGCGTTGCCGTCGTAGTACGGGCCAAGCGAACTCGACCAGCAGTAGCCGTATTTGCCCGCGCCGCCGAGGTTGCCGTCCCAGCGGCTGCCCGCGGCAGGCAGGAAAATGGAATTGCCATTCGGACCTGTCACCTTATACCCCTCAACACCTTTCTGAGTTGTCCACTCCCAGCTACAATTATCCCTGAGTTCTTTTATTTCATCAAGGGTTGGCATACGCCATGTACCACCCCAGTTCGCATGGGCTGCATCGTCAGACAGTTTAAGGGTGGTCTTGTTGTCAACCGTGCCATACTTTGAACTGGTGCAGTACTTGGTCAGGGTATCATCTGAGCCCTCGCACCATTTATAGGTTGACCAGTCATAATAGTCTTTCGGTTCGGTTTCGCCCCAGGCAAAGTAGTCTCCATAATCTTCTGGTGCATTTGCGCCAATGTTCATCGTTGCCCACTTTACGCTGAGATCCAGGTCAACATATTCGTAACCATTGTTGTAGGGTTTGACCGTCACGAAGCAGGTATCCTTCACACCGCTGCCGTCCAACGCCTCACAGGTAATCGTGGCGGTGCCGACGTGATGTGCATACACCGTGCCATTATCAACCGTTGCCACCCGCTTATCGCTGCTGCTCCAGCTCACACTCTTATCGTCGGCATACGCCGGATATACCGTTGCCGTCAGCTGGACAGAGGTGTTGGGGGCCATCTCCACTGAAGTCTGCGAAAGCTCGATAGACGAAACATACTCCTTGGGCTGCGTGCGGGTCATAAGATGGCAAGTGCCGTCGGGCCACTTTAACAGCATCGAATCCGCTGTCAGTTCCAGCACAACATTCGCTTGAGCAAAACTGCCATCTGGGCCGTACATCAGGATATGCTTCTGGAAAGGCATATACTTATACGTCAGTCCTTGCAGCATGCCTCCGAAAGTGCCGTCTGCATTAAAAATGGTGCTATTCGTTTTCGAAGAATACCACGTACCCGCAATGAGGCTGTTGTCCACCATGTAGGGGTTTACGGTGGGTTTGAGGGATTCCGTCTCGCCTGTGAGATAGCCATCAATAAGCAACGTCACATCATCTACATCCAGCTCCCCATTGTGGTTCAGGTCTCCGTTAATCACTTGTGCCTGGACCGCTGTGGTCAGCACGGTGGCTGCAAGGAGCAGCGCAGAAAGAGTTAACTTTTTCATATTGTTTATCTGTTTATGTTTTACATGATTTCGACCGCAAAGATACAAAACATGGAGTGAATTCACAAAATTATTGAAAAGAATTTAAAAAAATGTCCCCTTTTCTGCGTGTTTTCGTTGCATAAAGCCCTAAAACACGAAGATTTTAGGAAGAAAAGCGATTATTTTTGTTTTTTTCTTGTATGTTCAGAGAGTTTTTCGTAATTTTGCAGCCGAAAGAAACAGAGGGGACTTGCAGAGTTCCCTCTATTTAATTATATTTTTATGATAGACAAGAACCAAATCAGGGATTTAGCATTGGAATGGCTGGACGGCAAGGAGTATTTCCTGGTGGATGCCGATGTGGATAGCCAAAACAAGATTACGGTGGAGATTGACCACAAGGATGGGGTATGGATAGAAGATTGCTGTGAATTGAGTAGATTTATAGAAGACCATCTGGACCGCGACGTGGAGGATTTTGAGCTGGAGGTGGGTTCGGCAGGCATTGGTCAGCCCTTCAAAGTGCTGCAGCAGTATGTCAACGCTGTGGGCAACGATGTGGAACTGCTCACCGCTGAGGGCAAGAAGCTGAATGGACGCATGAAGGAAGTTTCCCCCGAATCGTTTACTGTCACCGTGCAGGAAAAGCAGCGGCTGGAAGGCAAGAAACGCCCCGTCTTGGTGGATGTGGATAAGACTTTCGGCTACCATGACGTGAAGTGGGTGAAGAACATCATTGATTTCAAATAATGGCGAAAGGACGCCATAACCGGTTTAACGAAATAACGATAAACAATAAAATATAAATGGCAATTAAGAAAAACATCGAAAAGGTCAACTTGATTGACACTTTCAAGGATTTTAAAGAGACGAAGAACATTGACCGCACAACGCTCATCAGTGTGCTGGAGGATTCGTTCCGCAGTGTGCTGCAGAAGACGTATGGCTCGGACGAGAACTATGATGTGATTGTGAATCCTGACAAGGGCGACTTTGAAATTTACCACAACCGCACCGTAGTGGCTGACGGCGAAGTGAAGAATCCGAATGCGGAAATCGCACTGAGCGAGGCACAGAAGATTGACGAGGACTACGAACTGGGCGAAGAGGTGAGCGAGCGTGTGAATTTCTCCGACTTTGGTCGCCGCGCCATTTTGACGCTGAGACAGACTATGGCAAGCAAGATTCTGGACCTGGAGCACGACAACCTCTATAATAAATACATGGAGAAGGTGGGCACCATCGTGACTGCCGAGGTTTACCAGGTGTGGAAGCGCGAGGTGCTTCTCCTGGACGATGAAGGAAACGAATTGCTGTTGCCAAAGAGTGAACAGATTCCGACAGACTTCTTCCGCAAGCGTGAACCTGCACGGGCAGTGGTGTTGCGCGTAGATAATCAGAACAACAACCCGAAGATTATCCTGAGCCGCACAGCTCCCGAATTTTTGCAGCGCCTGCTGGAAAACGAAGTGCCTGAAATCAACGACGGCTTGATTACTATCCGCAAGATTGCCCGCATCCCTGGAGAACGTGCAAAGATTGCCGTGGAGAGCTACAACGAGCGCATCGACCCTGTAGGAGCCTGTGTGGGTGTGAAGGGTAGCCGTATTCATGGCATTGTGCGCGAATTGCACAACGAGAACATCGACGTCATCAACTATACAAGCAACACCAAGCTGTTCATCCAGCGTGCGTTGGCTCCTGCCCACATCTCAAGCATTCAGCTGGACGAAAACGCCAAGAAGGCAGAAGTCTATCTGCAGCCCGACCAGGTGAGCCTCGCTATCGGTAAGAATGGCCAGAACATCAAGCTGGCTTCAATGCTGACAGGCTACACCATCGACGTATTCCGCGAACTGGACGGCAACGAACCTTCCGAAGAGGACATCTATCTGGATGAGTTCAAGGACGAAATCGACGAGTGGATCATCGAAGCAATCAAGAGCATTGGCCTTGACACAGCGAAGAAAGTGCTCAATGCACCCAGAGATATGCTTATCGAAAAAGCTGACCTGGAAGAAAACACAGTGGACGAAGTACTCAAGACACTCCGCGCTGAATTTGAAGAATAAAAAACATATATATGGCGATAAGACTGAATAAAGCACTGAAAGAACTGAATGTGGGAATCAACACGGCGGCTGAGTTCCTGCAAAAGAAAGGAGTACCCCTGGAGGATGCTTCCCCTAATGCTAAGCTGACAGACAATCAATACGATCTGCTGGTGAAGGAATTCGGCACGGACAAGACGAAACATGCCGAAGTGAAAGCTGACATCCAGAAGCGCAAGGAGAAGGAAGAGAAGGAGAAGCAGGAACGCAAGGAACAACAGCGGCAAGAAAAGGAACGTGAACGCAAGGAGAAGGAGGAAAAAGAGAAGGAAAAAGAAAAGAAGCAGCAATTCAAGATTGTTGGCAACATCAACGACCTGAAGCCTCAACCCGCCACTCCAGAAAAAAAGGAGAAGGAAAAGAAGAAGAAAAAGGAAGAGACTGCTCCACAGGTCGCAGAAACTTCTGCAGAAACTTCTGAACCGCAAGACCGTACAACAACCGCACAACCACAACCTTCAGAAGCTGCCAAACCGCAAAACGACCAGCCATCAGAGCCTCAAGACACCCAGACCGAAACACCTCAGAGTGCAGAAACCGCTGAACCTCAGACTGAGGAGAAGAAGGAGAAGAAGCGTAAGCAGAAACCGCTTTCGCCAGCCGACAGACTGGAAATGGACGAAAACGGTGTGTATCGTTTGGCTGCACCACAGGAGGCCAGTGTGCAGTTTAAGCAGGTTGGTTTTATCGACCTGAACAGCATCAACACCAAGACACGCCCTGACCGCAAGAGTGCCAGTGAGCGCAAGAAGGAACGCAACGAAAAGCGTCAGCAGCAACAGGCTCAGCAGGGCCAGGCTGCCAAGGCTGGCGATGCCAAGAAGAAGCGTAACCGCATTGGCAAAGAGCGCATCGACGTGGAAGCTGCCGGCAAGCAAGTTTCTGCTCAGCAGCCCAAATCGAACAAGAACAAGGGTCAGCAGCAGGGACCTGGCAGCAATCAGCAGAAGCAACAGCAGAAGCAGAATGCTCAGCAGCAGCCACAGGGAAAGAAGAAGAAAAACAAGAAGAATAAGCCTGTCAATGTACAGGAACTCAGCGATGAGGAAGTGGCCAAGCAGGTAAAGGAGACTTTGGCTCGTCTCACCTCGAAGCAGGAAAAGAAGGGCGTGAAGTATCGCAAAGAGAAACGTGATGCTATCCGCGACCGTATGGCTGAAGAGGAAATGCAGGAAAGTGCAGAAAGCAAGGTGCTGAAACTGACCGAGTTTGTAACTGTCAGCGAACTGGCTACCATGATGGATGTTCCTGTCAACAAAGTCATCGGCACCTGTATGTCTATCGGCATGATGGTAAGTATCAACCAGCGTCTTGACGCCGAAACCATCAACATTGTCGCTGAAGAATTTGGGTTCACCACGAACTACGTCAGCGAAGAGGTCAGCAACGCCATCGAAGAAGAAGTAGATGCTGCAGAGGACCTGTTGCCACGCGCTCCAATCATCACTGTGATGGGTCACGTTGACCACGGTAAGACTTCATTGCTCGACTACATCCGCAAGACCAACGTCATTGCCGGCGAAGCTGGTGGCATCACCCAGCACATCGGTGCCTACAACGTGAAGATGAAAGACGGACGCCGCATCACCTTCCTCGACACTCCTGGTCACGAGGCATTTACCGCCATGCGTGCCCGTGGTGCTCAGGTGACAGACATCGCCATCATCATCATTGCTGCCGACGATGCCATCATGCCACAGACCAAGGAGGCTATTGCCCACGCACAGGCTGCGGGTGTGCCTATGGTCTTTGCCATCAACAAGATTGATAAACCTGGGGCAAACCCAGAAAAGATAAAGGAGCAGCTGGCCGGCATGAACCTCCTCGTAGAAGACTGGGGAGGCAAGTATCAGAGTCAGGAAATCTCCGCCAAGAAAGGTATCGGCGTAGAAGAACTGATGGACAAGGTGCTGCTCGAAGCAGAAATTCTTGACCTGAAAGCCAATCCCAACCGCAAGGCAACAGGTTCCATCATCGAATCCACACTGGACAAGGGCCGTGGTTATGTAGCCACCGTGCTCTGCCAAAACGGCACACTCCATGTGGGCGACATCGTGCTGGCTGGTACCCATTACGGCAAAATCAAGGCCATGTTCAACGAGCGTGGACAGCGCATCGAGAAAGCCTTACCCGCCGAACCCGCCGTTATCCTCGGTCTCAACGGAGCACCTACTGCCGGCGACACCTTCCATGTGATGGAAACAGAACACGAAGCCCGCGAAATCTGCAACAAGCGTGAACAACTGAAGCGCGAACAGGGTCTGCGCACCATGAAGCGTGTGGACCTCAACGAGCTGGGACGCCGTATCGCTTTGGGCGACTTCAAGGAACTCAACCTCGTGGTCAAGGGCGACGTGGACGGTTCTATAGAAGCTCTCTCCGACTCACTCATCAAACTTTCTACCGAGAAGATTCAGGTCAACGTCATCTACAAGGCTGTGGGTCAGATTAGCGAAAGCGATGTTACCCTTGCCAGTGCTTCCGACGCCATCATCATCGGTTTCCAGGTACGTCCTTCAGCTGCTGCACGCAAGTTGGCAGACCAGGAAGGTGTGGATATCCGCCTCTACTCTATCATCTACGACACCATCGAGGAAATCAAGGATGCCATGGAGGGCATGTTGGCTCCGACCATGAAGGAGGAAGTGACGGGCCAGGCAGAGGTTCGCCAGGTTTACAAGATTACCAAGGTGGGCACCGTGGCTGGTTGCTGGGTGACAGAAGGCAAGATTCACCGCACCGACAAGATTCGTGTCATCCGCGACGGTATTGTGGTTCACACCGGCGAAATCCTTGCACTGAAGCGTTTCAAGGACGATGTCAAGGAAATTGGCCGTGACTTCGAGTGCGGTATCTCCATTGTCAACTACAACGACATCCAGGAAGGCGACATCTTCGAGACCTACACCGAAGTGGAAGTAAAAGCTAAACTCTGAAAGGTTATCACGCCATAACGGAATAACGAAATAACGATGGACACACTGATTCTCATTGTGCTCGGAATAGGAGCTGCCATCGGCTTTTATCAGGGAGCATTTAAACAAATAGCAAACTTCATTGGCGTGGCGCTGGGACTTTTCCTGGCGTCCATGCTTTATCAGCAATGCGGCGACTACCTTGCCGACAAGAGCGGAGCCAGTGCCAGCACAGCCCACATGGTGGCATTCGTCATCATCGTCATTCTGGTGCCTGTCGTGCTGGGCTGGATGGCATCCTTACTGACAAAAGTCGCTTCCAGCATCCATCTGGGCTTCCTTAACCGACTGGCAGGAGCCGTGCTGGGTATCGTCAGCTACGGACTCATCCTGAGTTTTGCCTGCAACGGCATGGACTTTCTCGAAAGCAAATTCGGCTACCATCCCGAACTGCTGGAAGAACGCAGCGATTTGTTCTACACCGTGAAACATGCCAGCCAACCCGTCATTCCCGACATTGTCATCGTGGCAGACTCCACCGAAGTGGCACACGGCGCACCTCCTAAGCAGGGCGTAAAAGATGCGGTTGACAAAGCCGTTGACCAGGCTGGAGACATCGTCAACGAAACCGTGAAATCAATGATGAATCCGGAAAGCGACAAGCATGAAGAAGAAGAATAAAGAGGACGAAAAGACTCCTTCACAACAAGATCAGAACGCCTTTGTCCGCTCGGTAGCAGAAAAGAAATACGAATTTGGCTTTACCACCGACGTACAGACCGAAATTATTGACAAAGGACTCAACGAAGAAGTCATACGGCTGATTTCCGCAAAGAAAAACGAACCCCAGTGGCTGCTACAATTCCGTTTGGAGGCTTACCGCTATTGGCTTACCCAGACACAACCATCCTGGGCTCATGTCACTTTACCCGAAATCGACTACCAGGCCATTTCCTACTATGCCGACCCCACCGCCAAGTCGAAAGGAAACGACAAGCAGGAAATCGACCCCGAACTGATGAAGACTTTCGACAAGCTCGGCATCCCGCTCGAAGAGCGTATGGCACTTTCGGGCATGGCTGTCGATGCCGTCATGGACTCCGTTTCCGTCAAGACCACCTTCAAGGAAAAACTATCCGAAAAAGGCATCATCTTCTGCTCCATCTCCGAAGCCGTACAGCAATACCCTGACCTGGTACGCCAATACCTCGGCAGCGTTGTCCCCTATCGCGACAACTACTTCGCTGCCCTCAACTCCGCTGTGTTCAGCGACGGTTCCTTTGTGTATATCCCCAAGAACACCCGTTGCCCCATGGAGTTATCCACCTATTTCCGCATCAATGCCCGCAACACAGGACAGTTCGAGCGCACCCTCATAGTATGCGACGAAGGTTCCTACGTCAGCTATCTGGAAGGCTGCACCGCTCCCATGCGTGACGAAAACCAGCTCCATGCTGCCATCGTCGAAATTGTTGTCATGGACAATGCCGAAGTAAAATACTCCACCGTGCAGAACTGGTATCCAGGCGATAGCGAAGGTCGGGGCGGCGTGCTCAACCTCGTCACCAAGCGTGGACACCTGCGGGGTGTGAACAGCAAACTCTCCTGGACACAGGTGGAAACGGGTTCTGCCATCACATGGAAATACCCCTCCTGCGTGCTCAGCGGCGACAACTCGCAGGCAGAATTCTATTCCGTCGCCGTCACCAACAACCATCAGGAAGCTGACACCGGCACCAAAATGATACACTTGGGCAAGAACACCCGCTCCACCATCATCTCGAAAGGCATTAGTGCCGGTCGCTCTCAAAACTCCTACCGAGGACTGGTTCGCATCGGCAAGAACGCCGACGGTGCACGCAACTACTCCAGCTGCGACAGCCTCCTGCTTGGCAGTCAGTGCGGTGCCCACACCTTCCCCTACATGGACGTGCACAACAACACCGCCACCGTGGAGCACGAAGCCACCACCAGCAAAATCAACGAAGACCAGCTCTACTACTGCAACCAGCGCGGCATCTCCACCGAAGAAGCTGTCGGCCTCATCGTCAACGGCTACGCCAAAGACGTCATCAACAAACTCCCCATGGAGTTCGCCGTAGAAGCCCAAAAACTCCTCAGCGTCTCCCTTGAAGGAACCGTGGGGTAAAAAACGTAACCACACATGTTAGAAATAAAGAACCTCCATGCCAGGGTTGCTGGCAAAGAAATATTGAAAGGCATTGACCTTACCATCCAAGACGGCGAAATTCATGCCATCATGGGTACGAATGGAGCAGGGAAAAGCACCCTGAGTAATGTCATCGTGGGCAACCCAGTCTATGAAGTGACCGAAGGCAGCATCACCTTCAACGGACAGGACTTGCTCGCCATGAAGACAGAGGAACGTGCCCACGCAGGCATCTTCATGTCGTTCCAAACCCCCATCGAAATACCAGGCGTAAGCATGACGAACTTCATGCGCGCTGCCGTCAATGCTCGGCGGCAAGCCCAGGGCAAAGAACCTCTGAAATCCACGGACTTCCTGAAACTGATGCGCGAAAAGCGGCAGTTGGTGGGCATAGACCAAAAACTGATGAACCGATCCGTGAACGAAGGCTTTTCGGGAGGAGAAAAGAAACGCAACGAAATCTTCCAGATGGCGATGCTCGAACCCAGCTTCTGCATCCTCGACGAAACCGATTCCGGACTGGATGTGGATGCCCTGCGCATTGTGGCTGAAGGATTCAACAAACTGCGTACAGCCGAGACCAGCGCCATGATTATCACCCACTACCAGCGACTGCTCGACTACATCAAGCCACACTTTGTGCATGTGCTCATCGACGGAAAAATCGTGAAGACGGAAGGACCCGAACTGGCTCAGAAGATAGAAAACGAAGGTTTCGACTGGATAAAAGCAGAACTCTCATGAAGGCCGAACAGCAATACATAGAACTCTATCGGGAGGCCGCCGAAACCATCACACAGCGAAGCTGTCCTGTGATGAACGCCGAGCGGGATGCTGCTTTCGGTGTATTTCAGCAACAGGGCTTCCCCACCCAAAAAGTGGAACGCTACAAATACACCGACGTCGCAGCCGCTTTTGCACCCAACTATGGACTTTCATTAGGGCAACTCGACATTCAGCCTTCACGCTACATCTACAGCTTCAAGGATTCCCCCATCAACCTTGCACCTTATTATAATAAAATAGCCGACGGTGCTGACAGCATCACAGCCCTGAACACGGCTTTGGCTCACGAAGGGCTGCTCATCTATGTGCCCCGAAATGAACACCCCGAAGCCCCCATCCAGATTGACAACTGGCTACGCGGCACGGCTGCCACCATGATGCACCGCCGAACTCTTATCCTGTTGGAAGAAGGATCTGAAGCCACCATTGTGATGAACGACAAGGCAGACCACCCTTCACCCCATTTCCTCACCACACAGGTCATGGAAATCGTCTGCAAAGCAAACGTTCATCTCGACATCTACGAAATAGAAGAAACAACCCCACTCTGCTCGCGTTTCAGTAATGTCTATATTCAAGAGGGGCGCGACAGCGTAGTGAAACACAATGTCATCACCCTGCAGGGCGGTCTGAGCCGCAACCTCTGCGACGTATATCTGCAAGGAGAAAACGCCGAAGTGACCCTGGGCGGCTGCGCCATTGGCAGCAGACAGCAACACATCGACAACAACACACTGATACAGCACCAAGTACCCCGCTGCCAGTCAAACGAACTCTACAAATACGTGCTCGACGACCAGGCAGTAGGAGCCTTTGCAGGAAAAATTTTGGTGGAAAAAGATGCACAGAAGACCACATCGCAGGAAACAAACGCCAACCTCTGTGCCTCAAGCGAAGCCCGTATGTACACCCAGCCGATGCTTGAAATCTATGCCGACGACGTGAAGTGCAACCATGGCTCCACCGTCGGCGTACTCGACCAGACAGCCCTTTTCTATATGCTTCAGCGCGGCATACCCGAAGCCGAAGCCCGCACCCTGCTGAAGAATGCGTTCATGGGGCAGGTCATCGACCAGATACAATACCGTCCCCTCCGCGACCGCCTTTATGTCAAAGTGGAAAAACGTTTCCGTGGTGAACACGAGAAATGCGAAGACTGCCGCTTGTGCAAATAACTGCATTTACCAGTCCTCCCCATAGAGGGGGAGTTAGAGGGGGTCTAAAACGCCAAATACAAGAACGCAAACACGCATCCTAACACGATGACAGCAATCATCATGTTCAGCACCATCATGTTACGGTTCAATTTTTCTGCTCTGTTGTGTCTCATACAAATAATGAATGGTAAACAATAAATAAATCAAAAGAACATATACGCCACACCGATGGCAGCCAAAATGCCCGCCAAGTCAGCAAGCAACCCACAGCTTACGGCATGACGGGTATTCTTAATGCCCACACTGCCGAAATACACAGCAAGGATATAAAACGTAGTGTCTGTAGAACCCTGGAAGATGCACGACAACCTGCCAGCAAATGAGTCCGCTCCGTACTGCGTCATTGTGTCCACCATCATCCCCCGCGCACCGCTACCCGACAGCGGCTTCATCAACGCCGTAGGCAAAGCAGGCACAAAGTCAGCATCCAGTCCCATGGCACCGACAGCCTTGTCAATGCCGCCAATCAGAATGTCCATACCTCCGCTGGCACGAAACACGCCGATAGCCACCAAAATGGCTACCAGATAGGGAATGACACGCACAGCCGTCGTGAAACCATCCTTGGCTCCTTCGACAAAAGCCTCATACACATTCACCCGTTTTCGCACACCAGCCAGAATGAAACCAATGATGATGGCAAACAAAATCAAGTTTGCAGCCAACGTGCTCACCATGTCCATCGTCTCCTTTTCCATTCTGGAAAAGCCCCACACCGTAGCAGCCACCAACGCACACAGTCCGCCCAGCGTAGCCAGCAGCACAGGCTGCAGCAGGTTGATGCGCTGATACAACGACACCACGATGATGCCAGCCAAAGTAGCCGCAAACGTAGCCAGCAGGATAGGCACAAACACATCCGTTGGCTGTGCTGCACCCAACTGCGCCCGATACACCATGATGCTCACAGGAATGATGGTCAGTCCCGACGTGTTGAGCACCAAGAACATAATCATCGGATTCGTTGCCGTCTGGTTTCGCTGTGCCACCTGTTCCTCCGTCAGCCCATGCGCCATCCTTAAATCTTCATTCTTCGCCCTATTCAACTCCTGCATACTCTCCATCGCTTTCAGTCCTAATGGTGTAGCAGCATTATCCAGTCCCAGCATATTGGCGGCCACATTCATGAAGATATGCCCCGTAGCAGGATGCCCCTTCGGAATGTCAGGAAACAGACGGGAAAACAGCGGACTGAGCAACCGTGAGAGCAAACCCACCATGCCGCCCTTCTCGCCAATCTTCATGATACCCATCCAGAGCGACAACACACCCGTCAGACCCAAAGAAATCTCGAAAGCCGTCTTTGCATTCTCAAATGTCGAATTGATGATGTCGGCAAAGACGCCCGTATTTCCCAAGAACAGACTCTGCACCACAGCGCACACCGCTGCCACCAGGAAGAACCCTATCCAAATATAATTCAATACCATCCTCTACTTCCTATTTCCCATAAACCTCAACAGATACAAAAACAGATTCACGAAGTCCAGATACAAAGTCAAAGCACCCAAGACCGCAAACTTCTGTGTCGTGTCGTTCACCTCGGCACCCGCCAGCATCGCCTTGATTTTCTGTGAATCGTATGCCGTCAGACCTACAAAGATGATGACACCAATCACCGAGATGATTGTATCCATCATGCCATTCTTCAGGAACATATTCACCAACGTAGCCAGGATGATGCCAATCAGAGCCATCACCAGAATGCTACCCAATTTCGTCAAGTCGCGCTTGGTCGTAGCCCCATACAGAGCCATCACGCCAAATGTGCCAGCCGTCACGAAGAACGTCGTGCCGATAGATTGAATCTGATAAATCAGGAAGATGGACGAAAGTGTTGCCCCGTTGATGACCGAATAGAGCAAGAACATCAGTGTAGCCGTCAGAGCCGAAATCTTGTTAATCGCAGCCGTCAAACCGATGACCAGCGCAAACTCAGCAATAATCAGTCCAAAGAAAACCATCTTGTTGCCCAGAATCATTTCCATCAAACTGAAATTGTTGGCCACATAATAACTTGTCAGACCTGTGATGACCAGCGCACCACACATCCACCAATACACATTCTTAATCAGCGTGTTCTCTGCCACTGCTGACCCTACGGCACCACCATACTCCATGGCGCGGTAGTCACGATTGTACTGAAAGTCACTCATAATAAATACGTTTTTAATGTTTATCTGTAAATCCACGGCAAAAATAGTGCATTTGGTTGAAACCACCAAATTTTTGGATATTTTTCATACGATTCTTCCCATCACAAGTTCCCGATGCACTACCGAAAACCACCCAAAGAGGCATGGTCACATCTTGACAGAATGTCGCAGAATCATTGACTGTCAACATCGCATAAAGGGTAATGAAAATATGGGGACACAAGCATCCCTGCAGCCCCCATTTATATCATCCGCGAACTATTTTCCCTGTAAATTGTATTGATACCCTATGGAAAATCCTTATTTAGAAAATTTAATTATAACATTGATTTTAAATCGTTTTATTAAAATAATTATAGTTTAAGATATGGAAATGTTCCATGCAATACCATCAAACGCATTGTGTTTCTTGTTGGGGAATGAATTTCTAAAGTTTTGTGTACACTTTATCAGGAATCATGTTGGGCGAAGTCAAGTGCGACATTGGAATATGGCAAGAGGCATTCCAAAACATGAAACGCCTCTTGTTCCTACTGGTTTGCAATCTCAGCAGGAAAGAAAGAGAGAGGGCAAAGTTGACCAAGGAGGTGGATGCCGTCAGCAGTGTCGTCCGGCCGTTCCGCAACCACAAGGTTGAGTTTGACCCGCTAAGGATTACGGAGAAACCGCCGTTGTCCAGGGTAGGTGGAAATGGCGTAAAAAGGAAGAGATAAACCCATCCTTTTGTCTCTTTGCCACATCAGACTCTCATTTTTCTCAAAAAAAATCATAAATATTGCAGATTATTGATCCGTTACAACGATAGTCTGCAATAATTTTTATATCTTTGTAGTCGGTATTTGACAAATCTTAAAAAGTAAAGTCAATCAAATATGATAAATTCTTCTTCACTATTTCATTTCACAAGAGAATTCGGAACTTTTAGACAAATCTTGACTGAGGGTTTACGGTTTGGATATTGTTATGAACCCTTTGGGGACATTGTAGCAAAACAGGGGTGGAATATTGAACTAAAGAGAAATGGAAACAAACTCAATTGTGCAGGTATAGCAATACCTCTGATTTCTTTTTGTGATATACCTTTACTTAGGACGCAAGAACATCGAAAGAGGTGTGGCGACTATATGATTGGTTTTAATCGAGAAGCCTTAATTAATGTCATTAACGCAACAAAATACATGCTTAACCCTGTACAATATAGGTGCCATCCATTTTTTGATGAACAGCTGGAAGAACTTTCAATTCAGAAGAGTTGTTTTATCTCTCAGATTGAATCTTCGGAAATACCTATAGGGGGTATAGAGATTAGAAAAGGGGAGAAGCGGGATGAAATGAAGTTCTCAAACTTAATTATGCGATCAGAAATAAGAGAGAAGTACAAAGAAGAAATTCAGAAAATAACAGCAATTGATAGTATCATAGGCTTCTCTAAACCATATCAAGGCAAATGTGGAGATGACTATATGTCAGAGAGGGAATGGCGCATTATTATACCAGATTGCAACAGACCGGCACCAAATTTGGGTTGGCTAAAATATATTTCAAAAGAGCAATTTGAACATTACAAGATAAAACTATTGGATAATTACCCCTCTGAACTTTATCTACATTTCGATTGTGTAGATATAGCATCGTTAATAACTCATATTGTTGTTTCCAAGGAGTCAGAAAGAAATATGCTTATTCATTTCATCCTTAACAGTGGAAATAATTTTTGCGGATGTAACTTGTCAGAAGAACAGAAAGTGAATTTGATAAGCAAAATTACATCGTTTGAACAAATTGAAAAAAACTTTTAATGAAAAATCTAACATATACAGAAATACAGGAAATATTTGATCGTTTTTTCTTTTCCCCAAGAAATGGTATGCATCCAATTGGGAAAGAATACAAGAACCTGTTTTCCGAACTTTCAAAAGAACGTGTATTGGCAATGGAGAGCCTTGCACTTGGTTTTAAACGGCTCGAGAATTCATACAAAAAAAGTACGAGTAAGTTTCATTGGTGGCTTGAGAATGGGGCACAATATAAGCGCTATAGAGATTCCTTTGTTCAAATAATGTCTTGCTATTATCCTACCACTAAAATAGACCCCTTGGAAACCACAAGAAAATTATTTCAAGAAAAACATTCTCAAACATTAAAAGAGGGTGTTAAAAAAAATCCTTGTCGTTGGATATCCTCTAGCGAAATGGTTGAGATTCAAGGCCTGAAATTGACAAGGGGATTGTTCTATTTAGGTGATTATTTTAAAATTCCTCGGTCATATAAAGAAATAAAAGCTTTTGATTTTAGACATCGTGAGTATTGGGATTATAATAAGAATTATAAATTATCCAAACTTTATGGAACAGTTATTCACGAGGATTTACTTATCAGTAAAGAAGAATTGAAGATTGTTCCTTTTAGTAGTTACTTGGATATGCATCCTTCACACAGATATGAGTATCTTGAATGGCTTGCTGGGCAGAAGACAATCTCTGAAATTTCGTCTGAAACATTCCTGTTTTACCTATTTGGTCTTCAATTAAGAATGTTTGTTGATGATGCTACAACTGAAAAAGAAAGGTTGGAGATTGTAAGCTGTTCTGTTGATCTGTATATTCAATGTCGTGAGGAAAATGTATGTTGTTTAGCACTTGTAGCTTTTATAGATGCTGCAATAAGTAAATTTTTTGTAAACAGATTGGAAGAATTGGTGCCCAAGGATATTCTACCTCATCTACAATTATGTCGTGATGCATTGATTCTATCTCACAATAACAATAACAACAGCGGCAATATCATGAATAATATTTGTCGTAATATTATTGTCATCTTGAATTACGACGATTCTATACCTATGCATCTGCTAACAGATTCATTTTTTGCAAAATTTGCAGATATGGTGGAATCTGAATTGCTAAAAATGTGTTATGAAAGGAATTGGATAGAGCTCCAGAAATTTATAAAAAAACCGGAAAGTTCTGACCATTATGAACTTTATTGTATTAATAGTCCTCAAGAAGATTCTATGCTTCTTTTTGACTATATCTTCAACTTCCGACTTTATCCAAACATCTACAGTTTACGCTTTTTTAATCAATGCATCAATAATTGCTTCAAAAGAATTGTTAAGCGCATTGGTGAATATAATATACTTGCATCTGAATTGCCATCACAAGCGGCATCTTCCCTCTCACTGTTTGATACAGATTTTCAAAATATACACTCAAAAATACATCGAGTTATTACCGAAGGTGAAGAATTCGCCACGATAGAAAAAGAAATTAGTTCAACGGAATACACTATAGGTAAAGATGCTACAACAAATAAACAACAGGTTTCATTAAGCAATGAACGCCTTGCAAAAGTTGAGGAGCAAACAAAGCAGGCTCAAGACCTTTTGTCAGATATCTTTGAAGATGATGGTGATAGCATAAAATCGACTGCCCATGAGAATAAGGTCTTTTTGGTTATACTTAAAATTCTCCTCTCGAAAGAATTATGGAAGAGAGAAGAGGTTGAAAGTCTATGTAAGAAACATCATCTAATGATTGGCTCTGTATTGGAACAGATAAATGATTTCTCTTATACTAAAATAGAAGATGCTGTCATTGAAGATGACAGTGATACAATATATGTTATGACTGAATATAAAGACAAGTTGATATGATAAAAATAATTAAGCCCAAAGAACGCGAAACAATTATCCAAGCGCTTAGGAGCGGAGTTGTTCCAAGGATTGGCTTGCAACATATACAAGTAGGCAGAAGTGAAGAACTTAAGTCTTTTGTGAAAGATGTTGATACCATTGCGGATGGAGGTTCTTCTTTTAGACTAGTCATTGGTGAATACGGCTCTGGTAAAACATTCTTCTTGTCATTGGTACGAAGTATTGCATTAGAAAAGGGCTTAGTAACAATGAATGCAGATCTTAGTCCTTCAAAAAGATTGCATGGAACCGAAGGCCAAGCGAGAAGACTTCTCTCTGATTTGGTGACGAGTATATCTACACGAACAAAACAAGATGGGAATGCCTTGATTAATATCTTGGAAAAGTTCATCTCTATCGCACAGGAAAAAGCTCAAAAGGATGGAGTTGAAACTTCTTTCAAGATAAAAGCATTGTTAAGTGACTTAAACGATTATCCAAATGGCAACAGCTTTGCGTATGTTGTAAACAAATATTGGAAAGCATTTGAAGAAGGTGATGAATCTTTAAAAGATAATGCCATCAAATGGTTGAAAGGTGAATATTCCACAAAGACAGACACTATGAAAGATCTCGGAATTCGAGATTTCATTAATGATGCATCTTTTTACAACACGCTTAAAATATACTCTATATTCGTAAAGAAAGCAGGGTATAAAGGATTGCTTGTTAATTTAGACGAAATGGTGAATTTGTACAAGAATCCCAACAGTATTTCCCGCAAGATGAATTATGAGGAGATTCTTAGTATTCTTAATAATACGCTACAGGGGACGATTTCCAATATAGGTTTTATAATGAGCGGAACACCCGAATTTCTAACAGATACACGACGTGGATTATATAGCTATGAAGCTTTGCGCTCCAGGTTGGCAGAGAATGGCTTTTCAAAACAATTAGGATTAACTGACTATAATTCTACCGTACTGCGTCTGCCCAATCTCTCAAAAGAGGAATTGTATGTATTACTGAAGAATCTTCGCAATGTTTTTGCCAAAGGCAAGGAAGAAGACTATTTAGTGCCTGATGAAGCGCTGATTGCATATATGAATTATTGCGCTAACAGAATAGGTGATAGTTATTTTAGGACACCAAGAAATACCATTAAGGGCTTTTTGGATTTATTGTCTATACTGGAACAATATCCATCTATGAAATGGGATGATATCATAGAAAAAATAGAAATTGAAAAAGACATTGAGCCAACAGAAATTGGAAGTGCTTTATCGGCACTAGGACATAACGAGTCTATGGAAGAGGATGAATTTACAACATTTAAATTGTAAATATTGGTATGGCACAAAAATCTTCATCTTTTGATTTACTTGAACCCAAAGTTCAGCAATGGATATGGAGGCAAGGATGGACTTCGTTGAAAGACATCCAAGAGAATGCTATACCTCCAATATTAGATGGAGATTGCGATGTAATTATTAGCGCAGCAACAGCTGGAGGGAAAACAGAAGCAGTATTTCTCCCTGTATTAACCACAATTCTTCGTGATAAAGAAGAACAGGGTTATCAGGTTCTATACATTAGTCCATTAAAGTCCTTGATAAACGACCAGTATCGAAGACTAACAGATATGGCACAAGGAATTACTAATATAACTCCTTGGCATGGTGATATTTCGTCCAGTAAGAAAAAGAAGTCTTTAGCTACTCCAAATGGGATTCTCATTATTACACCCGAATCACTGGAGTCTCTTTTAATGCATCATCATGATAAATTAAAAAATGCATTTGGTAAATTGAGGTTTGTTGTGATTGATGAATTGCATGCTTTTATTCCTTCGGAACGGGGCAAACAATTGCAATCTCTGATGTCAAGGATTGAGCATATCATAAGAAAACAAATTCCACGGATTGCGATGAGTGCAACATTCTCGGATTATGAAGTTGTGAAAAGATTCTTACGACAAGATAATAGCCTTCCTTGTGTTATACCTGACCAAGGTACAAGCAATCACGAGATAAAAGTCCTTATAAAGGAATATAATTACGGATATAATGAAGAAAAAATTGCTGATGCAAAAATAGCTAATGACATTTTCCTTCGTTTAAGAGGAACAAACAATTTGGTTTTTACAAATAGAAGAGAAGACTGCGAACGATTTTGTTCACTCCTAAACGACAAGTGTTTGGAAGCCCATGTTCCAAATGAGTTTAGAATACATCATGGTAGTATATCCAAAGAATCAAGAACTAAGACTGAACAAGAATTACAATCGGGGAGAACTCCGATAACAGCCATTTGTACAGCCACATTAGAGTTGGGAGTGGATATAGGGAAGGTCAAATCAATCGCACAGATAGATGTGGCTGATTCCATTTCAAGTCTAAGACAACGATTAGGACGTTCAGGAAGGAGAAATGAAGCTTCTATTTTAAGAGTTTATTCAAAAGACTACAATGGAGATAATGCTGGACTATTAGATCAATTAAAGAACCATCTTATTCAAAACATTGCTGTCATTGAATTGCTAAAAGAACACAAGTATGAGAAGCCAAGCATAAATGGCATCCATCTTTCAACTCTTATACAACAAATCTTATCTATTATTGCTGAATTTGGAAGTTTCTACCCCAAAGATGGATGGAGACTCTTATGTGAAGAAGGTGCATTTGAAAATGTATCGCCCACACTATTCTTGAAATTATTGAAAGACTTAGGAGATAAAGATATTATTAGGCAGACAAATAGTGGTCAAATAGTGATCGGTTCAGAAGGAGAGATGTTGCTTGCAGATAAAGAATTTTATGCCGCTTTCAATACTTATCCAGAAATAGAGATTATAAATGCCCTAAACGGACAACATATAGGTTCTTTATTAAATTTCGTCAAAGTGGGATTTTGTATTGTCTTTGGAGGAATCAAATGGGAAATTAAAGATATTGACTACAAGGCAAACAGAGCATACGTAATTCCTTCGGACTGGGGTGGACTACCCAGATTTCTTAATGACGGATACGAAATAGACTCTATTATTTCTCAAAAAATGAAAGAGGTCTATCTTTCAAAGGAATCATATCCATATTTAGATAGCAAAACTGAAGCTATAACGTGCTTGCAAGAAGCGCGGAAATATTTCCAGATTTACAAGTTACAGGGAACATTTAGCAGACATGGGGATGACGAAATTATGCTAACGTGGGCTGGTGCCAAGATAAACCGTACCATCAGTCTTATTGCAAAATTGTATTTAGACAGAGTAACAGGCTATAATCATATTTATATAACAAGATTCAACAAAGATGATTTGACTGAACTCGTAAGATTCCCCAAACCAAAGGCAGCGTCTCTTTGCCCATTCTTAATGAGATTCACAAAAGAAATCAAGAAATATGACCACTTGTTGTCTGACGAATTGTTAGATATACAATA
>CADCLN010000040.1 GCA_902802265.1 uncultured Bacteroidales bacterium | reverse complement strand
TGTTTTATTAAATTTTTAGGTGCTGTGCCTAAGCCGTGCCTAAGCTGTGCCTAAGCCCTCTCTGTGGCACAGTTTTCCCACTTCGGTAGCAAAGTTCTCCTGCTTCCGCCGCACAGTTATGCCGTTTGTGTGGCAATGCAGTGCCGCAGCAGTAGCACAGTTCTCCCACTGCAACGGCATAACTGTGCGCCGGCAGTGGGAGAACTGTGCTGTTGAGATGTATAACGGAAGTGTTAGCTGAGGAAGCCGAGCAGGACACCTGCGGCAACGGCTGATCCAATCACACCTGCCACGTTGGGCCCCATGGCGTGCATCAGGAGGAAGTTGTGCGGATCGGCCTTCAGACCTTCCTGGTTACTGATGCGGGCTGCCATCGGCACGGCACTTACACCGGCATTACCGATGAGCGGATTGATTTTGCTTCCCTTCGGCAAGAAGAGGTTCATGATGTGAACGAAGCAAACGCCGCTGGCTGTGGCAATGATGAAGGCAAAGGCGCCGAGGGCGAAAATCTTGATGGTGTCGAGCGTGAGGAATTCGCTTGCCTGCGTAGAGCAACCCACGGTGAGGCCGAGCAGCATCACCACGATGTCGTTCAGGGCTGAACCTGCCGTCTTTGCCAGACGGGTGGTCTTGGTGCTTTCCTTCAGCAGGTTTCCGAAAAAGAGCATGCCGAGCAGCGGCAGACCTGAAGGCACGATGAAGGTGGTGATGAGCAAGCCCACGATGGGGAAGAGCATCTTCTCCGTCTGGCTTACCTCGCGGCTGGGCTTCATCTTGATGGTGCGCTGTTTCTTGGTGGTGAGTGCTTTCATCACCATGGGCTGAAGCACGGGCACCAGTGCCATGTAGCTGTAGGCGCAGACGGCGATGGCTCCCATCAGGTTGGGCGACAGTTTGGAGGAAAGGAAGATGGCCGTGGGGCCGTCGGCTCCGCCGATGATGGCAATGCCGGCTGCCTGGTTCGGCTCGAAGCCCATGGCCAGAGCAATCATGTAGGCACCGAAGATGCCGAACTGGGCGGCGGCTCCGATGAGCATGAGCTTGGGGTTGGCAATGAGTGCACCGAAGTCGGTCATGGCACCGATGCCCAGAAAGACAAGCGGCGGATACCAGCCCTGACGTACACCCTGATAGAAGATGTTGAGCACGGAGTTGTCCTCGTAGAGACCTATTTCAAGGCCTGCTGCCTTGAACGGAATGTTTCCCAGAATGATGCCGAGACCTATCGGGATGAGCAACAGCGGTTCGAAGTCCTTCTTGATGGCGAGCCAGATGAAGAATGCACCCACGGCAATCATCACCAGGTTGGGCCACTCCACATTGGCAAAGCCTGTGTAGGTCAAGAAGTCGGAGAACTTCGTTGCCACGAAATCCATTGTTGAAATGCTTTCCAGAAACATAGTTATTCAATGGTTACGAGGACACTGCCCTCCATTACTGTATCTCCCTTATTCACGTTGACACTGGCAATCTTGCCGTCGCGCTCGCAGTCGATGTTGTTCTCCATCTTCATGGCTTCGAGCACGACGAGTGTGTCGCCCTTCTTCACCGCCTGGCCTACGGCCACCTTGATGTCGTTGATGGTGCCTGGCAGCGGAGCCTTCACGGCTGTCACGCCAGCGGCCACCTGGGCTGCTTCGACGGCTGCCTTCGGGGCTTCGACGGTTTTCACTGGTGCCGCAACGGCACGTACTACTGGCTTGGGCTGAGCTACAGGCTTTTCGAGCTGCACTTCAAACGGAATGCCGTTGACCTCAACCTTTGCGATGTCGCCTTCAACGCCTTCGATTTTCACGTTGAAGTCCTGACCTTTGATTTTATAATTGTATTCTTTCATTGTTGTTTAATTGTTGTGATGAAGTTGTGGAATAGTGCGCAGTTCGTGGCTCTTGTCGGCCCAGGAAGTCTGCTCATGGTTGATGGTGAGAATGCCGGACTCGATGTCGTGTGTGCCACCGAAATATTCGTGCAGAGCCAGACCGATGACGGCTGTGTAGGTCTCCATCGGAATGCCCTTCGTCTCGGTCGTGCCCTGCTTGGCTGCTTCGACCACGCGCTCGCCTGCCTCAACCACCGGAGTGACAACGGGCTTGGCCACTTTGCCCACCAACTTGGCGATGATGAGTCCGAAGCCCTGGAAGAAGAGGAACAGGATGGCCAGACAAGTGAACACCACTGCCATGCACATCAGCGTCATGGCAAAGCCGTAGGGGTCTTTCTCCTTGAATTCACGTATCTTGTCGTTGTGATACTCCTGGTTGGGGCCGTTAGGGGTAGCTTCCGATGCCTCGCATACCTGCCAAGTGTTGCCGTTCAGACGGGCATAGGTCTGGCCAGGCTGGAGTGCAGGAATCGTCACAGAGTCGAGCAGGTCAACGGCGTTGCCGTCGTAGATGGCAATCCAGTTGTCCTCACCGGCCTTCAGCTGTACGGCGCCGGTGGTGTGGAGCGTTCCGCGGTTGCGGTTACCCACAAAGAAGGTGATGCGCTGCTTGCCCGAAATCAGGGTGCGAGGGTCGCCCGCAGGGATGATGGACATGAGCTGCTCGCGTTCCGGTGCAGACAGATCGGGGTTGAGCACGGCACGGTCGGTAGCGATGAAGCAGTTTCTTATCTCGTGTGTAGAGTAAGAGGTGTTTTCAATCTCGATCCAACTGGCAGGCTCGCCGTATTCGTCCAGATAGAAGGCTGGCTTCTTCTGGCAATCCTTCACCATGTCTCCGGCCACAGCGCTGCTGTCGGCAGCCGCTGTCGCTGGGCAGCATTTGGGACAGCCCAGCACAAAGACTTCGTTGATTTTGAAGTCGTGTGCTCCCTGTGCAAATGTGCCCACGGAAACAGCAAGGAAAGATAGGATGGAAAATAACTTTTTCATGTGCTTACAAAGGTATGTTTCCGTGCTTCTTAGCAGGATTAGTTAATGTCTTGGTTGCAAGCTGTTCCAGGGCACGGATAACGCGGAAGCGCGTGTTGCGAGGCTCAATCACGTCGTCAATGTAGCCATACTTGGCTGCCTGATAAGGATTGGCAAAGAGCTTCGTGTATTCGTCTTCTTTCTCCTTGATGAAGGCAGCAGCATCGCCGCCCTCGTCCTTGATGGCCTTGGCTTCCTTGGCATAGAGCACGGCTGCGGCACCGCTGGCACCCATCACGGCGATTTCGGCTGATGGCCATGCGTAGTTGATGTCGCCACGGAGCTGCTTACAGCTCATCACGATGTGGCTGCCGCCGTATGATTTGCGGAGGGTCACTGTCACCTTGGGCACAGTGGCTTCGCCGTAAGCATAGAGCAGCTTGGCACCATGCAGGATGACGGCGTTGTACTCCTGACCTGTGCCAGGCAGGAAGCCAGGAACGTCAACCAATGTTACCAAAGGGATGTTGAAGGCATCGCAGAAGCGCACGAAGCGTGCACCCTTGCGGCTGGCGTTGCAGTCGAGCACACCGGCAAACTTGTTAGGCTGATTGGCCAGCACACCTACAGCACGGCCGTTGAAGCGTGCAAAACCTGTGATGATGTTCTGGGCATACTTGGGCTGTACCTCGAAGAACTCGCCATTGTCCACAATGGCAGAAATAACCTGGTACATGTCGTATGCCTGGTTGGGATTGTCGGGGATGATGTCGTTGAGCGCATCTTCCAGACGGTCAACGGGGTCGGTACATTCCACACGTGGAGTCTCCTCCTGATTGTTCTGCGGAATGTAGCTGAGCAGCTGCTGAATCATGGCCATAGCCTCTTCCTCGGTAGCAGCCGTAAAGTGGCAGACACCCGACTTGGTAGAGTGAACACTGGCACCACCGAGGCTTTCCTGATCTACATTCTCGCCTGTCACAGTCTTCACTACGGCAGGACCTGTGAGGAACATATACGACGTGTTCTCCATCATCAGTGTGAAGTCGGTCAGTGCCGGTGAATAGACGGCACCACCGGCGCAGGGACCGAAGATGCCCGAAATCTGTGGAATGACGCCACTGGCCATGATGTTGCGCTGGAAGATTTCAGCATAGCCCGCCAAGGCGTTGATACCTTCCTGAATACGTGCACCACCGGAGTCGTTCAGACCGATGACGGGAGCACCGACCTTCATGGCCATGTCCATTACCTTGCAAATTTTCTCGGCCAGTGTCTCGGACAGCGAACCGGCGTTCACCGTGAAGTCCTGTGCGAAGACATAAACAAGGCGACCGTTGATAGTACCAGAACCTGTTACCACACCGTCGCCCAGATACTGCTTCTTCTCCATGCCGAAATTGTGGCATTTGTGCAGCTTGAACATATCAAATTCCTCGAAACTGCCCTCGTCCAAGAGCATGGCAATGCGCTCACGAGCTGTGAACTTACCTTTTGCGTGCTGCTTGTCGATGGCTTTTTCGCCACCGCCAAGGCGTGCTTTCTGTCGGAGCTCAATCAGCTCCTGTATTCTTTCTGTTTGCTTGCTCATAATATTACTTGTTCTGTGGTTCACAAAGTTCTGTCAAAATGCCAGCGGTTGACTTCGGATGCAGGAAAGCTATGCTCATCTGCTCTGCACCTGGACGTGGCTGCTTGTCGATGAGGCGGATGCCCTTGCCTTCAGCCTCCACGAGGGCTTCAGCCACTCCGTCTTCTACCGCGAAAGCTACATGGTGAACGCCCTTGCCACCCTTTTCCAGCCATTTTGCCACAGCACTTTCTGGGCTTGTTGGCTCAAGTAATTCCAATTTCACTTCGCCAACCTTCAGGAAAGCAGTCTTTACTTTCTGGTCAGCCACTTCTTCAATCGCATAGCACTTGAGACCAAGTACTTCTTCAAAATAAGGGAGCACTGCGTCGATGCTCTCAACACCTATTCCAAGGTGATCAATACGAGAAATCTTCATAATGAATTTTGATAATAATTATTAATATAAAGGTTTATACACACAAATTTAGGTTCCATTCTTGGGAAGAAATGGAACATACACTTTGCAAAAGTACGAATTTATTTCAAGATACGTAATTATAAATTCAAACAAAAACAAATAATTCAGCAAATTATAACACACACGACAGCCTTTTCGCCCGAATGACAAGCGGAGTTTACAAATTGGGGGCTGGAAGAACGTTGGTTTTTCCGTCAGAAAGCATTGCCCTTGAAGTACTTTTCGATGTCGCTGGTAAGGGATGCGTAGTCTTTGTTGTAGTCCATGAGGATTCGCCCATGTTCGAGCAAGGTGGCACGTGTGCAGATGTCGAATGTGTGGGCAAGATTATGGGAAGAGACGATGATGGTGGCTTCCGTCTCTTTGTTGTACGACTCCAGCAGGTATTTCATGGCAAGCTGCGAAGAGGGGTCAAGGAAATTGAACGGTTCGTCGAGGATGAGCACACGGGGATGGCTCAACATGGCTCCGATGATGCCCACTTTCTGCTGATTGCCCATAGAGAGATTGCGGATAAGGATGTTGCGCCCCACCACTTCGCCGTTCATGAAACTGTCGAATGGTTTCAGACGTTCTGCCAATGTTTCGGAGCTGATGCCGTTCACTTTGGCAATAAAACTGAAATATTCTTCGGGGGTAAGGTATTCGATGAGGAAGCCTGTATCGACGAAGGCTCCGGTGTAGTGTTTCCAGTCTTCGCTCTGAGCTGTGTTGTAAGAGACGTATGTGCCGTCGTCGAGTTTTCCATGGATGGTAGCTGTGCCGCTATCGGCATGGAGCAAATCGAGCAGGATGCGGAAGAGGGTGGTCTTCCCTGCCCCATTGTTGCCGAGCAAGCCGATGATGTCGCCGCTGTGGATGTCGTAGCGGTCGATGTCGAGAGCCGTCTTGTCGCCAAAATGTTTGGTCAGGTTTTCAATGGTAATATTCATGGTTTATCTTGAGTTTCTGAATCCGTCCATGATTTGGTGACGGTGATTCATGAAGCGGTTGTAAATGTTGCGTAGCCAGAGGGGATGGAGAATGGTGCCAAGGAGCCCCATTGCCATCATGATAAGGGCAGCCGTCCGCTCTCCCCAGAAGTTCATCAGCGTGTACATGATGAGCATGGGCAGGAAGAGGGCTATGGAGGAAAATATCATCTGCACCTTGGTGCTCCGTCCAGACTTGGTGATGCGCTGGTTCAGATGGATCGTGGAATCGTTGTAGGCAGCAAGCTGGAAGAGGAAAGGCATGACGACACCGCTGGTGAAGAACATGCAGCCCAGCGCGTCGATGATGGTCATTTTCTCTTTGAATATGGGAAAGAGAGAGATGAGCAGGGGCACAAGCATCAGGGCGCAGTTGAAGTAGTATTTGGCTTTTAGCAGGGAGAGGATGTTCTCCTTGCGAACCATCAGACCATCGATGTAGTTTCCTTCGGCACACATGATGACGGTGAGGGTCATCACACCAAGACACGAAAAGCAATAAACACAAATGTATATGCGCATGAAGGGCATCGCATCGTAAATGTCAGTAAAAGCAAACAGCAGGCAGAAGAGCAACATGCAGTAGAAGCCTGTAAGGAACTGTTTGCGAATGACAGAGTTTCGCATGGTGGATTTGATTTCCAGCTTCAGGTATTCTCCCACTTCGCCAAAACGTTCCAAGGCGTGCATTTCAAGGGGTTTCACCTTGACTGCCCGTTCTGTACTGGAGATTTCGGTGTAGATGCTGTGGTATTGCAGTTTGCGGTTGATGAGAAAAAGAGGGATGGCAAGCGCAAAAAACAGCAGGTACATCAGCGGATTGCAAGTGACAAAGAGCCGCCCTATCCAGACGCAGGCATCGAATAGCCATGCGGGTTCGCTGAAGATGCCGAAGTAGATAAGCAATGCGTAGATGGCAATGGGAAGCAAGATGAAATAGACGTTGCGATTGACAAAGGTGCGGCAGAGCAGATACCAGTAGCTGTTGATGACAAAGAGGAACCACCAGCCCAACAGATAGCTAAGCAGTCCGATGATTCCGTAGAATTTGACTACGGCAAAGAGGGCAAAGGGTACCAGGAAGAAGAACCAGAAGAAGTTGTAGATTCTTAGTCCCATACGCACCAAGAAGACATTCAGCAGAAAACGGATGGGGATAGGGCTGAGTTTGTAGGGCTTGATGTCCTGAGCGGGTGTTTCCTGCATGGCAAATCGCAGGAAGAAGTCGAGTGCCAGGATGAATATCATGCCGCCGTCCACCATGTCAAAGGCTTCATGCCCACCACCGTCGAACATTTGGTAGCACATGAAGCCTAACATCATCAGATAGACAGCCCAAAACGCAATGAAGATGTAGCCAAACACCTTCATCAGCATGTTTCGCTCGAACATGGGATGCCTGCGGTCTCGCATCCGCTGGTTTCGAGCAACAAGCACATAGAATGTCTTTGCTTGCCGGAGGGTCATTTACATCTCATTCAGGTATTTTTCTGCCTCCATGGCTGCCTTGCAACCGCTGGCTGCTGCCACGATGGCCTGACGATAGAGAGGGTCGGCAACGTCACCTGCGGCAAAGACGCCAGGAATGTTTGTCTTTGGAGTGGCCCCTTCAGTCTTGATGTAGCCTATCTCGTCGGTTTCAATCCAAGGCTTGAACACGTCGGAGTTGGGCTTGTGGCCTATTGCCAGGAAGAAGCCATCGATGGGCAGATCATATTTGCGCTCATCGGCTTCCCCTTTTCGGTAAACCAGATGTGCACCCTCCACACCGCCGTCGCCATACAGTCCGAGGGTGTTGGTCTCGAAAAGGACTTCAATCTTCGGATTGTTCATCACCCGTTCTTGCAGAATCTTGGTGGCACGCAAATAAGGTTTGCGCACAATGAGATAGACTTTGGATGCCAGGCTGGCAAGATAAGTGGCTTCACCGCAAGCGGTGTCGCCTCCACCCACAACAGCCACCGTCTTCTTGCGATAGAAGAAGCCGTCGCAAGTGGCACAGGCACTGACTCCCATCCCTCGGTATTTCTCTTCATCGCTCAGTCCGAGGAACTTGGCACTGGCACCAGTAGCAATAATGACGGCATCGGCTTCCACTTGCGATTCGTCGTCGAAAGTAAACTTGTAGGGAGCTGCTGAAAGGTCGCTCGCCACACAAAGCCGACTGCGAATCTCCACACCGAATTTCTCCACTTGCTGACGCATGAGGTCCATCAATTCAGGACCGGAAATGGGTTCGGGATGAGAAGGAAAGTTTTCCACCATGTCGGTGATGGTAAGCTGTCCGCCAGGCTGAATGCCTTCGTAAAGTACAGGGTTAAGGTTTGCTCTGCTTGCATAGATAGCTGCGGTGTAACCGGCAGGGCCAGAGCCAATGATTAAGCAACGAATATGTTCCATAGGTCATCTCAAGTCCACCACTTCCACTTTGGGAAATTCTTTCTTGTTGAAAGTAAAAGTAGAGGCAGGGAAATTTTGTTTTGTTAGGTATGAGTTTACAGTAAATTCCGTGGTATGTTTCGCTGTCTGCGTCTTGATGTACAGCGGTTTGTAGCTCTTTTTGTCAAACTGAACAACCACCTTCTTGTAGGCACTACCCTGCTTGCCTGTCAGAATCACCTCGTAATATTTGTCGGTGGATTTGCCCATTTTGCAGGTATAGCCTTTCTTGTACATAGAGATGAAGGAATAAGGGTTGAGTTTGGCAGCCTCAGCAGCAGAGGGAGTAGTCACGTTCACTTCTTCGTTGCTCTTCACATAATGCCACATATTCTCGCCGTCGAACCACACCTTTGTGCCTGCCATGTCGCAATGGAACTTATTGCCGGCAATGTCGATGTAGCCTGTGGTTGAGCCACTCTCTGCCTTTGCCTGAAAACCAATTTTCACGTTACCTGCAGCCTTGAAATTCTCAGCAGCCTTGTCCAACAAAGCCGTCGCGTTGTCAGCATAGACAAACTGCGAAAACAGCACTACCGCCAAAAGCATTATTTTTTTGACGATGCCAAATAAAACGATTTTTTTCATTGTCTTGTTCATCATGTGTAATCTATTTATTTGCTTCATTTTATCCAATCGAATTAATCAACGACTCCAAAGTAATCGGATCCTTAATCAGCACCTCGCGGGGTTTGCTGCCCACTTGTGGACCTACCACACCCATCTTCTCCAGCTGATCCATAATCTTACCCGCACGATTGTAGCCTATCGAGTAGTTGCGCTGAATCATCGACGTGCTGCCCTGCTGCGTATTGACCACAAACTTTGCCACTTCTGCAAACAACGGGTCAAGCCGCTTTACATCCACATTGGCTGCACCGCCGCCGTCACCTTCTTCGCCAACGACTTCAGGCAGGTACATCGGATGCAGATAACCCTGCTGTTTGGCAATGAACTGGCAAATATTGCTCACCTCTGGCGTATCGAGGAAAGCACACTGCACACGCACAGGCTCACTACCTGAAAGGAACAGCATATCGCCACGACCAATGAGCTGCTGAGCACCTGGACGGTCGAGTACCACACGGGAGTCAATCATCGAACTTACCTTAAATGCCATGCGAGCAGGGAAGTTGGTCTTGATGGCTCCGCTGATGATGCTGGCCTGCGGACGCTGCGTAGCAATAATCATGTGAATACCCACAGCACGTGCCAACTGGGCAATGCGACAGATAGGCAATTCCACTTCCTTGCCAGCCGTCATAATCAGGTCACCAAACTCATCGACAACTACCACGATGTATGGCATGAACTCATGTCCATGTTCGGGATTCAGTTTGCGTTCCTTAAACTTAGCATTATATTCCTTGATATTTCGGCAACCTGCCTTTTTCAGCAAATCGTAGCGAGTGTCCATCAACTGACAAAGCGACGTCAGTGTCTTCACCACCTTCTGCACATCCGTGATGATGCAATCATCTTCTTCCTCCAGACGAGCCAGGAAATGGTTTTCGATGGGTGAATAAATGCTGAACTCCACCTTCTTCGGGTCAACCATCACAATCTTCAACTCGGCAGGATGTTTCTTGTAAAGCAACGAAGCGATGATGGCATTCAGTCCCACCGACTTACCCTGACCTGTAGCACCAGCCACCAAGAGGTGTGGAGCCTTAGCCAGGTCGAACATGAAGACCTCGTTAGTAATCGTCTTGCCCACAGCACATGGCAATTCCATCGTGCTGTTCTGGTACACCTTGCTGCTCAAGATGCTTTCCATCGAAACGATACACTTCTTTTTGTTCGGCACCTCAATACCAATCGTACCCTTGCCAGGAATAGGGGCAATGATACGGATACCCTCTGCCGCAAGGCTCAGGGCGATGTCGTCTTCCAAATTGCGAATCTTGCTGATGCGAGTTCCTTCGGCAGGCACAATTTCGTAAAGTGTAATCGTCGGGCCAATGGTCGCTTTGATACTGCTGATTTCCACACCAAACTGGCGCAACACATGCGTGATACGATCCTTGTTCGCATTCTGTTCAGCCATATCAATCGCAGGCGAACTATCTACACCGCTGACAATCAACGAAAGTGGAGGATATTTGTACGACTCCAAATCCATTTTGGGGTCGTAAGGTGTATTGATATCACCCCGTTCAATGACACCACTCCCCTGCTCCGTCTTGGAAGCAGTCACGTCAAATTCGGGGTCAGTCTTCTTGTCTTCCTTTTTTTCTTCTTTCGTGTCTTCTTTCTTCGTGGCAGACTTCTTCTCACTATCCTCTGTGTCCTTGGGCAAATCCTCCTCAGAGAACTCCAACACATTGCTCTGTGCCACCTTCTCAAATTCCTGTGCAAGGGCAAGGGCAGCATCAGCGTCATCACCCACCGTCTCTTCAGCATCCTCACCCTCACTCTCTGTGCCCTCCGTATCCTCTGCGTCCTCCGTGCTCTCTGCCTCCTCTGCGTCCTCTGTGCGCTTACGAATGCGTTTGATGAACTTCAGCCGGAACAAACTGCGGATATATTCGATGGTCTTTGCGCTGACATAGACCAAATACAAGACAGCCACAATGACCAGCACACCCAACAATCCAGGTGTACCCACCAAAGACGTGATTTTGCGTACCACAAGATTGCCATGATTGCCGCCCAGATTAAGGAACGAATCGTCCAGTCCAGGAATAAACGAAGCGATAAAGGAAAGGAACGCGCTACTCCACACGAGCAGAATCATTCCCAATATCAGTTTGCGTACCAAACGGATTCGGTAAATGCTCATCATTCTGAATCCCAGCATCAGCAGGAATGGGATGATCAGGAACGATGCCAAGCCAAAACTTTCGTTCAGAAAGAAATGGGCTAATTTGGCTCCCACAGGACCACACACATTCTGAAAGCGCAAATTCTCGTTGGCAATATCGCCCACATGCGTGCTTTCCAGAATGTCATAATCCACAAAGCCGGTATAAAGATAAGACACAAAGGCAACCAGCAGGAAGATGGCAAAGATGGCAAGAATAAAACCAAAGGAGAAAGAAAACAAATCTCGTTTGGGGATTCCTGCAAACACATTCAAGTCTGCTGAGCTGCTATATGTTGAGTCTTTCTTTTTCTTTTTTGAGGTTGATTTCGTCTGTTTTTTAGACATAAGCGTCAATTTTGGCTGCAAAGTTACAATTTAACAGGTATAAAAACAAGCGAAAAAGGAAAAAACTACAAATTCTTTAGCATATATTGATAGTAGTCTTTCGGGTTCATGTCTTCGGGGAACAGGTCGGAAAGGACTTCGCGGGTCAGCTCTGGACACTGCTCCTGACTCCGCTTCAGGTAGCGCAGGAATTTGTCGTACTGGTAGGTGCGGATATAAGCAAGTGCCTTGTAGGGATAAAGATGGCACAACTTGGGATAGATTGTCCCGAATTTCTCCACGGTGCCAATCAGTTCGATGGCAAGGGTTTCCAATTCGTAAATTAATAAGCGTATCACAACTTGCACGGTGGCATCAATCACATCGGGCATTCCCTCAACATAGGACACAAAGAGGGTCATGGCTCCAGAGATGTCTCCGTGGGTCAGCAACAGAGTGCCCTTCAGCAACTGATAATGAACATTCTTGGGATATAGTTCCAGGGCAATGTCGATGAATCGTTCTGCTTCAGAAACTCGTTCCAGGGCAAGGTATGCGTCGGCTATCTCGAAACAACTGATGGCGTAGTATTCTTTGTCATTCTTGAATCCGCTGTAATATTCCTCTGCCCGCTTGAGCTGTTCCAGTGCCTCTGCATTGCGTCCGCTGGAGATGAGACAGATGGCAAGGGGCAATGATTGTCCGATTTCGGTGGTTTTCGCCGAGTATTGTTCAAAGACGGGCAAGGCTTCGTCGAAGCGGTTGGTGGTGTAGAGGCAGTGGGCTTTGGTGAGCAGGGCGTCGGTGTCGTCGGGATTGACGGCAAGGGCAAAGTCTGCCGACTCGATGGCATCTTCGTAGAGGTCGCAGGAGTATTGTGCGGCAGCGAGCACGGTCCATCCGTATTTGATGTAAGGATTGGTTTCGAGGATTTTGCTATAGACTTTCACGACCATATCGAAGAGGTTTTCTTCGCGGACGGTGTCGGCGAGGATGAGGTCGGAGTCGTAGTTCCCCAAGGGGGAGAAGGTGACGATGTAGTCTTCCACCCAGCGCTTGATGAGTTCTTCGTCGTAGATTTGGCTGTCGGCCAATTCTATGAATGAGGTGATGACGTGTATGTAGCAGTCTCGCTGAAATTCCTGAAAGCGTTCTTCATCTTCTTCGTTTTCTTCGCGGAACAGGCTTCGTTCCAAGGCAATCCAGTCGGTAAACATTTCTTCAGCTTTCTGGACATGGCCGTAGAGGGCATATTCCAGCTGTGCTTTCTGATAGAGTGTCTCTCGGTTTTGGGGGTTCAGCTTTTTGACAATCTTTTCTGCCTCTTTGTATTTGTGTGTAAAGATGCAGGCGCTGGACTTGACGGAAAGCAGCTGGTCGTCGTCGGGATATAGTTCTAACCCTTTGTTGACACACTTGAAGCATTTTTCAGGTGTGTCAACATTCAGGTAGAAATCTGCCACGTCGGCATAGTCGTCGGCATCGAAGTAGGGTGTGGTTCCTTCTTTCAATGAACGCTCGTATGCGTCGAGGATTTCTTTAAACTCTTCGCTGTCGTAATAGTCGTTTTTCAATTATTTATTGAGCTTTTTCCAGGCATCCGTCAGACCGACGGTTCGGTTGAAGATGAGGTGGTCTGGGGTGGAGTCTGGATCTACGTTATAATAGCCTATGCGCTGGAACTGGAGGTAGTCGAGCGGCTGGCGTGTCTGTAGCCATTTTTCAACGTAGGCAGTCTTGATTTCAAGGCTGTTAGGATTGAGGAATGGACGCATGGCTTCAATGCCGCGAACATCGTCATGTTCCTTTGAATAGGCTGCTACTTCGTCGCGTGGATTTTCCACCATCCAGAGGCGGTCGTAGTTGCGTACTTCGGCTTCGATGCAGTGGCGGCAGCTTACCCAGTGGATGGTTTTGCCCTTTATCTTCATGTTGGCATTTGCCTGCCCTGTCTTGGTGTCGGGAATGAGCTGTGCGTGAATCTCGACAATGTTGCCGTCGCCGTCTTTCACAATGCACTCTTCGGGTTTTTCGGAGCAGCGGATGATGTAGGAGTTCTTCAGACGCACTTCTTTGCCTGGTCCCAGACGGAAGAATTTCTTCGGCGCGTCTTCCATGAAGTCTTCGCGTTCAATCCAGAGTTCGCGGCTGAATTCTATTTCGTGTGTGCCGTCAGCAGGATTTTCAGGGTTATTCTGGGCTGTATAGACTTCGGTCTCGTCGTCGGGGAAGTTGTCGATGATGAGTTTCACGGGGTTGATGACGGCACTGACGCGCTGTGCCCGTTTGTTGAGGTCGTCGCGCACAGCACTTTCGAAGAGTGACATTTCGTTGAGTGCGTCGAACTTGGTGTAACCTATCTTGTCGATGAAATTGAGGATGCTTTCGGGGCTGTAGCCTCGACGACGGAATCCGCAGATGGTTGGCATTCGGGGGTCGTCCCATCCGTTTACAACTCCTTCGTTAACCAGAATAAGCAGGTTGCGCTTGGAGAGCAGGATGTGTGTGAGGTTAAGTTTGTTAAACTCTGTCTGACGGGGACGGTTGTCGTCGAGTGGTTTGTCGTTTCCTTCTGCAATCTTTGCCCAATCGACAAAGAGGTCGTAGAGGGGACGGTGGCTGACAAATTCCAACGTACACCAGGAGTGGGTCACACCTTCCCAGTAGTCGCACTGGCCATGTGTATAGTCATACATGGGGTAAGCATTCCACTTGGTGCCTGTGCGCCAGTGTGGCATATTGAGCACGCGGTACATGATGGGGTCGCGGAAGTGCATGTTGGGGCTTGCCATGTCAATTTTGGCACGCAGCACCATTTTGCCTGGCTCCATCTGGCCGCTGTTCATTTCTTCAAACAGGCGCAGACTTTCTTCGACCGGACGGTCACGATAGGGGCTGTTTGTACCAGGCTGTGTTGGCGTACCCTTCTGTGCTGCAATCTGTTCGCTGGTCTGTTCGTCAATATATGCTTTGCCTTCCTTGATGAGTTCGACGGCGAGGTCCCAGAGTTTTTGGAAGTAATCGGAGGCGTAGTAGATATTGCCCCACTTGAAGCCGAGCCATTCGATGTCGCGCTTGATGGCTTCTACGTATTCTGTATCTTCCTTCTGCGGATTGGTGTCGTCCATGCGGAGGTTGCACACACCGCCATATTTCTTTGCCAGTCCGAAGTCGATGGCTATGGCTTTGGCGTGGCCAATGTGCAGATAGCCGTTGGGTTCGGGTGGAAAACGTGTCTGCATTCTGCCGCCGTTCTTACCGTCGGCTAAGTCTTTACGCAGAATTTCTTCTACAAAACTGACGGATTCGTACTTTACTTCTTCTGTATTCTCTGTGATGTTCATCTTTTTTATGTTTTATCAATGATTCTAAATATTTTGCAAAGGTAACGCAAAAAAATGAAGAATGAAGAATGAAAAATGAAGAATCTTACAGAAAAGCGCATTTTTTGCAAAATAACTTCCATTTTCTTTGTTTATAAACATTGAAAGTAGTAATTTTGCAAAATGTTGATAAAAGTGGACTTTTATTTTCATTATTAATAATGTAATAAGAATATGGCGATTTATTTTCATTCAAAAAACAGATGGACCTATATATGGTTGGCAATAAAACATCACACAACTCCTACTCACGTTTATAATTTGGCTCACGACAAAGAAGAAATGCACCAAAAGGATATGCCCATCATGAGAGACTTGAAGCAAAGGGGCATCATCCACAAAAAACATCATCACCATCACCATGACCAATAACTGCAAGCAGCCTTTCATGACACGATTCTCCGCTTGCCGCCATTGGCTACTTTGCCTTCTCTTGGTGGCTTGTCAAGGGAAGCAAACTCCATCGTCAGAGTCACAGGGTGGTGATTCTGATGCTTTTGTAGAAGAAGAAATCCTCTACAACGACACCATCGAGGGCGAAAAGGTCAGTCAGGACTGTGCCGCCATGTCGTACAATCTGGACGAAATCATCTCTCAGCTGGAAGCTGTGCAGTCGCCCAGTATGCTGATGAAAGCGAAGTATGACTACCCCAACATGCTTTATCGCGCAACCCAAGAAATAGACCAGTTGCCGACTGAAGAAAAAGCTGTAATGCAGAAGAAGTTGAAACGCATCCAAACCCTCTATGCAGAGACTTGCAGCACATACGAAGTGGAACCCAGCGGCATCATCAGCAATCTGCAAAACCTCATCAACAAGCTTCCTCAGATAAAGACTCAACAGGCTTTCGACGACTTTTGCAGCAATCGGTATGGAGTCATCAACAATCTCGACAAGATTCATCTCTCCACACACGACCAGTCTCCCCAAATCAAGGAAATCAAGAAACTTGCCAGACAACTTCATTCGATGCTGCAAGCCAAGAAAAAGGAATTAGGCATAGATCATTAAAAAACCATATCACCATGTTTAGTAAAGAAATATACGTCAGCAGACGTAACGAACTGAAAAAGAAGGTGGGCTCAGGACTCATCCTGCTGTTCGGAAACAACGATTCGCCGAACAACTACCCAGCCAACACTTACCACTTCCGTCAGGACAGCAACTTCCTCTACTTCGTCGGATTGCGCCGCGAAGGACTGGCTGCCATCATCGATGTGGACAACAATCAAGAGTATCTCTTCGGTAACGACATCGACATCAACGACATCATCTGGACAGGTTTCGTGCCGTCGGTGAAAGACCTTGCTGCCTCTACAGGCATCACGAACACAGCCCCCATGGCTGCGCTGAAGACCATGATTGACGCAGCCAAGGCTAAGGGACAGACCATCCACTTCCTGCCGCAATATCGCCATGACCTGATGATTCAGCTGGCAGACCTTGTCGGCATCCATCCCCTGCAATCACGGGAGAAAGCTTCTGTCACACTCATCAAGGCCATTGTGTCGATGCGTTCCATCAAGAAGCCCGAAGAGATTGAAGAACTGAAGAAAGCCTCCGACATAGGCTACCTGATGCACACTACAGCCATGAAACTCTGTGCTCCTGGTGTGACGGAGAAGTACATTGCCGGTGTCATTGAAGGCATTGCCATGAGCTACGGCGACGGCATTTCCTTCCAGGCCATCCTCTCCACTCACGGAGAAATTCAGCATGGTTTCCCCAGCTATCGACCCATGGAAGCAGGACGGCTGATGCTCTGCGACGCTGGAGCCGAAAGCCCTGAAAACTACTGTTCTGACCACACCCGAGTAACACCCGTATCGGGCAAGTTCACCCAACAGCAGCGCGACCTCTATGCAGGTGTGGAGGCTGCCCACGACTGGGTAATTGCCAACGCTCGTCCAGGTGTGAAGTGGCTCGACATCCATCTGGGCTCCGCCCGTGTCATGACCGAACACCTGAAGTCGCTCGGACTGATGAAGGGCGATACCGAAGAGGCTGTCATGGCTGGCGCACACGCCATGTTCTCGCCCTGCGGACTGGGACACATGATGGGCATGGATGTGCACGACATGGAGGGACTGGGACAGAACTATCTGGGCTTCGACGACGAAGTGCAGCCCTCTACCCAGTTCGGACTGTGCAACCTGCGTTGCGGCCGACGCTTGCAGGAAGGATTTGTCATGACCGACGAACCTGGCCTGTACTTCATTCCACACCTCATCGACCTGTGGCGTTCAGAGAAGAAGTTTGAGCAATTCATCAACTACGACGCCTTGGAGCCATGGCGCAACTTTGGCGGCATCCGCATCGAGAACGACATCCTCATCACAAAGGACGGTTGCGAAATCATCGGCGACAAGCTCATCCCCTACCACCCCGACGATGTAGAGAAATTTATTGAAAAATAGAAAATTTCTATAGCTCCTATAAGTCCCTATAGTTACTATAGTCCCTATAGCTCCTATAAAAAAAAACTATCAAAAAAAAATGAAGAAAACACTCACTCTCGCCGCACTTCTCTTTTGCGGCACCACCCTCTTTGCACAAGACGAAAAGAAGAAAGAAGAGGGTTTCCAGTTTACCGTAGTAAAGGAAAACCCCATCACTACTACCAAGAACCAGAACCGTTCAGGCACTTGCTGGGCATACTCCAGCCTGGGCTTCTTCGAGGCAGAACTGCTGCGCATGGGTAAAGGAGAATTCAACTTTGCCGAAATGTACCTGGCACACAAGACTTACGAAGACCGCGCCAAAGCCACCGTCCGTCTGCATGGCGACATGGACTTCAGCCAGGGCGGTTCGTTCTACGACTGTGTCTATTGCATGAAGCACTATGGCATCATCCCCGAAGAAGCCATGCCCGCTCCAGGCACACTCTATGGCGACACGCTGCCCAACTTCGGCGAATTTTTCTCCATGCTCGAACCACAGGTATCCGCCATTGCTAAGAGCGAACAGAAGAAACTCTCACCCGTGTGGTTCAAGCCCATCATGGCTACCCTCGATGCCTATCTGGGCGAATGTCCCGCCGAGTTCACTTTTAACGGCAAGAAATACACACCACAGAGCTACATGGCAAGCACCGGACTGAACATGGACGACTACGTGAGCCTCACCAGCTTCACTCACCATCCCTTCTACAGCCAGTTCGTCATCGAAGTGCAGGACAACTGGCGCTGGGGTCTGAGCTACAACCTGCCACTCGACGAATTCATGCAGGTGATGGAGTCAGCCGTCAAGAATGGTTACACCTTTGCCTGGGGAGCCGACGTGAGCGAAGAAGGTTTCTCACGTGAAGGCATCGCCGTTTGCCCCGATGTGCAAAAGGTGAAGGAAACTGCCGGTAGCGACTACGAGCATTGGTTCGGCAAAAGCTCCACCAGTACCGACCGCCGCAAGCACCTCACCGAAAAGCCACTTCCCGAAATCACGGTCACACAGGAAATGCGCCAGACAGCCTACGACAACTGGGAAACAACCGACGACCACGGTATGCTCATCTACGGTATAGCCGCAGACCAGAACGGGAAGGAATACTTCATGGTGAAGAACTCTTGGGGCACGGACTACAAATACAAAGGCGTGTGGTATGCCAGCAAAGCCTTCGTAGCTTACAAGACCATGAACATCCTTATCCACAAGAACGCAATTCCTAAGAATATAGCCAAGAAACTGGGACTGTAAAAGCAGCACAGTTCTCCCGCTTCAGTAGCACAGTTCTCCCACTGCCGGCGCACAGTTCTGCCGTTGCAGTGGGAGAACTCTGTTACTGCGGTGGCACTGCATTGCCACGTTGGCGGGAGAACTGTGCCACCCAAGTCCCAAAGTTCTCGAATAAAAGCAAAAAAGCCTTCTTCATTCTTCATTCTTCATTCTTCATTTTACTCTCCAATAATGGTGGCAACCAACTGACGTGAACCGCCACGCTGACGGTATTCACAGAAATAGATGCCCTGCCATGTGCCGAGGTTGAGACGGCCACGGGTGATGGGAATGGTCAGGCTGACACCGCTGAGGGTGGATTTAGCATGAGCAGGCATATCGTCACTACCCTCCAGCGTGTGTTCGTAGTCGGGCAGATTTTCGGGTGCCAGACGGTTGAAGATAGTCTCCATGTCGGTGCGCACATCGGGGTCGCAGTTCTCGTTGATAGTCAGTCCGCAGCTGGTATGCTTGCAAAAGAGGTTCAGAATGCCTGTCTGTGGCAGCGGTGGCAATTGCCGCATAATGTCGCCCGTGATGAGGTGGAAACCTCGCGTGAGGGGGCGAAGGGTGATTTCCTGTTGCTGTATCATGTTTTACAAGGTCTATTACGAAGATTTGTTTCCAGACCCCCTTATCTATGGGATGCTCCTTTCTTTATTCTGTTGTATATTCAAACCAGTCAAAATCTGCATATCCGTCTCCGTCTTCACCCTGGGCAAACAAGCCAAGCATCCTGCCTGTGAACCCGCCAATCACCTCGGTGGATAAAGTCCTTGCCGTCAGTACACACACTTGGGTCGGCATGAAAGCCAGGAAGCACAGGGTTGCGATAGCCTTGAGCCAGGATGTTCAGAGACGCTATAACAGCGATAGATGTAATAAGTATTTTTCTCATAGTGAGATGATGATGTATTCTTTATTGAATGATGATAGCATCGATGGCAATCAATCCACCTTTGTTCTTCATTCTTCATTCTTCATTCTTCATTTTAGAAGGGAATGGTTTGTCCGCTTTCTACCAACTCCACTTTTTTTATTTTACCTACAGAAGGAGATTGGTCGGAGAGAGCTGGCAGAACAATCTCTTCATTGTTCGGATTTACGATAGTTGCATATATGTATCCTCCTTGACGAGTGTATATGACCTCTTCATTGCCCCAAACATGGAATGGTCGTGCACTGTAAATGGCCTCTTTGTTAATATCTATCCTGGGCGCCCTATGTCCAGACATATCTGCCGCGCCTCATCGTCGATGTTGCCACGCCCATGCTGTGTGATATTGAGTAGCAGGCAACCATTTCGCGACACATTCTGCATCAGACGAGTGATGATTTCCTCTGCACTGCGATAAGGGGCTCCTTGCTGATAATGCCATTCCTGCAGGCTTACTTCTGTTTGGAAAGGAAAAGCCATGATGTCGTCTTCAGTATAAAGTTCTGTGCTTTTTACCAAGGAACGATCTACAATGCCCACCATTTCGGGGTGATTTTGAAAACTGTTATAACGGCCGCCAACGCCCTTGAATGTTGCCACAACCTCCTTGCGGCCTTCTGTCCGCTTGTCTGCGATATTGTAGAAATTGGCAATAATCTGAGGTGTCAGTTTCCCAAGTCCCATGTCTATGATCTATTTGCGAATCGCCAGCATGGTCATCAAAGTAGATCATGTCAGGCTGATATTTGCGTATCGCATCGTCCACACGCCACATGAATTGGTTGGCAAAAGGACTTTCCAGTGAGTTGCGTCCATTGTGGTGAACGGGTCCATAGAGGTCTTGTGGATCCATTCCTTTCCACCACTTCTCCGTTCCGTCGGCATTGAGCTTGTAGCCGTCAACTTTGGTTAACATGGCATCGTATGGAATCCCAGCTTTGTCTCCATGCATATCACTTTTATATCGTGGAGGCATGAACTGCCCCCATGTGCGAGCTGGGGTGGCATGAAATCCTATTCCGAAAGGCATATCGTGCTTTCGTGCCACGCCCTCCCAAATACCGACAATATCCTGATGAGGACCAATATTCACGGAATTCCAAGGTTGGTACTTGCTTTCCCAGCAATCAAAGTTGTCGTGATGATTACCCAAGGCAAGGAAGTAACGTGCTCCCATCTTCTCATAAAGATTCATTAAGTCCTCTGGATCCCAACGGTCTGTCTTCCAGTCACGGCACAGTTCTTTATATCCATATTCCGTAGGATGTCCAAAATGTTTACGGTGATACTCTGCTTGCGGATGATCTTCATTATATATATGTAGTGAATACCAGTCACCATCCTCCGCCATCGATTGCGGATCCCAGTGCGACCATGCACCCAATTTCGCCTCTCGCCACCATGAAGGCGTGTTATATTGCCGGCTCAGATTGTTCCAGTCGGTGGTATAACGCCCTTGCTCCACATTAAGAGGCGGAAGATTCCAAATGTCAACAGCATCTTGGGCTTTTGCTGTACATGTAATGGTTACGACAAAAAACGAGTAAAAAAGTTTCTTCATAATTCTTTTCACCACAGATTACACAGATTCTTTTATTTACCATTTACCAACTTTATTTACCATTTACCATTTCTTTCTCCCCATAGAGGGGGAGTTAGAGGGGGTCTGTTTATTCCTTACCATGATAGGATGGATGTTCATTGTCTGGATTAATGACTAACTTCTCAACGACGATTTCTGGGTCTATCATCACAACTTTAACGGTATGATTGCCTGCTGTAGGTATGTCGAAATCGATGCTGAGCCATCGGAGGTTGTCGAAAATCTCGCTACGCATCCGTTGACGTGAG
>CADCLN010000039.1 GCA_902802265.1 uncultured Bacteroidales bacterium | reverse complement strand
ACTGGCACAGTGGCACAGATTATGAGAATAGTAATAATAATATACAGATTATCAATCAATCAATATGTTTTATTAAATTTTTAGGTGCTGTGCCTAAGCTGTGCCTAAGCCGTGCCTAAGCCCTCTCTGTGGCACAGTTTTCCCACTTCGGTAGCAAAGTTCTCCCACTGCCGTCGCACTGCATTGCCACCTCAGCAGCACTGCATTGCCACCTCAGCGGCACTGCATTGCCACCGCGACGGCACTGCATTGCCACCTCAGCGGCATTTCTTTGCAAATAATTGCAGAAAACGGCAGTCAGAATGTTTATTGTTTGCAGAAAACTCCGTACCTTTGCAGCATGAAAGAGATGATTGTTACTTCAATGCCCATGTTCGTGTGCTTGTTCTGGAGCATCATGCTGGCGTTGAACCTGTGGGAAAGGTACAGGCCCTACAACGTGCGCCTGTTGATTTTCATGCTGACTGCAACGGTGCTCTACTGGGGGCACTGCGTCTTCTTCAATCGGTCGGACAGTCTGATTCCGCTGTCCGATGTCTGCTACGTGACCAGCAACTTGGCTGTCTATCCCTTATACCTTGTTTATATAGCTTCGCTCACAGACCGTCGCGAATACCACAAGTGGCACTATCTGCTGCTGCTGCCTACGCTCGTGGGCGGCTTGGCGGTGGCCCTCATCTACTGCCTCATGTCTCCTGCCGAGACACAACAGTTTGTGGAGCAATACCTTTATGGCGGAACGCTGCAGGGCTTGACAGGTGCGGCCAGGGTGCAGGCTTATGTCCACAATGTGTGCAAAGTGACCTTTGCCCTGCAGATACCTTTCGTCCTCTGGCAAGGCTTTCGGCGCATCCGCATCTTCAACCATCTGGTCAGTACCGTCTATGCCGACACGGAGCAGAGAACCCTCCATCCCCTGCGCGTGATGCTGTGGCTCTTTGTCTTCACTTCGTTGGTGTCTGTCCTGTTCAATGCCATAGGCCGCTATCCCTTCGCGGGTTCCATGGGGATATTGATGTTCCCCTCGCTGCTCTTCTCGGTGCTGCTCTTCTCGCTGGGCTATGTGGGCTACCGGCAGAAGTTCTCCATCCTCGATGTGGAACAGGATGAGAGCCAGACCGATGCTGTGCTGGCAGAGTCGGGTGGGGAAGCCGAGGCCAGCGAACTGCTGCAGCGCATCCGTCAGCTTGTGGAGAACGAACAGTTCTACTTGAAGCCCGACCTGAAGATTGTAGATTTGGTGGTGAAGTTGCGTTCAAACCGCAGCTATGTCTATAACGCCATCAACCGCGAAATGGGCGTGTCCTTTTCCGACTACATCAATGGCCTGCGTGTGCAGCACGCCTGTCGGTTGATGCAGGCAGACCACAGCCTGCTGATGCAGCATGTGGCCGAGCAGTCGGGATTCATGAGCATGGCTTCGTTCTATCGCAATTTCAAGACCGTCATGGGTTTAGGCCCGAAGGAATACCTGCAAAATCTCATAGAAACATCATAGCACGATGGAACAACTCTGGAACACGAACTACTGCAAGGTGTGGACTGCCAACTTCATGATATTCTTCTCTTTCATGGTGGTCACGCCCCTGCTTCCGCTCTACCTCGCCGATGTCTTTGGTGCCGACAAAGACACCATCGGGCTGGTGCTTTCGGGCTATACCGTCACCGCCCTGCTCATGCGTCCCTTCAGCGGTTATCTGGTCGATAGTTTCCCGCGTCGTGTCGTCCTGCTTTCGGCCTACTTCCTCTTCTTCGCCCTTTTTGCGGGCTACCTGGTTGCCACGACCCTCACCCTGTTCTGTGTGGTGCGTACCCTCCACGGAGGTCCGATGGGAGCCGTCACGGTAGCCAATTCCACCTGTGCCATCGACGTGCTTCCGCCCAGCCGCCGTGCAGAGGGCATCGGCTATTATGGGCTGAGCAACAACCTTGCCACCAGCATGGCTCCCACCGTGGGGCTGTTCATCTACAATAGCTATGCAGACTACAACCTGCTGTTTCTCGTAGCCCTGGCGGTGGCGTTGGTGGGTCTCACCATCAACTCCACAGTGCATTTCCCCGAAAAAGAGATCATCCCCAACAAGTCGCCCCTGTCGCTCGACCGCTTCTTCCTTGTCAAAGGGTGGCGGCAAGGGGTCTGTATGGTCTGCATAGCCTTTTCCTACGGCGTAGTCTCCACATACATCGCCATTTACAGCAAGGAGGAACTGGGCATCACAACGGGCAGCGGACTCTGGTTTGCTGTGCTTTGCATGGGTCTGATGCTTTCCCGACTGATAGGTGCACGCACGCTGCGGCGCGGCAAGATTGTGGAGAATGCCAGCTACGGACTGCTCACCAGCGTCTTCGGCTACTTGCTCTTTGCAGCCGTACACAACACGTGGGGCTACTACGGTGCAGCCCTCATCGTCGGTCTGGGCAATGGTCATCTGTGGCCAGCCTTGCAAACCATGTTTGTCAACCTTGCCCGCAACAACCAGCGTGGCACCGCCAACTCCACGTTGCTGACTTCCTGGGATGTAGGCATCGGCTTGGGCATCATTCTCGGCGGCTTTCTTGCCCAGCATTTAGGCTATGTCGCAGCCTTCTATTCAGCCTGGATAGTCAATGTCTTTGGAGTCGCCTTCTTCTTCCTCCACGCGCGCGAGTATTATATAAAGAATAAACTGCGGTGATTTCCCCTTTTCACTTCATGTGCACATCAATCTGCTGGAACGGAATCTCTATGCCCGCTGCGGTGAGGCTGGTGTATATCCGTTCTGTCAGGTCGAACTTCACGGGCCAATAGTCCTCTGCTTTCACCCACACACGCAGGCAGAACACGATGCTGCTTGCAGACATCGCCGTCAGCGGAATGGCTACGGGTGTGTCGTCGCCCGTCAGCAGGCGCGGTTCCGATTCGCAGATGCTGTTCAGCACCTCGCGTACTGCTTCGGGTTTTGTGCCGTAAGCCACCTCCACATCAATATCCACACGCCGGCGCAAAGCCTTGGTCGAGTTCTTGATGGTGCCCGTCGAGAGTCCGCCGTTAGGGATGATGATGGTCTGGTTGTCGGGTGTGGTCATGATGGTGCTGAATATCTGTATTTCCTTCACCGTTCCAGCAAATCCCTGTGCCTCAATGAAATCTCCCACACGGTAGGGACGGAAGATGAGTATCATCACACCGCCGGCAAAGTTCTGCAAGGTGCCCGAAAGGGCCATGCCCACAGCCACGCCCGCTGAAGCGAACAGGGCCACCAGCGAACTGGTTTCCACGCCGAGCACCGACACAATGGCGATGACCAGCACGAAGTAGAGCGCAATGGTCAGCAGACTATTCAGGAAGGTGTAGAGTGAAGGCTCCACGCCTCGCCGCTGCATGATGCTGCGCACCAGTTTCAGTATTTTCCCGATGATGAATTTGCCCACGAAGTAGATGATGACTGCCGCCACGAGGTTGCGTCCCAATGTCATCACATAGCCCGTGAGGTTGCTCAACGCCTGCTCTCCAAATTCGCCCGAAAGTTTCTCAAAAAAATCTGTCTTCATATCTGTTTATTCTGTCGTTTTGGTCTCTATGCTGAACGAATCCCTGTCCTGCAACACGCGGAATTTCATGCGGAAAGCCCGCAGAGCCTCCATGTCGATCTCGGCTGTGGCTGTGCCCTCTTCGCCGTCGGGAACGCTTGCCAGGGCATGACCATAGGGATGCACCAGCTTGGTGCCCCCATCGTAGTGGCATAAGGCATCGTCGCCCACGCGGTTTACTCCACAGATGTAGCACTGGTTCTCAATGGCACGCGCACTGAGCAAGGCATCCCACGCCAGCCGTCGCGATGCGGGCCAGTTGGCAACGTACAGCGCGCAGTCATAGTCATCGGCGCAGCGTGACCACACAGGGAAGCGCAGGTCGTAGCACACCTGCAAGAGGAAGCGCACCCCTCTGAACTCCACCACCTTGCGCTCTGTGCCAGGCGTGTAGCTGTCCTGTTCGCCGGCATAGCTGAACAGGTGTCGCTTGTCGTAGGCAGTGACGTTGCCGTCGGGCTTGACAAAATAGAGGCGGTTGTGATAAGTGCCTTCCACCTCCACGGCCACACTGCCCGCCACGGCGGCATCCAGTTGCCCAGCCATGGCCTTCATCCATTGCAGCGACGAGCCGTCACGCTCGGCCACTCCTTCAGGCTCTGTGGCAAAGCCCGTGCTGAACATTTCGGGCAGCACGTATAAATCCGATTTCTCCGCACGTCGCATCGCCAGCTCCATCCGTCTCTGATTTTCAAGCGGTTTTGCCCATGCGATGCCCGTCTGTAACAGGGTTATTTTCATCGTTCTGTTGGTTTTTGGCTGCAAAGGTAGTGATTTTTCCGCAAGCAAGCACTACACAGCGACCACAATTTGCACCCAAACCAGCTTTCTACCCATCTTACTGCTAACATTCTTACGGAATTTTCTACCACTTTTACCGATACTGCCCTATAGCGACCATTTTTCTTTACCAAAGTTACCGCAGTGCAGTAAAAAAGTGTTACCTTTGCGGCGCAATACCAATCCCGCTGCTTAGGTAAAACACGACCAAGTCTTTGGTAAACTTTTACCACTTCGATGGTAAACTTTTACCACTGTGATGGTAAAAAATTACCACTGTGATGGTAAAGTTTTACCACTGCGATGGTAAAAAAGTGGTAAAATTGTTTCACTCCGGCAGCAAAACGACGCCACAACATTGACACAAAACTAAAAATGAAAAAATTGCAGGACATAGACGAGTTTAATGCACTCTTCCGCCAATCGACAAGCCATCCGCTGGTGAGTGTGGCAGACCTCTCGAAGGCAGACCTCTCGTTGTTCGACCCGACGGACTTCGGCATGTACTGTGTGGTGCTGATGGATGCCTGCATCGGCCGACTGACGAAGGACGGACAGCCCCTGCATTACGACGAGGGCACGATATTCACCATGATGCCTGGGCAGACTATGGAGCTGCAGCTGGACTACAGTGTCTATCCGCGCGGATGGATGTTGGCGTTCCGTCCCGAACTGCTGGTCAAGACGGGGCTTGGGCGCGATTTCTACATGTTCAACTTCTTCTCTGCCAATGCCACCGAGGCGCTGCGCCTGTCGCCCACGGAGCGCGGCACCATCGTGAACTGCTTTGCCAACATCTTCACCGAACTCCACACGCCGGCCGACAACCTTTCGGGCCACATGCTGAGGCTTGGCATCGGACAGCTGCTGAGCTACTGCAAGCGGTTCTACGAGCGGCAGTTCATGGGGAAGAGTGCAGGTGTGTCGAATTTGCTGCAACGGCTCGACACGCTGATTGACAATTACCTGGGCAGCGGACTGCCCGAACAGAAGGGGCAGCCCACGGTGGCATGGTGTGCGGCGCAGTTCGACCTCTCGCCCAACTATTTCGGCGACCTTGTGAAACGCGAACTCCGCATCACGGCGCAGGAGTATGTGCAGGGGAAAATCATTGACGCGGCCAAGCGGCTCCTGCGCAACACCAACATGTCGGTGGCGCAAATCAGCGAGCAGCTTGGATTCGCCTACTCCAACCACTTCACCCGTATGTTTCACAAAAAGGTGGGCTACTCGCCCATGCGTTATCGCAAGGTGGCCACGGGCAATGTCTGACCGCCGCCTGCCTTCATCCTTTCAGAAAAAAACTATCAAACAAACTTTCTATATTCACTTTTTTATGAACAAAAAAATTACTACATTGGCTTGCTGCCTCTCGGTTATGGCAGCGCAAGGTGTCCACGCTGAAACGCCCGACTGGCTGAAGGACGTGGCCGACCGTCTCAAGGTTCACGGCTATGCACAGGGTGGCTACACCTATCAGCATGTTAACGAAACCAACACAAACACGTTTGACGTAAAGCGCACACTGCTTTGGGTAGATGCAAGAATCACAGACCGTTGGTCGTTCTTGTTCATGCACGACTTTAACAGCGTGGTGCAGGAGTACTACACGGATTATCGTTTCTCGAAGAACAAGGAACTGACGGTGCGTGTGGGTCAGTTCAAGAATGACTGCACGATGGAAAACCCCTGGTCGCCCACCGCGATGGAGACCATCGATGTCTATTCGGAAGGTGTGACTTACTTATCTGGTTGCGGCAGCGATCCCCTGTTTGGCCTGCAGTATGGCCGTGACCTGGGATTGTGTGTTCGTGGCGAACTGGCAGAGGGAAAGTTTGCCTATGCCGTGGAAATGATGAACGGACAGGGCATTTGCCAACTCGATGGGAACGGAAACAAGCGTGCCGCCAACAAGGATCTGAACAACAAGAAGGACGGCATCCTGCGCCTGGAGTATCGTCCCTGCAAAGGCTTGAACCTCGTAGCCACAGGGCAGCTGGGTTGGGGTCATGCGCTGGTGGACAAACCCGTCTTTTGTCCCGACATTGCGAAGGATGAAGACTATCGCCGCAACCGCTGGTCGGTGGGTTTCGACTACAAGAGCAAGCCGTTCAATGTGCATGGTGAATACCTCGAAGGTAAAGACGGGAACACCATCAGCCGAGGTGCCTACGTGACGGGAGCTGTGCCCATCTACAAGGGGCTTGAATTTGTTGCCAGCTACGACTTTTTCAACTTCAACGTGGACAAGGACATGAGCATGCACAAGGTCGTTGCAGGTCTGCAGTATTGGTTCTTCAAGAAGTGCCGCTTCCAGGTGCAGTATGTCTATAAGAATGCGCTTACGGACTACCGGACTTTCTTTGAGCACGGCGCAAACAACAGCATCATGTGCCAGATGCAGGTAAGGTTTAATTAAAATAATAGTATAAAAATCATGATCATTAAAATCATTCTTACAATCGTGTTCCTCGCCGTCATGGTGGGGGTAGGGATTTACTCCCGCAAACAAGCCAATTCTGTCGATGGCTTTGTGCTCGGCGGACGTGCCGTGGGTGGATGGCTCACCGCCTTTGCCTTCGGAACCAGTTACTTCTCGGCTGTGGTCTTCGTGGGCTACGCCGGACAGTTCGGCTGGAAATACGGACTTTCGTCTGCATGGATTGGCATCGGAAACGCCGTCATCGGTTCACTCCTGGCATGGCTGGTATTGGGCCGTAGAACCAAGTTGATGACGCAGCACATCAGTTCGAGAACCATGCCCGACTTCTTCGGCACACGCTACGACAGTCAGGGACTGCGCGTCGTTGCCAGCATCATTGCCTTCGTCTTCCTCATCCCCTACACAGCCGGTGTGTATAGCGGCATATCGAAGCTCTTCGACATGGGCTTCCACATTCCCTACGAATACTGCATCGTCATCATGGCGCTGCTCACGGCCCTCTACGTCATCCTTGGCGGCTACAAGGCAACAGCCATGAACGACTTCGTCCAAGGCATCATCATGCTCTTCGGCATCGTAGCCGTCATCGCCGTGGTGCTCAGTACGCAAGGCGGACTGACCGAGGCTTTCCACAAGATGCAGGCAGCCACACTCACGGCGCACGACGCTGAAAGTCCGCTCTATGCGGAGTTCAAGCCAGGCGACTTTGCTTCGTGGTTCGGCCCCAATCCGCTGAGCCTGCTCGGTGTGGTCGTTCTGACTTCGCTGGGCACGTGGGGTTTGCCACAGATGGTGGGCAAATTCTACAGCATCACCGATGAGGGAGCCATCCGTCGTGGCACCATCATCTCCACCGTCTTTGCCTTCGTGGTGGCTGGTGGCTGCTATTTCCTCGGCGGATTCGGACGACTTTTCGGCGAGCCTGTATGGAACGAGGCGCGTCACACCTACAAGTTCGACGACATTATCCCAACCATGCTCGACACTGCCGTCAGTTCCGACCTGCTCATCGGCATGGTCATGGTGCTGGTGCTCAGTGCGTCGATGTCCACACTGGCTTCGCTCGTGCTCACCTCTTCTTCGACCATGACGCTCGACCTCATCTATCGCGACAAGAAGTCGCAGCCAGGCGAAGTGGAAGAGGGCAGCATCGACGACGTGGTAGCCGAGAAGATTGAGCGCCGCAAGGTGGTCATCATGCGCGTGCTCATCGTTTTCTTCATCGTGATTTCTGTGCTCATCGCCCTCAATCCGCCCACGTTCATCGCTCAGCTCATGGGCATTTCGTGGGGAGCACTTGCCGGCGCATTTTTGGCTCCCTTCATGCTGGGACTCTACTGGCGCGGTGTGACCACGGCTTCAGTCTGGGCCTGCTTCGCTTGGGGTGTGGGCATCACAGTCATCAATATGCTGGCAGGCAATCCTGTCAACCCCATCAACTGCGGTGCTATCGCCATGATTGGCGGCTTCCCCGTTGTTTTCATCGTTAGCCTTTTGTCGCCCAAAATGAAGGCTTCAAAGGTCGATGAAGTGTTTAAATGCTATGAAAAATAAAGAAATGTAACCGAATTCTTGCATAATTAGAAGATATTAACTACTTTTGCAGCTGTTTTTGTCTTTTGCACGACATTTGTGTGTCTGCAAGGCAAAAATAGCTTGTTTGTTACAACAACTTATTCTATTATTAATATTAACCAATTAAAAACATTCAAAGAAATGAAGAAATTCTTACTTTCAGTAGTCACTCTCCTGTCAGTGACGATGATTTCGGCACAGGCTCAGACAAAGGCCGTGCTTGGTGACCTTGATGGTGACGGTAAAGTTACCGTGGACGACATCACAACGTTGATTGATTATTACTTGAACCCACAGCCGGTAGAACCAGCAGAGACAGTATTCGAAGAACCCTCTACTGCATGGGGAACTCCGCTGGCCACTGTAAAGAACGCTATGGCTGACTACGAGCAGGTGAATGAAGCTGATGAAGATGGTCTTCTGACCCTGACCTACATGGGTAAAGACAATGCGCTGACTTACACATACACGTTCTTGAACGACCAGTTGGTTGGTTCAAGTGCTTTGGTTGGCAATGTAACTATGGAACAGGTGGACGCTCAGCTCCAGAACACTTATACTCCAGTCATTCAGTCAGACACACTTAATGCTTATTTGTCTGAGGACGGCGCTACAGTTGTGTTCGTATCTCCAATGGAATACGGCAACACAGTTTATTTCAATGTACAGTACTATGACTACAATGCTTTATATCCCGACACCCAATTCTACCTGCCTTATCTGGGCTTTGGTTCCGAGCGTGAAGCCGTAAAGGACACATTGACTGCTTGGGGCTATGGTGAACCATACGTTGACAATGAAGGTGATGCTGAATATGAATATAGTTTGATGTATCTTGTAAGTAATAATCAGGCTGACTATTACTACTTCTACGCTGATTCAGTCATTACAACACCTGTCTTGTCAGATGTTCAACAGCTGTTCATCGATGTTACAGTAGAAGAAATGAGTGAAATCTTCACTTCTGAACTCGGTTACACTGCTGAAGGTGAACGTGTCATTGGAGCAGAAGGTGAAGAAGTAACTGTTTACGACTTCCTTTCACCTGATGAAACAATTATGGTAACTATGTTAGAAGATTCTGTTTCTGACGAATCCGGCGATTACCAATTGCTGTATGTTCTCTACTATCCATACTACTCTGATGAAGAAGGTGGCGAAGAAGCAAAGTCTCGCACAGGCAAAGCACAGAAACTGATTTCTCACGTAAAGGATGCTCAGAAGATGATGCCAGCCAAGATGGTATTCAAGGCTAAGGCTTTCAACAAGATTAAGAAACTGAACATCGCTAAGTAATATTAGCACAGAGCACACAGAGAAGACAGAGAGCACAGAGAAGGTTGTATGCGCAGCCCCTCTGTGCTCTCTGTCTTCTCTGTGCTCTTTGTACTACTAATCCCCCTCCACACCTAAGTAGAACTGAATCAGCTGCGTAATGTCGTTCACGGTGGTCTGGCCGTCGAAGTCGATATCTGTGTTTCCGGTCGTTGCCGGTTCGCCGAGATAAGCAGAAATCAGTTGTGTGATGTCGTTCAGCGTCAGTTCGCCGTCAGCATCCACATCGTCGGCAGTCACGGAAAGCACGACAGGTTCGCCCACAGATGGCTCTGCGTCGTCTTGTGCCATGGTTGCCGCGTAGGGCATCAGGCACAGCAAAAGGGTTGCAAGCGTGGTGTAAGTCTTCATGGGTCATTATGTTTTTAAGTTGTCATTTCAGTTTCGGATAGCCCACAGCAATGCTGATGAGAACGGCAATGCCGATGAGCAGCGGGTAATAGAGGTAGGGGATGATGCTGATGGGGTTGATGCCCGCAAGTCCTGCCGCAATGAGCACCTGTGCGCCGTAGGGCAAAAGTCCCTGTGCAAAGCACGACATGGTGTCGAGAATACTGGCAGAGCGACGCGGGTCAATGCCGAAGCGCTGGGCAATGTCGTGGGCAATGCCTCCCGTTGTGATGATGGCCACCGTGTTGTTGGCTGTGCAGACATTCACGAGGGCTACGAGTGCAGCGATGGCGTATTCCGCCCCCTTGCGGCTATCAATGTGCCGCGTGATGTGCTGAATGATGTAGTCAATGCCTCCCTGGCTGCGGATGACAGACAGTATGCCGCCCGCCAAGAAGGTACACAGGATGAGTTCGGCCATGCCCATCATGCCTTCGTTCATGTACGAAAACCAGCTCAGTATCGTGAAGTCGCCCGTCAGCATCCCAATGATGCCCGTGGAGGCAAGTCCCAGGATGAGTACCAGAATGACGTTCATGCCGTAGATGGCTGTGAGGATGATGCAGAGATAGGGCAGCAGTTTCACCGTCTGGAAACTGCCCACCGTCACCTCTGTCTGCATTTCCTTGCCGATGGCAAAGTAGGTTATGAGCAGCAGCACGGCTACGGGCAGCACGATGCGCAGGTTTACGCGGAACTTGTCTTTCATCCGGCATCCCTGAGTCTGTGTGGCGATGATGGTGGTGTCGCTAATAAACGACAGGTTGTCGCCGAAGTACGTTCCGCCCACCACCAGTCCCACCATCAGCGGGATGTTCATGTCGGTCGCTTCAGCAATGCCCACAGCCACGGGGGTGAGTGCTGCAATGGTTCCACATGATGTGCCGATGCTGAACGAGATAAAGCAGCTTGCCAGAAATACGCCAGGCAGCAGCAGTTCTTTGGGCAGTATGTTCAGTGTCAGATTGACGGTGCTATCCACGGCTCCCATGGCTTTTGCACTGGCGGCAAAGGCTCCCGACAGCACAAAAATCAGCAGCATCAGCTGCATGTTCTGTTCGCCAGCCCCCTGTGTAAAGGCATTCACCCGTTCCTTGAACGTGCCGCCCATGCCCAGCAGCGCATACACCGCTGACAGCAGAAACGCCACCGCAATGGGCACACTGTAAAAGTCTTGCAACACAATGCTGGTTACAAGATACAACACAAGAAATACAATGAGTGGGGACAGGCTTCGCATAGTGATTTCCCTGTAAATTGCCGCAAAGTTACAGTTTTCAACGCAAACAACGGCTTATATTCCCAATTTTTTTGCGCTTTTCTTTCGCTTTGCAAACTTTTTCGCCATTTTTGCAGCATTCACACACCGATTTATGTGATAGGTCAGGAATGTTTTTCACTTCATGCTGCAGGGTTTGCAGGGTATAAAAAAAGAACGTGGCGTTCATCGGTGAATGCCACGTTCTGCAGTTTTTTCAGGAAGGGTAATGTGTGTACTTATTTTGCCTTGTCAGTCTGACCACCTGTAGCGGGGAACGCGGGAACGTTGCCGGCATCGGTAGATTGTTCAGCTGGGGTAGTGATGTTGATGGGAGCTTCTTCCACGGTGCCTCTTGTGACGAAGGCTGAAGAAACAACACTAAGCACAACCATGGTGGCTGCAAGAGTCCATGTGGCTTTCTCAAGAAAGTCTGTGGTCTTGCGTACTCCCAACACTTGATTGTTGGCGGAGAAGCTGGATGCCAGACCGCCGCCTTTTGATTCCTGAATGAGGACGATTCCACACATCAGAATGGATGCGAGGATGACGAGAACGATGATTAATGTGTACATATTGTTTATTTAAAATAATTGGTTTTTTAGCTTTTTTCTGCCAGAATGACTTCAAGCAGTTGAATTTGCGCGGCAAAGGTAGCACTTTTTTTTGGATTATTCAAACAAATTTTGCGTAATATTTCAAGTGCCTGCTTATATCTGCCCTGTTTGATGTAAATATTGACCATATTTTCGGTATAAATCTCTTCTTCTTCGTAGGAAATCTGTGGCGAGGTGTAGTCGTCGGCGAGTTCTTCCATTTCGAAGCGTTGCTTGCCTTGTGTGGACTGGATGAAGGCGTCGATGAGTTCTTCTCCCTGCAGGGTGGCGGTGGGTTGTGGGCTGTTTGGGGTCACAATGTCGTCCATGTTTTCGAGGAAGGCTGCGTAGTCGTTAGTCAGGTCGGCGATGGAGGGTGTGCGTTTCCCTTTTTCGCCGGTCGGACTGTTTGTCAGGTATGTGTTGATGACGGAGAGGGTGCGGCCCGTGTCGTTTTCCGTCTCGATGGCATCGTTGGCTTGGGGTGTCTGCTGCAGGTCGTAGTGGGCATTCTCTACGACGCGGAACAGTGCGCTGCGGTCTGCCAGGAAAATGCTTGACTTGCGCAGTTCGCGTCCGAAGTCCTGATGGTGGGTGAGGAAGAGGTTGGTGAGGTAGAGCAGTCGTGCCGTCTGGTAGAAGGGATATTTTTCCACCAATTCTTGCAGTTGGGGCAGTGTTTCCTGGTCGAGCTGCTGTGGGTTTTGTATGAGGTTGTTGATGTTCATGAAGATATTTTTTATGTGGTAGATTGAAGGTGATATTACCAGTTTGCTACGGTTGCGTTGAAGATTTGGTCGATAATGTCGTCGAACATTTCCTGTACGAGTGTTTCTTGTACGGCTGAGAGTTGTTGTGAGGAGTCGTAGTCTGCGGTGGCACTGAATCGCTGTTCAAAGTCCTGTGTGTGGTTTGAGTTGTTGACGAAGCGTACATTGACGGTGATTTTCAGCTGAGTCTGTGCGGAGTATCCGTCGGCGGCCACGCTCTTGTTGGTCTGGCTGTATTCTACGATTTCGCCTGAGACTTGCAGGTCGCCGTTGCGTTTGATGACTTTCAGCTTGGTCTTTTGCGAGTATTCATCGACGATGCTGTTGTAGAACATGGACTCCATGGGTGCCCAGACGTAGGCTGAACGGATGGGGAACTTGTCTATGCTGATGGTCTTCACGACGTCGTAGTTGATGCTGGTGCCTGTGAATTTGTAGCTGATGCTGCAGGAGGTGAGAATGGCGGAAAGCAGGAAGCAGAACGTAAAAAGTAAAATGCGGCCAGGCGTTTTTACTGTTGTGTAGTGATGCGGTTGTGCTGTTGTATGGGACATTTTTATGGTTGGTTATTCATTATTTTTGGGGGGTTCTCTGTCAGTTGTCGATGCCGAATTGTTTGATTTTCCGATAGAGTGTGCGGTCTGAGATGCCCAGTTCTTTGGCGGCTTTCTTTCGGTTGCCGTGGTACTTCTGCAGTGCTTTTTCGATGTTGGCGAGTTCCATGTCGCGGATGGAGAGGTTTTGTTCTTCTTTCTGCGGGGTGAGGGGTTGCTCGTCCACGTATTCCTGGATGGGTGTGGCTTCCATGCTTCCTTCTGATTTTGGGAAGGTGGTGGGCATGTTGATGTGCTGTACTGTGCCGTCGGCATTGATGTGCTGGATGCTGGCTGGCAGGGAAGCGCGAATTTGCTGTGATCCGTAAACGTAGTCTTTCAGTTCCTGCAATTCTTTGCCCAGGCTGGTGATGAGTTGCAGAATTTGTTTGCGGTCGTTTTCGTAGGAGTGTGTTTCGCTGCCGTTGGTGCTTTGGCTGGCAGAGACGAGTCCGCCTCCCACTGTGTCGTCGGTTACTCCGTAGAGACGGAGGGTGTCGGCAGTGATTTCCCGTTCTCGGCTGATGACGCAGATTTGTTCTGTGATGTTGCGCAGTTGTCGTATGTTGCCTGGCCATTTGTATTTGAGCAGGAGGTCGCGTGCATCGGGTGTGAGACGGATGTCGTCCATGTGGTATTTCTCGGTGATTTCGTAGGCGAATTTGCGGAACAGCAGTTCGATGTCGCGTCCACGTTCACGCAGTGGCGGCAGACTGATGGGTATGGCGTTCAGTCTGTAGTAGAGGTCTTCGCGGAATCGGCCTTCGCGGATGGCTTTCAGCATATTGACGTTGGTGGCAGCCACGATGCGCACGTTGGTCTTCTTCACTTCGTTTTCGCCCACACGGATGTATTCGCCCGTTTCGAGCACACGCAGCAGGCGGGCTTGTGTGGCGAGGGGCAGTTCGCCCACTTCGTCGAGAAAGAGTGTGCCGCTATTGGCTGCTCCGAAGTAGCCTTCGCGCTCTCCGATGGCTCCTGTGAAGGCTCCCTTGGCGTGGCCGAAGAGTTCGCTGTCGATGGTGCCTTCGGGGATGGAGCCGCAGTTGATGGCGAAATATTTGTTATGTTTGCGTGAGGAACGGTCGTGGATGATGCGGGGCAACACTTCTTTGCCCACGCCGCTTTCGCCCACAATGAGCACGCTGAGGTCGGTGGGTGCCACCTGCACGGCGATGTCAAGTGCGCGGTTCAGCCCTTCGGCGTTTCCCACGATGTCGTATCGCTGTTTTATCTGTTGTAAATAGCTTGTATCCATCTTTTTTCGTTTGCAATGGTAGTTGAGGGGCCGTGTCCAGGATAAGCCACAGTCTCTTCGGGCAGTTCCGACAGTCTGTAGAGCGAGGATCCTATCTGTGCAGGGTTTCCGCCTTCCAGGTCGGTGCGTCCCATGCTTCCGCAGAAGAGGGTGTCGCCTGTGAAGAGGGTGTTTTCAGTCTTGCAGTAGTAGCAGACACAGCCAGGGGAGTGTCCAGGTGTGTGGAGCACTTCCAATGTGTGGTTGCCAAAACTGATGGTGTTTCCTTCGTTCAGGCATTTCTCTATGATGGGCGTCGGCTTGGTCTTCAGACGGATGCCGAAGAATTGCAATGCCTGCGTGTCGAGCGTTTTGTAGAGGAACACGTCGTCTGTATGCAGTTCGGGGCGGATGCCAAAATCGCGCTCCACAAAGTAGCAGCCCATGATGTGGTCGAAATGTGCGTGCGTCAGCAGGTTGTGCTTCAGGGTCAGTCCGTTGCTACGGATATATTGCGCCACATCGTCCCATTCGCTTTCGGCAAAGCAGCCTGGGTCAATCAGCACAGCTTCATTCGTTTCGTCGGAAACCACATAGCAACCCACCTCAAGCGGGTTCACGCAGAATGTCTTAATTTTTAATGCTGACATGGACAACTTTTTTTGTTTCAAAATATTCTTCTGTAAACCAGTCGGACAGGTTCCACACCGTGCAGATGTTCCTCATGCTTGCCATTTCGCTGTCCAGTTCGCCGCCTTTCAGGGCTATGAATCCGTTGGACAGGGCGTTTTGCTGGCTTTTGGAAATGTTCTTTCTGGCACATTTCATCAAGTCAACCAGTGGCATGACGGCGCGTGTCACGACAAAATCGTATGTGTCCTTGATGTCTTCGGCACGGCTGTGGCTGGTGCGTATGTTCTTCAGTCCAATGGCTTGAGCCACTTCCTGAGCCACCCGCACTTTCTTGCCGATGCTGTCAACCAGGTGAAACTCGGTGTCGGGAAAGAGGATGGCAAGCGGAATGCCTGGGAAGCCGCCGCCCGTGCCGAGGTCCATCACCTGGGTGCCAGGTGTGAATTCTATCACTTTGGCTATGCCGAGCGAATGGAGCACATGGTGCTCGTAGAGGTTTTGGATGTCTTTTCGGCTGATGACGTTGATTTTACTGTTCCAATCGTTATACAACGCCTCAAGTTGACGGTATTGTTCAACTTGAGACGCAGTAAGGGTGGGGAAATATTGTCTGATAAGTTCCATTTTACTGATGCTGTTCGCGCAGCAGGTCGTTCACCGTCTTGACGGGATTGAACGTGCCGAGGCTAACTTCCACAAAGATGGTGTTCCAGTCGCTCATGGCACCGTTCCACAGGCCAGGCAATTCGAGTGCTTTCAGTTCTTTGCCGTTTTTCGACTTGCTACTGATGAAGCCTGTCTGTGGGTCCACATATTTGGTGAGGTCAAACTTGTTGCCTTGATAGTCTTTTACGGCGCAAACCAGGTCAACGGGGTTGAAGTGTGTGCCACCCTGGAACATCTTCACGTATTCGGCGTTGTTCTTGTCAATCTGTGATGATTCAAGAATTTGCAGACTGATGGTTCCGTCGGGATTGTATGCCAGGAACGGGCCGCCGCCAGGTTCACCCACATTCTTCACCATGCCGCAGACACGCATCGGGCGGTTCAGTTTCTTGCGGAGATAGATGGCAAGTTCGGCATCTTCCAGCATTTTCAGTTCTGGGTTGCGCAGGCAGAGGTCGTCGTGCAGGAAGTGAATCATTTCTTCCAGGTCTGTATGGTTATACTTGCCCGAATCCAATACTCTCAGGTATTCAAAGGCTTTCTTCTGCTTCGTTACCAGTACGCCGGCAATCAGTTTCTTGTATTCCACGGTTTCTGCTTTCAGGCGGTCGGGCACCACATTGTCTATATTCTTTATATATATAATGTCGGCATCCAGGTCGTTCAAGTTCTCGATGAGTGCGCCGTGGCCACCAGGACGGAACAGAATCTTGCCGTCTTCGGTGCGGAAGGGCGTATTGTCGGGATTGGCAGCCACCGTGTCTGTGCTTGCCTTCTGTTCCGAGAAGCTCACATTGTATTTCACCTTGTATGCCTCAGCATATTCAGCCGATTTCTTTGCTATCAGCACTTGGAAGAGTTCTTTGTGTTCGGGGCTGACTGTGAAGTGTACATTCACTTCGCCCGTCTTGCCGCCAGCATAGAGTGCACCCTCCACGAGGTGTTCCTCCAGTGGTGTGCGTGGACCTGTGGGATAGTTGTGGAACGACAGCAGTCCTTTGGGCAGTTTGCCATAGCCCAGGCCCTTTGTGTTGAGCAGATAGTCGATGACGGTCTTGTATTTGCCTTCGCCCATCAAGGTATCAATTGATTTGCCTTCGCGGTCAATCAGCGCAGCGTCCAATTCCTTGTAGAAAGCAAACTTGTGGATATTCTGAAAGAATTTCTCCATGAATGCGTTGTTTGGTACATCGCTGTCGCCATCCAGAAATTCAAACAGGTCTTTGAACATACGGCTGGCGGCTCCACTGGCCGGCACGAACTTCAGCACCCGTCCGTCGCCCTGCAGGTAAGCATCCCAAGCTGCCAGATAGGTTGCCTTCTCGCTTTCTGTGGGCACAGTGATGCCCTTTTCGGGTGAAGCCGCGCCTGCGAGTTTAAGGAATGGAAAACCTGTCTTGAAATCATTCAATTGTGCATTCAGTTTTGCTTCCGAGATGCCTTTCTGGGCAAGGAAGTCTTTGTCTTCTTGTGTAAGCATGGTAGGTTACGTTTTAGTTGTTTTTTGATGCAAAGTGTGAAATTTTTGCCAAATATACAAAGAAAACTTTAAATAGGACGGATGTTAGAAAATATTTTTAATAACTTTGTGCAGAAAATAACTTTTATTACGACACAAACCCTTTGACATGGACACAATAGTTACATTGACAGAGCAAGAAAAAACAGAACTGCGCGAGACTCAGCAAAAGCTGCAAAGCCTCGTTGCCGATATGCTCACACCCGACGATTTCTCCAAAATTCGTCAGATACTGCAGAAGGCCATCGTGAACGGCACTTTGCAGCGCAACACATTCGGCCTTCACCCCATTCTCTTCGATATGCAGACGGCTGCCATCACGGCTGAAGAGATAGGGCTGAACCGTGCCAGCATCCTGGCCATTCTGCTTCACGACTGTGTGGCACTGGGAGAAGTTTCCCCCGAATATGTCGGTCGGGAATTTGGCTCCGATGTGGCCCACATCATACACGGACTGAGTCGTGTCAACGAAATTTACCAGAAGAATCCTTCCATCGAGACCGAAAACTTCCGCGACCTGTTGCTCTCGTTTGCAGAAGACATGCGCGTCATCTTCATCATCATTGCCAGCCGTGTCAATCTGATGCGGCAAATCAAGGAGCGCGGGACGGAGGAAGAACGCCAGCGCGTAGCCTCCGAAGCCAGTGTGCTCTATGCTCCGCTGGCACACAAGCTGGGTCTCTACCTGATAAAACGCGAACTGGAAGACCTCAGTTTGAAATATTTGCAGCCTGACGTTTTCTACATGATCAAGGAGAAACTTAGTCAGACCCGTGCTTCGCGCGATGCCTACATTGCCCGTTTCATCGAACCCATAGAAAGAAATCTGCAGGCGGCAGGACTGAAGTTCCACGTGAAGGGACGCACAAAAAGCATCCACTCCATTTGGCAAAAGATGCAGAAACAGAAGTGCAAGTTTGAGGGCATCTACGACCTCTTTGCCATCCGCATCATTCTCGACAGTCCGCTGGAAAAGGAAAAGCAGGATTGCTGGCAGGTCTTCAGCATCGTCACCGATATGTATCGCCCCAATCCCAAACGACTTCGCGACTGGCTCAGTGTGCCCAAATCCAACGGATACGAAAGTCTGCACATCACGGTGATGGGGCCTGAAGGCAAGTGGGTTGAAATACAAATCCGCACCGAGCGTATGGACGAAATAGCCGAGCGAGGTCTGGCTGCCCACTGGAGGTACAAAGGCGTGAAGGACTCTGGAACGAAGTTGGAGGAATGGTTAAAGGACATTCGGTCAGCACTTGAAAATCAGACGTCAAGCGACGAACAGTTGATGAATCAGTTTAAGGTAGATCTCTACTCCGACGAAGTGTTTGTCTTCACGCCCAAGGGCGATTTGTTCAAACTGCAAAAGGGCGCTACCGTCTTAGACTTTGCCTTCCACATCCACACCAATATCGGCTGCCATTGCACAGGTGCGCTGGTCAACGGAAAGAACGTTCACATCCACACGAAACTGCAGAGCGGCGACCAGGTAGAGATTCTCACATCCGCCAAGCAACTGCCCAAACGCGACTGGCTCAACTTTGCTGTCACCACCAAGGCTCGCAACAAGATTCGCCAGAGCCTGAACGAACAGGAGACCAAGAACCTTGCCTTTGCCAAGGAAGCCCTCGACCGCAAGTTCAGAAACCGCAAGATTGAACCCGACGAAGCTGTGATGATGCGCATGGTCAAGCGTCTGGGCTTCCGGCAGATGAACGACTTCTACCGTTCCATTGCTGACGAACAGATTGATGCCAACACCGTGGTGGAAAGATATGAGGAACAAGTGGAGCGCGAAGCCAATCCGCAACTTTTCACCACAGAAAACCGCAGCGCCGACGGCTTTGTCCGCACCCTGACCGACGAGGAACGTGGCACAGCCTCCGATGTGCTTGTCATTGACAACAACATCAAGGGCGTAGAATATTCGTTGGCGAAATGCTGCAACCCCATCTATGGCGACGATGTCTTTGGCTTCGTCACCATCAACCGTGGCATCAAGATTCATCGCACCACTTGTCCTAACGCGCAGCGGCTGCAAGAACAGATGGGCTACCGAATCATCCGTGCGCGGTGGGCAGGAAAGGGCGGCAGCCAGTATTGCGTCAGTCTCCACATCGTGGGGCACGACGATATCGGCATTGTCAACAACATCACTTCTATTATTAATAAGGAAAAGAGCGTGCTCCTGCGAGGCATCAGCATCCAGAGTTCGGACGATGGTCTCTTCTCGGGCACACTGACCGTGATGACCGACGACAACAAACAGGTCAATCAGCTGCTGAAGAAACTCCAGACCGTCAAAGGAGTGAAGAGCATTACACGCTGAGAAACAAGAAGAAATAACACTAATTTAATACATTATCATGAAACATTCCATCAGGCTTCAGGCCTCAGTGCTCATGTTCTGCATGGCTTTAGGCATACAGGCAGAATCGCATTGGACCCAATGCACGTCTTTGTCTGACTTTCAACTGGGCTCGTATTACATGCTGCTTACAACAGACCCCTTCGAGGGCGAATACTATTATGTGCCTGCTTCTACCGTCTCCGTCGCTGCTGGCCAATTCTCAAAAGAAAATGGCGCAGGAACAAAGTCCACGCCCAATCCCCTTGCCCTCACGTTGGCAGAGGCTGGATGGAAACTGGTGAAAGCATCCAAGGCGGGACAGTATCGTTTGCAAAGCTATGGTACAGAGGACGCTGCACGCTATCTCTACCTGACCAACGACAACAACGGAGTGGCTATCGACAACTCCAGCAAGGCTTCGTCCTACTGGACCATTGCACAGGCCGACGACGCAGCAACCTTCCGCTTTACCTACAATCTGAAGTCACGACGCGACCTTTGCCCTTATCTTACCAGTCCCTACGGCTTCCGATCCTATTCTTATTCTTCTGAAACCGACTACAGCACCCATTACCTCACCGTCTATCAATGGACAGAAGATGGCGACGAACCCACCAAGACGGCAACCTCCCTGCAATGGTCTGCCGCGACGGCAGCAGTCACCCTGGGCACAGACTACACCCTGCCCACTTTGGCTGTGCAACCAGCTGGGCTGGACGGCATTGTCTTCAGCAGCTCTGTCCCCACGGTGGCCACGATTGATGCCCAGACGGGTGGGGTAGAGATACTGTCAGAAGGCACCACCGTCATTACAGCCACGTTTGCGGAAACCACCGAGTATTTGGGCGCATCGGCTTCCTACACGCTCACGGTGCAGGCTCAGCCGCAACCCATTGTGACAGACAACTACATGCATGATGTGCTGGACATTGCAAGCACAGGTGTCACTTCATCTTCCTATACTTCTTTCTCCGATGTGCAGGCAGTCGATGGATCTGCTGCCGTCTATGCGGGTCGCGTGGCAAATAACGCTTACGCCGAATGTTTCCAACTGAACAAGGACGCGCAGAACAATATTGTCACCACTACATCGGGCGGCAACGTCCGTAGCGTCAAAGTCTATTGGTCATCCTACATGACGGCAGACGAAGATGGACGCAGTCTCATGGTCTATGGAAGCCACACTCCCTACGACGCAAAGACTTCCAAGGTGAAGGGTACAGAACTCGGCTCGCTCACGTACAACACGGGCGACACATCGGCAACCCTCAAAGTGACAGACGAATACGAATACATCATGCTGGTCGCCACAGGTGCCATCTACTTTGACAAGCTCGATATCGCCTGGGCTATTCCTGCCATTGTCCGCACCGATTTGACCGTCGGCAGTTTCGGCACCCTTTGTCTGCCCTTTGCCGTGGAACGTGGCGACTACACGGGTGCAACATTCTACGAAGTGGCAGGCACAGAACTCAACGACGCACATCAGGTTTCGGGCTTGGTACTCACACCCGTAGAACGTCTGCAAGCAAGTGTCCCCTACGTCTTTAAGGCTACGGCCCAAGCGATAAAAGTATTCCCGTCGGGCACAGAACCCACCGAATCCCCCACAGCCTACGGACTTGTCGGCAATCTCACCCCACAACCCCTCACAGTCCCCTCAACGCCCCACTGCTACATCCTCTATAACAACGTCATTCACAAGGCTTACAACGGCACCGCCACCATTGCACCAGGTCGCGCCTACTTCGACCTCTCCACCGTGCAACCCTACACCGGCACCCACGCCAAAGCCCTCCGTGTTTCGTTGCGGTGAACGGAAAAACAATCCATCATTCAACAGAAAAGTAAAAAAGAACAAGCAAACTTTAGTCCATCATAGAAAGAATAATCATTTACACTGCACCCAAAACTTAAAACAACGCCATTGTTTCTACAAACGACGGCGTTGTTTCTGAAAACATCGGCGTTGTTTCTAAAAACATCGCCGATGTTTTAAGTTTTATGCTTAGTGTTGCGGGTTTGTGTATTTACGCTTGCTCATTTTGTTGCAAAATATTTTCCACTTTTTAGTGCTGCAAACAAATATTTTCATTACCTTTGCGGCGCGTTTCAGATGAACCGCGACATTTTTTTGCTCAATTCTCTGCCGAACTACCACCTCGAAAGAGTTTCAAGAGCAAACCAAATAACCATTGGAGTTACGCTAAAAGCGTAGACTTCACCATAGGTTATTTGGGGCTGTGGTAGGCCTGGCAGAGATATGGCAGGTCTGCGCTTTCTTGTTGTCTAAAGGTTAGTGCCGTTCCGTGCCGATTTCAAAACACGTGTGACATGTATTTATCAAACAACTTTATTAACTAACCCATAAAACAACAAAGGATTATGAAGAAAATTTACTCTCTTCTGCTGTCAACGCTGACAGCCGTGACAATGAACGCACAGGTGATCAATGGCGACATGAACCATAACACTGTGCTTGATGTGAACGATGTGACTACGCTGATTGATGGCTACCTCACAGGACAGACTGAAGTGGTTGGCCCCGAAGTGAACCACTACTATGTGGATTACAACATGCTGGCTGGCACTTGGTATAAGTCAAAGACCGATAGCTTTACGCTTAATTCCGACGGAACTACAGATTACGGCAATGGCTACACCTACAAGTTCCTGCCATCTCAAGGTTGCATTTTGTTTTACAATTCAGCGGGGCGTCCTGTTACTTGCCTGTTAGTTGTTTTCTATCCTGCTGATAAGAGCTACATCGTGGTGAAAGCTGCTGATAGCAACGATGTGAGGACTTACTATAACCAACCCATCCAGCCTGTGGAAAGTATCACACTTTCTCAGACTTCGCTCAGTATGAAGGTGGATGATTATGTACGCCTGACTGCCACTGTGTTACCAACCGATGCCGACAACACAAAAGTGGAATGGAGCAGTAGTGCTGATTCTGTGGTAACCGTCACCAATGGTCACGTGGTTGCCATGTCGGAAGGCACAGCCATCATTACCGTCTCAGCTTTGGATGGTTTTGGCGCAGAAGCCACTTGTAAAGTCACAGTCGTTGGTAGCCCAAATGATATAACCTATATAGTGAATGGTGTCTCTTTCAAAATGGTATCAGTTTTAGGGGGTACATTTAAGATGGGTGCACAAAATACGAATCCATTAGAGTGCAACTATGATGAAGAAGCAGAAAGTTGTGAAGCTCCTGTCCATAATGTAACTTTAACCCAACTTTGACGCTTTGAACTTTTTTCAAAAAAGTTGCATTAGATTTTCAGCCAGTTAGCCTCGGCAAGATGCCAAAACCGCGTTGTAGAACA
>CADCLN010000038.1 GCA_902802265.1 uncultured Bacteroidales bacterium | reverse complement strand
CTTACCGAACTTTGGCGGATTATCATTGCTATCGTCACTATGAGGGGCTACGTCTGCTACCCTCTGCCTGTGACGAAATAATAATTCAGCAGACCCTAAATAATGATGTTGACCGATTTTCTGCCTACCACCAAGAAAGAGTGTGAATTGCAAGGATGGGACGAACTGGATGTCATCCTCTTTTCGGGAGATGCCTATGTGGATCATCCATCGTTTGGTGCAGCAGTCATTGGTCGTGTGCTGCAAGCTGAAGGGCTGCGCGTGGGCATCGTACCGCAACCCGACTGGCATGGCGATTACCGCGACTTCAAGAAGCTCGGTCGTCCTCGTCTTTTTTTTGGCATCTCACCTGGCTGCATGGACTCCATGGTCAACAAATATACGGCCAACAAACGTCTGCGTAGCGAAGATGCCTATTCTCCCGACGGCAACCCGCATCTGCGTCCAGACTACCCCACTATTGTCTATACGCAAATACTGAAGCAGCTCTATCCCGATGTACCTGTGCTGATTGGTGGCATCGAGGCATCCCTGCGCCGATTGACTCACTACGACTATTGGCAAGACAAACTGCTGCCCAGCATTCTCTACACATCGGGCGCAGATTTGCTGACCTACGGCATGGGCGAAAAACCCAATACGGCAATTGCCCGAATACTGATGGATCAAGGCAAACCGATTGACGTCAAACTTTTCCGCAACCTGATGATGCGCTACCCACAACGGCAAACGGTCATGCTGATGGAGGAAAAGGAAATACACGGCGGCATCCGTCCCGACGACATCGTGCTGCACAGTCATGAGGAATGTCTGCTCAACAAAAAGGCACAGGCGGAGAATTTCCGCCACATCGAGGAAGAATCGAATAAATATGCTGCCCAGCGCATCTTGCAGCAGATTGCAGGCAAATGGCTGGTAGTCAATCCGCCCTATCAGCCCATGAGCCAACACGAACTGGACGGAGCTTTCGACCTACCTTACACCCGACTGCCTCACCCCAAGTATAAAGGCAAACGCATTCCTGCCTACGACATGATTAAATTCTCCGTCAATCTGCATCGGGGCTGTTTCGGAGGCTGTGCATTCTGCACCATTTCGGCACATCAAGGCAAATTCATTACTTCGCGCAGCAAGGAAAGCATTCTGAAAGAAGTGAAGGCCATTACCCAACTGCCAGACTTCAAAGGATACATCAGCGACTTAGGAGGGCCATCTGCCAACATGTATGCCATGCAGGGCAAAGACTTGCAACTCTGCCACCAATGCAAACGTCCCTCGTGCATCCATCCCCATGTGTGCAAAAATCTGAACACAGACCACTCGGCTCTGCTCGACATCTATCATGCCGTTGACAAACTGCCTGGCATCAAGAAAAGTTTCATCGGCAGCGGTGTTCGCTACGACCTGTTGCTTCACGACACAGGCGATGAACGCATCAACAAAGTCAACCATCAATACACCCGCGAACTCATCACCCAACATGTGAGCGGCAGACTGAAGGTAGCCCCCGAACACACCAGCGACAACGTGCTTTGGCTCATGCGCAAACCATCCTTTCAGTTGTTCTACGACTTCAAGCGCATCTTTGAACAAACCTGTCAGGAAGCCCATTTGCATCAACAGCTCATCCCTTACTTCATCAGCAGTCACCCAGGCTGCACAGCGCAAGACATGGCAGAATTGGCGGTGATTACCAAGCAACTGGATTTTCATCTGGAACAAATACAAGACTTCACACCCACTCCCATGACCGTAGCCACCGAAACATGGTACACAGGATTCCATCCCTACACCCTGCAACCTGTATTCTCCGCCAAAAGCCAACGCGACAAACTGGCTCAACGCCAATTCTTTTTCTGGTATAAAAAGGAAGAACGTCAGCGCATCATGAACGAACTCAAACGCATGGGACGCTCCGACCTCATCAAAAAACTGTTTGGATAGACGTTATGAATTACAAGCTACCTCATCCCATCATAGCCACCATCCCCATCATCTCCCTCATTGGACTGCTGGCAGCCAGCATCTATCTTTTCGGCAGCGATTCGCTGAGTGGAGGTAGCCAGACCGCACTCATCTTCGGCACAGCCATCTGCGTAGCCATCTCCATGACCATCTACCACGTGCCGTGGAAACATTTCGAAGAACAAATCATTCGAACCCTCGGCGGCATATCCGTCACCCTGTTCATTCTCCTTGCCGTCGGCATGATTTCTGGCTCATGGATGATTAGCGGAGTGGTACCGACATTGATATACTATGGCGTACAAATCATGTCGCCGCAATTCTTTCTGGTCAGCACCTGTGCCATCTGTGCCATCGTCTCCCTGCTGTCGGGAAGTTCGTGGACAACCATTGCCACCATCGGCGTAGCACTTATGGGCATTGGCGACGCATTAGGCATCTCCGAAGCATGGACAGCGGGCGCCATCATTTCAGGCGCATATTTCGGCGACAAGATGTCCCCCCTGAGCGACACGACCATTCTGGCATCATCCTCCGTCGGCACAGACCTTTTCACCCACATCCGCTACATGCTCTATACCACAACACCCACCTTTTTCATCACGCTCATAATCTTCCTGCTGGCTGGCATCGAAGACATTGCCGAAACAGAACTGCAGGTTAGCCAATACACCGAAGGATTGTCGCACACCTTCAACATCTCTGCATGGACACTCATTGTACCCCTGCTCACGGGTGTACTCATCGCCAAGCGATACCCTTCCCTCATCATTCTTTTCGTTTCAGCCGTCATGGCTGGCATCGTTGCCATCATTTTGCAACCACACATCCTCACTCAGATAGCAGGGGACGAAAGCCTCACGACCACCGAATCCATCACACGCGGACTTGCCATCACCTACTACGGTTCCACCGCCATTGAGACAGGCAACACCTCGCTCAACGAACTGGTTTCCACTGGCGGCATGGCAGGGATGCTGAACACTATCTGGCTCATCCTCTGTGCCATGTGTTTCGGTTCCGTCATGGTTGCCAGCCACATGATTGAAAGCCTGACGCGGGTCATCGTGGGCTTTGCCCGCAGCCGTCTCCGTCTTGTTTCCTCTACTGTTGGCACAGGACTCTTCCTCAACCTCACCACGGGCGATCAGTTTATCTCCATCGTCCTCACCGCCGATATGTACCGCGAAGCCTACCACGAACAGGGCTACCAGCCGCAACTTCTAAGCCGCACCACCGAAGACGCAGCCACCGTCACCTCCGTCCTCGTTCCCTGGAACACTTGCGGCATGACTCAGTCCACCGTTCTCGGAGTCCCCACCCTGACCTACCTTCCTTACTGCTTTTTCAACATCCTCAGCCCCCTCATGACCATCTTCATTGCTGCCATTGGGTGGAAAATCAAACAGACAACTGAAAAGAAATGAACACATTATTGATACTCTTCGCAGGACTGCTCCCCGTCTTCATCCTGCTCTTCTATATTTGGGAGAAAGACACAAGACCCGAACCTCTGGCTCAGCTCATCAAGGCTGTGCTCTACGGAATACTTATCACCATACCCATAGTTTTCGTTGAACACATCGTTCAAAACATTCTGTTTGGTGCAGGAAGTCCGCACACCTTGTTGGGCACAACCCTCGAAGCCTTCTTCGTCGCAGCCATTCCCGAAGAAAGTTTCAAACTGCTTGCCCTTTGGCTCATACTCCGCCGGAACCCCTATTTCGACGAACATTTCGATGGCATAGTCTATGCCGTCTGCATAGGACTTGGCTTTGCAGGCATAGAAAACATCCTATATCTTTTCAACAATCTGGACTCTTGGCAATCCGTAGCCATCAGCCGTGCCCTTATGGCAGTCCCTGGTCACTACGCCTTTGCCGTCATCATGGGCTATTACTATTCCAAACACCATTTTATCGACCATTCACCCCGCACAGCCGCCTACACTCTGCTCATCCCCGTCCTGGCTCACGGCATCTACGACGCCCTTGCCCTCAGCGGCACCGTCAATCCCTACGTCGGCGGCATCTGTGTCCTCATCCTCATCTATTTCTGCATCAAGATGCAAAAGTATGCCTACAAAAAAATCCTTGCCCAGATAGACCGAGACAAAAACATCTGCTAACCCCGCAATTGCCAGCAAACCACCTGCTTCAACTACCGAAGCGTCTCCCGACACACCCAGACTTGACAGTAACCTCGTCAGTTCCTCGTCTACTTCCTCCCCCAATTTTATGTGTTCCTTACGAAACATTGGGTTCTTCTGGCCCGCCGCACAGGATTATACTCATCCAAACCTTCACCCTTTCTAAACAACTCACCCACTTTTTCACCACTCCCATCATTTTTTTCATCCAAAATTATTGGGTTTTCAAACTTTAAGCCTGCCCATATGAAAAATCGACTGAGCCCCCATCTTACCTCATAACCATCTGACAATAAACAAAAAAGCGGGAACCCTTTCGGATTCCCGCAAGCGGAGAGAGAGGGATTCGAACCCCCGGTGCCTCTCAGCACGACGGTTTTCAAGACCGTTGTAATCGACCACTCTACCATCTCTCCTTTGAGGAAGAAAGAATGAGTTTCCCCATTCTTTCAACTTGTACGCCCTCAGGGGCTCGAACCCTGGACCCATTGATTAAGAGTCAATTGCTCTACCAACTGAGCTAAGGACGCATTTTATTCCTCTATTTTGCGCTTCAGGATGGGCTTGAACCAACGACCCCATGATTAACAGTCATGTGCTCTAACCAACTGAGCTACTGAAGCAGTGTTTCTTTATTATATCCTTTTCGTGAAGAGGAGGAGACTCGAACTCCCACGGGCTGAGCCCACTACCCCCTCAAAGTAGCGCGTCTACCATTCCGCCACCTCTCCATGAGGACTTTTTTGTGAGCCTCTTGTCGGATTCGAACCAACGACCCCGAGATTACAAATCACGTGCTCTGGCCAACTGAGCTAAAGAGGCGATATCGGAAGATCCGACTTGTTGTAGAGCGGAAGACGGGGCTCAAACCCGCGACCCCCAGCTTGGAAGGCTAGTGCTCTATCAACTGAGCTACTTCCGCAGCATTTCCCTAATTGTTCATTCATCTACACATAGTACTAACTTTTATCATCCGTGGGCAGGGACGGATTCGAACCGCCGAAGCCGTAAGGCAACAGATTTACAGTCTGCCCGTTTTAACCACTTACCTACCTACCCGAAAATAAATTTAGTCATTCAGCCCTTACGTGACCCGCACAGGATTCAAACCTGTAACCTTTTGATCCGTAGTCAAATGCTCTATTCAGTTGAGCTAGCGGGCCATCATGTAAATGAGAAATGAAGTGGGCGTTGACGGATTCGAACCGCCGACCCTCTGCTTGTAAGGCAGATGCTCTGAACCAGCTGAGCTAAACGCCCTCTATTTCGTTGTCCAATGTTTCAATTTTAACAGCCTCTCGATTGAGGTTTTTCATGCCCCGTGAAGCAGTTCCTTCCCGAAAGCGAGTGCAAAGGTACGGACTATTTCTGACGTGACCAAATCTTTTGGGAACTTTTTTTACTTTTTTTTCACCAGAGCAGTTTAAACGCATATTTCTCAACGGAATTTCTTTGGTTCGTTGCAATCATGCAGAAATCCGTGCCTCGCCCTTGCATCCGTAGAGCCTCCCTTTGAGGTCTCTACGTTGTTTTGGAACATCCCCCGCTTGGGGGTGCATCCTGGAAAGCTTATTTCAGGACTGAAATGTTGCTCACCACGGCTGCGATTGTTACAAGTACAGCCAGAATTACTGTCATAGTTTCCATAAAACAATCCTTTCTTTTTTTAATTACCTTATAAAAATTAATACTCACAATCTTTTTTACCTTGTCTTATTGAAAGAACATACCTAAAAAAATTTCTTTTTTTACCTTCTTGTGCGCCCTATATATTATAAATAATGTATATTGGGCATCGACTTACACCCCTACGGAGGCTTGTCGCTTGATTTCGCTGCAAAGGTAAGGCAGCTTCGGAATCCTTGCAAGCATTTCCCTGAAAAGTTTGCTGAAATTGCAGGATAATTTGACTTAAAATAATTATTGTTTAGGCACACATTCTAAAAAGTGCGTTTTTGACACTATTGAACCACATCGATGCAGAAACACAATCGTTTTGGGGTTTTTGCCTCCATCGTTTTGGTAACATTTTACCACCCGAATGGTAATGTTTTACCAGTGTGGTGGTAAAGTTTTACCATCGAAGTGGTAAAGTTTTACCAATGAAGTGGTAATTTTTTGGTAAAAATGTGTTTCAAGGTTTCCCCTGCATCGCTGGCAAAGCCTGCGTGAAGAACCTGTTTATGCGGTTTGAGATGGCGAAAGCAGGAAAATAATTGCCCATTTGTTTTGAAATTTAAAGGATATTCTATACCTTTGCGCCATCAAATGAGAAGTTTTGAAGATGTGCTACCTTTTCTTGCCAAGAGTCTTGGTTTCCAAGATTTCTAAAACGCAGGAAAGAGACGTTAAAAAGCGACATTGTCATGAAGATACAATTCAACATTGAATATTACACGAAATGGGGTGAGGACATCCGCCTCTTGTATTCACTCGTGATGAAGGACGGCAGCAAGCAGCCACAAAAGGAATATCGGCTGGCAACTGCTGACGGCCGAATGTGGAAAGCCGAACTGGAGATTGAGAAGAAAGATGCCGTCGGCATGGAATATCTGTATGCCATGCACAGAAACGACGAGCTGGTGTGGACTGAATGGGAAACGGCACCCCACAAGATGGTGTTCCACGAAGACTTTGACTGCTACCTGGTGAACGATAGCTGGCGACCCATTCCCGATGACCTGCCGCTCTTCTCCAGCGCATTCACAGAGTGCATGGGGGCCAAAGAGGAAGGCGAAGCAAACTTGAAGCTCTACCCTATCACATTGCAGCTCCGAGTTGTAGAACCTCGATTGTGCAAAGGTGAGCACTTGGCCATTTGCGGCAGTTCGCCACAACTGGGCGAATGGCGAGTGGCCCAGCGTATGCGTTTGGTAGCCCTGCAAGAATGGGCCATCAATATGGATGCTTCGTTGCTCTACAACGAGGTGGAATATAAATATGTAGTGGTGAACGACCGAAACGACATCATCCGTTGGGAAGAAGGCAAGAACCGCTCGCTGCGTTCTCCACAGTTGGGAATGAGGCAGATGTGGCTGAAGACAGACAGTCGTGCCAATCTGAATTATGCAAACTGGAAAGTGGCAGGTGTGGTCATTCCCGTGTTTTCCCTGCGTTCAAACGGCAGTTTCGGCGTAGGGGATTTTGGCGACCTGAAAGCCATGATTCACTGGGCTGTACGCACCAAGATGCACGCCATACAGATTCTGCCCGTAAACGACACGATGACCGTAGGCACCTGGAAAGATTCCTACCCCTACAACGCTATCAGCATCTATGCTTTCCACCCCATTTACTGCGACATCCGCCAGCTGCCTCGTCTGCACGATAAGCTGGAGATGGAGAAATTCATGATGGCACAGCAAGAACTGAATGCCCTGCCACAGATGGACTATGAACGGGTGATCGTCCAGAAGATGCGTTACCTGCGGCTGGCCTATGAACAGGAAGGTAAGGAAACGCTTGAAACGGCTGACTATCAGCGATTCTTTAGCGATAACAAAGATTGGTTAGTGCCCTACGCAGCTTTCTGCTATCTGCGCGACACTTACCATACAGCCTATTTCCCCTCATGGCCAAAGTTCAGCAAATACAACAAGCGCAGCATCGAGCGACTTTGTGCACCCAGTTCTGCAGAGCACCACGCCATAGCCTTCTATTTCTACGTACAATACCTGTTACATTTGCAGCTGTTGGACGTGCGCAATACCGCCCGTCAGCAAGGTGTCATCATCAAGGGCGACATTCCCATCGGTATCAGCCGCGACAGTGTGGAAGCCTGGACCGACCCGCATCTGTTCAATCTGGACGAACAGACGGGTGCTCCGCCAGACCCATTCTCTGCCGACGGACAGAACTGGGGATTCCCCACTTACAACTGGGAAGCAATGGCCGAAGAAGACTACCGATGGTGGAAGCGCCGTTTCCAGAAGATGGCAGAATACTTTGATGCTTACCGCATAGACCACGTGCTGGGCTTCTTCCGCATTTGGTCCATCCCCATGCACAGCGTTCACGGACTGCTCGGACAATTCTCGCCTTCCCTGCCGATGAGCATTCCCGAGATTGAAAGCTATGGCCTGAAGTTCCGCCACGAACAGATGACTCGTCCCTACATCACGGATGAAATTGTGGCAGAAATTTTCGACTACAAAAAAGAACTCATCACGCTGCTTTACCTTGACCGCCGCCATGATGGACGCTACGATCTGAAGCCAGAATATGGCAGTCAGCGCAAGATTCAACAAATGTTTGAAGGCAAGGAAAGCGAAGACGACCTTCAGGTTCGTGATGGACTTTACAGGCTTGCGTCCAATGTGCTTTTTGTGCCCGACAGGAAATATCCAGAACTGTATCATCCGCGCATCATGGCACACAAAGACTTTGCTTTCAAGTATTTGCCGTCCCACGAACAAGAAGCCTTCCATCGGCTGCACGACGATTACTATTATCGTCGCCACAACGAATTCTGGTACGAAGGAGCCATGAAGAAATTGCCTGCCCTGACACAAAGCACACGCATGCTGGTTTGTGCCGAAGACTTAGGCATGGTACCAGCCTGTGTGCCCTGGGTGATGAACCAACTCCGCATCATCAGCCTCGAAATTCAGACTATGCCCAAGCAAGACGGACTGGAGTTTGGTCTGTTGCAAAACAACCCCTACCGTTCCGTCGCCACCATTGCCACTCACGACATGGCACCCCTGCGCCAATGGTGGGATGAAGACGAGGGACGAGCCCAGCGGTTCTACAACATCGCCCTGCACAACGATGGTCCTGCTCCCCACCCAGCTCCAGGCTGGCTGTGCGAAGACATCGTGGCACGCCACCTGTTCTCGCCCTCTGTGCTCTGCCTCCTTTCCTGGCAAGACTGGCTTTCCATCGACGAGCAACTTCGTCTGAGAGACCCCCTTGCAGAACGCATCAACATTCCCGCCAACCCTCGTCACTACTGGCGTTACCGCATGCACCTCAGCATCGACACATTGCTCCGTGCCAATGATTTCAACGACAAAGTGGCAGCCATGATTGAAAATTCGGGAAGAGGATAACAACGAATTTATGACAAGAAAAAAACAAAAACCGAGATACGACAAGCGGAAATTCCTGATCACATTCTGTATAGCCGTGCTGCTGTTTGCAGGCATTCGGCACATCTTCACCATTCAGGTACCCCTGCTCGCCATGAACAATAGCGAAGACACACTGGGCAACGACGACATTACCGAAGTGTATGTGGGAGATGAAGACGAAGAATTTTATTCAGAAAGTGCTGTACCCGAAGAAGAAGAGGAAGCGAATGTAGAAACCGCTGAAGAAGAAAGCACCGACGACAATCCTACAGACGGAAAACTACCGACAAAAGACCCCGCAGAGATTGACATAGAAGAAGAAACGTCCATCAACTACGACAGCACAAGGCAGAATCCTCACCGTGTGCAAGGAGTCTATTCCTGGACAGAATGTTTTCCCGACATCAACGACGTACAACTCGTTGCAGCCCAGAAGAATGGCATCACACCCGTCAGAAGTCGCAGAGAGATAAAAAGGCTTATCAAGCAACACAAACTGGTGAACATCTGCCATTCACCCTACTACACCGTGGACGAACTGACACACTCCATGCCATACCTTGTGCCCAAAGCCCAGCATCTGCTGAACACGATTTGTCTGAACTTCATCGACTCTTTGCAAATGAAAGGCTTGCCCGTACACTTGCCCATGGTGACATCCGTGCTGCGTACTGCCGAAGATGTTTCGAAACTGCAAAAAGGCAACGGCAACGCCACCACCCATTCGTGCCATTGCTACGGCACCACCGTTGACATCACTTACAACCGTTTCGTGCCCCTCTTAGGCTATCACGACCCCAACGCCCCACTTCTTCGTTGGGATATGAAGATGAAGCAAGTGCTGGCAGAAGTGCTGAACGACCTGCGCCAGCAAGGACTGTGCTACGTAAAGTATGAAAGAAAACAAGCTTGCTTCCACCTTACCGTAAGATAATGGCTGAAAACATTCTGCATCCATTGCCTAAAGGCACCGAAGGCATCCCCTTGCCCCGACAATTCACCTACCCCTTCCGCTACTTCCCCCACCCATTATGCGTGGCAGCAGCCGAAGAGATGAAGCCACGGTGCCGCGAATTGCTGAAAACAGAAAACAGTGGAAAAATGTTTGGCGTGCTCATTGTTGAAAAAAACGGTGAACGCTACTACCTTGCAGCCTTTTCAGGACTGATTGCGGGCTCCTATCAGCAAGACGGCTTTGTCCCACCCGTATATAACCTGCAAAACCCTCACGGCTATTTCAAACAGGAAGAAGCAGAAATCACAGCCATCAACCACCGCATTCAGCAAGGAGAAGACACCCCCAAACTGCGCACAGAACGCAGACAACGTTCCATCGCTCTGCAGCAATGGCTTTTCCATCAATTCAACTTCCTGAACGCAAAGGGAACCCAGCAAAACCTGCTTGACATTTTCCGGAATCAATCTCCCATCCTGACAGCGGAAGAATACTTCAACAAAACCGCTGAACCGCAAAAAGCCAAAAACGCTGGGCTGCAACGAATCCCCTCTGGGGCAGGCGAATGTTGTGCACCCAAACTGCTGCAATACGCCTATCAACACGAACTCCGTCCCCGTTGCATGGCTGAATTCTGGTTAGGGCCATCGCCCAAAGACGAACTCCGCATCGACGGAGGCTACTATCCCGCCTGCCAAGCCAAGTGCAAACCCATCTTAGGGCACATGCTTCAAGGGCTCGATGTGGAAGAAAACCCCATGCTGAAGCATAGCCGAGCCGTAGCCGCTCAGATGGAATACATTTACGAAGACGAAGACATTGCCGTAGTCTTCAAGCCCGCTGGACTCTTGACGACACCAGGCAAAGACGATGTTCCCACTCTGCTCGACCTGGTAAGGGAACGCCACCCCGCAGCCATCAATGCCCACCGTCTCGACATGGACACATCGGGGCTGATGATTTTTGCCTTGAACGAAACTGCCTACAAACACCTGCAGCAGCAATTTCATCGGCAAACCGTCAAGAAAGAATACGTAGCCCTGTTGGACGACACACCCAACCCCCATCTGCCCGCAGAAGGCACCATCAGTCTGCCTTTGCTTCCCAATCCTTTCGACCGTCCCCGACAGACTGTCAACCACGAACACGGCAAACGAGCCGTTACACATTATAAAATATTAGGAGAAAACCGCGTGCACTTCTATCCCCAAACAGGGCGTACCCACCAACTCCGCGTCCATGCCGCCCATCCTGACGGATTGGGGTGCCCTATTCAGGGAGACCCCCTCTACGGCACACCCGCCGACCGTCTCTATCTCCACGCACAAACCCTCACATTCATTCATCCCCGCACCGGCGAGACCCTCACATTCAGCAAACCCGCAAACTTTTAAACAGCAAACCCCACAACACCATGGCAGAAGAATTAACTATCAGCAACGGCACCAAAGCCGAACAATACGCAGAACTATTGCCACAAATCAAAGCCGTCATCAGCGACGAACCCGACCCCATCGCCAACATGGCAAACGTAGCAGCCATGCTGTGGCAAACCTTCCACTGGTGGTGGACAGGTTTCTACAGAGTGATTGACGACACATTGGTACTGGGTCCCTTCCAGGGTCCCATGGCATGTACCAGAATCCGAAAGGGACGAGGCGTATGTGGAACAGCCTGGCAGGAAAACCAGACACAAGTTGTGCCTGATGTCGATTTGTTTCCAGGCCACATAGCCTGTTCCAGTGCATCGCGCAGCGAAATCGTCGTACCCCTTCACGACCCTGAAGGCAACGTCAGCGGCGTGCTCGACATAGACAGCGACGAACTGAACACCTTCGACGAAACCGACCGTCTGTGGCTGGAACGAATTGCCGCCCTTTTGTGAGATGGAAAAGCCAAAAAACCGCCACAAAACCCAGTTGCCTGCCGACACGTCGATAGACTGGACAAGATACCCCCTTGTCCGTCTGTTCATACCGTTTCTTATAGGTATCATTTTAGGTCATTTGTGCATCATAGAGTGGCATTGGGCAGTAAACCCGAAAATATCTATCCTCATTACTTGCGGACTGGTTTGCGGGCAGATTGTCGCCGATTATCTATTCAGCAAGCAGCCTTACCGACGGAAAGGCATTTTCTTCAACCTACTGACTTACATCATATTCCTTCTATTTGGCCTTACTCTATCGTCAAACAGCCACTCGAAGGCCTTGAAACGGTATGGAGACAGCCTTCAATATGAAATTTACAAGCAGAATCGTTTTCAAAACGAGAAGGCACTTATCCTCCAACAAGAACTGCATCATCGCTTTTATGCTGGATCAACAGTCTGGTCTGAACATCGTGACGAATGTGCGGTGGTGGAAGCCATGACCATTGGCTGGCGAAAGGACTTGTCAAAGGAAATAAAACAACGGTATGCCCATGCGGGCATCAGTCACTATTTAGCGTTGTCGGGTTATCATGTGGGCATCATTTTTCTTCTTCTATCCTATATTTTCAGACACATCAGCCATACTTTCACGGGACGAAACGTTTGCCATGTGGCAATTCTGTTAATACTTTGGGGGTATGCCCTTTTGACGGGTATGTCGCCGTCCATTGTGAGGGCTACTATCATGTGTTCTGCCATCACCATTTTCCATCTGTTGCAACACGACATCGAACTGATTAATGCCTGTACGCTGGCCGCGTTTATCATACTGGCTGTGGACCCGCTGCTCATTAGCCACATCGGATTTCAACTCTCTTTCTGTTCGGTCTATGGGCTTGCGCTGATGAGCCGATGGATTCCGTGGAATTTCTTCGTGGGAGGACTTGCCGTCTGTATCATCTGCACGGTTGTCACGGCTCCGTTGGTGGCATACCATTTTGGTGAAGTTCCCATCTACGGAATGCTCACCAATATTTACGCCACCTTCCTGGCTCCTCCCATCCTGATACTGAGCCTGCTTTGGTGGATAGTGACAGGGCTGGGGCATCTGATGACACCGCTGAGCGACGGTATTGCCACACTGCTGCTATGGGTGACGTGGTCGTTGAACAAGATAGCAAACTGCGTGTCGCATTTTCCTCACGCCACACTCCATATTCGTCTTGATTGGGCAGAAGTATTGCTTTGCTATGCTTGTATTATCGCTCTTACCCGACTTTTTTGGCGAAAAATGGGCGCGGGTTTTGGTTTCTTCAAAGAATAGTCGTACTTTTGCAATCCGTTTTTTACATGAAACTACAAGCAACATGAACAAGCAAGAACTCATCCGACAAATCAAGGAGAAGCAGACATTCCTCTGTGTGGGGTTGGATACCGACATCCGAAAGGTGCCTCAGCATTTACTAAAAGAGGCTGACCCCATCTTTGCTTTCAACAAGGCCATCATCGCCGCAACTGCTCCATACTGTGTAGCCTACAAACCCAACTTGGCGTTTTACGAAAGCATGGGAGTAAAAGGTTGGCAGTCGTTTGAAAGCACGGTGAAGTATCTGAATGAGAATTATCCAAACCACTTCATCATTGCAGATGCGAAACGTGGCGACATTGGCAATACCAGCCAACTCTATGCCCGTACCTTCTTTGAAGAAATGAATATCGATGCACTGACCGTGGCTCCGTATATGGGAGAAGACAGTGTGAGTCCGTTCCTGCAATATGCTGGGAAATGGGTGATTCTGCTGGCTCTCACCAGCAACAAGGGTAGCCAGGATTTTCAGCTGACCGCCGACAGAGACGGTGAGCGGCTGTTTGAAAAAGTTTTACGCAAAAGTCAAGCTTGGGGTAACGATGAGAACATGATGTATGTGGTGGGAGCCACTCAGGGCAAGATGTTTGCCGACATCCGAAAAGTTGTCCCCGACCATTTCCTACTGGTTCCTGGCATCGGTGCACAGGGTGGCAGTCTGGAGGAAGTTTGCCGATACGGAATGACAAAAGACTGCGGTCTATTGGTGAACAGCAGCCGTGCCATTATCTACGCTGACAGCACAGAGGCGTTTGCCACTACTGCTGCTGCCGAAGCGAAGAAGGTGGCAGAACAGATGGCATTCATTTTAAAACAAAACCACAATGGCTGACCACAAAATCATCAACGATCCCGTTTTTGGCTTTATCAGAATACCCAAGGGAGTACTGCTCGACATCGTGGCTCACCCCGACTTTTTCCGTCTGAGCCGAATCAGGCAATTGGGCGGTGCCAACATGGTTTACCCTGGTGCACAGCATACCCGCTTTCAACACAGCATCGGTGCTTTCCATCTGATGAGCAAAGCCATCAGAACATTACAGACCAAGGGGGTAGAAATCAGCGAGGCTGAAGCCACAGCCGTAGAAGCTGCCATCCTGATGCACGACATTGGGCATGGTCCTTTCTCGCATGTGCTGGAACACACTTTGACCAGCGGTGTCAACCACGAAGAGGTGTCGCTGATGATTATGGAGAAGCTGAATCAAGAGTTTGACGGCAGGCTGACCCTGGCCATCAAGATGTTTAATGATGAGCATCCACGACACTTTCTGCATCAGCTGATTTCAAGCCAGCTGGACATGGATCGTCTGGACTATCTGCGCCGAGACAGTTTCTTTTCGGGTGTGACCGAAGGCAACATCGGCAGTGCCCGCATCATTGACATGCTCGATGTGAAAGACGACCGTCTGGTGGTGGAAAAGAAAGGCATCTATTCCATAGAAAACTACCTGGTGAGCCGTCGGTTGATGTATTGGCAAGTCTATCTGCACAAAACGGGAGTTGCCGCCGAGCATGTGCTCATCAATGCCCTGAACAGAGCCAAGGACTTAGCCAGACAGGGCGTAGAATTGCCCTGTTCGCCAGCTCTGCATTTCTTTCTGTACCAAGATATTGACAAGAAAGGGTTCAGTCAAGATGTGAACTGCCTCAGCCATTATCTCGACCTGGACGACAACGACATCATGTCGGCATTGAAAATGTGGCAGAAGAATGACGACAAGATTCTCGCCATGCTTTCACAAGACTTCATCGGCAGACATATCTTCCATGTAGAGGTGACCGACGAACCTGCTTCAGAGGAGTACATCAACACCATCACGGTAGCATTGGCTCAACGGTATGGAGTGCCGACAGAGGATGCAAGAAAATACTTGACGAATAAGCTAGAAATCGGGAAGGATATGTACAGCATAGAGGAAGACAAAATAGAAATCCTTATGAAGGACGGAAGTACCCGTGACATTTCTGAAGTTTCTGATATGTTGAACATTTCTACGCTTGCAAGAAAAGTGAAGAAGCATTTTTTCTGTTACCAAAGATAAACTTAGACAGGCTCAATGGAAAACTGCATACGAATCAAGGGGGCACGGGTGAACAACCTCAAGAACATCAGCGTCGAGATACCACGCGACAAACTGATTGTCGTCACCGGTGTAAGTGGCAGCGGCAAATCGTCGTTGGCTTTCGACACACTCTATGCCGAGGGGCAACGCCGTTATGTGGAAAGTCTCTCCACGTATGCACGTCAATTCATGGGTCGTCTGCAAAAGCCTGAATGTGACTTCATTGAAGGCATACCCCCAGCCATTGCCATCGAACAGAAAGTCAGTTCGCGCAATCCCCGCAGCACCGTAGGCACCGCTACCGAAATCTACGATTACCTGCGAATGCTCTATGCCCGCATCGGCAAAACCATTTCTCCCGTCAGCGGTAAAGAGGTGAAGAAGCATACCACCGAGGACATGGTGCAATGCATGATCAGCCATCCACAAGGTACTCGTTTCATGGTGCTTTGTCCACTGATTCCTCACAGCGGCAGAACTCGGCAGGAGCAGTTGGAAATGAACATGAAACAGGGTTTTGTCCGAATCTTGGTGAACAACGAAATACAGATGACAGAAGACTATCTGCCACATTATCAAGAAAAAGACAAACTGCTACTCGTCATCGACCGTCTGGTGGTGAACGAAGAGAAATCCACCATTTCCCGTTTGGTCAACTCTGCCGAAACAGCCCTTTACGAAGGAGGTGGCGAATGCATCCTGCACTTTTTGAGCGAAAAGACTGAGCAACATACTTTTTCCCTCAAATTCGAAGCCGACGGCATTGAGTTTGAAGAACCTACCGACCAAATGTTCTCTTTCAATTCCCCCGTTGGAGCATGTCCTGAATGTGAAGGTTTCGGACGCATTATCGGCATCGACGAAAGCCTCGTGATTCCCAACACAGAACTCAGCGTCTATGACGGAGCTGTGGTTTGTTGGCGTGGAGAAAAAATGGGTGAATGGAAAAAGGAGTTTTGCCGCCATGCAGAACGTTGGAATTTTCCCATCTTCACACCCTACTACCAACTCACACAGGAAGAGAAAGACCTGCTTTGGCACGGAGTGGAAGAACAAAACGAATGGGGCAACCGTTCCATCTGCATTGACGAATTTTTCCGTATGCTACGGGAAAATCAATATAAAATACAATACCGCGTGATGTTGGCACGCTACCGAGGCAAAACCACCTGCCCCACATGCCACGGCCACCGACTCAAGAAAGAAGCCGAATATGTGAAAATCGGAGGCAAATCCATCTCCGAACTCTGCGACATGAGCATCACCGCAGCAAGCGAGTTTTTCCGAACACTGAAACTCTCGAAACACGATCAGGACATCGCCAAACGGCTCTTGGTGGAAATCCGTTCCCGTCTGCAATTCCTCATCGACGTCGGACTCAATTACCTCACCCTTTCCCGACTGAGCAACTCACTCTCTGGCGGCGAAAGCCAACGCATCAACCTTGCCACCAGCCTCGGTTCCAGCCTTGTCGGCAGCCTCTACATATTGGACGAACCCAGCATCGGACTACATTCAAGAGACACCCAAAGACTCATAAAGGTACTACGTGAACTACAACGACTTGGCAATACCGTCATCATCGTAGAGCACGACGAAGAAATCATGCGGGCAGCAGACTACATCATCGACATCGGCAAAGATGCCGGCCGTCTCGGTGGCAACATCATCTACGAGGGTTCACCCCTCGCCAAGCCCGACAAAAGTCTGAAACCAGGCGACAGCCACACCCTCGATTACCTCATGGGCTGGGAACGTATCGAAGTGCCCTTTTCTCGCCGACCCTGGAACAACTATATCGAAGTGAAATGTGCCCGAGAAAACAACCTGAAAGGGATTGACGTGAAATTCCCCCTGAATGTCATCACTTGTGTCACAGGAGTTAGCGGCAGCGGCAAATCCACACTGGTACGCGACATCCTCTACCGAGCCATGAAGCGGCACTTAGACGAAAACTGCGACAAGCCAGGACAACACACCGGAATATTCGGAGACATCGACATGATAAAGAAGGTGGAATTCATCGACCAAAACCCCATCGGAACCTCTTCACGCAGCAATCCAGTCACCTATCTGGGGGCTTACGACGAAATACGCCGGCTCATGGCAAACCAGCAACTTGCCAAGCAAATGGGCTACACACCAGCCTTCTTCTCCTTCAATGCCGAAGGAGGACGCTGTGAAGAATGCAAGGGAGAAGGCACCGTCACCGTCGAAATGCAATTTATGAACGACCTCATCCTGGAATGTGAATCCTGCCACGGCCGCCGCTTCAAGCAAGAAGTCCTCGACGTGCAGTTCCACGGGCAGTCCGTCTATGACATGCTCAACATGACCATCAACCAAGCCGTAGAATTTTTCACCCAACACGGCGAAACCAAGATTGTACAGCGAATGAAACCCCTGCAAGACGTCGGGCTGGGCTACATCAAACTGGGACAAACCAGCAGCACCCTCTCCGGCGGAGAAAACCAGCGCATCAAACTGGCCTATTACCTCAGCCAGGAAAAGACCGTCCCCACCCTGTTCATCTTCGACGAACCCACCACCGGACTCCACTTTCACGACATCAAAAAACTGCTGACAGCCTTTGAGGCACTCATCCTCCGAGGCCACACCATCGTCATCATCGAACACAACCTCGACGTCATCAAATGTGCAGACCACATCATCGACCTGGGGCCCGAAGGAGGCGACGCAGGAGGCACACTCGTGGTCGAAGGAACACCCGAAACCGTAGCCCAATGCCCCTACAGCTACACCGGACAATTCCTGCAAGAAAAACTGAAATAAAACGATTTCAATATCAACAATAAGCACCATCCTTTCCACAACAAAACAGAAATATTCTTGGCAGAAAACAGAAAAAACACAAAAACAGTTGTTGCAAACAAAAAAAAATCGTACTTTTGCCGCAAATAAATCCTAAAACATGAAACGATTAACCGCCATCTCACTCACATTCATACTCACAACAACACTGATGTGGGCACAGCAGTTCGACCAGTATTTCGAAGACAACACCCTGCGCATCGACTACATTTTTGCAGGAGACGCACAGCGGCAAGACATCTATGTCGAACAACTCTACAAACAACCACGCTGGGCCGGACGCAAATCCCGACTAGCAGAAAAACCCCTCAACGGCAACGGACAACTTACCGTTCGAGACCACGACAGCCAGCAAATCATCTACATCCACACCTTCAGCACACTCTTCCAGGAATGGCTCCAAGACAACGAAGCCAAACGCGTGAAAAAAGCCTTCCAGTGTGCCTACAACATCCCCTTTCCAAAACGTCCCATCGACATAACCATCACCCTGACCAACAACCACCAGAAAGTAGTCACACAGACCACCCACACCGTTGACCCCAAAGACATCCTCATCCGTCCCATTGGCGACAACGGCATACCATTCCACTACATCCACAAAGGACACCAGACCACCCCGAACACCCCAACCACACAAGAAGAACCACGCAGCGGCGATTCCCGCAACTACATCGCCACCGACTACAATCCCTTCCAGGGAGTTGACATCACCAGCAACGTCGATTTAGCCATCCTGGCCGAAGGATATACCCAAGCACAGATGGGCAAATTCTACGCCGACTGCCAACGAGCCGTCGATGCCCTCTTCGCCTGGGAACCCTTTGCCAGCCTGAAAGACCGCTTCAACGTCGTTGCCGTAGCAGCACCATCCCAAGACGCAGGACCCAGCGTGCCACACCAGGGAGTTTGGAAACGAGGCACCACAGGCTGCCACTACGACACCTTCTACAGCAACCGCTACCTCATGTCGCAAAACATGCACCGCATCTACGACGCCCTTTCCGGCGTACCCTTCGAACACATCATGGTGCTGGTCAACAGCGATACCTACGGCGGTGGAGGCATCTACAACCAAGTCACCTTCTCCACCAGCGACCACCCCACCTTCAAAGCCGTCTTCATCCACGAATTCGGACACAGCTACGCCGGACTTGCCGACGAATACGCCTACGACGACATGGACTCAGAGTGGTACCCAGCCGACACCGAACCCTGGGAACCCAACATCACCACCCTCCACGACTTTGCCTCCAAATGGCAAGACATGATGCCCAAGAAACAACCAATCCCCACACCGCTCGACCCCAAAGTGCCCAACTTCAAAACCATCGCCAAAGACGACATCCAAGCCATGGAAAAACTCAACGCCTGCACCCAAGTGGTCGGAGTCTTCGAAGGAGCAGGCTACCAAAGCAAAGGCTGTTACCGTCCAGCCCAAGAATGCAGAATGAAAATCAACGAAGTCCGCGACTTCTGCCCCGTTTGCACCAGAGCCATCCGCAGAATAACAGACTTCTACACCGCAAAATAACTCTATAGTCCCTATAGTAACTATAGTACCTATACCCCCTAAAAAAAACTACCCCCTAAAACCAACCCCCAATATGAAACTCAAACACTTTACCCTTACCCTCCTGGCAGCCATCAGCCTCACCGCACAAGCAGCCAACGAACAACAGACCGTCGCACAATGCACCGACGGCATCAGTCTCACCACCCCCATCGACTACATCATCACCGGCACCACCCCCTTTGCCACCACTGGAGCCATCGACATCCAGAACGAAGATGCAGTCGTCATCTTCCCGAACATCCGTCCCGCCAAAGCGAAAAACTACCTCTCCAACATCACCATCAACGGAGAAGCAGCCATCAACGGCACCAACTGCTGGGTAGAAATCTACAAGAACGGATCCATCGTCTATCCACACCCCGAAACCAACTACCGACCCCTCACCGTCTTCACCGAAGCCAACTACAACGGCGACAGCTACAACAACTTCGCCCCCTACACCAAATACACCACCGGCAGCTGGGTCAACAACATCGCGTCCTTCCGCCTCAAACGAGGCTACATGGCCACCATCGCCACCAACCCCAACGGACAAGGCTGGAGCAAAGTATTCATCGCACAGGACGAAGACCTCAACATCGACTTCACCCTCGTCCCCTACGGCAAATATATCAACAAACGTGAAGGCTTCATACGCATATTCCCCTGGCGCAACGTCACCAAGAAAGGCACCGCAGGCGCACCAGGACAAGAAGAAGCACTCAACATCACATGGCGATACGGCTGGGACGGCGCCGGATGGCACAACGACCTGGTAGAATACATCCCCCAGCACCACCACGAAGGCTGGCCCTCATGGAGCGGCATCAACAGCCTCACCGGCTGCAACACCGTTCTCGGCAACAACGAACCCGACAACTCCGGCGACCAGCGCGAACAATACATCAAAGTCGAAGAAATCGAATCACGCCTCTTCGGCCCCAACGGATCCTGGCAGCAAGAAGCCTACAGCGGCGGACTCCGCGTCGGATCACCAGCCATGTCGGGCGACGCACGCGGCGGCTGGCTCTCCAAATTCATGGAACTCTGCACCAAATACAACTGCCGCATCGACTTCATCGCCGACCACTGCTACTGGCTCAACGACGGCGGCAACTACTACTGGCAGATGGACCAAACCTACAACAAATACCACCGGCCCATCTGGATCACTGAATGGAACTACGGAGCCAACTGGACCTCATGGCCAGGCAGCGACACCAGCGGATCAGACGCCAACCAGACCATTGAACTCAACGCCATCAAAGACATCGTCAACAACCTCGAAAGCCACCCGCACGTAGAACGCTACGCCATCTACAACTGGGTACAAGACTGCCGCACCATCGTCCTCAACGGAGGACTCACCAAGGCAGGCAAATGGTATGGTCAACTCAAGTCCAACCCAGCCTACAACAGCATCAACGAATACACCATGGGATGGAACTACTGGGAACCCTCCGACCTCAGCGTCACACTCAACAACCGAACCAAAAAGGTCACCCTCAACTGGACACACCTCAACGGCAAACAAACCGATTCCGTCTGCATCGAGCGTAAAATCCTCGACGAAGGCGACGTCTGGGAAACCATCGCCAACCTCGGCATGACAGCCAACGCCAGCCCCACCTATGGCAACGAAGACCTCTCCCCCTACTCCGGAGTCATCATCTACCGCATCGCCAACCACGACAGCGACGGCAACACACGCTACAGCAACGAATACAGCATCACACTCGGATCGGCACAAGGCAACGACACCTTCCAGCACGGAAAACTCACCGTCACCAACCTCAACGCCATCACCACCGACTTCAGCGAATCTTTCAGCGAAATCCCAGCCATCTTCATGGGACTCTGCTCCAACGCCAACACATCACTCTACCCAGGCAACCTCATCACCAGCGCAACAAAAGCCAAATTCGACTACCAGATAAAACCCTGGACCAAACAGAGCGACACACCAATCTCGTTCACCAAAAACGAAGAAATCCCCTTCATGGCATTCAAGGCAGGCAACTACCGCTACGGCACACTCGACTGCGAAGTAGGCATCGGGAAAGTCAACATGGTCGATACCACACTCATCACTTTCACACAAGCATTCCCCGACAGCATCACACCCATCGTAATCGCCGAACTGCGCAACCCCACCCTCAAGACCAACCCCATCGCCATCAACATCTGGGACGTCACCAACACAGGTTTCAAAGCCATCGTACAATATGAAGAAGCCATCGGTACCAAATCCACCATCAAGCAAAACCTCTGCTACCTCGCCATCACCCCTGGCCGCGGCAGCATCCTGAGCGAACCCACCGGAGCCAAAGAACTCATCGCCACCGACACCATCTCAGCCGACACCATCCAGATCAGCGAACTCACCGACTCCGTCACCTACACCCTGCGCAAAACCTACCGCAACACCATCGCTCACACTGACATCCTCGCCGGCATCGGAGAAAACAATATGTACGGAAGCACCTACAAACTCTGCACCTTCTCCCTGGGCGGCGAAACCCTCTACTTCAAATCACCCAAAGTCTTCGCACGCTGCCAGACCAACCACTACCCCGCAGCAGCCATCTTGCGCAAAACAGCTAACAAGACCGTAACCGACAAGACATCACCCTACTACAAATACGTCTATGGTGTAAACATCAAGCGGCAGACCGACGTCACAACCACAACCACCATAAAAGACAACAAGAACAACTCCGACACACTCGGATACATCGTCATCGGTGAAGGTGAAAACACCTACGAAGAACAGACCCTCGAAGAGACGGCATACGAACTCTGCGACCACCACGACAAGCCGCAGCCCCTTATCACCATACAGGACATTGCCAACCTCATCGACCTCTACCTGGAAAACAACCCCGAATTCCCCGTCACCATCCAGGACATCACAGACCTCATCGACCAATACCTGATGCAAGGCAGTGAATAGAAAAAAATGCTTGCAACATTCGGGAGCAAACTGATTTTCTTATACGGCAAGTTGTATAAAAACATATCGCCTTGCGATGATTAAACGAATTGAACGGATTTAGATGAATCAATCCCAGTCTTAAAAAAATTCGTTCAATCCGTTCAATCCTTGTTCCAAATAAATTCGTCAAATTCGTAGTCCAAAGAAAAATCGTAGTCCAAAGAAAAATCTGAGTAATCTGCGAAATCCGTGGTTCGTTAAATTTACGATTCCTCGTCCTTCACGACAACTGTCTCGAAATTGATGGGCTTGACGGCGTTCAGGACCTTGTCTGTGGGCTTGACGAGGATGCGGATGCAGCGGATGAGGTCGCGGCTTACGTCTTACCATTCCTCGACACACTTGACGGAGGCACCCAGGCGGAGGTAGAACAGGTTGCCGAACTTTAGCGTGTGGTCGTTGAGTAGCATCTGGCGGATTTGCTTCTGCAGGGCCTTCAGCGCGGATCGGACCACAGCCTCGCTGATGCCGGAGTCGCTGGCGACCATGTTGGGGAGTTCGTCGTACTTGATGGTGTTGTAGCGCACGCTGCGGGTCACGTATTCCACCTTGTAGTTAACCCGTATTGCTGATATCAGGTTCTTTAACCACTTGATTTTCTGCGCCTTCATTTTTTGCCCTAAAAATTGTACCCCCACAGATTTTCTCATCTTGTAAGGAATAGGGCTAATGCCGACCTTCTCGCATATCTCCCTAACCTGTTCTGTCGGCTCAGTGGGGCTCTCTATGTGTATG
>CADCLN010000037.1 GCA_902802265.1 uncultured Bacteroidales bacterium | reverse complement strand
TCCTGCAATACCTTTACAGTTATTTAACATAATCCTGTTTTGCACCCGAATGTTGCAATGCTGCAATGTTGCAATGTTGCAGCGGAATTTGCGAAAAAAGCGCTTAACATTTGCCGAATTGTCGCACTACTGGTAAAGAATTACCATACTGCATGTAAAGAATACAATATAGTATGATATATATGTGAATAGTCACACGTGTGACTAAGAAGTATTTTTATTATATACATAGGGCAAAGAAAAAACTGCTTGCAACATTGCAACATTGCAACAATTTGTCTGTAAAAAACGTTTTGTTTTCATGCGCAGTTCAATGTTTCAATGTTTCAAACACTTTTCAACTTCCCCTCAAAAGGGGGGGGAAGGTAATGGTAGTTTGTTGCAATGTTGCAATGTTGCAATGTTGCAGTCACTTTTCAACTTCCCCAGATGATGTGGAAAAAATAAAAAAATAGGCGTCGCTGATGTGTATTTGAAAAAAAATAACTACATTTGCACGGAAAAAACAGAATGTAAGACTATGGATTTCGATTGGCAGGGCGAGTATGTTCGCCTGAATACAGGATACAGTACGGCGGAGGCTCGTCCGCTGATAGGTATTACGGGGCATTTTGCATCGGAGGCTTGTACGCTGGCTGAGGGGTATTACCGCTCGGTGCTGATGGCGGGGGGCATCCCTGTGGTTGTGCCTCCGACGGAGGCTGGACGGGAGACGGCTGAGCTGCTCGACCGCCTGGACGGCATCGTCTTTTCGGGCGGCGGCGACCTGAATCCGCTGCTGCTGGGCGAGGAGCCTGTGCGCGAGCTGCACAGCATCACGCCCGAAAGAGACGGGCAGGAGCTGCTGCTGGCAAGGATGGCGTATGACCGCCAGATTCCGATGCTGGGCATCTGTCGTGGCATTCAGCTGATCAATGTGGCCCTGGGCGGCACCATCTATCAGGACATCTATACGCAGATGGAGGGTGTGCGCATCAAGCACAGCCAGGAGCAGGACCGCCGATACCCGTCGCACACGGTGACGGTGGAAGGGGGAAGTGTGCTGGAGAAGGTGATGGGCGAGGAGGTGCAGGGGGGTAAGCCCCTGTACGTGAACAGTTTTCACCACCAGGCGGTGAAGGATGTGGCTCCCTGTCTGCGGGTGTCGGCAAGGGCTGCCGACGGTGTGATTGAAGCGGTGGAGTCGAATGAATACAAGAGCATACTGGGTGTGCAGTGGCATCCGGAGACGTATGTGCTGCGCGGCAGCCGCGAGATGTTGCCGCTGACGGAGTGGCTGGTGAAGGAGGCGGCGGAGTTTCGGGCTGCGAAGCGTTTGCACGGTCGCATCCTGACGCTGGACACGCACGAGGACACGCCGATGTGGTTTCAGCAGGGTGTGGATTTCGGCAGCCGTGACCCCAAGGTGCTGGTGGATTTGCACAAGATGCAGGAGGGGCACCTGGATGCGGGTATCATGGTGGCTTACCTGGAGCAGGGAGAACGCGACGAGGTGTCGCTGGAGGCTGCCACGGCGAAGGCAAACCGCATCCTGACGCAGATTGAGGAGATGGTGCAGGCGCACTGCACGGCGGTGGATATTGCCTATACGCCCGACGACCTGTGGCGGCTGAAGGCGCAGGGGAAGCGCAGCATTATGCTGGGCATTGAGAATGGCTATGCCGTGGGCAGGGATATTCGTCAGGTGGAGGCTTTCAGGCGGCGCGGCGTGGTGTATATGACGCTGTGCCACAACGGAGACAATGATATCTGCGGGTCGCACAGAGGCGGCGGCGGTGTCACCGACTTTGGGGCGCAGGTCATCCGCGAGATGAACCGTGTGGGGATGATGGTGGACCTGAGCCATGCCAGTGAACGGTCGTTTTATGACGCCATGGATATTTCGGCGACACCGATTGTATGCAGCCACAGTTCGGCGAGGGCGTTGTGTGACCACACGCGGAATTTGACGGACGATCAGCTCAGGGCGTTGGCTCGGTGTGGCGGTGTGGCGCAGGTGACGTTCTATCATGGTTTCCTGCGGAAGGAGGGGCAGGCGAGCATTCGGGATGCGGTGGAGCATCTGAATCACATGGTGAACGTGATGGGCATTGACCATGTGGGCATTGGCACGGATTTCGACGGTGACGGCGGTGTGCCTGGCGTTGCTTCTGCCAGCGAGTTGATTAACTTCACTCGTCTGCTGCTGCGTGAACGTTATAGCGAGGTGCAGATTCAGCAAATCTGGGGCGGCAACTTTTTGAGGGTGATGAGGGAATGCCAAAGAAAGGGAGACCCCCTCTAACTCCCCCTCTATGGGGAGGATATTTACCATTTACCATTTACCATTTGGCTACGCCGAGCTAAAGGTTCGTAGTTTCCAAAAAAATCCGTTCAATCCGTTCAATCCCTGTTTCAAAAAAAAATCTGTGTAATCTGAAAAATCTGTGTAATCCGTGGTGGCAAAGAAAGATGAATTAACCCCGATGATGAGGCAGTTTTATGACCTCAAGGCAAAGTATCCGGATGCGATGCTGCTGTTTCGTTGTGGGGATTTCTATGAAACATATAACGAGGATGCCGGTGTGGCTGCCGAGATTCTGGGCATCACGCTGACGAAGCGTAGCAGTGTGGCCGGAACGTCGGCAAGCGGCACGGCGATGGCTGGTTTCCCCTATCATGCCCTGGACATCTATCTGCCGAGGCTGATTCGGGCTGGCAAGCGGGTGGCTATCTGCGACCAGCTGGAGGACCCCAAGCTGACGAAGAAGCTGGTGAAGCGGGGTGTCACGGAACTGGTGACGCCAGGAGTGGCTTTGGGCGAAAATATGCTGCCGACGAAGGAGAATAATTTTCTGGCTGCGGTGCATTTCGGCAGGTCGAGCTGCGGTGTGGCTTTTCTGGATATCTCTACGGGCGAGTTTCTGACATCGGAGGGGACACGGGACGACGTGGAGAAGTTGCTGACGAATTTCTCGCCGAAGGAGGTGTTGCTGGAGCGTGGCAAGCGGCAGGTGTTTGGAAGCAGTTTCGGCAGCAAGTATCTGTTGTATGAAATGGACGACTGGATTTTCACGGACGAGTCGGCACGCGGCAAGTTGCTGAAGCTTTTCGACGTGAAGAACCTGAAGGGCTACGGGGTGGACCACCTGAAGTGCGGCATTATTGCCGCGGGGGCTATCTTGTCCTATCTGGACCAGACGCAGCACACGCATATAGGACATATCCGCAAGATTTCACGCATCGAGGAAAACAGGTATGTGCGGCTGGACAGGTTTACCATCCGCAATCTGGAGCTGGTGGCTCCGATGAGCGAGGACGGCACGAGTCTGCTGGACGTGATTGACAGGACGGTGTGTCCGATGGGCGGCAGAATGTTGCGCCGCTGGATGGTGTTTCCGCTGAAGGAGGTGAAGCCCATCCGAGAGCGGCAGGACGTGGTGGAGCACTTCTTCCGTGAACCCGATTTGCAGAATGCTGTGGAGGGTTTGCTGCACAGGATTGGCGACCTGGAGCGCATTTGTTCGAGAGTGGCTGTGGGCAGGGTGAATCCGCGTGAGATGATGCAGCTGAAGCAGGCGCTGGATGCCGTGGAGCCCATGAAGCGGCTGTGTATGGAGACGGAGAATGAGGCTTTGAGAAAGATGGGTGAACAGCTGGATGCCTGCGACGGACTGCGGCAGATGGCAGGCAGGATGCTGAACCCCAATCCGCCTGTTGCCGTGAACAAGGGCGGAACCATTGCGGAGGGGGTGAGCAAGGAGCTGGACGAGCTGCGCAGGATGGCTTATTCGGGCAAGGATTATCTGTTGCAGATTCAGCAGCGGGAGATTGAGGCTACGGGCATTCAGAGTCTGAAGATTGGCTTCAACAATGTCTTTGGCTATTATATGGAGGTGCGTAATACGTATAAGGACCAGGTGCCGCACGACTGGATCAGGAAGCAGACGCTGACACAGGCTGAACGCTATATCACTCAGGAGTTGAAGGAGTATGAGGAGAAGATTCTGGGGGCTGAGGAGAAGATTCTGGTGCTGGAGACGCAGCTGTTCAACCAGCTGACGACGGATGCCTTGGACTATATTCCGAGGATTCAGCTGGATGCGCACGTGATTGCCCAGCTGGATGTGTTGCTGTCTTTTGCCCTGGTGGCAAGGGAGTATGAGTATAACCGCCCCGTGGTGGACGACAGTCTGGTGATTGACATCCGGCAGGGACGGCACCCCGTCATCGAGCGGCAGATGCCTGTGGGTGAACCCTATGTGGCCAACGATGTGTATCTGGACAATGAACGGCAGCAGGTCATCATCCTGACAGGGCCCAACATGGCGGGTAAGTCGGCGTTGCTGCGACAGACGGCACTCATTGTGCTGATGGCTCAGATAGGGGCTTTCGTGCCGGCTGATTCTGCCCGCATCGGACTGACGGACAAGGTGTTTACCCGTGTGGGGGCTTCGGACAATATCTCTGTGGGGGAATCTACTTTCATGGTGGAAATGAACGAGGCTGCCAGTATTCTGAATAATCTGAGCGAGCGGTCGCTGGTGCTTTTCGACGAACTGGGACGTGGCACTTCGACGTATGACGGCATCAGCATTGCCTGGGCCATCGTGGAGTATATCCACGAGAATCCGAAGGCAAAGGCAAGGACGTTGTTTGCTACGCATTATCACGAACTGAACGAGATGGAGAAGTTGTTTGCCCGTGTGAAGAATTATAATGTCTCGGTGCGCGAGAAGGATGGCAAGGTGATTTTCCTGCGCAAACTGGAGCCTGGGGGTTCGGAACATTCTTTCGGCATCCATGTGGCAAGGATTGCCGGCATGGTCCCCTCGGTGGTGAAACGGGCGGAGGAGGTGTTGCACGAACTGGAGGATAATCATTCGGAGGGACGTGTCTCGCGTCCTGCCGTCCAACGGATTTCGGTGGCTTCGGCACAGAGCCAGCTCAGTTTCTTCCAACTGGACGACCCTGTGCTGTGTCAGGTTCGCGACGAGATTCTGGGTCTGGACATCAATGCGTTGACTCCGCTGGAGGCACTGAACAAACTGAACGAGATTAAACGGATTGTGAAGGGGAAGTAGTTTGTGGACTTCAGATTACTTGGATTTTTTTTGGAGACTACGAATTTGACGAACCTTTAGCTCGACGAAGTCAATTTGACGAATTTTTTTGGAACACGGATTGAACGGATTGAACGGATTTTTTTGGAAACTACGAACCTTTAGCTCGACGAAGTCAATTTGACGAATTTGACGAATTTTTTTTGGAACACGGATTGAACGAATTGAACGGATTTTTTTGGAAACTACGAATTTGATGGATTGAACGGAATAGACAAAAATATAGATGTAGAAAGAAATAGAAACTTAAAAAATAGGATTATGAGAGAATTATCTGTCAACGAAATTGCAATCCTTGAAGAACAAGGATGCTGGGCCGAAGACTGGACGGATATCTTGGTGGAGGACGATTTTGCCACGTCTGCCGTGCAGGATGTACAGTTTTACGGACATGTGGAAATTGGGTCGCTGAACGGCAGCCTGGAAGTGGCTGAGGGCTTTCGGCGCCGTTGCTGCATCAAGAATGCTATGCTGCGGAATGTGTCTGTCGGCGACGAATGTCTGATTGAGAATGTTCGTGGCTATATTTCGGGTTACCGCATCGGGAATCGCTGCTACATTGCCGACTGTGGCATCCTTTCTGCTCAGGAGGGGGCTACGTTTGGAGTGGGGGAGACTATCTCGGTGCTCAACGAAGGTGGCGACGGAAATGTTGTGCTCTATCCAGGGCTGACCAGTCAGACGGCTTGGCTGATGGTGAATTACCCCGAAGTGAGGGCTTTGGCCCAGAAACGGGCAGCGGAGTTTTGCCAGGCAAACACGGCCCTGATTGCTGCCGGCACAAGGATTGTGGGCACGAAGGAGATTACCAACACATGGATTGGCGAGGCAACGGAAATCAAGGGGGCTACCCGTCTGGCTGACTGCACCATCGAGAGTACGGACGAAGCCGGCACGTTCATTGGTTCGGATGTTATCATGGAGAAAAGCATTGTGGCTCCTGGTGCCAGCATTACCGACGGAGCCAAGGTGACGGACAGTTTTGTGGGGGAATCGGTGCATGTGGGCAAGGGCTTCAGTTCGGAGGCTTCGGTATTTTTTGCCAACAGCTATATGGACAACGGTGAAGCCTGTGCTGCCTTTTGCGGACCGTTTTCCACCAGTCACCACAAATCTACGCTGCTCATTGGCGGTGCTTTCTCGTTCTACAATGCTGGGTCGGGAACGAATCAGTCGAACCATGCCTACAAGATGGGACCCATCCATTGGGGCACTTTGGCAAGGGGGTCGAAGACGGCCAGCGGCAGCCACATCCTTTGGCCTGCCACCATCGGTGTCTTCTCGATGGTGATGGGCAAGGTGCAGACTCACCCCAAGGCACGCAGGTTGCCCTTCAGCTATGTCATTGCCGAGGGACTGAAGACTTACGTGGTTCCTGGCATCAACATCAAGACGGTGGGCACTTGGCGGGATATAGGCAAATGGCCGAAGCGTGACCTTCGTCCACGTTCTGTTCGCCGCGATTTGGTCAATTGTGCTTTCCCCAATCCTTACGTCATTCAGCATGTGCTCGAAGGGAAGGAGTTGCTGAAGCATTTGCAGACAAAATTCGGCGAGGATGCTCCTGTCTATGAATACAAGGGCTGCACCATTCGGCACGATGCCCTGGTGAAGGGTTTGCAGTATTACGACATCATCATCCGTCTGTTCCTCTATGAGTATTTTGCCACGGGGGATGCTGCCGAGAATGGCGAACCCCAGAACGGCACTTGGCTTGACCTTTGCGGCATGTTGGCACCGAAGGTGGAGATTGACCGCATCATGCAGGATGTGCGCAGTGGCAGCATCACTACCATCTGCGAACTGGAGAATATTCTTGCTGAAGTCCATGCCGCTTACAAGAGCCATGCCCGTACTTATGCCCAGTTTGTCATGCAGCACGAAGGCGGCAATATGTTTGTGGATCAGGATTACTGGCTGAAGGAAGCCGAAAATGCCCATGCCCAGTGGCTCCAGATGGTCAGGACCGATGCAGAACATGAATACCAGTTGGGCGATGTTGAGGAAAGCCAGTTGCGTGACTTTATCGCCAAAATAAAATGATTCAACGATGAAATTACTTGCTTCAATTTTACTTCTCGCCTCCCTTCTTCTCTCTTGTGGAGGCAACAAGAAACCCGTCGTAGCCGGCACTTACGACCCACAGGCACCAGCTTTCAGCGAAGACTCGGCCTATGCTTACGTTGCCGCTCAGTGTGCCTTCGGACCGCGTACCATGAACAGTGCCGCTCACGATGCCTGTGGAGAGTGGATTGCACAGAAATTCAAGGATTTCGGTGCAGTGGTCTATGATCAGTATGCCGACTCGAAACTCCACGACGGCACTCCCGTTAAACTTCGCAACATTGTTGCCACATTCCGTCCCGAAGCCGAAACACGCATCCTCATCTCTGCTCATTGGGACAGCCGTCCCTGGGCTGACAGTGAAGAAGATGAGCAGCTGCATTCCACACCCATCGACGGTGCCAACGACGGTGCCAGTGGTGTGGCTGTCATGCTGGAATTGGCTCGACAGTTATCTGCTTCGGGGGAACAGAACATCCCTGGCATCGACTTCATTTGCTGGGACGCAGAAGACAGCGGCATACATGGAGAGGGTAGCACAGCGACGTGGTGTCTGGGCTCTCAATACTGGGCTGGCAAACGCCATGTGGAGGGCTATACGGCTCGTTTCGGTGTCAATCTCGACATGGTTGGTGGCAGCAAGACCATCTTCTGCAAGGAAGGTCTTTCCCTGCGCTATGCTCCAGCCGTTGTTGACCGCATCTGGAGTCTTGCTCAGCGACTGGGCTATGGCAACTATTTCAAGAACGACCCATGCGGCGAAATGGTTGACGACCATTTGCCTGTAAACCAGGGAGGCATCCCCTGTGTGGACATCATCGGACTCGATGCAGAGATGAATGGTTTCCCCGACACGTGGCACACCCTGAACGACAACCTTGCCCACATCAATAAAGCGACTCTCAAAGCCGTTGGCCAGACCATGCTCGAACTGCTTTGGACAGAGGAGTGAAAAATGAAAAATCCGAATTACGAAATCCGAAATCCGAAAAACCATGCGGAGTGTTTTCGTAACTGGTAACTTAGATTTTTGGCTACGCCGAGCTAAAGGTTCACTTTTCACTTATAACCGCAGTCGCGGGCTTTAAAAAAACAAGAAAAAACAAGAAAAAACAAAAGAAAATTTTTCTGTAATTTCAGCGTCAACGAACCTTTAGCTCGGCGTAGCCAATTGTTAATTGTCAATTGTTAATTATTAATTGTTTTTTCTTGTTTTCTTTTGTTTTTTCTTGTTTTTCTAAAGCCGCCGCAGGCGTAAAACAACCACAATTTTAACTTTTAATTTTATTAAATATGGATATAGAACAAATACAACAAGAAATCATCGAAGAATTTTCCAGTTACGACGACTGGATGGATAAATATCAATTACTCATCGACTTGGGCAGCGAACAGGAACCCCTGCCACAGCAGTATAAGGTGGAGTCAAACCTGATAGACGGTTGCCAAAGCCGTGTATGGCTGCAAGCAGACCTTACCCCCGAAGGTACCGTTCACTTTCAGGCAGAAAGCGATGCACTCATCGTGAAAGGTATTGTCACCCTGCTCATTCGTGTACTCGACAATCAAACTCCCAGCGACATCCTTTCGGCCGACCTTCACTTTATCGAAGACATTGGTCTGAAGGAACACCTTTCACCTACCCGTTCCAACGGTTTGCTCGCCATGCTCAAGCAAATGAAACTCTACGCATTAGCCTTTCAAACCGTAAAACCCTAAACCCATCAAACCGCAGATTCTTTCATTCCTCATCCTCTTCCCCCTTTTCGCTTTCTCTCAGCCAGGCAAAGTGAAAATCTCTGCTCGCATTGTCGATGCTCAGACGGGAGACCCCATCCCTTGTGTCCATGTATATGTGATGCCAGGACATGGAGTGCTGAGCAACATCGACGGTGATTTCACCATGACCGTTGAACGCACAGACTCGCTGCACTTCTCCTTCATCGGCTACGAACCCCAGCATTTCCCTGCCGACAAACTGCCGAAAGTTGTGAAAATGAAAGAGCGAGTGCGCAGTCTGAACGAAGTCACCGTCTTGGGTAATGAAGGACTTTTGGCGAAAGTGCAGAAAAAACTGAAAAAAGACTACCGGAAAGGTCGCCGCCAGCAGGCTCACTACTTCAACCGCATTTCGGTGATATACGGTCAGCGGCAGGAGATGGTCGAAGACTTCCTCGAAGCGCAGTCTGCTGTGAATCTTCGCAGGCTGAAAGTGAATTCAGGGCAATACTGGGCAAGCGATTCGCCGTTGCAGCAAGAAGGTTGGGAGACCATTCATTCCCCTTCACTCTGGGTTCGTTCCAATCTGCACAAACTCTTCTCGCTCGGTCCCATGGTTCAGGACGACAAATTCTGGTCATGGGTTATCTTCCCCTTGCCTTCCAGTGCCAGCCCCAAACATTGGAAAAAATATTATAAGGTAACAAACCAGACCCTCTACGACGATGATGGCCGTCGGATTTATCGCATCGAGATGCAGCGAAAAGATTTGAAGGAAAACGCCATCCTCAACGGCACACTCTATGTCGATGCCGTCGATTATCGTATATTGCGTTTCGACGGAACCATCAACCATCTGGTCATGTTCATGAAACTGGCCGACAACTCGCACGACTATATCCCCATGGACGTATCTCTGCATGTGGATTATCGCCACGACCAGGGATTTGCCGAAGTGGAAAACATGACCCTCCGAATGGTCTCCGAAGATTTGGAAGTGACAGGCACTCTGATCGATGTTGAGGACTACAATCTGCCCATGAGTTGGGGCGTTGAAATCAAGAACAACATCCTGCAGTCCATCAACGAGGCTGGCTACAACGCCGACTTGGCTGCCGAATACGACTTCGTTCAGCGTACAAAAGACGAAGAAGCCCTGGTCAGCCGTCAAAGTCAGCCTGCCACAGAACACATACCAGCCCTGACAGCCGACAGCACCCTGGTCACTCAGTTAACCCAAGAGGTACAAAAACAAAACCTCACCGATTCGCTACCTTCCGACGACCCTACCACCGTCCTCTCCTACATCAAACACGCCATGCGTTTCAGTCTGGTCAGGCCCAGCGAGAAAGTCTATCTGCACATCGACAACACAGGCTATTTCGAGGGAGAAACCATTTGGTTCAAAGCCTACGTCATCCGCACCGACACCGAAGACCGCACCGACCTCAGCCGCATCCTCTACGTTGAACTGCTCGACCCCACCGGCGAAGTGGTGGAACGCCGCAAACTCCCTATTGCGGGCGGCATGGCTTCTGGCGACATCCGGCTCGACAGTCTGATGCTGACAGGCTACTACGAACTGCGTGCTTATACCCGATACCTTACCAACTGGGGCACCCATGCCTGTTTCTCCCGTGTCATCCCCATCTTCAAGACACCCCGCAAGGCAGGCGATTACAGTCATCCACAGATGGACGAGTTCGACACCCGACACCGCCTCCCCAATGTGCGGACAGATTTTTCCATCCTCCCCCAAAGTCCTCCCCAAAATCCTCCCCATAGAGGGGGAGTTAGAGGGGGTCCTGAGGGGGGGCTTGGTCAATGCAGCCTGACACTCAACATGCTGCGTTCCGACAGTGTGACGGCAGACATTCAGACGACCCCTGCCCTGCACGGCAGAATGTTGGGCTATGTGCTGATGCACGGCGGACGCATCCTGCACTGCGACACCCTGTTGGCTGGGCCTCCACCCCGTCATCTTGCCTGGAACCGCCGCGCCATGCCAGCAGGAGTCAGTCAGCTGACCGTCTTCGACAGCCACGGCAACATCTGTGCCGATCGCCTCTTCTTCATCCCTCCGCAGCCAACCCCTGCCGACAGCATCCACATCACCGTCCCCACTGAGATTATCCGTCCCTGCGGCAAAGTGGAACTCACGCTGCACGGACCGCCGCGTGCCACACTCTCCCTGTCCGTCACCGATGCAGCCACCACCCTAAACGGCCGCACCAGTGGCGACATCCACACATGGATGCACCTCTCCAGCGAAGTGCAGGGCTACATCCACCACCCCGAGCGATACTTTGAAGCCGACGACAGCCTGCACCGCCAGGCAGCCGCTGGCCTGATGATGGCGCAAGGATGGCGGCGCTACAACTGGAAACAGATGACCGAGCAAATCCCTCTGCCCCAAAGCCAGCCCATCGAGACACGGCAACTCATTCAGGGAAAAATACTTCCCAAGAAAAAGAAGCAGACCCCCCTTGCCGACATCACCCTGCAAACCATACTCTACAACGCACAAGGTCAGGCGCTGAGTGGCATCACCACCACCGACAGTCTGGGCGCATACATCCTGGGCTTGCCCGAAATCACAGGCAGGTGGAACCTGCAAATCCTTACCCAGAAAGACAGTCTGCCCGTCGATTACCTCGTAGGCATTGACCGTCATTTCTCACCTCCCAGCCGCACCCTATCCCCCGCCGAGTGTCAGACATACCCCATTGACACCGCAGCCATCTTCCATTGGGAAAGCGAAGAGGCGCAGCCCGTCCTGATGAGTCGATCAGACCACCTGTTGCAAGAAGTCACCGTCAAAGCCAAACGCCGTTGGACGGAAACCCACCGTTGGGGGGATGAGCATGATGCCCGTCGCTGTTCCCACATCCGTTATGACTGCGACGAAGCCGTGGACCAATTCATCGACGAAGGCAAGCCCCTGCCCTCCTTCTGTGAATGGCTGAAACAGCGGAACAGCTTCTTCTCAGGCAACCTGACCCCTCAAAGCACCATCATCATCTATCCCGACTCAGCCAACCCCTCCCGCCATATCGCAAAGCCCTACCATGAGTTCGACCCCCTCTATGAAAAGAATTACGACATAGACCCGCGTGCCGAAGACCTCTTGGTCTATGACGATGGCCTGTCCTACAAAAACCGTCCGCTCGTCTGGGTGGTAGATAATATGTTCTTCACCATCACCAACTACCGCCTTACCAGTCTGAGCCGTTCACCCCTGTTCATCACCAACGACCACAACAACTCCATGCTTGCTCCGCCCGTTGAACTCGACTGGGTTAAGTCCGTCTATATCTCCGAAGACCTTGAAGCCCTGCATAAGCACGTTCACTCAGAAGCCCTCGACCGGATGAATCCCGTCGTCCTCTACGTCTTCACCCACCGCACCACGACCGGACAGCCCAAAGGCTATCGTCGCACCTACTACCAGGGCTACGACCCGCCCGCCACCTTCCAGATGGACGACTACTCCGTGCTTCCGCCCATGGAAGACTTCCGCCGCACCCTCTACTGGAATCCCAACCTCACCACCGACCGTTACGGCAAAGTCAACGTCACCTTTTACAACAACTCATCCTGCACCGATATGCTTATCAGCGTCGAAGGCATGTCTGCCGACGGACACCCGCTCCGCTATGCGCCGTAATCGCATTATAGTGTAATCTGCGGGGAGCAGCAAAGTTCTCCTACTCCAGCAGCAAAGCTTTCTCACTCCAGCAGCAAAGTTCTCCCACTTCAGTAGCAATGCAGTGCCACTGAAGTGGGAGAACTTCAAAAGAACGCAAAGCGTTAATATTATATAATATCACGAAAGTTTTTTTACGCTTTCACTGAAAAGTTGTATTTTTGCACACTCAGTGGCAGTTAGTCAAAGACTGTCTCATCAAAAAACTGATTCACTGAATATTCAAATTGCCTAAATTAACTTAAAACCCCAGAAAATATGAAAGAACGATTATTTGCGGCATTTTTCCTAATGTGGATGTCGTTGCTGTCTGTTTCCGCGCAGATGACATTCACGATGAATGGTATAACTTACAACGATGTGGCCGTGCGCGACAGCAAAGGCTTTACGACTGTTACCCTGCCTGCAGGTACAAACCTCAGTGGACTGATTACGGCCGTGAAAGTGGATGGACAGAACGTTGAAGCCAGCCAAGTGACTCCCAATCCGACGACGACCAAACTCAATTACGGTGAGTTGAAGGTCTTTACGTACAACAACAAAGCTTACGGTTTCCGCTTCGAAGAAGATGTGTGGTTCTGCGGCGTATTTATTTCTGACTGCCACGTGAATCAGGGAACAGGGCACGACGGTACAAGTGCTGCCGACCTGAAAACCATCATGGACAATATCATTGCCATGGGCAAGAATGGCACAAAGAAAGTGACTTTCGAGGCTGCGCCCAACCTTGTGCCGAAAACCAGCATCATCTTCTGTCTGGGTGATATTGACCAGGACAAGGGTGATAATGGCAGTAGTGGCACGCACGAGAATTTCTTGACCGCTACGGCTAAGGTAGCCCAAACTGCTGGCATTCCTTTTATTTTTATTGCAGGTAACCATGATTTGAGTCCTGATTATTGGACTGGTGAGAATGGTGACCCAGGAATTAAATATGGTCTTTCAGGAACTGGCTATAATGCCGACGAAGAAACAGTAACTGCAATAACCAATAATAATACCTATTGGAATAACAAGGGTATCTTTGACGAGAATATTTCCTATTTTATTGACGACAGTAAGTCCAGTTACTTCCAGTCAAAGCCCTTTACCTTCAAGTTTAAGGATGTGCGCTTTTATTGTGCACATACATACTGGTTCCAAAAGATATACAAGAAACCGACGCTATTTTCTCAAAATGTTACATATTATGCACCTGATGGTGTAATTTCTGCGCTTGATACTTTCGTGGACAGCCACAAGGATGAGGCTTCTGTTTGGATGCAACACTATCCGTGGATAGCCGGTAGCGATTGTAATCGTTGGTGGCTTGACCAGAACGATGTAGGCAAGTACATCACATCGTCTGACAATTCTATTTACGGCTCCAGCACCTCTGGTATTTCATACAACGAAGAAAGAGCCAACACTTTGAAGAAAGACCCACTTTCCGATATTATGATGAAGGCAGCAGGTAAAGTGGATGGTAAGGTGCAGCACTTCTCTGGTCACTATCATCATTTTGCTGATGAGACTTATAACAACACCACGAATAACGGCTCGTCAGTTCGTGACTATACCGTGGCTGCTCCTGGCAATACCAGCCAAACCAACAACGCCTTTGTTGTTCTTTTCAAGCGCGGCGAGGGTGTGAAGGAAGTACTCAAAACACAGTTCTGACACCGCTACAGATTAATAAACGGATTACAAAATTATAATAAAATAAGATTATGATGAAACGATATATGATAGCAGCCCTCGCACTTGTTGGTTTGGTTAGCCATGCGTGGGCAGATACCAATAAACTAACCGCTGCCGACGGATGGACGAAGGTGACCACACTTCCTACGTCCCAAACGGACTTAGACAAGTATTATTATGTCATTGTTGACAATAGCCAAGACCTCATGCTGGCTATTGCCAATGGCGTACACAATAAAGGTAAGTGGTATTCTTTAGCTCTCTTCTACCAAACCTCTGTTTCACCGACCTCTAGTGGCATCCTTTCAAAGTTATGGATGTTGCAAAAGGGTAATTACGGAAACGGCTCTTACGCCCTTCAGAATGTGGAATATCCTGCACGACTATTGCAGACAGAGGGTGAGGGTCCATGGCTCATGGAAACGAATGACGTTTCTTCGCCGAATGAATGGTCTGAACTCGCTTTTGCCTATAGTAGTTCATTTTGGACTATAGAGAACAAGAAATACAATAATGGCTCATATTTAGGACCTTGGGATGAAAACTATACGAATGCTAACATCCAAAACGCACAGGAATTGGCAGGCAACAAGTCGGGTGATTATATTGGACATTTTCAGATATACCAAATCCTCCGCAGTAAATTCAAAGAAAATTACCTTGCGTCCGCCTCATCGACAAATCCTGTTGACGTTTCTTTTGTCTATGTCAACAACCCCACGCTGGATCTGAACATCGATGGATGGACACGTTCTGCCACAACGCTTGGTGGAAATGCAGCGGCTAATTATTGCACGGAAACTTGGCACAGCAGCACGGATTTTAAGTTTTATCAGATGGTCAGTTCGCTTCCCGAAGGAGCCTATCAGGTTTCTGTGCAGGCACGCAGCCAGACAAATTCGGGTGCTGTTTATGCAACCGTAGGTTCAATGACGGTAAGTACACCTGTTAATACTACAACCTCTTCTTCTTCCATGCAGACGGAAGCAGCAACCATGCTCGACAGAACGACGGGAAAGATAACGACTCCAAGCATCTCTCTGGACGCAGGACAGACATTGGAGATGGGCTTCATAGACAATGTTGCCGACCAATGGGATGTATTTGACAACTTCAAGCTCTACTATTTGGGCAATGACTTGACGGTTTATGTTGAAGCTCGCGACGCTGTGAAGCAAGCAGCAGAAGCCGCTATAGCGGCGAACCTCGTTACTGATGCCTGTGAAGCAGCTATCCAGCAGGCTATCAACACTTACGGCGGTGACTACACGACCAAGAATGATTATGTCAATGCACAAAACCAAATACAGGCTGCACTGGATACTTATTACACGGATGCCTTGAAGTCTGCTTACGCTGCCTACAAAACTATGCGTACCCATGTGCAGACATTAGAAAATACAGAAACATATAAGTACACAGACCCAGGCACAGCAAAATCAACTTTTGATGGTGCTATCTCTTCTGCCAATACAGCTGTGGAGGCTGCCACTACCGCTGATGCCATCAACACACAGATAAGTTACATCCGTGCTGCAGCCTTGACTTTCGTTAGCAGCGTTACCGCAGAAGATGGGAATCCGTTTAACTTAACATTCTTGGCTTCGACTGCTGCCGCTGATTGGCAGACAGCAAGCGGACTAAATGCGGCAGCAACAGCACCTGCTTGGTCTGTTCCTAAACCCGATGCATCAATGGCAGATTTTGTGGAGAGTTATACTGAGGCAGCTGGTGGTGAAAGCATTACAGGAAATATTCTCTATCAGACACTCAGCGGAATGCCTGCGGGTTACTACACGGTAGCTCTTTATGCTGCTGCATCCTACACACCGAATCGTGGGTCGTTGGTAGAGAAATGTACCGACGGGCAGCCTAACATTACTTTTGGCTTTGCAGGAGGAAACACGCTTTCGTTGCCTGTAGTTCATCGCACTTCTCTTACCGCTGCTGACCAAGTGCCAGTGAATCTTTCCGTACAACTTGCCTCTGCGGGTGATCTTGCTTTCGGAATCAAAAAAACCGCTGCTGGTTCTAATTGGCATGTGGCACAGATTTACACGATTACTTATAGTAAAGACCCAGACCTGACTGTTCTGGAAGCAGACCGCGATGCCCTTGTTGCTGAAGCTAATGGTTTGTTGGCCAGCAGTGACGCCGATTTTTTGACAACGGCACAGCAGAATGCGCTGCGTACAGCCATCAGTACAGCTGAATCAGCTAACACGTTTGAAACCCTGACTGAGGTGACGTTGACCACGTTGCCTAATGCTGTACAGACAGCTCGTCAGCAGATTCAGACGGTTAAGGAAAACCGCGTGCTGATGCTTGCTGCTCTTGAACGTTTCGAGAACAACTACAATTTGGCTGATGGTACTGACTACAGCCGTGCGACGATGAGTGCAGCGGCTTGGACTACACTCATCAATAAGGTGAATGCGGTGATAACTGCTCTTGACGATGTATCTCAGGCCAGCAATTATGGTACTGTGAAGGATGCGCTCATCACCCAAATGGATGCCACGGATGCTTCGCTCCGCCTTTTCAAGAGCTACAAGGCAATGGTAGAGGGAACGACGGGTTTAGGCATTGTTGGCAGCTATGGTGCAGACGGCAATATGGATGACGATGACAATGAGAATGCAGCAATCACAGCCCTTAATACCGCCTTTGTTAATTATGCTGTCTCGTTGGGTAACTCTGTTGATATGGCTGCTTTCCTTGGAGATAATCTTGATTTCAGCGCAGCAGAAGGAAGTGCTCTCAATACTAATGAGAACAATAATATTTGTGAAGTTGCAGGATGGGAAGTGGAATATGCAGATGCAGACACTTGGGCTGTGATTCAGACTCAACAGAACGAACATCAGGGACAGCTGTATATGCGCAAAAACTGGGGCAGTGCAGCTACGGTGCTTAAAGTGGTTAAGCAAAGAATGTTGCCTGTGGGCAAATACACGCTTTCGTTCTCTTGGAATAGTGACATGGCGAATATGACGAACCTCTCGCAGTATAAGGTTGGTGAAACAGCCGCAACTATTGGCGAAAATACCAATGAGGCTAAGACGTTGACCTACGACGTTGAAGTTACAGATACACCTAAGCCTTTCGACCTCGTCTTTGGTTTCCAAAAAACAGGTGAAGGGAATACTCCCGCTCAAATCGTTGTTGATGACGTTGTATTGACTTATACCCCGACAACAAAAGCTACCGTGACATTTGCTCCAGAGGGTTTTGCTACTTATTACAATGGAGGCTTTGATGTCACTTTGCCTGCTGGCATGAAGGCTCGCATCGTGACGAAGGGTACAACGGATGGCACTTTGGTGTATGAGACGATTGCTGATGGCGACGGGGAGGCAAAGATTGTTCCTGCTGGTACTGCTGTGCTTTTGCAGGTGGCTCCATCGCAGGAGGCTCAGGTGTTGGAGGTTGCCTTTGCACCAGCGACGGCGGCTGCCGTCAGCCAGACGAACTGGTTGCGTGGCAGCGACAGCGAGACGATAACTGCGGGCGAGGGTAAGCATTACAAGCTGACTTATAGTAATAATGATGACAACTTCGGTTGGTATTGGGGTGCAGACAGTGGTGCCGCCTTCACTTCTCCTGCTCACAAGGCCTGGCTGGTAGTGCCCGATGGCAGTAATGCCAAGTTGCGCTTCTTCGGCTTGCCCGATGCCAGCACGCTCGGCATTGAGAGCATAGCGGGCAGTGCTATGGAGGGCACAGGTCCATGGTACACGCTGAGTGGTCTCCGCCTGAATGCTCAGCCTACTGCCAAGGGAATCTATATCCGTAATGGTAAGAAGGTGGTTGTAAAATAATAAAAAACCAGACCCCCAGACCCCCTCTAACTCCCCCTAGAGGAGGAGTTAGAGGGGGTCTGCCATTTACTATTTGGCTGCAAAATTACAAAAAAAAGGTAAAAGGTAAGCTGTAAATGAAAAATAATTCCTATTTTTGCAGCAGAAATAGTAAATGGTACATGGTAAATAAAGTTGGTGTATTCTGTGCATCGTCGAACAAGATGGATGCGGTGTATTATGAAGAGGCTGCACGACTGGGTGCCTGGATAGGAGAAACGGGCAGGACGTTGGTGTATGGCGGTGCGAACTGTGGACTGATGGAGGCTGTGGCATGGGCTGTGCATGAGCATGGTGGACAGGTGATAGGTGTGGTGCCGCAGATTCTGGCACAGCACGACCGTGTCAGCCAGTATATTGACGTGACCATTCATACGGCGGACTTGAATGACCGCAAGCAGATGTTGATTGACCAGTCGGACGTGCTGGTGGTGTTGCCTGGCGGTGTCGGTACGCTGGACGAGGTGTTTACGGTGATGGCTGCCCATACGATTGGTCTGCATCAGAAACGGCTGGTGTTCTGGAATATCAATGGTTTCTGGAATGACCTGTTCATTCTGTTTGATGGACTGAAGCAAAGGGGGGGTATGACAATGCCCTTGACGGAACTTGCCTGCAAGGTTGACACACTGGAGGATTTGATTGCTGAAATTTTCTGAACCACAGATTTCACAGATTACTCGGATTTTTTGAACAACGGATTGAACGGATTTTTTAGAAACTACGAATTTTACGAATTTTACGAATTTTTTTTGGACAACGGATGGACTCGCAAATTTGAAAAGAAGAATATGGTAAATGGTAAATAGTAAATAAAGTTATGAGGAAAATGCTCTTTTTAGTCACGGCATGGTTGCTCTCCGCTGGCGTCTTTGCACAGCAGAATGGTGAGCTGTGGATGGATGTGGATGGGAAGCATATCAATGCGCACGGTGGCAATGTCATCAAGTATGGTGACAAGTATTATTGGTATGGCGAAAACCGTCCGTACCGTGGTTTTACAACGGAAGCTGGTGTGGGCGTATATTCCAGCACAGACCTTCAGCACTGGAAGGACGAAGGCATTGCACTGGCTGTGAGCGAGGAGCCTGGGCACGACATTGAGCGTGGCTGCATCATGGAACGCCCGAAGGTGCTTTACAATGCCAAGACGGGAAAGTTCGTCATGCTTTTCCATCTGGAACTGAAGGGACGTGGCTACGAGGCTGCCCGTGTGGCTTTTGCCATAAGCGACAGTCCGACGGGTCCGTTCCGCTTTATCCGTTCCACTCGTGTCAATGCGAATGTGTGGCCGTTTGACTACACGAAGAAGCAGGTGGAGGCTGCCAAGCAGACGGATGCCAGCAAGTGGAAGAAGTGGTGGACGCCTGAATGGATGGCTGAGACGCAGAAGGGTATGTATCTGTGGAGTGACATGGCTGGCGGACAGATGTCGCGCGACATGACGGTGTATGTGGATGATGACGGAAAGGCTTATCACATCACTTCGTCGCAGGAAAACCTGACGCTCCTTGTGAGTGAACTGACGGACGATTATCTGGACTTTACTGGCAAGTATAACATGGTGGCTCCTGGTGGACAGAACGAGGCTCCCTGCATCTTCAAGCATGGTGGTAAGTATTGGCTGATTTGTAGTGGCTGTACAGGTTGGGAACCTAACGAAGCCCGTATGTTTAGGGGTGAAAGCATTTGGGGACCATGGACGCAGTTGCCTTCACCGTTTGAGGGCGAAGGTGGTTACCGCGACTTTTCGGCCAAGAAGACTTTCGGTGCGCAGGGTACGTATATCTTCAGAAAGAATGAAGAAGCGGGAAGTCCATACATCTTCATGGCTGATATATGGAATCCCCGCCACTTGTCGGAGAGTCTGCATCTGTGGTTGCCGATAGGTTTCAAGACAGACGGCACGCCTGTCATTCGGTGGCAACCTGCAGTGCCTTATTGATATTCGGACAGATATTTTCTTCACCCAACAGTTCACGGAATCCGTTTTTCAGCAGGACTTCGTGAACTTTTTCGTTTACGCCCGACAAAATGACACGGATGCCGTTGCGGTGTGACATTTCGATGAGGTTCTGCAGGTTGTGCATACCTGTAGAGTCGATGAAGGGCACTTTTCTCATGCGGATAATGCGCACTTTGGGTCGCTGCTTCATGCGGTTCATCATGTCCTCAAACTTGCTGGCCATACCGAAGAAGTAGGGACCGTTGATTTCGTAAACTTCCACATCGCGAGGAATGGTGAGGTGTTCCAGGTTGGGGTTGTTGATGTCGGTTTCTGCATTGGGGTCAATGTCGTCTTGGTCGGTCAGCACACGGACTTGTGTGGTTTCTGCCATGCGGCGCATACAGAGCAGGCAAGCCAGGATGAGGCCTACCTCGATGGCGATGGTGAGGTCGAAGATGACTGTCAGGATGAAGGTGAGCCAAAGCACGGTGATGTCGCTCTTGGGGTTCTTCATCAGCTGTTTCACCGTGCGCCAACCACTCATGTTGTAACTGACCACTACCAGTACACCTGCCAGACATGCCATGGGGATGTAGGCTGCCAATGGCATCAGGAAGAAGTAGATGAGCAGCAGGACGACGGCATGAATCAATCCGGCCACAGGGGTCTTGCCGCCGTTGTTGATGTTGGTCATGGTGCGGGCAATAGCTCCCGTGGCAGGAATACCGCCGAAGATGGGTGAAAGCACATTGGCAATGCCCTGGCCGATGAGTTCCTGATTGCTGTTGTGCTTATGGCCGATGATACCGTCGGCAACTGTGGCCGAAAGCAGCGACTCGATGGCTCCCAGCACAGCGATGGTGATGGCAGGCTGTACCAGTCCCTTGGCTTTCTCCCAAGTGAGTAGCGGAACGTTGGGTTCTGGCATGGAGGGGTCAATCTTGAATCGGTCGCCGATGGTATCGACATGGATGCCGAAATATTCTGTCAGCACGACTCCCACAATGGTCATGATGATGATGGCGACGAAGGCTCCAGGAATCTTCTTTGAAATGATCGGTGTGCAGAAGATGATGGCCACCGAGAGGATGCCCACCAGGGTAGTGGCGAGGTCGAATGTGCCGAAGTTTTGGATATAGACACCCCACTTCGAAATGAAGTCGGCAGGCACCCCACCTTCAATCGTCAGGCCGAAGAGGTCTTTAATCTGTGTAGTGAAGATGGTCAGCGCGATACCGCTGGTGAAACCCACCACAATGGGGTAGGGAATGTAACTGATGATGGTGCCCAGGCGAAACGTTCCCAACAGGATGAGGAAGATGCCCGCCAACACGGTGGCAATGGCCAGCCCCTCCAGTCCGTATTGCTGGATGATGCCGTAGATGATGATGATGAAGGCACCCGTAGGACCGCCAATCTGTACGCGGCTACCGCCCAGGGCACTGATGGCAAAGCCTGCCACGATGGCTGTGATGATACCTTTTTCGGGGGTTACACCGCTGGCAATACCGAAGGCAATAGCCAATGGCAGAGCCACGATGCCCACAATGATGCCGGCCATCACGTCGGCTGAAAACTTCTGTTTGTTGTACGTGCTGAGTGTCTTGAACAACTCAGGCTTGAAAGAAAACAATCTACTTTTTACCATTTATCTAACACTTATTTTGAAAATTTCTGATGAAGAACCACCCATGCATCACCACGGTGGGAAGCCAGCCGTAGTGTTTGACCATGATGTGGAAACGCTCCTTCAGCGAAGCCTTGTGGTTCTGGGTGGTCATGCCTTCCGAAAGGTAGTCGCACAGCGGTTCATGGACAAGGACGTTGGGCAAGCCTCGGCGTTCACCCTCTTTCATGCAGCGGATGCACCAGTCGAAATCTGCCGAGAAACGGTAGCTTAAATCATACTGCTGGGCAATCTGTCGGTTGACGTAGAATGCCTGATGACACACCAACATGCCCCAACGGAAACTCTTCCAGGTCAACTTTCTGGGTGGAACCAACCGACGCGGATAGAGAAAACGTCCGTCGCCATCCACAATGTTTGTATAGCCATAGACGACACCCGCTTCTTGCTTTCCTGCGGCTTCTGCTATCTGCTCCAAGGTTTCGGCACAGTGCAATTTGTCGCCAGCATTCAGGAAGCAAACATAGTCACCCTTTGCCAGCCGAAGCCCCTTGTTCATGGCGTCGTACAGTCCCTTGTCGGGTTCCGACAGGATGGTCATGCGCTCCGTCTGATACTGGCGGCAGATGGCCAACGTTTCGTCGCTGGAAGCCCCGTCGATAATCAGGTGTTCATAGTCGCCGGACGTCTGCATCGCCACACTTTGCAATGTACGTTCAACCGTTGCCGCCGCGTTATAGGTTACTGTGATGAGGGAAATCGTCATTGTAAACTTCCATGTATTTCTTTGCTACAGCTTCTTCCGAATACGTGTCCTGCGCCTTCTGTCGGGCAGCCTGGCTCAGTTCGTTGTAATCCGCAGTCAGTGCCCATTCAATGCCTCTGGCAAAGTCGTTGGCATCCCGATACGTCGCCACATAGCCGTTCTGCTTATGGTCAATCATTTCAGGAATGCCGCCCACGTTGAATCCCACACAGGGGATGCCGCAAGCCATGGCTTCCACAATGGTGTTGGGCAGGTTGTCTTGCAGCGACGGCGTGACATAGAGGTCCACCATGTTGTACAGCTCCACCATCTGTTCCGGTTCGCTTACATAGTTGACAGGCTTCACGTTGAAGGGCAATCTGTTTTCCACTTTCGTGGCATCGCCGCCCACCACCAGAATCTCTATTACTTCAGCCAACCGAGGATTGCGCATGGCTATCAGCTTGCATGCTTCCTCCAGATAGTGGAAACCCTTGCGTTCATCCGTGATGCGCTGCGCACCGAAAAGAATCAGTTTCTTGTCCGACGGAATGCCGCGTTTCTGCCTGATGGCAGCCTTGTCCATGGGTCTGAACAGCTCCATGTCGATGGCATTGGGGATGCACACTACCTGATGCCCCTGTGTCAGCGCACTCTTCTTTGCCAGTTCTGCCATCCATTGGCTGCAGCCCACAAAGGTGATTTTGCCTTCGCCGTAAATCCTGCGTTTCTGGTCAAACACACGTCTTGCCAAGTCCCACAGTCCGTCGCCGCCAGCCAGCAGCGGACATCGCTGACACTGCACGCGATACATCTGGCAGTCTGCCGAATAGTGGCAAATGCCCGTGAAGAACCACTGGTCGTGCAGGGTGACAACCACAGGCTTGCCACTCTTCACAATCTTTTCGATATTCTTCATGGAAAGAAAACCTTGATTCACCCAGTGCAGGTGAATCACGTCAGCATTCTGAAAATCATGCATCCGCGTGATGTCTGTGCCCACGTTGGCAATATCCATCTGGAACAGGTTCCGTCGGCTCAGTCGGTTTGCCAGGAAGATGACCATTCGTTCCCACAGAAACTTCACGGGCAGCTTCCAGTTCGCCTTGATGGCCACCACAGTCAGGCGGTCTGTCTGTTTGTCGCGTACCAGCATCTTAGCCTTTACGCCCTGCTTTTTCAGCGCTTCCATCAGTCGGCCAGCGGCAATGGCAGCACCGCCTGTTCGCTCTGAAGTATTAATGAGTAAAACCCTCATTTTTGTAAAATTTTTTGCAAAGGTAAGGATTTTTTACCATTTACCATTTACCATTTGCTATTTTTGTTGAGGCATAGAGCATAAATAAGGCGTTGAAGTTAAAAAAAGGAAAGCCGCCCAAGGTGTTGTTCAAAAGAAAAAGCGTAACTTTGCCGCCAAAAACAATTATATAGTTCCTATAGTCACTATAGTTACTATAGTCCCCTATAACTCCTATAACCCCTAAAAACCACCAACAATGATAGACAAAAAGTTTCAGATATTAAAGCGGCAAAAGCCATGGCGCGATGCATATTACTATCAGAAGACAGAAGTGCTCTATCAAATGACATACGTGTTCTGCCAGCGATTCCTTTCTGCTCATAGCGACCGCACCGTCGATCAGATGGTGCAGGCAGCGCGTTCTGGCAAGCAAAACATCATAGAGGGCACGGAAGATGGTGAAACCTCGACGGAAATGCACGTGAAGCTGATGAATGTGGCCCGTGCCTCCTTGCAAGAGTTGCGCGAAGATTATCGTGATTACCTGTTGTCGCGTATGCTGCCCATCTGGGAAACCTTGCATCCTCGCTATCAATCCATGCAGGAGTTCTGTAAGCAACATAACAAGGTGGAGGACTACCAACCCTACTTTCAGAAATGGAACGATGAAGAGATGGCAAACATTGCCTTAACGCTCTGCTATCAGACAGATTCGATGCTCCACAAAGTATTGCTTCGCATGGAAAAAGAGTTTGTAGAGCAAGGTGGCATCAAAGAGAGAATGCACGCCGCCCGCACAGGTTGCCGGCAAGCCCAAGATGCAGAACTGGCTCAACTGAGACAGGAAGTCCCAGCCCTCCGCAAAGAAATTGAGAGACTGAAGTCCCTCCTGGAAAAAAATGGAATAGAGTATTAACTATAGTTTCTATAGTTCCTATAGTTTCTATAATTCCTATAGTCCCTATAATTCCTATAGCCTTCCCGATTCAAGACTTCAGTTTTGAATCTTCAACTGCAGTGTTTTGAATCTTCAACTGCAGTGTTTTGATTTTTCAAATGTTTAGTATTGTGGAGTTGATAATGTGCCTGCTGCATCTTTTGTATTCTTCTTTGGGCTAAATCGAAAAAAAATCCGCTTTTATTTTGTCCTTCTTAAAGTTTTCTTTACCTTTGCAATCGAGTTGCCGATTTCTTGGCGAAGAGCGGAAACCCCTTATTGGTAAAACTATACAGCATTAATGTTGTTGGAAATATCTGGGAACCTAGGAAATTCGTAGATATATAACTAAATGACAAGATTGATGCCTATGCGATAGCGTAGGCACAACTTATCAGGTTATATGGGCAATCCTAGGGCCTCCAGATATGGGTAAGTAGCGTGTTCTACGCTTTTTCCGTGTCTGGAGGTCTTGTGGCAGAGAGCCTATAAGCAGTCCGATAACGTTTGCTGCCTAATACTATTGGCCATGCAATACGAACAAACCTTTAATGCAATTGACAACATCCTGCGCAACGAGGCAGGATGCTCTACGGAGTTGGATTATATCGAGCAGACTTCCTGGTTGCTGTTCCTGAAATACCTGAATGACCTGGAGCAGGAACAGGAGATGAAGGCGATGCTCAGCGGCAAGGAGTACAAGCCTATCATCACAGGCTATATGCGCTGGAGCCAATGGGCTGCCCCCAAGAAGGCTGATGGCACCCTCGACGAAGTGAATGCCATGACGGGTCCCGACTTGACACAGTTTGTCGATGCGAAGCTCTTCCCTACGTTGCGGGCGTTTCAGAAGACGGCGACGAGTGCCAAGACCTTGGAATATAAGATTGGCGAAATCTTTGCCGAACTGCGCAACAAGATTACCAGCGGTTACAACCTGCGTGAAATTATCAACCTCATCGACCGGCTGCATTTCCAGACAGCCGAAGACAAGCACGAAATGACCCTGCTCTACGAAAGCAAAATTGCCAAGATGGGTAACGCGGGCAGAAATGGTGGCGAATACTACACGCCCCGTCCGCTCATCCGAACCATCGTGAAGGTGGTTGACCCCCAGATAGGCGAGACGGTCTATGACCCCGCGTGTGGGTCGGCAGGCTTCCTGTGCGAAGCGTTTGCTTATATGAATCAGAAGGTAAAGAGTACGGCAGACAACAAGACCTTGCAGGAAGACACTTTCTTTGGCAAGGAGAAAAAGCCGCTGCCATACATCATCGCCACGATGAACATGATTTTTCATGGGGTCAGCGCACCCAACATTATCCGTGGCAACACCCTTGCTGAAAACCTCAGTCAGATACAGGAAAGCCAGCGCAAGAACGTGATTATGGCAAATCCTCCCTTTGGCGCAAGTGAACGAGGCGAAGTAAGGCAGAACTTCGACATCAGCACCTCGGAAACCGCCTATATGTTTATGCAGCATTTCATCAAGATGCTGAAGGTAGGTGGTCGTGCGGGTATTGTGATCAAGAACACCTTCCTCTCGAATGGCGACGCATCCGCGCTGCGCAAGTTGTTGTTGGAACAATGCAACCTCCACACCGTTCTCGACCTTCCGTCGGGTGTGTTCCAGGGAGCAGGTGTAAAGACGGTCGTGCTTTTCTTCGATAAGGGCAAGCGTACAGAAAAGATTTGGTACTATCAGCTCAACCCTGGACGCAACCTCGGCAAGACCAATGCCCTGAACGAAGACGACCTTGCCGACTTCCTCGCCTTGCAAAAGACAAAGGCCGACAGCGAAAACTCCTGGACGCTCGATGTCTCAACCTTAGGTGAGGATTGTGACCTCTCCGTGAAGAACCCCAACAAAGTGGAAGAAGTGGACGAGCGCACCCCGCTGGAAGTGCTTCAAAACATCCAATCGTTGAACGAGGCATCCAGCCAGATTATTGATGCAATGAACGAACTGATAAGGGAGGAGTTATGAAAGAAGGATGGGTATATAAGAAGTTGGGAGAGGTCTGCGAGATACTTAATGGATTTGCTTTCAGTTTGAGTATTTGCAAATCGCTTTATATCAGAGATTTACTTCTTAAACGGTAGAAAAGTGGTGACGTAGATTCTATAGATGGGGGAAATGATGAATAATTAGTGTTTACTGAATAATTAATAATTCTTTGGTATTTAAGTTTATATAACTAAATTTCTTTGCCTGTTTAACTAAAAATTAGTACCTTTGTATA
>CADCLN010000036.1 GCA_902802265.1 uncultured Bacteroidales bacterium | reverse complement strand
GCTTCATTCCAGATGACGAGAGTACAGCCGGAGACTATCGATTACAGCGATGATGTCAACTGGCTTGCGTTTCCGGAAATCACCAAAGACGTTGATGCTTTCTACATCTACTCAACTTCGTACATTGAGTCGAGTTTCGACGATGGTGCCACCAATTACGTACCGATCGACAACCTTGAGATGATATTGCGCGCGAATGGCGAATATGAGACGAATGCAACCGTATTTGACGAGTCTTGCAACGTGTTTGCACCATACTACCGTCAGGTTGGCATGAAGTATGCTGGAGAAGTTTCAAAGAAATACGGAAGTATTGAGCCAGCACTTGCCGGTTTATCCTATACCGACATCAAAGCATCCCTCGACTACTTCTTCGAGAACTGCAACAACGGCCGCCCGTTCATCATTGCGGGTCACAGTCAGGGATCGGCTATGGTCAAGTATGTATTGAAAAACTATTTCAAGGAACATCAGGACTATTATAAGCGCATGGTAGCCGCCTATCCCATTGGCTTCTCCATCACGAAAGACGATCTCGAGCAATATCCATACCTGAAGTTCGCGACAGGCGAGAGCGACGCAGGTGTCATCGTCAGCTATAACACCGAGGGCCCCAAGAACATAGAGGAGAACGCCAGGAACATCGTGGTGCTGCCGGGTGCTATGAGCATCAACCCGCTGAACTGGAAGCTCGACGAAACCTACGCATCCGCCAGCGAGAACAAGGGTTCACTCGTGCATAACAAAGAAACAGGCGAACGTGAGTTCGTCGACCTCGGCGTTGACGCACAGATAAACCTCGCTCGCGGCGTCATCGTGACTAACACGACAGCTCCCGTCACCGAAGGGAAAGATTTCTTCGGACCGGCCAGCTTCCACGAAAACGACTACTCGTTCTTCTACAGCAACCTCAAGGAGAACGTGGCTAAGCGTATTGCAACTTATAAAGCCAACCAATTGCGTTGATTGAGAAAGAACCTATTTCCTGCACCAGTTGAGGGTGTGCCCATTGCGACCACCATGCACCAAAAAGATTGCAGACGAAAAAAATTGTCATTTTGCTTGTCGAATGATTTATTTGTAGTATCTTTGCACCCGCAATCATAAAACAGAGTATTATGACAAATGCCAACACAATGCTCCTTCACACTCTGACATACCTCCGCGACGCCGCGACCTGCCCGACATTCGAAGGCAGGACGACTGAAGCCGTGGGCGGCAGGAATATGTCAATTTTACCCCCCCCAAAAAACAAGCCGTAAATGGCTCAGAACTAACGATTTCGGCGCGAGAGTCGCCGAAGGCCACAAGGCGCGTCTGCGTCCCGCTACGGGGCGCGGACGCGCCTTGCGGTGTGTGTCGTTGTCCCATACCCGGAACGAGATTTTTACTCTTTATATTATTAACAATTTAAATTTAACAAAAAAGTAATCGTGAAAAAGAAAGATTATCAGAAACCGACGATGCAAGTCGTCATGATGAAACAACAGCAGCTGCTGCTGGCAGGCAGCGGAGTACAGTCCACGCGCTCGGGCTATGGTAAAGCGCAAGAGTACGAATGGAACGAAGAATGAATAAGGAGAACACGACTATGAAGAAGAATATCCTGTCAATGGCCGCCCTGCTGATGGCATCGGCCGCAGTGTTTACTGCATGCTCCAGCGACGACAACATCACCAGCGAGCAGCCCGCCAACCCGACGGGTAAGTACACCATGACCGTCCAGGCCTCAAAGGACGGCGACGCCACCACCCGCGCACTCACGCTCGACGGCAATACGCTCAACGCCACGTGGGCCACTACGGAGAACGTATATGTGAAGAAAGGCTCTGACTGGGCCACGGGCTCGCTGAAGCCGCAGGCCGACGGCGCGACCGCCACGCTGAAGGGCACGCTCAGCGGCATCAAAATCAATGTCTCTGACGTGCTCACCCTGCAGTTCCCCAAGAGCGGCGAACCGGTCTACACCGGACAGGTGGGTACACTGGCCGACATCGCTGCCAACTTCGACTATGCCACCGCAACGGTCACCGTCAACAATGTGGACGGCTCGGGCAACATCACCGTCAACGAACCTGCGACGTTCACCAACCAGCAGTCCATCGTGAAGTTCACGCTGAAGAATGGCGAGACGCTGCTGAATGCCGGCACAGTTAAAGTCCAAGCCACTTATGGTGTTTCTACACCGATTTTCGACATTGTGTTCACCATCCCGAACGATACCTATACGACCAATGGCAACGGCGTTATCTATCTCGCCATCCCAAACACCGGTTCTTATTTTTCTGATCTGGTAACTATGTACGGCTATACTCTGGCCACTATCAAGAGCTACTGTAGGCTGAATATCACCGCCACCGTCGGCTCCGACACTTACACCTACACCAAGAATGGCTGGCCCTTCGACGACGGCAAGTACTACGAGATTACGGTGAAGATGACGAAGCCAGAGGTGGCAAGCAAATACTTCACAAGTAAATCAGACGGCACCAAGGTGGTATTTTCACCAGGCAATTTGCAGTATCAGGCAAGCACCGACACTTGGCGCTTTGCCGAGCACCAGTATGACTATGTTGGTGATGCCACAAATGGTAATGTGTATGTAGGTTCAACCAAGAGCAACAACGCTAACATCAGCTCAACATACGACGGTTGGATAGACCTCTTCGGCTGGGGCACTTCTAACAAGACATTCGCCTCTGGCTACGGCTCTGCTACCCAGCCTTGGTCAACCAGCATGGAAGGTACAGACTACGGTCCCACTGGCACTTCTAACGGTCTCTATGGTGACTTTGCCAATGGTGACTGGGGCGTGAACATGACTGGTCCCTACACATGGCGCACGCTCACTGGCGGCAGTGGTGGTGAATGGGAGTATATCTTCAGCACCCGCACCAGCGGTGCCACCGTTAACGGCACATCCAATGCCCGCTATACCGAGGCTACCATCAATACCGACGGCACCCCTGTCAACGGTATTATCCTGTTCCCCGACGGCTGTAATATTAATTCAAGCTCTGCAACAAGCTGGGGCAATATCAACAGTGCCAGCACATGGGACAATGCAACCAAGTGCACCACCTCTCAGTGGACTCACCTCGAGGAACTGGGTTGTGTCTTCCTTCCGGCTGCAGGCCTCCGCGATGGGACGAAGGCGTACCAAGGCGGCTTGAACGGCATCTACTGTTCTTCCTCGCCTTACGCAAAGAATCCCATCTACTCCCACCACGTGCGCATCTATTCGGGCGGTGTGGAGCCCGCGATCTGGGGCAATCGCTTCAGCGGGTTCAGTGTCCGCCTGGTTCGCGTGGTCGAGTAGAATTTTTATACCCCTCTCGCCCCGCACCGAAGCCTCGTGCGCAACCGGTGCGGGGCGAGTGCACAGCGGAACCGACCCTATTTGCATGTAAACGGGAGGGCGGTGCCATTAAATCGGTATCATCGCCGATATTTGCAAAGTAAACTCCATTTTGCAGAGATTGGCGAAGCAAAAATACAGAGTCGTTAGTTCGCTGAAACAAGAAGTGACAATGCACTGTCGTGGTAATGACCGTACATTGTCACTTGTTTTTATGCGATGAGATGGGCGTGTGCTATTCCCAGTAAAGGATTTCGCGGTTGATGTCCCACTTATGGTCTTTGGGGAAGTCGTCGCCTTCCCAAGCCTTCTTGGAAGTCCATTTCTCAGCGGGTGCAGTCCAGAAACTGTCGGTGGCGGGCAGACCCAGTGGCATGAAGGCGAGGCTTGTCATATAGAGCGAACCGTTGTTGGTGTACCAATCTGCCACGTTGGGGTGTGGACCTACGAAACCGATGGTGAGAAATCCGCCTGCGTTGTAGTTTTTACTCAGCGGGGATGCGTTCTTGGCGGGATTTTCCACTTGTCCGTAGAACATACGGTTTGCCACGGCGGTAAGAGCTGCGCGAACTTGTCCCTCGTGCAGTTCCTGTGGCAGTTGCTTGCGCCAGGCTAACTGTGCGAGGGGCTGCAGGGTTGCCATACGATACGGAATGCTGCGACCCACAACAGGGAAGGTGCCTTCGGGAGAGATGAATCTTTCGAGGATGACCGACCATTTCTGCATACGCTTGCGCACTTCCTTCACGCGGTTGTTGGCAGTATTGCGCTTGCCATCTTTGGCACGGATGAGGTAGCCATTGTTGCCCTGACGTGCACTGATCATTTCGAGACATTCCAGGTACATGGGCTGAATAACGAAGGAATTGTAATAGTCAAAAGCAAAAGAGGGACCGTCGCTGTAGATACCGTCGCCCACGTACCATTCTTCCACTTTCGACATGGCTGTCTTGATGCGGAAGGGGTCAGCATCGGCTCCTACGTACATGAGGAAGCTTTCTTCCATGCCCACAAAGAGGAACCAGTTGGTATAAGGTGGGTCGTAGCGACGCAGTCCTTTGATTTCCTTGATGTAGAGGTCTTTGGTTGCCTGTGGCAGGGGTACCCAAAGGGAGTCGTAGCCACGGTAGAGCCCTTCGACGACGTAGGCTCCATCCACGAGGGTTTGTCCGCCGCTTTCCCAACCGAGACGGTCGGGCGAGTTGGGGTCAACAGCATTGATGATGGCTTTGCGTGTCCATTCGCGGAGCTGTTTGCGCTTGGCCGATTCGGGAGTATCATCGTCGGGAAGGTTGAGCCAAGGTGCGAGTCCTGCAAGGAGTCGTCCGAAGGCTTCCATGTAGGCGACCTTCTTGTTGCGGTTGTCCCAAGTAGGAGAAAGTTCGAGGTTCTTGTTGCCGCCTGTGGTATCCATCACCTGCTGCAGCTTGCCTTCTGCCATGTTTTTCATGACGGGTTCTGCCATCTGGTACATGATGTCCACCCACACTTCACGGTCAGTCTTCTGTGCCTGTTTCTTGGCAGCCTGTGCTGCTACTGGCAACAACATAGCTAAAATAATTACAAGTTTTTTCATTTTTACTTTTTACTATTTATTTATAATATGGTTAGTTGTCACGATAGAATGCGGAGGCTATTGAAGCGTTGGGAGCCATCAGAACGAGGGAGTCTTCGGTAAGCAGCATAATCTGGAAAGTGTCAACCTGAAGGGGACGTTCTTCGCCAGGCTTGCGGGGAGAATGAAGCAGGAGGAAGCCGTCTTGCAGATTCCAGTGTTCATAATCTATGGTCATGCCGTAAGTGGAAGCACGACCTCGACTGCCCAATTCGAGGCTCTGCTTATGGCCATCGGCTGCTTGCTGTGACCAAAGGTGTTGCAGGGCAGTGGTGTTGATGGCGAGCTGGGCTACGGGTGTTTCATCGACAAGACTATAGACTACATCTATCTGGTTGCCGACGAGGAGTCCGCCCATGACCATTTGGCTGGATGCAAGGATGTTGACCGTGTCGCCGTCGGGTTTGATAAGTTCCAGCATGTTCATGGAGGTGCCGTCACCTATGGTTCCGTTCACTTCCACGATGTCGGGAACTTCTTCAATGGGAACAACGGTAACGGGTGGCTGATCTGGTTTCTTTTTACTGCCTGTACAGGAAAGAAAGCAGATGCAAGCGACGAGCAAGAAAGAAAAGGGTTGTTTCATAGTTGCCAGGATTGTTGTTAAACAAAAGCACATTGGACAGCCCACGCGAGATGTGCTTCCAATGTGCCTTAAGTTTTTTAGTTCTTTGCTGGATTAGTTGATGGCATTTTCGATGTCAGCACCAGCCTTGAACTTTGCAATCTTCTTTGCGGGGATTGTGATGGTTGATTTGGTTGCAGGATTGATGCCCTGACGAGCGGCACGCTCAGAAACAGAGAATGTTCCAAAACCAACGAGTGCGACTTTTTCGCCAGATTTAAGTGCTTCAACGATTGATTCTACACAGGCATCAAGAGCCTTTTTTGAAGCTTCTTTGCTCAAACCGCTCTTTTGAGCAATTGAGCCTACGAGTTCACTTTTGTTCATAATAAAAGGGATTACAAAATTAAAATTAGTACTAAAGCGTTGCTTTTCTTTTAGTTTTCGTTGCAAATATATGATTTTAAATTCTCAAGACAAACAAAAAATACAAAAAAAAGCACAAAACGCATAAAAATTTATGGTTTTAGTGCATTTTTGGCTTGAAATTGGCAGAAAATAACTAATTTTGCAGCCAAATTCAAAAATAAACAAGAGTACAGGATTATTTTAAACATGCAAATGCCTCCCGTTATCAAAACGTTACTGCTGCTCAATGTGGCAGCTTATTTAATTGACTCTCTGCTTGCCTCGACGATGGGGATAAACATAGCTTCCATTTTTGGACTTTATTACGTGCAACATCCCGATTTTCGGCTATATCAGTTGTTGACTTATATGTTCATGCACGAGGGATTCATCCACCTTTTCTTTAACATGTTCGCTTTGTGGATGTTTGGACGTATTATGGAAATGACATGGGGTGCGCAACGTTTCATTATATATTATATAATATGTGGAATCGGTGCAGCCTTGGTGCAAGAAGCTGGACAGGCTTTCAACATCATTTCACCTTACGCCATGACCATCGGGGCTTCGGGTGCTGTGTATGGCATTCTGCTGGCTTTCGGTATGACTTATCCAAACGAGCGTCTGTTTATCATCCCTATCCCCTTCCCCATCAAGGCGAAATGGTTTATCTGTCTGTATATCTTCATTGAAATCTACGAAGGCATCACCAGTCACGACGGTGTGGCACACTTTGCCCACCTTGGCGGTATGCTGTTCGGTCTGCTGCTGATTCTTTACTGGAAAGAGCGTTCACGCCGTAGTCGTATAAAATTCGGTGGAAATTTTTGGTCTCAGACAGTAAGCAAACCCAAGATGCACGTGAGCTATAATGGCAAACATGTTGCTGATTACGAATATAATGAACAAAAGAAAGCTCGTAACGAAGAGGTGGACCGCATTCTTGACAAGGTTCGTCAGGGTGGCTATCAAAGCCTGACTGAGAGTGAAAAGCAGACACTGTTTGATGCAAGCAAACGATGAAATTCAAAATTAAGAAAATACCCCAATACATTTTCATTGCTATCAACCTGCTGTTGGTGATAGCAATGAATTTTTGCGCATACACCACACATTTGCCCAGTCAGGTGTACCCCAATTATTCTTACTTTGGAATGATGTTCCCTATATTTCTGATTGGGAGCACGGCTTTCATTGTGTTCTGGCTGGTGTTCAAGAGGAAGTACACGTTGATTAGCCTTGTTGGTATGTTGCTGTGTGGCAGCAGCATCCGTTGCTATTGCCCGCTGAATGTTCCGACAGAACCACCTGAAGGCTGCATCAAGGTGATGAGCTACAATGTGATGGGGTTTGGAAAGCACGACACGATTCCTTGGGAGGAAAACAGGATTGTGCAGTACATTAACCACAGCCAGGCCGACATTGTGTGTCTGCAAGAAGCGCACGGCACGAAAAAGACTTCACTGAACGAGCTTTTTGACAGCATCTATCCTTATCTTGCCATTGATACCATCAAGAAGGAGGCTTATACGGCCATTCTGTCCAAATTCCCCATCTTGGGTAAGGAACGCATCGGTTACAACTCGGAGACTAACGCCAGTTTTGCTTATACCTTATTATTAAATAGAGATACGGTGCTGGTTGTGAACAACCATTTTGAGTCGTACAAATTGAACGATAAGGATAAGGATGACTATAAGACCATCCTCAAAGATCCCGAAAATGATGACAACGAGCAACGATATGATTCGCTCATCCATAAACTGAAAGTGGCAAACACCACACGTGCCGCTCAAGCAGACTCTGTGGCAGCATATATTACGAAGCACCCTTATAAATACATTTTGTGTGTGGGTGATTTCAATGCACCCAGCCTGTCTTACACCCATTATCGGTTGACTCAATTGCTGGATGATGCCTATACGCGTTCAGGGAATGGACCTGGCATCAGCTACAATCGTTCAGGGATGTATTTTCGCATTGATAACATTTTAATTTCGCCAAATATCACGCCATATAGGGCAAAAGTGGACGCTTTCAGCAAGGAGAGTGACCATTATCCTATCATTTCTCAATTAAAATTTGGTAAGGAATGAAAAAAAACGTACCTTTGCCGCTTGAATTTTCACAACTTTATTTTTTAATCATTAACAACAATGCAAAACAAAGGATTTATTAAGTTCCTTGCGGTGGCGCTGACGCTCATCTGCTGTTTCTACCTCTCATTCTCTGTTGCAACATCCTATGTTGAAAAGCAGGCCGAAAAGATGGACGAACAGGATGCTGAGCTTTACTTGGACTCGTTGAATTCGACTCCATTCTACCTCGGCAGCTACACACTGAAGCAATGTCGTGAAACAGCCATTGGTCTGGGTCTGGACCTGAAGGGCGGTATGAACGTCATTCTGGAAGTGAGTGTGCCAGAAGTAGTAAAAACTCTCGCCGACCACAAGACTGACGAAGCCTTTACGAAGGCAGTGGCTTCCGCAGCAAAGGAAAGCCAGGAAAGTCAGAGCGATTTCATTACACTTTTTGTCAAGGCTTTTAAGGAGAACAGCAAGGGGCAGCCTCTTGCCACTATCTTTGCCACGCAACAGCTGAAGGGTAAGGTGAATACCAACTCGACCGATGCTGAAGTGGAGTCTGTACTGCGTGAAAGTGTAGATGAAGCAGTCAACAACTCTTTCAATGTGCTCCGCACACGTATCGACCGCTTCGGTGTGGTACAGCCCAACATCCAGAAGATTGAGGGTGCCAGCGGACGCATCATGGTGGAACTGCCTGGTATCAAGGAGCCAGAACGTGTACGTAAGCTCCTGCAGGGTAGTGCCAACCTGGAGTTTTGGGAGACCTACGACACACAGGTCATCATCCCTTACCTCAACCAGCTGAACAGTGCGCTGCGCAATGGTGCTGAAACCATGGCCGCTGCCGACACGACTGCCACTGAAGAGGTTGCCGCAACTGACAGCACTGCCGCCACAAAAGACGTGGCTCAGGCAGACAGCAGCAAGGCTGGTTCACTGCTCTCACAGGTATCTTCAGATGAGCTTTCTCGCAAAGCCGGCAAAGCTCAGAAGCAGGCTACTGAAGAAGCAAAGAAGGAAAACCCACTTTTTGCCATGTTGCAGCCCGTGCAGGGTAATGCAGGTTGCATGGTAGGTTATGCGCTGGCAAGCGATACGGCTGAAATCAACCGTCTGCTCACGGGCGCAACAGCAAAGAATATTTTCCCCAACGACCTCTCTCTGAAATGGGGTGTAAAGTCTATGGACAAGGCTGGCAAGGTATTTGAACTTTATGCCATCCGCACCACTGGCACCAATGGTCGCGCTCCGCTCGAAGGTGAAGTAGTGACCGAGGCTAAGGACGAGTTTGACCAATACGGAAATCCTTGTGTTTCGATGAAGATGAACACAGAAGGTGCCCGCAAGTGGTCAAGCCTGACCGAAGCTAACGTGGGTCATGCTATTGCTATCGTGCTGGACAACCTCGTTTATTCTGCACCTAACGTAAACGGCAAGATCGACGGTGGTAGCTCACAGATTACGGGTAATTTCACCACCAATGATACAAAGGACCTTGCCAATGTGCTTCAGTCTGGTAAGATGCCAGCTCCTGCACAGATTGTACAAGAAGACATTGTTGGTCCTACACTGGGTCAGCAGTCTATCGAGGCAGGTTTCATTTCCTGTATCGTCGCTTTCATTGTGCTGATGCTCTACATGGTACTGATGTACGGCATTCGTGAAGGTATGGTTGCCAACTGCGCGCTTATCCTCAACTTCTTCTTCTCATTCGGTATTCTCACCAGCCTCGGTGCCGCGTTGACTATGTCGGGTATTGCCGGTATGGTGCTTACCCTCGGTATGGCGGTCGATGCCAACGTGCTCATCTACGAGCGCACAAAGGAAGAAATGCGTGCCGGCAAGAACATCAAGAATGCTGTTGACGCAGGTTACAGCAATGCTTTCTCGGCTATCTTCGACTCAAACGTAACAACCATCCTCACGGGTATCATCCTCTACAACTTCGGTACAGGTCCTATCAAGGGCTTCGCCACTACACTGATGATTGGTATCATCTGCTCGTTCTTTACCGCAGTTTGGTTGACTCGTATCGTTTACGAACACTTTGTGAACAATGGCAAGTGGCAAGACCTGAAGTTTAACACGGCGGTCTCGTTGAACAACTGGATGAAGGACACCAAGTACAACTTCATGGGCAAGTACAAGAAGTCGTTCACCGTCTTTGGTGTGCTCGCAGCAGTTGCCATCTTCAGCTTCTTTGTGCGTGGCCTCAGCCAGTCTATCGACTTTACTGGTGGTCGCAACTACAAGGTTGAGTTCTTGAATCCTGTTCAAACGGAAGACGTAAAGGCTGCCATCGTGAAGCAGTTTGAGGCTAACAACCCAGAGGGCGAAGCCATCAATGTGACCGTCATTGCACTGGGTACGGGTGGTAACAATGTCCGCGTTTCAACCAACTACCTCATCAAGAAGAACAATGCAGAGTCTGATGCGCTCATCGAAAGTATGCTCTATCGGGCATTTGTTGATGGTGGCATGGTTGATGCAAACGTAAGCGAAGCTGATTTCCTCGACCGTGACAACCGCGCAGGTGGTTCTATCGTTTCTTCACAGAAGGTGGGTCCATCTATCGCAGAAGACATCACTTACGGAGCTATTCTCTCCGTCCTCTTCGCTATCGTTGTCATCTTCGTTTACATCCTCATCCGTTTCCGCAACGTGGCCTACTCTGTGGGTTCTATTGTAGCACTGGTAGTCGATACCCTCCTTGTGATTGGTGCCTTCTCGCTCTGCTACGGCTGGATGCCCTTCTCACTCGAAATCGACCAGACTTTCATCGGAGCCATCCTTACGGTGATTGGTTACTCTATCAACGACAAGGTGGTTGTCTTCGACCGTATTCGTGAAACCTTCCAGCGTCACCCACGTCGTGAACGTCAGGAAATCTTCAACGACTCCTTGAATGCTTGTCTCGCCCGTACCATCAACACTTCTGTATCTACGCTGATTGTGCTCTTGGTCATCTTCTTCCTCGGTGGCGACAGCATCCGTCCGTTCTCATTCGCCATGATTCTGGGTGTCATCATCGGTACACTCTCTTCTCTCTTCGTTGCAGCCCCAACAGCTTACCTTGTCATGGGTGCACGCATTAAGGAAGAAGGCGAACCAGAAGTGGCCGTTGAACCAGCAAAGTAAATATTACGCTTTAAGTATAATGCAAACTCTTTTGGGGTGGAATTGATGAAGAGTCAGTTCCACCCCAATTTGAAATCTTTTCGTTTCAAAACCACGGATTTCACAGATTACTCGGATTAGTTATGTTTTTAATCAACAAGTTCCTGCGGAACGATTAAACGAACCTTTAGCTCGACGAAGTCAATTGAACGGATTATTATTAAAAAAGAATGCAAAATCGCAATAACGCAATTATGATAAAACAAATCTGCAACTTTATCTCCCGTTGGATGGGAGCTTTGGTGTTAGGATTGTCCATACTGGCTGTGTGTGTGCCGGAACCTTTCTGCCAAGTAGGGACATGGGTCATCAATCCTATGCTGGGAATGATTATGTTTGGCATGGGATTGACATTGCGCCCCGACGATTTCCGTGTGGTGTTCAGTCGACCCAAGGATGTACTGACAGGTTGCTTGGCTCAGTTTACGGTGATGCCACTGATGGCCTGGCTGCTGGTTCAGGTCTTTCGTTTGTCCGACGAACTGGCACTGGGTGTGATTTTGGTGGGTTGCTGCCCTGGAGGAACGGCCTCGAATGTGATTACTTATTTGGCAAAAGGTGATTTGGCCTTGTCGGTAGGCATGACTGCCACCTCTACGGTCTTGGCACCCCTGCTTACCCCCCTGCTGACCTGGATGCTGGCAGGCAAGTTCGTCGATGTAGATACTTGGGGAATGTTGCAATCCATTCTTTATGTGGTGATAGCACCCATCTTCGTCGGATTCCTGATGCAACGTTACTTGCCCCGACTGACGAAACAATCCGTGGCTTATTTGCCAGCCTTCTCTTCGCTGATGATAGCCCTGCTGGTGTCCATCATCGTAGGACACAATGCTTCTAAGCTGCTGACTGGCGGACTGCTTGTGGTCATCGTTGTGGTGCTGCACAATCTGAGCGGATTGGCTTTGGGCTACGGCATCGGCAAGATGTTAAGCCTTTCTCACCCCAAACGGGCAGCTATTTCCATCGAAGTCGGAATGCAAAACTCTGGACTTGCTTCCAGTTTGGCCGTGCTCCATTTTGCCACCTTTCCCATGGCAACCATCCCTGGTGCCATCTTCAGTGTGTGGCACAACATCAGCGGAGCATTGGTGGCAAAACTCTACAGCATCATGAACGAAAAAGAATCTGAGGAAATGCAATAAACCCACCACTCCATTCGTTTTATTACCACCAATATGTATGGTATAACAAATTTAAAATCGTTATGGAACAGAAAAATCGAATCAAAGAAGCCTGCATTGTAGCCGCAGGTTTAGTGTTAGGACTGGTAGCACTGGGATGCTGCCTGAAGAGCGGAATCGATAATTTCACCAATCGTGACCGCAAAGTAACCGTGAAGGGATTGGCAGAACAAATCGTAGAAGCTGACAAGGTGACTTGGCCCATCCAGACGAAAGAGATTGGCAACGACCTGCCTTCGCTTTATACGAAAATCAACGCCACCACAGCTGCCGTTAAGGCATTTTTGCTGAAGTATGGAGTAAAAGAGAACGAAATCAGCATGAACGCCCCAACGGTGATTGACCTGAATGCAGAACGTTACGGCGAAAACAACCGCAACTATCGCTACAACATTACATCTACCATCACCGTGGTTTCCAACAACGTAAAACTGATACGCGACATCATGACCCATCAAGGCGAACTTCTGCAACAAGACATCGCCATCGTTGATGGTGGCTACGAAGCCCCTATCCGCTACGAATTTGTGGCTTTCAAGGACATGAAGCCCAAGATGATGCGTGAAGCCATTGAAAATGCCGAACTCACCGCACAGCAATTTGCAGAAAATTCACACAGTCTGCTCAACAAGATTGTTTCTGCCGACCAAGGTCAATTCTCCATTGAAGACCGAGACGAAAACACTCCTTATATTAAAAAGGTACGCGTAGTCACAACTGTGACTTATTCGCTGAAAAACTAATTCAAACGCTTTGAATCTGTCCGTCAATCAAGTGAATGGTGCGGTCAGCCTGATGCGACAGCGTTTCGTCATGTGTAACAATGACAAAAGTGTGACCATACTGCTGACGCAAATCAAAGAAAAGCTGGTGAAGTTCCGTCCTGTTCTGCGTATCCAGTGAACCCGACGGCTCGTCAGCCAAAATCACAGCAGGATTGTTGATCAAGGCACGTGCCACAGCAATTCGCTGCTTCTCACCTCCAGATAGTTCGTTGGGCTTATGATTAGCTCGGTCGGCTAACTGGAGGTTTTTCAGCAACTCCATGGCACGATCCTTCAGCTGTCGTGCATTCTTGTGCGGCCCGCCCTTGCTTTCCATGCTGATAAGTCCAGGAATCATGATGTTTTCCAAGGCAGAAAACTCAGGCAAAAGCTGATGAAACTGGAAGATAAAACCCAGATTGCGATTGCGGAAATTCGACAACTGCCGTGGACTCAACGTCGTAGTGTCCGTACCATTGATATACACCGTCCCCGAAGTCGGAGCATCCAGTGTACCCATGATTTGCAACAACGTCGTCTTGCCGGCACCCGAAGGTCCCACAATACTCACAATCTCACTGGGGGCTATATGCAGGTCAATCCCCTTAAGCACTTGCAATGAGCCAAAATTCTTGGTAATCTGATGAAGAGTCAACATACTATTATCTATTTATACACTCTTTAATATCCAGCGCGAAAGCCAACGAGTGATAGGGTTGTCGGCTGGAGCCAAACGGCGCGGAGCAGGACCATTCGACAGATAGCTGCCAGGTGTTTCCTCCTGCTGGTCAGGATAAATGATGAGCAGCGACACCTCGGCAAAATGCTTCTCAATCTGCTGCGGCAACTGATTCATGCTCTTACTCCATGAAATGCTGCCAGGACGCGCCGTGACAATTACAAACAAATGGTCGGCATGAACCTCATGCCGCAAGCTGGGCAAATCAGTCCACGCATCAAAAGCCTCATATTCAGCAACCACACTGGGATGCCGCTGTTTCATATAGGGCATCAAAGTGTGAGACGTATCTTCCGTTGTATAAAATTCCACCATACATGTCAAATCTTCCGCAATGCGAGCCACACGGTTAATCCAGCGATAGTAACCCAACTCGTACTGAGCCTTTGGCGGAACAGCCACCACAATCTTGCGGATGGTGTTGGCAGGAATACGCAGTTGCACAATAGAGATTTGCCGTTGCATACTGTCAATCAGTCCCTGAGCATAACTACCCAAGAACGAATCAGAAGTGTGCCGTTTACGGTGCAAGCCAATCAAGATTTCGCTGGCATCGTTCTCGTGCATGGCATGAATGGTAGCCGTGACAAAATTCACAGCCAGACGAGTCTGAGTCTGCAACGGCACATCAGCAGCAGCAGCCAGACTGGCAGCCTGTCGGAGACATTCCTCCGCATGACCACGGGTCTGCTGACTCAAATCCGAATCATTGATAATATTCATGCAAATCAGTCCACGGTTCAACTGCGGATTGCGCATCATGATGGCAGTACGCAGAATCGTGTTGATTGTGCCAGGTTCGTTAATCGGAATCAAAATCTTCTCATCGTCCAGCGGCGTAGAATCTCGACGCACAGCCTGCGTCCTGTCTTTCAACAGCTTCAGAGCCTTAGCTGCTTGGTCTGTCACCACGCCGCTGATGATGCAGGAAAGGAGAATCGTCAAAACCACACCGTCCAGAATTTCACCCGTCATCAACGGCACACCAGGCTGCACTTCCAGCTGCGTACCCACCAGCACCATGGCCAACGCACCAGCTGCATGAGCTTCAGTCAGTCCAAACATCATCAACCCCTGTGCAGCACTGAACCGAAGAATCTGTCTGGTCACCATCGCCGCCAACAACTTCGACAGCGTGCCAGCCACCACCATGATAACGACCACGACCACAGCCTGTGTCTCATGGAAAAGTGGTCGCACATTGACCATCATGCCCACACCAATCAGAAAATAAGGAATGAACAGTGCACCAGCCATAAACTCCAGACGCTTCATCAATGGCGAAGTGGCAGGGATAAACCTGTTCAGCACCAGTCCCGAAAGAAACGCCCCGAAGATGGCATCCAGTCCGCAAAACTCCTTAGCCAACGCAGCCGACAGAAACACCACAGCCAGCGTGAAGGTAAACTGCATGATAGGCTCCGTCACTCGGCGGAAGAAAAAGCGGATGACCCTCGGCAACACAAAGAACATGAAGGTGATAAACGCAGCAATCTTGCCAGCAAATATCAGCCAGAAACCCACATCGCCCGAACCATTCAGCACCCCCGCCATTGCAGCCAGGAACAGCAATGCAGAAAGCAAGGCAACCATCGTAGCCACCACAGAAATCGTGACCGACGTATCGTGAGTCACACCGTAACGCCCCACAATGGTATAGCTCACCAACGTGTGGGAAGCAAAGATGCAAGCCAGCAACAAGGACGTAGGCAGACTGTAATGCAACAAATAATAGCCCGAAACAAATCCAAACAAAAACGGCACCAGCGTAGTTATCACACCGAAGATGGCACCATTCACTCGGTTCTGCTTCAGATTCTGCAAGTCCATCTCCAATCCTGCCAGAAACATGATGAAATAGATGCCAATCTTGCCAAACAACTCAAACGAAGCATCGTGGTGCAACACATTTGCCCCATGTTCCCCCACCAGCACACCTGCCAAAATCATACCCACCAGATTGGGTATGCGCAGCCTGTTAAACACAATCGGTGCAAACAGAATGATGCAGAGGACAACAAAAAACGTCCAAGTCGAATCGGTTATCATGGAACTACCTTTTCATTTATCTGTCTTATATGATCTTCCACGTCTGCCGACTTATCCTCAGGCTTCATCAGCAGCACCGCCCTGTCCATCACCTCCTTCGCTTCCGCATACCGTCCCTGCTGAAACAGCACCCATGCCAACGTGTCCAGATAAGTAGGATTGTCGGGCGACAACTCATTGCTGCGGCGCGACATCCGTTCCGCTGCATCCAGGTTACGCTGCAACAGCGACAAATAATAAGCATAATTGTTCAGCACCACAGGCTCATCGGGATTATACACCAGACAAGAATCATAACACAGGAAAGCCTTGTCCACATTCCCCACCTCATGATACATATCACCCAGCAGCATATAGGCATCCTCCTTCTTGCTCAACAGCCGAGGCAACAAGTCCACAGGCAAATCGCTGTTCGGGTTTACCTTCAGCCAGTCCAGCAACTCGTCCAACATTGGCTTCACCTCATTCCGCTGCACATAAACCTGCACCTTCTCCAGCGTAATCTGCTCCGACTTTCCCTCCTTCACCTCCAATTGCTCCAGCGCATGAAGCAAACTGTCCGTCATATTCTGCGAGGCATACGCATCAATCAGCATATACAGCGGCTCCGTCTTGTCCGTCCATCGGGAATGAATACCCTCCAGCACCTTGATGCCCTCAGCAGGACGATGCCCCGTAAAATGCGCCTTTACCAGCAAATCCTGATACCAGTAATTGTCGGGCACCAATGCCACCGCACGCTGCATATCAGCCGTAGCCACCGAATCGTACTGCAAACTCAGGTTAAACAGCGACAGCGAGTACAACACCGCCGCATGGTTAGGATTCAGTCGCTTACACTCCATCAGCAAATCATACGCCGCATCCAGATTCCGAGCCAGCAACTGCCGCTGCGACTCCAGATAAAGATAATCCACCTTCGCGTCAGTCTTCACCCCCTTCTGGGCAAAAACCGCCGGCGACAGCAGCAGCAGACAAACGCCCCACCACCACCTTCTATATCCAAAACAAATCCGTTTCATCCGTTCAATCCGATATTCCAAAACAAATGACTTCGTCGAGCTAAAAATTCGTTCAATTGACTTCGTTGAGCTAAAAATTCGTCAAATTGACTTCGTCGAGCTAAAGGTTCGTTCAATTCGTAGTTAAAACAAATTCGTAGTCCAAAAGAAGCCCATCAAATCCGTAGTTTCTAAAAAAGCAGCCATTAAACCCCGCTATGTCCAAAGCCGCCACATCCACGTTCCGTCTCGTCCAGTACATCCACCTCCACCAGCACAGGCTGTTCGTGCCGAGCGATGACCATCTGAGCAATGCGTTCACCGTCGTTAATCACAAAAGGCTCAGCAGACAAATTCACCAAGATGACACACACCTCGCCCCGATAATCCGCATCAATCGTGCCTGGCGAGTTCAGCACCGTGACACCATGCTTGATAGCCAACCCAGAACGTGGACGCACCTGCGCCTCATAACCCGCAGGCAAAGCCATAAACAAACCCGTAGGAATCAGCGCGCGCCCCATCGGTTGCAGCACCACAGGCTCCGACACATTCGCACGCAAGTCCATCCCCGCCGACAGCGGCGTGGCATACGCCGGCAGCGGATGGCGCGACTTATCCACTATTCTTACTTCCATCTTTTTATTTACCATTTACCATGTACCATATTCTTCATTCTTCATTCTTCATTCTTCATTTTTAATACACATACTTACTGCCACCCAGAAACTCCCTCAGCAGAGAATAAGGCGGCAAATGACGAACAGGAATCAAGTGATGCCTATGCAGCAAACGAATCAGTCGGCGAGCCTCACTAAACATAGGTTCATCCTCCCCCACTGCCTCCAATAGCGGCAAGGCATGTTCGCGCAACAGACTATACTCATACTGAAAAGCCGAATTGAAATTCACGTCAGCCTGTGGCTGGAACGGCACAATCCACTTCTCTTCACCCCTGCGCACCGAAACCCACCGCTCCAGCGTCTGCTGAGCCGTAGTCCCCCGAAACTTTGCGTCGCGCACCATGCGGCGCAGCAACCGATTGTCCGTCGTCGGGAAGATGCCCCCTTCAGCCTGCTGGCGAATGGTCAGCGCAGAAATATAAATCCGATAAAAACAGTCGGCAGACACTGGGACTCCCTCCAGCAACAACGGATTCAGCGCATGAATGCCCTCCATCAGCAGCACCTCGTCATCAGCAAGTCGCAGCCGCTGGTCGCCCAGCCTGCCCGTACCTGTCACGAAGTCATAGCGAGGCACCCTCACCTCCCCACCCCCTGTCAGGGTAGCGACGTGCTCCTGCAACAGCGGCAGGTTCAGCGCATAGATAGACTCCAAATCGGGCTGGCCATTCTTGTCCAGCGGAGCCGCATCCCTGTCGCCATAGTAATCGTCCAGCGACAAACCCACGGGGCGCAACCCCTGCTGCCGCAAGGCATAACTCAGCTTCTTGCAGAACGTCGTCTTTCCGCTCGACGAAGGCCCCGCAATCAGCACCACGCGCACCTGCGGCCGCTGCGCAATATCCTCCGCAATACTGCTGAGCGCAGCCTCCTTCAGCGCCTCGCACACATGCACCATAAACGACGCGCCGCCGAAATCCACCACGCCGTTGATATAGTCAGCCGACAAGTCGTACACCTTCAGCCGTCGGGAGCACAGCTCATTCAGTCCCAGCCGCGACACCAGCATATTGATCAGCGCAGGAATCGTCTTCGGGCGGTCTTCATAATCTACCTGCTCGGCAATATGCGTGAAAGCCTTGCTCACTTCGTACAGTTCAGAACTTTTTGTTATTTCCATTATATATTCAAAGTATTGATAGGACCACTCTCCCGTCCCTCAGCCCCCCCCACAAAGGCCCCCCACAAAGTCCTCCCCTTAGAGGGGGAGTTAGAGGGGGTCCTGAGGGGAGGACTTTGTGGGGGTCCAGGGAGAGCGTCCCTAATTTCGTTGCAAAGATACAACGCCCAAGCCAAAATCACAAATTTATCAGAAAGAAAATGAGAAAATTCATGTACCAGCCACACAGTTTCCGTCTGCGACCTTTACAAACTTTCTGCACGGCGGCAATCCCCAAAGGAATCCACGAAACATTTTTTCCTGCCTTGTCCCACCACATCGGAAACTTTTTACCACTACAGTGGAAAAACTTTACCACTGCATTGGTAAAACTTTACCATCCGTGTGGTAAAAGTTTACCATCGAAATGGTAACAAAGTGGTAATGTAGTGGGAGGACAGCCCTGTTGAACACACGAGTGCACCACCCGACTTCGTTAACCTAAAGGTTCATTAGTTGTAGGTTGGAGTGGGTTGACTCTACTTTCAGCAAACTGTCCAGTAGTGTATTGGCTTCCTTTACTTTTCGATAGACAGAAGTTTTGGGCAAACCTGTTATGTGCATAATGGAAGGAGTTTCAAATCCCAGTTTCAACAACTGGACAACATGTAGTTCTTCGGGTTTAATTTGAGGCCAGTTTTGAAGAACTGCAGCATTGAAACCAGGATAAAGTTGTTCTACAGCAGCTGTAAGGTTTTGCCATTCTTCTTCCGAAGAAATAGCGGTTTTGCTGGATGCCGCTTTTTGAAAACGGTCAAAGACTTTAGAAAGATGTTCAGTGGCTGTGGTTTGGAGGGCACGGCGAATTATATGAGAAAGTTCTTCTTCCTTTTGAGACAGCTCGTTATCTTGTTTTTCAATGGTACTGATCTGTTCTCGGATGGTGGCTTCACGCAGACGCAGTTTTCTTTCCATGCGCTGCCGATAATAAAGGTAACCGGCCAAACTTGCAAACAGAATGGCCAGCATCACCGTCCGCTGTTCCTTGGCCTTGTTTGCCTGTCGGTAAGCCTCGGCTTCGGCCTCCTTGTCACGTTGATATTTATATTCATTGTTGGCATCCCGTGCTTGCTCCATTGTTGTCATTGCTGCAATGGAGTCCACCATTCCTGCATAAATGCGGGCATAGTGGCAGGACTGCTTGTAGTCACCCTGTTTCGCATAAATGTCCATCAAAGCGCGTGCTATGTCGCGTACGCCATACGGTGGTGTGACAGGATTTGTAATGTATGGCATAAGGTAGTAAATGGCAGAATCGACGGGGCCAAAAGCCTCAAAATAAGCAGCCTTGTTTGAATTGTAATTCAATCGCCTGTGTGCAGGTGGTATCCTGTTCAGAATTTGCAGATAAAAATAGGCTTCATCCTGTCTGCCCATAGAACTGTAATATTCACACATTTCACCGATGCAGTCTGAATATTCATTCTCACTTTCTGTCAACAGAATTTCATTTGCTGCCAATCTGTAATAGTATTCCATGGAGTCGGGAAGCCCCAATCCGTCGTATGCCGTAGCAATGTCCATGATGTCAATGGGGTCTTGAAAGCCATGCTCTTTAGCTACCTGATACCCCTTCAAGGCAACATCTACGGCTGCCCGCAGATTTTGTTGCCGTCTATAGAAGACGGAAAGTTGCGACATGATATTTCTGTAAATGGTCGCATCGGGGATGCCGTTCTTTTCTGACAGGTCAATGGCTTTCAGATAAGCTCTCACTGCCTCCGGGCTATCGTGCAGTTCCTGATAGGTGCGCCCTAAATAGTAGTATGCCTCCACTTGTTCTTTGGCTGTTCCGTGTGCATCAAAATAGGCTACCACCTTTTTTATAATAGAATCGGTCGTGATCGGTTTGTATGCTTTGTCCTGTGCTTTAATGCACAGCATCTGCCATCGTCGCAAGGCGTGTTCCCCCTCTTTTTGTACAGTTTGTTCCATCGATTGCAGCATGGTGGTAGCTGCCTCTGGTTCTGTACAACATAGCGAATCGGCACGCTCTAAAGCTGCCATGACTGTAACCGATTCATGTCTGCAAGAAACAAGGGTTGCCATTAAAAAACACCCTTCCAAAATCATTCTTAACTTCATGCTCAAAAAATTTTCTGCAAAATTACGAGTTTATTTTCATTAAGGCTTTGCGGAATCTTCCTTTTTTTGTAAAAAACGTTCATTTTAACGCCTTTAAAAATGTATCATACTTTTTCCCACGTTACAAATTGCGCGATTTTGGTGCCAAGTAGTTCCATGGAACTAAATGGTACCAAAAATTATTTGTGGGCAAGTTGGATTTTCCATAATTTTGCCGTCGAAAACAATATTGTTTAATCCACAAACCCTTTTATTATGAAGAAAAAAATCATTTTGGCAGCAATGTTAATCTCCATGACAAGTACAGTTTTTAGTTTCCGCTTTCCCCTGCAGTTTACCATAAGGGAATTTGGCAAACATTTAAATCACAGAGATGACCCAGCTTACAGCTACCTCCCCTCGGTTGTGTATAATGATGAAGAAGCAACGTTGTCGCTTGAAAGCAATGTCGATTTAGGGACGATTCCCTATGTAATTATCGATGAAAGCGGAGACGAAGTGTTGTCTGGTTATGTCACTGTTTTGCATGATACTCTAAGCACTATTTCTGTTGCTTCTCTTCCTGCGGGAGATTATACCGTTCTTATAGAAGTGAATGATGTAGAGTTCGGGGCAGACCTCAGCATTTAAAACTTGGCATGTCATAGTAATTCTTTGGCTAAAAATCTTTTTCATACTATGTTAAGTTCCCATACAGACGGCAACATACTAAAAGATAAGTAATATGCCGTCTGCTTTGGGAACACCTCCTCAAGCGAATTTTATTTACAAACCTTTTTAAAACAAACCATATAATAATGAAAAATCTTATTTCAACAAGCATTTTTTGCTTGACAAGCATTTGTGCAAATGCACAGATTGTCGTTGACAGTCTTGGTAAAGTAACATTGGGAGAAACCACTACAACAAGACTCAAAATTAATGAGTTGCGTGATTATCCAGGGCTATATATACATAGCAATGGCACAGGCAGTACAAACTTGGAGAAATCAAGCCTTTTTATTCAGCCAAATTTTCTATCAGATGCGCGTAGTCTTTGCGGCATAACGGCTACAAGTAGTCCATCTTCCAGATATGCGTATGGAATAGGCGGTTTCTTTAGTGAACCCTGGGGCAATAATACCATGCAGGGGATTGGCGCGGGCATCTATGGTTCATGCACGGATTTTATGGTAAGCTGGCAAAATTATCCCGGCACATACGCGGGGTTCTTTCAAGGCGACGTGCGTGTGACTGGCAGCCTTTACGGTACACTGCTCACCCCTTCCAGCAATTCTTCCTCCAATTCTAATGCCTCACAGGAAAGCGTGGTACGTGCTTTCAGCGCAAACAGCACAGAGGAAGAAAGTGTATCCGACAAACTCCAGCAAGTACAGTTGCTGCAAATGTATCGTCCCGATGCTAACAAGCTGACCGCAGAACAGGTGGAGGCAAAGAAGGAGGTGTTCCGCAAATATATGCAGGAAAACCTGTCAGTAGCAAAGGATAAAGGTGTTGACCTTGACAACATAAAAGTGTCCGATGAAATACCGCAGACCCATTTGGCCACGGTCAAATACGGATTGGCAGCAGACCAGTTGAAGGAAGTCTATCCCGAACTGGTCTATGAGGACAAGAGCGGCAATGTCAGCATCAACTACATCGAAATGATTCCACTGTTGGTGCAGGCGGTAAATGAATTGAAGGCAGAACTGGCACAGGTGAAAGGCGAGGCAAAGGCAGAGGCAAAGACAAGAAACGAAGCCACCGCCATCAACACTGTGGATGAAGCCGTGCTCTCCCTGGCACAGAACAACCCCAATCCATTCTCTGAATCTACCTCCATCGAAGTTTCCGTGCCTCAGTCTGTCCGCTCGGCAAGCCTCTTCATCTATGACATGAGCGGCAAGATGCTGAAGCGCATCGCTGTCACTGGGCGTGGCACATCGCGTGTGCCCGTCACCGCAGAAGGGCTTACCGAAGGTATGTATCTCTACACCCTCGTTGCCGATGGCAAAGTGGTCGGCACAAAGAAAATGATTCTGGCAAAGTAAGTTTTTAGCAAAAAAAATTTGCTTATAAAAAGATAATTCACTTAATTTGCAACGAATCATGAAAAGATTAATCCATATATTCTTGCTGTCTATATATTTCATGACAGCGATGGGGCAGTATTCAAGGAACATATCTTTGAAATATGATTATGACGATTTTCGTGTAGAAGAAAAGAATGGGCTACTTAGCATCCTATCGTCACCTAAACTGTGGGCTACATTTAAAGAGGACACTTCGCAACCAGCTTTACCCTATATCAGTGTGGACGTGCTGATAGGTGCAAATGAAATTCTGACAGATGTTTCATATTCAAAAAAAGAAAGACTGGTGAAGAATGGTGTGGATGTTGTGTCGAATCCCGAAATCATTCTCACAAATGAGTCTTTCGATTCACAGATAGCCTCCAGAAGTATGGTTTATACCAAGTCCGAATATCCAGCTGAAGTTGTAGAAAACTTTGGTGCAAGTATGGTGGATGGTTACCAAGTAGTAGGTCTTCTTGTTTGCCCTTTCAGGTATGATGCGGCAAACAGACAGCTCTTTTTTATTGACTCCTTAGTTATCACCTTAAACTTGACAGCAAAGAAAATGAATACAGACAAAGCTGTTCAGGGTGTCATTGGGAATAATATGCGCGGCATTGTCAAAAACATGGTAGTCAATCCTGAAGATATGGACAATCTGTATGCAAGGAATCTGAAAAGCGTAAAATCCCAGCGTTCCACTTCAACATCGGAGCCAAACTATGAATACATCATTGTTACGAGGGACTCCCTTAAATCTGCGTTCCAAGAGTTGGCAAGCTGGAAAACCACAAAAGGAGTGCGTGCAAAGGTGCTGACTATTGAAGAAATAGAACAAAATTACACAGGGCGGAATCTACCTCTAAAAATCAAGTATGCGCTTAAGGACTATTATGACGGAACGCATACGGGATTGAAGTATGTGCTTTTAGGGGGCGATGTAGAGATTGTGCCGACCCAGGGGTGCTATGGGAAATTATTTTTAAAGGGAGGAAATAAAATTGACACAAATATTCCCACCGATTTATTTTATGCTTGCTTTACCACAATGGATTGGGATTACAACAACAATCAAATATATGCAGAATCTATGGACAAAATTGATTACCACCCAGATGTTTTTGTTACTAGATTGTCTGTTGCTTGTGTTGATGATATTATAAATATGACAAGAAGAATCAAATTGTATGAAATGTGTAGGGGGGCTAATATTTATGACATAATTCTAATGTGTGGTTCTCAATTGAATTCAAATTTTATTGTCAATGGGCAGTCAATAACAGATGCTCAGTATTATGGCAATTTAATGTATAATAATTATATTTTGCCGTATTGGGGAGGAGACAAAGTTGATTTTTATGATGCTGATAATTATTGGATGGACAATGTGTACACGTTTAGTGCTCCTAATTTGCAATCTGAATTATCTTCAGGTTATCCTTTTATAAACATTGATACCCACGGAAGCCCTACGAGTTTTCAGATGCAATCATTATTGCCCTCTTATACTATTACTGATGCTTTAAATATGAATAATGAAAAGTCTATGTCTAATGCTGGTGCAGGTGTATCACATATAGTAACAAGTGCGTGTCTAACGAATGCCTTTGATAGTGTAGGAGTCTGTCTAAGTGAAGCTTTCATGAGAAATCCTAATAGTGGCGTATTAACGTATGTGGGTTCTTCTCGCTATGGGGTGTTTTATGCTGACAGCATGAAATTGGGGCCATCCGACTTGTATAATGCAAAATTTTACGAATTTATGTTCAGTAATCAGGCAAAGCCGTTTAGCGAAATAATGGCAGAAACAAAAATGTTTTATTATAAGAATTCTTACATTTTAGGGTCATTTAGATGGTTGCAATTCGGGCTTAATCCTTTAGGTGATCCAGAAATGCCTATTTATACAAATCCTCCGAAACTTTTCACATGCACAAACATAACATATCAAAATAATCGACTTTATGTAGAAACAAATGTAGATAGCTGTGAAATATGTGTAACAAGTATGTCGGATTGTGGAAACGCTTTTTTTAAAGTTATTTCGAATGTGTCTTCTTATTCATTTGTTTTGCCTAATAACACTTATAATATTTGTGTCAAAAAAAATGGATATGCACCAAGTGTCATTAGTTTTTGCAATGATTCTTATATTCAGAATAAAATCTTTAATAATGACGTAAAAGTTGTTACCAATCATTTAAGTATAGGAAGTGATGTAACCAGTTTGAAACCAGAGGGGCCTGTTTCTCTTGAGCAAGGAAAAATGTCTGTTAAATCACACAAAGGTGTCTACATTAAAAATAATTTTGAGGTAAAGTTAGGTACGGAATTTTCAATAGAGATAAATAATTAATGTGAAATCATAGTCTAAACAAACTTTTTATGTGCAAAAACATTTTTATATTATTGGCAGGGCTGTTAATTTCCCCTATGGTCTTTCCGCAAATGGTCAAGACGGTTCATTTGACTTTTAGCGAGGATTTGTTTCCTCTTTATGAGAATAGTGACGGTACGGTTTCCATAGCCACAAATTTCTTCTCTTCCCTGTCATATTCTTATAATGGAAACAACTATACTGATGATGATTGCTACTGGACGGATGAAAGTCTGGAACCATTTCAACCGTGTTTGCCATGGGAGATTATGACTTTCCCAATGGATGACGAAGAAGAGTTTGCCACTTATTCCGTGGAAAAAACGGAAGTGCTTATTCGCGAAGATGTACTTTTGGCTTATTCTTGTCAACCATCCCCTACTGCAACAGAAGATGAAGATGCTGACAAGGGGAAGCCTATATATAAGGACAAAAACTATCCTGAAGAAAACATCGCGTATTTGGGCACGGATGGTGGAAGCTATGACCATACCAAGAACACAGTTTTCCAGATTTACCCTTTCCGTTACGATGCTGCCGAAAAGAAACTTTACTTATTGACAGACATCAAACTGAACATTACTCTGAAATCAGACAAGAATCCCATTTCTCCCTACGACCTTGACGGTGACGGCATTTTAACGTTGAACGACATCACGACGCTCATCAATATCTATTTGGAGAAGAGTGAGTGATGAATTAAATAACCCTATTGTTTAACTATTTAAAAACCAGGAAGAAGATGAAAAAATAGCGTTGTTATTGACGATGGCATTCTTGCCCATGTTGGCAAGTGCCCAAGAGGGTGTGAATGAGTTTCGCATCTCTGACATCAAAAGTGTGGCAGGTGAACAAGTCTTGATGCCTGTCGAGTTAATTAACGAAGGAACCCTTTGGGCAACAGTATGAACCTTAACTATGGAGTAATAGAATAAAATGAAGAGAAGAACACTTTCAATACTTTCAACCTGTGCATTGTGCCTGAACATGGCAGCACAGAACAGAAGTTTTGTGGAGGCCGGCAAGGAGTGGCAGACAAGGCTGTATATAGGATATTACAATGACGCGTTGGGCATACAGTACAAGCCTCCCTACAGTTTTGTGATAGACGGCGACACCGTGATAGGTCAGAAAGCGTGCAAGAAACTGTATGTGTACGAAAGAAATGACAGAACCACAACCGCATATTTGGAAGCACTCTATGAGGAGGGGCAGAAAGTCTATTTTGTGCCAAAGGATTCTGAAGAAGGGCTGCTGATGTATGACTTCGGCGCAAAGGCAGGAGAAAAGCTCACTGTATATAGCGGTCCCGTCCTGACCCCGTTCAACAAGTCGTACAATACATTCCCCGTACCCATGCGTGTACTGAAAGAAGAAACACGGAAAGTGGGCAATGACAACCGCCGCTGCCTGCTTGTGGTAGGCGAGGATGACTACCAGTCAGTCATGGAAGATAACCCTGAAGGGGATGCAGAGCAATTGCTTGCCCCGTATAGCGGATGGTGGACAGAAGGTATCGGCACAGAACATGGCCCACTGGAAAACTGGGCTGTGGGAATGACCGGCAGTTCTCTGACACTCTGCACATGTACGGTGGGTACAGACACGCTCTATTATGATGCCACCTACGATGAACAGGCACGGCATTTCCTTGTGGATGACGGCAAGCGTTGGAATTACCTATGGGATGCAGCCTCCACAGGTGCTCCCGATGAATACAATTATGAGTACAGCTATTTTGTGGATGGCGACACCCTTATCAACAATGTGTTATGCAAGAAGATTTACTATGAGAAGGAAAAAGCAGTCTCTTACTGTGCAGCCATGTACGAAGCAAAATCAAGGGTGTATTATTTGGTTCATCCGACAAATGCATAGTTAATCAACAAATAAATGAATAATAAGAAAGATAGCTAAGATAAAATCACTACCTTTGGTTACCCCTAACTAAAGC
>CADCLN010000035.1 GCA_902802265.1 uncultured Bacteroidales bacterium | reverse complement strand
TCACGCATAACTGCGCAAGCGTTGCAGGTATGAAGCGGTTGCGAGGCGCTTTTATGCGACGCGCACCTGATTTCGTCAGTGGAGCAGGTTGCGCTCTTTCAGCTCGGCGATGAGGGTGCGAAACATCAGATCAGTGTCGTCCAGGCCCAAGTGGCGCTCTTCCTCGTCGGAGGCAAGGACGCCGCGGCGCTGGGCCCAGGCCTCCAAGCTTGCGGGCTTGGCTTCCCACGAAAGGAAACGCACTTCGGGATCGAGCGCGCGGCAGATGTCCTTCGTGTCGATGGGGATGATCTTTCCGGCCTTGCGCGCTTCGGCGTAGCCATCGAGGTGCAGCAGAAGCCAGCTATCCTCGAAAGCAGCGTTGTGCGCCATGAACGGATGCGATTTCAACACCTTCAGCAGGCGCTTCTGCAGCTCCACGTCCTCGCGGAACGGCAACTTGTCGCCCACGTCCTGCCACGTGATCTTATGGATCTCGGACAGCGGGACGCCCGTCTCCTCGTACTGGTCGGGCAAACCGCAGAACAGCGAGTTCGCATCGGTGGGCTCGGCGTCCTCGGAAAGCTCCATGACCTCCCAGCCGACGTTGACGATGTAGCCGCGATCGGGGCTGGTGGAAGTCGTTTCGATATCTATGCCGACGAACGTGCCCTTGGCGGGCTTGCTGCCGTACAAAACACCCTTCGTGGCGTTCATGCCCTCAACCTCTTGCGCGACCTTCGCGACACTGCGGTGCTGAAGGGCCGCCACGCCGTGCAGGATGTCGTCGCGGTCTATCTTTCGGCTGTCGATTTTGCGCCAGGCATGGATGATGTAGGCGAGGACAAGGGGAATGAGCAGGCTGACGACGGCCATGGTGCGGAGGGTGAATTCGCTGCTGCAGGAGTTGGCTATGGTGAGGGAGGACTGCAGGTCGGCATTGGAGGGGTAGTAGGCCGTGTTGTTCCAGCCTACACTGACGAGCAGGGCGAGGACGGTGAGGACTGTGCCGATGCCGACGGGCCAAATGCCTCCAGTGTATAGTTTACGATGAACAGAAAGCAGGGTACGGATGATGCCATAGAGCACCAGTGCTACGCCTGCCAGCAGAATGACCAGCAGATACCACATTTCGAGGAAGTTGTTGAGGTATTTCGTCGGTTCCATGAAAATCACGCCTGTTGTGGGGTCGTAGGCATATCCATCTTTTTGTAACGTATATACAAGAAAGGCGAGGAAGAAAACGAGGAAGAAGGGTGTTGAAAAGGTGAGGCGTTTTGCTCCCCGTGAACGGATGGTGTCGTCGTTTACATTATTTATAATATAGAGGGTGCCGAGGATGCGCGCCAGAAAAACCAACGCCACTCCAAGGATGAGGTTCCGAGGGTCCGCCAGGGCATCAAGGCCGTAGGAGGCGTTTGCCCACTGGCTGATGACGGGCTGGAAACCTTCGGTGATGTTGTCTTTGTTGATGAGAAAATTTGAGCCATTGAAAAAGGTGGCAACGGCACCGCCTATGAGCAGTGGACCGAGTATGCCGTTGATGACCAGAAAGCACTGGAAGGTGCGTGTGCCCAGCAAGTTGCCCAGTTTATTTTGAAATTCGTAGCTGACAGCTTGGAGCACGAAGGAGAAGAGGATAATCATCCACAGCCAGTAGGCTCCGCCGAAGCTGGTGGAGTAGAACAGTGGGAAGGAGGCAAAGAAGGCTCCGCCGAAGGTGACGAGTGTGGTGAATGTAAACTCCCATTTGCGACCTGTGGAGTTGATGAGCAGACGGCGTTCTTCGTCGGTGTGGCCAAGTGTGAAGATGAGTGAGTTGGCTCCCTGTACAAACATCAGGAAGACGAGTATGGCTCCAAGTAATGAGACGAGGAACCACCAATAGTGTTGAAGAAATTCGTATGACATAGGGCGTTCTGTTACGTTATTGTGGGTTAAGATGAATATTCTGGTCCCTTCTTGATTTGTTTCAATAGGATATTGATTTCCACAGCCAGCATGGTGGTAAAGAGGATGAGGAAGATGAAGAATGTGAACATGATGCTGGAGGAGTGGATGTTGCTCACGGCAGCCCATGTTGGCAGCATGTCTTGAATTGTCCAGGGCTGTCGGCCAAATTCGGCCACAAGCCAGCCGCTTTCACTGGCGATGTAGGACAACGGCACCATGATGATGGCCGACAAATGCAGCCAACGGGGTGTTGTGATGTCTTTTTTGTAGATGAAAAAGAGGACGACGGCAAAGAAGAGGATGAGCAGGCTTCCCACGCCCACCATGATGCGGAAGGCATAGAAGTTCACGGGGATGTATGGCACCAGTTCGCTCTTGTCGCGGATATAGCCATAGCCGAAGTAGGGCATGTTGGCTTTCAGGATGTCAAGTTGAGGCTGCAAGGTGGCTTCATCTGCTCCTGCCTTTTTGGCTTGGCGATATTCGGCTAACGTCTGGATGGCGAGTTTGCCGCGTTGTATCTTTTCGTCTGCCGAAAGTTCCACGGTCCCGTCAGGGCGTGTGTAGCCATTCAGAATGTCGTTGATGCCAGGCACATAACCATGGGGGTCGTTGGTTGCCAAGATGGAGAGGGCAAAGGGGGCGGCTATTCGCATGGGTGGTTCGGCATCGTTCTGATAGTCGGGCTGAACAAACGGATTGACCAGGGCGATGCCTGTCAGGCTTTGGTCGGTGCCGCCGTTGTAGAGGGCTTCCATGGCCGCCAGTTTCATGGGCTGTACTTGGGCGATGCGGAAAGCGGACTGATGTCCTGAAAGTGCTGCCCCGATGGAGGCGATGAGTCCGACAATGGAACCAATCTTGATGCTCTGAAGTGCCAGCTGAGTTTCACGCCTTTTCAACAGATACCAACTGCTGACCGCTACGGTGAAGACGGCTCCGATGATCCAGGCGGAGATGACGGTGTGGCAGAACTTGTCGATGGCAAAGGGCGAAAGGGCTACGTCGGAGAAGGAGACCATTTCGTTGCGCATGGTGTCTGGATTAAATTCGCAGCCTACGGGGTTTTGCATCCAGGCGTTGGCTACGAGAATCCACCAGGCAGAGAGGGTCGCTCCCAATCCTGTGAGCCAGGTGGATGCCAGGTGGAAGCCTGCGGAAACTTTTTGCCAGCCAAAGAACATGACGGCAACGAAGGTGGATTCCATGAAAAAGGCGACGATGCCCTCGATGGCTAACGGTGCACCGAAAATGTCGCCGACAAACCATGAATAGTTTGACCAGTTGGTGCCAAACTCAAATTCCAGGATGATGCCTGTGGCTATGCCCATGGCAAAGTTGATGCCGAAGAGCTTTTGCCAGAATTTGGCCGCATCTTTCCAAAAGGGATTCTGGGTGCGGTAGTAGCACGTCTCCATGATGCCCATGATGACGGCCAGTCCCAACGTCAGAGGGACAAAGAGCCAATGGTAGATGGCTGTAAGCGCAAATTGTGCTCGTGACCAGTCGATGATGCTGGGGTCGATGGTTAAAAGGGTGTCTTGCATAGCGGTTGTATGGTTTTGATATTAATAATGAGACGGGGTTGCTCGGTCGATGAGTTCCTTGGCGACAAAGTCGTCTTCTTCGCCAGGAGGGGCATTCTGATGGATGTGGTTGGGGAAGAAAAATAGTTTTAATACAGCAAAGATGATGAACACCTTGATGAGGATAATCAGCCAAAGTGTTTTTCCCAATGTCATGCTTCTAAATCCGTCGTAGTAGAGATGGAAGGTGCGGAAGAAGAATCCTTCTTGCTTCATAGACCAACGAGTTTGCGGGCAAAGATACTGTGTTTTGAGCAAATTATCAAAAAAAATGCGGTTTTTTGTGTCATTTGTCTTATCATGTCCGAAGATTTGTGTAAATTTGCAGCCCGAAAACGTACAAACACAAAAAATGTAAGAACGTAAAAACGTACAATCGCATGAAGAAACAGCTAAAGAAAGTGCTTGTTCTGGGTTCGGGTGCACTGAAGATTGGACAGGCTGGTGAATTTGACTATTCGGGTAGTCAGGCTTTGAAAGCGCTTCGTGAGGAGGGCATCCGCTCGGTGCTTGTGAATCCTAACGTAGCAACAATCCAAACGAGTGAAGGTATTGCTGACAAGGTTTACTTCTTGCCTGTCAATACCTTTTTTGTAACTGAAATTATCAAGAAGGAGCGTCCCGACGGCATCCTGCTGGCCTTTGGCGGGCAGACGGCGCTCAACTGTGGTACGGAGTTGTTCCGCAACGGTACGTTGAAGGAGTACGGTGTGGAGGTGCTGGGTACCAGTGTGGAGGCTATCATGAACACGGAGGACCGCGACCTTTTTGTGAAGGAACTGAACAAGGTCAACCTGAAGGTTCCTGTTTCACAGGCTTGTGAGACGATGGAAGAGGCTGTGGCCACAGCTCGTCGCATTGGCTATCCCATCATGATTCGCTCTGCCTACGCTTTGGGTGGACTGGGCAGCGGTGTTTGTCCAGACGAAAAGACGTTCATCGAGATTGCCGAGTCGGCCTTTACTTTTGCACCTCAGGTGTTGGTGGAAGAGAGTCTGAAGGGCTGGAAGGAGATAGAGTTTGAATGTATCCGCGATGCCAACGACCACTGTTTCACGGTGGCTTCGATGGAAAATTTCGACCCGCTGGGTATCCATACGGGCGAAAGTATCGTGGTGGCTCCTACTTGTTCGCTCACTGAGGAACAGGTGAAAATGTTGCAGGACATCACCATCCGCTGTGTGCGCCATCTGAACATTGTGGGTGAATGTAACATCCAGTTTGCCTTCAATGCACAGACCAATGACTACCGCATCATTGAAATCAATGCACGCCTTTCTCGTTCTTCGGCATTGGCATCCAAGGCTACAGGCTATCCGTTGGCCTTCGTGGCTGCGAAGATTGCCCTGGGCTACACCCTCGACCAGATTGGCGAGATGGGTACCACCAACTCGGCATACGTGGCTCCGTCGCTCGACTATCTCATCTGTAAGATTCCGCGTTGGGACCTGACGAAGTTTGTGGGTGTGAGCCGTAAGATTGGTTCCAGCATGAAGTCGGTGGGCGAAATCATGTCGATTGGCCGCACGTTTGAGGAACTGATACAGAAAGGTCTGCGCATGATAGGTCAGGGTATGCACGGATTTGTGGGTAACGACCATACACGTTTCGACAATCTGGACGAAGAGTTGGCAAACCCCACAGATTTGCGTATCTTTGCCATTGCTCAGGCATTGGAAGAGGGTTACACCATCGACCGCATTTGCGAACTGACCAAGATTGACCCCTGGTTCATTGAAAGACTGAAGAATATCGTTGACTACAAGAAGAAGCTGGAAACATACAACAGCATCGAGGAACTGCCTGCCGATGTGCTGTCGCAGGCCAAAGTGCTGGGCTTCTCCGATTTTCAGATTGCCCGTTTTGTGCTGAAGTCCCAGGCAGGCAATATGGAGAAGGCCAATCTGGCCGTCCGCAGCTACCGTAAGAAGCTGGGCATCCTGCCTGCCGTGAAGCGTATTCCTACGGTGGCAAGCGAACATCCCGACCTGACGAACTACCTCTACATGACGTATGCCGTTTCGGGCTACGATGTCAATTATTATAATAATGAGAAGTCGGTCATTGTGCTCGGTTCAGGTGCTTACCGCATCGGTAGTAGCGTGGAGTTCGACTGGTGTTCGGTCAACGCCATTACCACGGCTCGCAAGCTGGGCTACAAGAGCATTATGATTAACTATAACCCTGAGACGGTTTCTACGGACTACGATATGTGCGACCGCCTCTACTTCGACGAACTCTCCTTTGAGCGTGTGCTCGATGTCATCGATCTGGAGAATCCGCGTGGTGTCATCGTTTCGGTGGGTGGCCAGATACCTAACAACTTGGCGATGAAGCTCTATCGCCAGAGTGTGCCCATCCTCGGCACATCGCCTGTCAGCATCGACCGTGCCGAGAACCGCAACAAGTTCTCGGCTATGCTCGACCAGCTGGGCATTGACCAGCCCCAGTGGAGCGCACTCACCAGCATGGACGACGTGAAGGCATTCGTTGAGCGTGTGGGCTTCCCCGTTCTGGTACGTCCCAGCTATGTGCTTTCGGGTGCAGCCATGAATGTCTGCTACGATTACGAAGAACTGGAACGCTTCCTCCGCATGGCAAGCGAAGTCAGCAAGGAATACCCTGTGGTTATTTCACAATTCATGCAGGAAACCAACGAGATAGAGTTCGACGCTGTGGCTCAGAATGGTGAAGTCGTAGAATACGGCATCAGCGAACACGTGGAATTTGCAGGTGTACACTCTGGCGATGCCACCATGGTGTTCCCTGCCCAGCAAATCAGCTTTGCTACAGTTCGTCAAATCAAGAAGATAAGCCGTGCCATTGCAAAGGAACTGAACATCTCGGGTCCTTTCAACATCCAGTTCCTGGCAAAGGGTCGCGATGTGAAGGTCATCGAGTGCAACCTGCGTGCCAGCCGTTCCTTCCCCTTTGTCAGCAAAGTGCTGAAGCGCAACTTCATCGAGACCGCCACACGCATCATGCTGGATGCACCCTACAGTAAGCCCGACAAGAGCGAATTCGACATTGACCGCATGGGCGTGAAAGCCAGTCAGTTCTCGTTTGCACGTTTGCAGAATGCCGATCCCGTCTTGGGCGTTGACATGAGCAGTACGGGTGAAGTAGGCTGCATGGGCGACACTTACGAAGAAGCCCTGCTCAACTCCATGATTGCTACAGGCTACAAGATACCCTCCAAGGACAAAGCCATCATGATTTCTTCGGGCGGCACGAAGGAGAAAGTCGCCATGCTCGATGCAGCCCGTGCCCTGGTACGCAGCGGCTACACCATCTGTGCCAGCGAAGGAACAGCCAAATTCCTCAACGACAACGGCGTGGCCGCTACGGCTGTAGCTTGGCCCGACGAAGAAAACAGCGACAAGCCCAATGTGATGAAGATGATTGCCGACCACAAATTCGACCTCGTGGTGAACATACCGAAAAACCACTCCAAGCGCGAACTTACCAACGGCTACAAGATTCGTCGTGGAGCCATCGACCACAACATCCCGCTCATCACCAATGCCCGTCTTGCCTCAGCCTTCATCGAAGCTTTCTGCGAAAAGGGCTTGAAGGATTTGCAAATCAAGAGCTGGCAGGAGTATGAGTAAAACCTTCACCTGATACTTAAAAAATGTTCAGTATAGTGTGCAAATGGCCGCTGGTTTCCTGTGAAATCAGCGGTTTTCTGTGTTTTGGGGGCAATTTTAACATGGACGAAAGGCACAATTGTCGTTTTTTCTTTATCTTTGCGAAAAAATTTCAAAAACTAACAACCTTTAATTAACTAACCAAGACGATGGAACATTTCAGAAAAACTGCGCTGCTCCTTGCGGCAACGGCACTGACCACCACCGTCCGTGCCCAAAAGATTCTCAATGGCGACATGAACCACCTATGGCACGGTTGACAACAAGACCGTCCTTGACCTTGAAGACGATGCAGCTCATGTTAAATGGGGCGGTACATGGCGCATGCCAACATACGACGAGTTGACCGAACTGAAAACAAATTGTACATGGATTTGGACTACTCAAAATGATGTGGACGGATACAAAGTTGTAGGTCCGAATGGTAGCTCTATCTTCTTACCTAAAGCTGAGTATCGCCACGACAATTCGTTAAGCAATGGCCTCGGCGAATATATGTCGAGTTCACTCTATCCTTTAAACCCAGACTACATGTATTTCCTGCGATTCAATTTTGTTCAACAGGTTGGGAACCGCGGCCACCGTTCCTCTGGGCTTAGTGTGCGTGCTGTCTGCCCGTAGCCTCAAGAACCTTCAGCTCGGCGTAGTCAAATTACGTGCATCCTTTCCCAAACGGGCAAGAACGCGCAACCTCCTAAAGCCTTTCGTCTGCACCTCCACACAGGCGAAAGGCTTGTTTTTGTCCTGTCTGCACAACTTTTTGTACAGGAATCCGTTCAAAGAAAGTGCTACGGTTCCACAGTTCCACAGTTCCACTGGAAATCCCACTTCCTTTCTAAAAAAACTTTTTTATTTTTTATACCCCTCAATTTTTGCTATTTTCAGTGGTTCTGTGGAACCGCTTATGAGAGCAATAATAATAATATACAGATTGTCAGCCAATAAATACATTTTATTAGTCCTTTAGTTGCGGTTCCACAGCGGTTCCACAGCGGTTCCACAGCGGTTCCACAGCTCCCTCTGTGGAACCGCTTTCCCGTTTCGGCAGCAAAGTTCTCCTACTGCCGTCGCACAGTTCTGCCGTCTGGGTAGCACAGTTCTGCCGCAGCAGTGGCAATGCAGTGCCAGACGAGTGGCACAGTTCTCCCACCGCAGCGGCAGAACTGTGCCACTGAAGTGGGAGAACTGTGCTACTCGAAACTTTCAGTTTAAATGATCAATTTCCCTTAAAGACCTCTTCGCCATCAATGATGGTGGCAACGATGTTAGCCTGTGCAACCTTCTCGATGTCGTCGTGCAGGAAGTCGCAGTCGAACACCGTCATGTTGGCTATCTTGCCAAACTCGATGGAACCCAAGCGATGCTCCTGATGGAACTGACGGGCTACGTTGATGGTCATGGCACGTAGCGACTGTTCGCGGGTAATGGCTTCCTTGAGATTGCGTGGGGCTGTTGCGCCGCCAGTCAATACCTTTGGATAATCGCGCTTCTCAGCCGTATAAATGCTGAGTTTGATATCCATCATCGGCGAAACGGGATAGTCGGAATGGAACACCACGTTGGCACCTGCGTCATAGAACGACTTGATGGGATAAGCTTGGTCTGCCAATTCCTGACCTACGTATGCTACTTCCTGCTCATAAAGGCCAGGGGCCTTAGCTGTCCACAGTGGCGGAACGGCTGGCACGGAGCCTGTCTCTGCCATGCGGCGGATGTCCTCATCAGTCACGAAGTGCAAATGCGCCAGCACGTTGCGCTGGTCCTTGTTGCCGGTAATCTTCTCGGCATCCTCGATACAGCCGAGCATGTAGTGGGTAGCACCGCCGCCCTCGGAGTGAACGTGAACAGACATTCCCTCCTTGTCAGCCTCTGCAATCAGCTGCACCATCTTGTCGTGGTCGTTGTAGCGCTCATTGCCGTGATAGCCAGGCTGGTCCAGATAGTCCTGGTTCTGCCAACCCGTATGAGCCTCGGTCACACCGTCGAGGAAAGCCTTGGCGCCGATGATATGGAAATACTCACCACTCATCTCAGCACGCTGAGCAGCGATGCGGGCTATCTCTGTCTTTGCATCGGCATTATCAGTCACATACATCCATGCGTATGTGCGCAGCTTCAGCTTGCCTTCTTTCTCAAGCTCATAGTACGCCTGGGGAGCAGCGCGATGTATAGCTTCTGCACCAGCATCACCAACGACCGTATAACCTTTGCTAAACGCAAATTCCTGCCAAGAGAGCAGATATTCCTTGATGTCTCTCACCGTAGTAGGCAACTTCGGTAATATTTCGAACAAAGGCCCTTCACAGATGTAGCCGTCAGGTTCACCATTCTTATCTACATGTACCAGGTCGTAGCCCCATTTCTTAGCGTAGGCAGCATCAATGCCTGCCCACTCCATCGCCTTGGTGTTGAGCAGCATGGAGTGTCCGCTACCAGTTTGCATGAAGAGCGGCTTATCGGAGCAGATCTCGCCTTGCATAGTCGGTGGTCATTCCTCCCTCCATCAGGTTCGCTTGTCCGATAGCACGTTCTCCGGCAAAGCTGCCGTGACAGTGGGACTCCATAAAGCCTGGGTAGATGTAGTTTTCGCCGTAATCCAGCACCTGCGCATCTGCACTTGCGAGTTTCTTTGCTTCTTCCGCGCTACCGATATAGGCAAACACGCCGTTCTTTACTAATGCTGCCTTGGCAAAAGGCCTCTTTTCATCCATCGTGATGAAGTTGCCGAGAATAATTGTTTGTTTCATTGTTTTTTTATATTTGTTAGTTAAAAGTACGCTGGATTGCATCTTCCCAGATCTTGAGCAAAACAACAACCAGCTGTAATCATCACTCAATTAACGACTAATAATGCCCTTATTTGTCAATAGTATCACACCCAACGTCATGCATTCTGTAACAGGAACGGCGAGCCACATACCTTGTGGAGAAATGAACATAGGCATGAAAATAAATGCTGGTACAAGGAATATCAGACCTCGAAACAGCATACATAAGGTAGCCCGAGTATTCTGCTCAGTGGCTTGATAATATCCGATAATGGCAACATTTATGGCAAAGAATATGGCAGAATAAGCGAACAAAGGAAGTCCACCCATAGCAATTTCATGAGCTTTAGTGCCTGCTTGCAGGAAAAGGCTGATAAGTGGTTTAGCAGCCAAGGTGAGAATCGTTGTCTCCAATACGCCACAAATGGTAGCGGTACTGAGACTAACCCTGAAGGCTCTTTGCACACGGTAGCGATTGCCTGCACCATAATTGAAACTGATGATAGGCTGTGCAGACTGTGCAACCGAATTGTTGATCATGAACACGATAGGATAAAGGTAGCAGGCTACACTGAAGGCGGCCACACCATCTTCGCCCAACTCACGTATAAAGACGTAGTTGCCGATAAGCAACATCATGGACATGGCCAGTTCTCCCAGCATAGAAGAAAAACCACTACGCGCCATATAGCCGACATTGCGTGCTGTCAGATAAAAGCTGGTAAGGCTGAGCTTTAGTCTGTACATCTTGACGGTCTGTGCACGGAAGAACATGTACCAGGCAACCATTCCCGCGGCAACGGCGCAGCTAATCGACGATGCGATGGCACTACCCGCAATACCCATCTGCATCGGAAACACAAACAGCCAGTCCAAAAAGATATTCAGTAAGCCAGGAAAAATTTCTAATGATGCTGCAAACTTGGGAGATCCGTCAAGTCTGATGACGAAGATGCCAATCATCTGGAAGACGATGCAAACACAGCCAGGAAGAATGGGGAGAAGATAGTCTTGACATAATGGCAATAGTGCATCACTACTTCCCAAAAGTCGCAAGAAAGGTATGCGGAAGAAATAAACAGCAATAGCAATGATGACCATCAGCAACGTAGCCACATCGAAGGCTTGGGTGATATTGATATTAGCGGCTTTGCTGTTGTTTTGTGACAGATGAATACTTGCCACAACTGACATGCCCACACCGAACATGAGTGCAATGCCCGTTGTGACCAGAAACAGTGGCGAGACAATATTGATAGCTGCCAGCGCATTGCTTCCCACACCCTGTCCAACGAAGATGCCGTCTGCGACCGTAAAGAGCGATGCAAACACCATTGACAACAACGTGGGATAGAAGATGCTGTTGAACAGCGGGCCAATCTTCGACTTCCCGAAGTCTATGCCATCTCTGTCTTTGTCTTTTATCTTCCTTGCCATGATGCTTGAATCGGTCAAGGCATATAGTAGTTGGTAAGGAAATAGGTCCTCTCCCAATCTACTATCTTCATGTCAGCTTCCGTTGCCGGATGGATGTCGAATTCGTCGAGCACCATCACCTGCTTGTCTTTCTGGTCGTAGATGGGCCAATCTTTCGCTTTCCCGTCGGGAGATTCTGCGGCAGTGAGTGACGGATTGCCGGTCTTGGCGAACTGCACCCACATCTTACGGATGGTCTTGCAGAAAGCCTCGTCGTACAATCGTCCTGTGAAGTCGTCGATTTCCGGATGGGCAAACACGACCGACAACTCTGAGGCATGACCGGCTTTGATAAATGGCTGCGACGATTCCACCCTGTAGTAGTAAGTGTATGACTTGCCACCCGCTTTGGCTTGCAGCTCGGACAGTTTGATTTGCGGTGCGACAAACATGATCTGGCTGAAGATGTTGACGGTGGGTTCGTAACTTTCTCCCTGGATGTCGTTGAGATAGCCCATCACCAGTTCTCTCTCCTTGTCCGTCAACCGAGCCAGTTTTTCCTCCAAGCGTTTCTTGGCCCATGTGTTCCAGGTGTCCAATCCGACACCTGCCAGGAAGGTGTTCATTTCGTCCTTGTTGCAGCCCTGCAGGAACACTATATCCTTTGCTGCTCCATTGGCGTATGCCTCCCACGTGTTCAGTGGCAGGTAGCGACCGTCCCGCTCCGGGAATGTGGGCATACCGAGTGTCTGATAAAATCCGAACAGGTGCGTCCACACTTCTGCAATCTTCTCTGCACTGACCGTCATCAGGTCGGCAACGGTCTTGCAGTCGAGTTCCTTCATCAATTTATTCGTACACGCAATAGCCTGCTCCGGTGATCTCGTCTGACCAGGAGCACCACTCTGTGAGATGACACGCTTGAAATATTGATGAGAGCCCTTGACCAGCGGAAGCAGCGTACAGCTTCCACCACCGGCAGATTCGCCCCAGATGGTCACATTGTCGGGTGGTCCATGAGTCCCAGATTGGCAGCATCCTGATAGTCCTTGCCGTCCGACAGGTGGGACAGATGCAGGAAACCGAAGAAGCTAATCCTGTAAGCGATGGTGACGACAATGACGTCGGGGTTCTCCTTCACAAAGTTGTGGCAATCGTACTGTGGATCAGTCGTTCCACCTACCTCGAAGCCGCCGCCGTAAATCCACACGATGACCGGCTTCTTGGCAGCAGCGTCGTCCGACTTCCACAAGTTCAGATACAAGCAGTCTTCACCCATAGGATAAAGGGCAGCAGGGTCACCTGGTGACTGGACGGGGCTCTTCCCGTAGTAATAGGCCTCATAGACCCCGTCGTTTGGCGTAATGTCCACAGGAGCTTTCCAACGCAGGGTGCCCACTGGCTGCTGACCCACAAAGGGAATACCTTTATAGGAAATGATGTTCTCCACTTTTTTGCCCACGAAAGTTCCATTCACACACTTGGTGGCCAGCGACGCATCATAATTATGGTCGGCAATCGGCTTGTTCTCACCGTACTTGGCCATCAGTTTCTCTTCAATCGCACTCATTGTTTTTCCTGTTTTTAGTTGTTAATAAATTTTGTTAAAGCACCATCACTTGCTTTTCCTTCTGGTCGTAGAGGGTGGCAGATACATCATCAGCCTTGAATACGTTGAGATACAGGCGGTCTTCACCCCCAATAGTACATTGAACCTGCTGGCGCTTGCAGGTGTCGGCAAAGAGGAATAAAGTTTTTGTTTTCTCGCGTACTCCCATCGAGAATCGAACTCGAATCTAATCTTTAGGAGAGATTTGTTCTATCCATTGAACTATGGGAGCGGCATAATATGACTGGAAAAACGCAGCAAAGGTAATACAAAAAAATTAAACCCGCAATAAAATGCGGATTTAATTTCTTTCTTGCCCCTTAGAATGGAAGGTCGTCTGTAGAACCTTCGTTCATTTCTTGTTGGAAAGAAACAGCGGGGGCTTCGTTAGCAACGGGTGCTGCTGCGGGCTGTGGTGCTGCGGGTGCAACACCTGGTGCTGCTGCTGCGGGTGCGGTGGCTGTAGGAGGTTCAACTTTCCAGGCACGGATGGTGTTGAACCAGCGTCCCTGGTATTCACGAGCGTCAATGTCGAAAGAGACTTTTACCTCCTGACCCTCTTGAATGTTGAACAACGAGATTTTGTCTTCACCGAAAACTTCGAACACCATACGGCGTGGGTATGCAGCACCGTTGGGGATTTCGAGAACGTAAGACTGTACCTTCCAAGGGGCACCTGTGCGAGCAGAAGTACCTTCTCTGACATCGAGCACTTGAATGATTTTTCCTTCTAATTCCATGGTTTTTGTGAACTATTTTTGTTATTTACTATTTTGTTTTCTTAAAATCGGCGACAAAATTACGGATTTTTTTTGTCTCTTCAAAACTATTCCATACCTTTGTGAGCAAAATAATTCATGTGCACAATGAAATTTAACGTATCAAGTACAATTTTCTGCAATCGTTTGCAGACTATCAGTCGTGTGCAGAACAATAAAAGTTCGTTGCCAATACTCGACTGTGTCCTTTTTGAACTCTCTGGTGGAAACCTCTCTATGACTGCGTCGGACAGCGAAACCACCATTATGACGAACCTGGAGGTGAATGATGTTGATGGCGAAGGACGTTTTGCTATTGAATCGAAGCAGCTGATTAATTCTATCAAGGAGATTTCAGACCAGCCCATTACTTTCTACGTCAATCCAGACACCTTGAAGGTGGAAATCATTTATCAGAATGGTAAGTATAATCTAATGGGAAAGAATGCTGACGAGTATCCCATTCCTGTAGATGGTAGTGGCACAAATGCATCGTTGACCATAGAAGCAGGCCTTCTGCTCGATGGCATCACTCGTTCTCTGTTTGCTGCGGCTGACGACGAGTTGCGTCCGCAGATGAATGGTATCTTCTTCGACATCGCTACTGATTACCTCACACTTGTAGCCAGCGATGGTCACAAACTGGTGCGCGACCGTTTGTTGAACGTGTTTAGTGAGGAGCCACATTCGTTCATTTTGCCCAAGAAGCCCTCTTTGCTGCTGAAGACCGTTCTGTCCAAAGAGGAAGGCGATGTGCAGATTAGTTTCAACGAGCGTAATGCCAAGGTGCAGTTGGCGAACTATCGCATTAGCTGCCGACTCATTGAGGGTCGCTATCCGAACTACAATTCTGTCATTCCAACCGACAACCCCTTCCGTGTCACCGTTGACCGCATGGCATTCATCAGCGCCCTGCGCCGTGTCAGCGTGTTTGCCAGTGCTTCCAATTCGCTCATCAAGTTGCACATGGACAACAACAACTTGACCGTGAGTGCACAGGATATCGACTTCTCTACTTCGGCTGAGGAAAGCGTGATGTGCGAGTACAATGGCAATGCAATGTCTATTGGCTTTAATGGTCCATTCCTGTTGGAAGTGCTCAACAGCGTTGTTTGCCAGGAGGTGATACTGGAACTGGCTGATCCAAGCCGTGCCGGTGTGATTGTGCCAGCAGAGCAGGGCGAGTCGGAAGACCTGATTATGCTGCTCATGCCAATGATGTTGCAAGACTAATACACATTATTATATATATAGAAGAGGACTGCACCGTGTCTTTGAAAGGTAAACACATCGTTTTGGGGATAACAGGTAGCATAGCAGCCTACAAGTCGTGTCTCATAATACGTCAGCTCATCAAAAAAGGAGCTGAGGTGCAGGTGGTCATAACCCCTGCCGGCAAGGAGTTTATCACACCGATAACCATCTCGGCTTTGACCAGCAAACCTGTTGTCAGCGAATTTTTCTCGCAGCGTGACGGCTCGTGGCACAGTCATGTTGATTTGGGGCTTTGGGCAGATGCCATGCTGATTGCTCCAGCCACAGCCAGCACGATAGGCAAGATGGCCCATGGCGTGGCAGACAATATGCTCATCACCACTTATCTCAGCATGAAAGCCCCCGTGTTCATCGCTCCGGCAATGGACTTGGACATGTATGCCCACCCATCTACTCAGCAGAATCTGAAAACCTTGCAATCGTATGGCAATCACATCATAGAGCCAGGCACAGGTTTTCTTGCCAGCAAGCTGGAGGGCAAGGGACGAATGGAAGAGCCCGAGAACATAGTGGCTTGTCTGGAGCAATTCTTTTCGCAACAGGGTGATTTGGTGGGCAAAAAGATTTTGATAACCGCCGGACCCACCTACGAGAAGATTGACCCTGTTCGATTCATCGGCAACTATTCTTCTGGAAAAATGGGCTTTGCGTTGGCAGAAGAATGTGCCAATCGTGGAGCCGTCGTCGAATTGGTTTGCGGCCCTGTTTCTACAGCGATGCAGACGCAGCATCCCAATATCCACCGTCTGGACGTGGAAAGTGCTCAGGAGATGTACGATGCCTGTATGAAACTGTATCCGGCAGTCGATGCAGGAATCCTTTGTGCTGCTGTGGCGGACTTTACGCCAGAAACAACGGCGCAACAGAAAATCAAACGGCAAGGCGATGAACTGGTGGTGCGTCTGAAGCCCACCCACGACATTGCTGCTGCCCTTGGCAAAAAGAAGTCTGATGGTCAGCTGCTTGTAGGCTTTGCCTTGGAAACCAACGATGAAGAGACCAATGCGCAAGGAAAGTTGCAAAAGAAGAACTTTGACTTCATTGTGCTCAATTCGCTCAACGACAAGGGGGCAGGATTCCGTACTGACACGAACAAGATAACCATCATCACCGCCACAGATAAGCAGGTTTATCCGCTGAAGCCGAAAGCAGAAGTGGCTCAAGACATCATTGATACATTGGTGAACTGTATGAAGCAGGGCACACATTCCTAAAATTCATCATTAGAAAAACGATGCGTACTTTATTCTATATCATCATCACAGCCTTTTGCCTTACTCCGCTGAAGGTCTATTCGCAGGAACTAAACTGCACAGTCAAAGTGATTCATTCACAGATTCAAGGAACAAGTACCTCTGTGTTTGAAACCCTTGAAGCAGCCATTACTGAGTTTATGAATGCAAAAGCATGGACAGACTTGCAGTTTCAGAAAGACGAGCGCATAGAATGTACGATGAATATTACGCTGACCAAGTACGATGCCAGTTCTGACCACTTTTCGGGTGAAATACTCTTCCAGTTGGCTCGTCCTGTGTTTAATTCTTCCTACAACACCACGGTTTTCTCCATGAAAGACGCCAATCTGGAGTTTACATACAAGGAGTATGACCCGTTGGAATGGAATGACAACAATCTGGACAACAATCTGACAGCCGTACTTGCTTACTACGCCTATCTGTTTATTGGCCTGGATCTCGATACGTTCTCACCTCTGGGCGGCACCGAAGTGCTTCATGTGGTGGAAAACATCGTCAACAACGCACAGACGCTGTCCGAACCAGGGTGGGCTGCATTCAAAGACTCGCGAAATCGTCATGCTATCATCAACGATTACATGGAGAGTTCGATGGAGCCTTTCCGTCAAATGCAGTACAAATACTACCGCTCAGGTCTCGATGAAATGGCGAATAATGCTGACCGTGGACGCACTGCCATTACCGAAGCTCTGGAGATGTTGAATGAGGCTCACCACAACAAGCCCATGTCAACACTTCCACAGATTTTTACCGACTTCAAGCGCGATGAAATCGTCAGTATCTATAAGGGCCACGGCACAGAGAAGGAACGGCAAAGTGTCAAGGAAATTTGTTCCAACATCAATGCCAGCCAGAATTCCTATTGGAACAAGATAAAATAGTCTTCACAATTTTCAACCCTCAAAATACAATCTTGGTTCAAACACTTCACATAGAAAACTATGCGCTCATTGAGCATTTAGATATAGACCTGCATACGGGCTTTTCGGTGATTACTGGTGAGACGGGTGCAGGTAAATCTATTATATTGGGTGCCATTGGCTTGCTGCTCGGACAGCGAGCAGACTCCAAAAGCATCAAGTTCGGGGCAAATCGCTGTGTGGTGGAAGCCACCTTTGATTTGTCGCGCTACCATTTGGATGAATTTTTTGAAGAAAACGACTTGGACTTCGATGGAACCGTCTGCATTGTACGCCGTGAAATAACCAGTACAGGTAAAAGCAGAGCCTTTATCAATGATACGCCTGTACAGCTCACGCTGTTGAAAACACTTGGTGAACAGCTGATTGACGTACATTCCCAGCATAAGAACCTGCTGCTTTCGCAGGAGAATTTTCAGTTGAACGTACTGGATATACTGGCAGACAACACCACACGGTTGCAAGCCTACAAGGAAGCCTATCAGACATATAAGGAATTGGCAAAACAATATGATGAAGCTGTGGAGGCAAGCCGTAGAAATCGTGACAACGAGGATTTTCTACGTTTTCAGTACAACCAACTTGTTGAGGCTGCGCTGAAGGAGGGCGAACAAGCCGAACTGGAAGCAGAACAAGAGACCCTGGAACATGCAGAAGAAATCAAACAGTCGCTCTATGCAGCCAGCAATGCCTTGTGTTCAAACAACGATGGAATCGATGCCTTACAGCAGGTAAAAGCGGGAAAACAATCGATGGAATCGATATTGAGCGTATTTCCTGTAGTCGATGAATTGGTGAAACGCCTGGAAAGTTGTTATATTGAACTCAAGGATATTGCCGATGAAATCGTACAAAATTGTGATTCCATCGAATATAATCCGCAGCGATTAGACGAAGTAGGTGAGCGGTTGAACACAATCTATACTTTGCAGAAGAAACATCATTTGGACACCGTAGAACAATTGATTGAGTTGCAACACGATTTGGAACGTCAACTCAATCTGATGGATAATTCCGAGGATGTGTTGAAACAACTCTGCGCCCAGCGTGATGCTCAATATAAGGTGGCATACGACTTGGCTCTACAACTGAGTGAAAAACGTAAGACAATAGCCGTTGCATTGGAACAGCGGATGGTGAATATGTTGCAACCATTAGGGATGCCTAACGTGCAGTTCAATGTCGAAGTGGCAGAAACTTCCGGTCTCATGCCAACAGGTGTTGATACGGTGACATTCTTGTTTACTGCCAATAAATCTGCCATGCTTCAACCCATTTCCAAAGTGGCATCGGGTGGTGAAATAGCCCGAGTCATGCTTTCGCTCAAAGCCCTTATTGCAGGAGCTGTGAAGTTGCCGACCATTATTTTCGATGAAATCGACACAGGAGTAAGTGGCAGCATTGCCGAAAAGATGGCTCGAATCATGCGTGAAATGGGCGAACAGAACCGCCAAGTCATCTCCATTACCCATTTGCCACAAATTGCCGCATTGGGTAATTTTCATTATAAGGTGTATAAAGAAGACAACGAAGACGCTACCCTGTCGCACATTGTGGAACTCACTCCAGGACAGCGTGTCGAAGAAATTGCTCACATGCTTTCTGGCGAAACACTTACTGACGCTGCCTTGCAGAATGCACGCTCATTGCTTAATTTTCAGTAAAAAAGAACATGAAACAAAGAATACTTGCCCTCGTCCTTTTCATTTTATCTTTTTCCCCTCTTTTTGCCCAACAAGCACCGCTGCCTAAATATGCCAGCAAGGTGCAAAAAGCCATTGTGCAGTTGAATACTTTTGACAAGGATGGCAACGTTCTTCACACGGGCACGGCCTTCTATGTGGGTGAAAACGGCGAAGCGCTTGCCGACTATGCGCTGATGAAAGATGCCTACAGGGCTGTGGTAACTGACCAAAGCGGAAAAACTGCCGATGTGGACTGCATCAAGGGGGCAGACGACACTTATTCGATGGTGCGTTTCTTGGTGAACACAAAAGGTAATGCTGTGCTCCCTGTCAGTACGACTGCAATTCCGCAGGGTGGAGTAGTCTATGCACTTCCTTTCACACAGCAGAAATCCAAAGTCTGTGCATCGGGACGTGTGCTGGAAACCTCTCCCGTTAAAGACCAGTACAGTTACTATACGCTTTCTGCTGATTTAGGCACAGAGGCTGTAGGTGCTCCTGTCTTCAATGAAAGTGGCGAATTGGTTGGCATCTTGCAATCTGCTGTGGGAGGCAAAAGTTATGTGATGGACATCCGTTATCGTGACGAACTGAAAATATCAGCCTTCATGCCGACAGCGACTCAGGTGGCATTGAACGGCATCAACATCCCCAAGGGACTGCCCGACACAAAAGAAGAGTCTCTGGTTTACACCTACTTTAAGTCGCAATCGGCAAGCAATGAGGAATATGGAGCACTTATAGACCGTTTCATCCGCACTTATCCCGACAATGCTGAAGGATATTATCGTCGTGCCACACTCCGTGCCGATTTGCGTCAATATGATGAAGCAGAAGCCGACTTGCAGCAATACGAGTCTCTTTCCGAAAACAAGTCGGCAGCCAACGTCTATGCCTCCACCCTTCGTGCCCAGATTCTCAGTGTTAAGGGAGATGTAGGTGGAGCATTGGCCATCTATGACCGCCTCTGTGCAGAGGGTCATCAGTCGCCAGGGGTTCTTTATGCTATCAGTGCCCTGCGTGAAACACGGGGCGATAGTCTGGCCGACATATTAGCTCCGCTCGACACAGCGATTGCTTCCTTTGGTACCCCCTTGCCACGCGAAGCTGCAAACTATGTGCTTCGACGCGGACAAGTGTTGGCAAACAACGAAAAATATCGTGAAGCTGTGCTCGACTACAATCAATACGCTTATCTGATGAACAGCAAGGTCAATGCCTTGTTCTATTATGAACGTTCACAGATAGAAATCAATGCACACATGTATCAGCAAGCCTACGACGACATCATTTCTGCCGTTACGGCGGCACCCAACAATGTGGCTTACCGCGTCGAAAAGGCAGTGATTTGTCTTCGTGTCAACCATGTGGATGAATGTATCGAAGCTTGCCAGTCAGCCCTTGCCCTCGACCCCAACCAGCCCGATGCCTACCGCATCTTAGGCTATGCTCAGCTTCAGAAAGGCGACAAAACCTCCGCTCGTCAAAGTCTGCAGCGAGCCATTGACCTGGGAGACGAAAATGCCCAAAAACTGATGGACACCTATTTGAAGTAATCCGTTCTATCATCCCAAATTCTTTATATAAAACACGGTGCTTGGTACGAAATGATAGGCTTTTGCCTAAAATTTTGACATTTTTGTTGAAAGAGTCAAAAGAAAGCCGTATTTTTGCACGAAATTTGCCAATTTGGGCAAAATGAGAGAAAAGAAAGAAGCACAGTAATATGGCAGAAGAAACGCAAGATTTCAGAGTCGATATTGACAAAATCATCCAAGAGAAGGCTGGGGCAAAAGCCAAATACATTCCTGGCTTTGTGGTCGGTTGGCTGAAGAAAATATTGCATCAAGACGAGGTAAACCATTACCTGACTGGCCGTGCAAAAGGCAAGATAGGGAAGGATTTCCTTGACGAATGTGTCAAGTATCTGGAAATGAACATTACACTGCAAACCAAGATAAACGGTGTGGTGCAGCCAGGACTCGATGCATTGCCCAGTAACGAGGGCGGCCGTTGGTTTACCATCGTGTCGAACCATCCGTTGGGTGGTGAGGACGGTGTGGCGTTAGGCAGCATTGTCTGTGGCAAATGGGACAGCAAGATGGTCTATCTGGTCAATGACATTCTGATGAACTTGAAAGGTTTGGCTCCACTTTGTGTGCCTATCAACAAGATGGGCGGTCAGAGTCGGAATTTCCCGAAGATGGTAGAAGCAGCCTTCCAGAGTGAACGCAATGTGGTGATGTTTCCTGCTGGGCTGTGTTCACGTCAGCAAGACGATGGCACCATTCGTGATTTGCCGTGGAAAAAGACTTTCATTACCAAGAGCATTGAAACCCATCGCGACGTCATCCCTGTGCATTTTTCCGGACACAACTCCAAACGTTTCTACAAGATAGCCCGTTTTTGTCAAAAACATAAGTTGAAAGTGAACCTGGCCATGCTTTTCCTGGTCGATGAAATGTACAAGAATGTAGGTAAGAATTTTACGGTCACATTTGGTGAACCCATTCCTTGGCAGACATTTACGGACAAATCGAAGTCCGCCTCGCAATGGGCACAATGGGTGCAAGACAAAGTGTACGAATTATAAAGAAGATATGGAAAAACCAATCATAGAACCCATCCCTGTGGAAGTTCTCAAGTCAGAACTCACGGCAGACAAGCAGTTGCGCATGACCAGTCGCAGCAATAATGAAATATACATTGTCACATGGCAAGACTCCCCCCACGTGCTGCGGGAAATAGGTCGTTTACGCGAAATTGCCTTCCGTGCAGCGGGTGGCGGTACAGGCTTAGATTGCGACTTGGACGAATTTGACACCATGGACAATCCCTACAAGCAACTGATTGTGTGGGACCCCGAAGCAGAGAAAATCATCGGCGGCTATCGTTACATCCTGGGACCAGACATCAAGTTCGACAGCAAAGGGCAACCCATTTTGGCAACGAGCCACATGTTTCATTTCTCCGACGAATTCATCCAGAACTACCTGCCCTACATCATTGAGTTGGGACGTTCATTTGTCACGCTGGAATACCAGTCAACCCGTGCAGGGTCGAAAGCCATCTTTGCCCTCGACAACCTGTGGGACGGACTGGGAGCCCTTGCCGTGATTATGCCTGGCTGCAAATACTACTTCGGCAAAGTGACCATGTACCCCTCCTACAACCGTATGGGGCGTGACATGATACTCTACTTCTTGCGTAAGCACTTTGCCGACAAACAAGGACTGGTGCTGCCTGTAAAACCTTTGCAGCTGGAACACGATGCCCGTCAGTTTGAGAAACTCTTCTGCCACGACGACTTCAAGGAAGACTACAAAGTGCTCAATCGCGAAATTCGGTCCTTAGGCTACAGCATCCCTCCCCTGGTCAATGCCTACATGTGCCTGTCACCGACCATGAAGATGTTTGGCACAGCCATCAACTACGGCTTTGGCGATGTTGAGGAAACAGGCATTCTCATTGCCGTGGGCGAGATTTACGATGAAAAGCGCATTCGCTACATAGACAACTTTGCTCAAGAACACCCCGAATACGTGCAGATAACGAGCGGAGCAAACAAGATAATATCATAATATACTTTTAATTATATGGCTTTTACAACAATGACAGCAGCCGAAGCTGCAGCACTTATTAAGAACGGAGACAACATCGGCCTTTCGGGATTTACTCCCGCAGGAACACCCAAGGCCGTGACAGCAGAAATTGCAAAAGTGGCTCATGCAGAACACGAAGCAGGTCGCCCCTACCAGATAGGCATCTTTACAGGTGCCTCTACGGGACAGTCCTGCGACGGTGTACTCAGCGACGAACATGCCATTCGCTACCGTGCACCCTACACCACCAACGCCACCTTCCGCAAGCATGTGAATGCAGGTGAACTCGCCTACAACGACATCCACCTCGGCATGATGGCACAAGACTTGCGCTACGGATTCCTGGGCGATGTGGATTGGGCCATCATCGAAGTCTGTGCCATCGAAGACGACGGCAAAGTCTATCTCACCGCAGCAGGCGGCATCTCACCCACCATTGCCCGTTTGGCCAAGAAAGGTGTCATCCTTGAACTCAATGCCTTCCATTCCCCCAAGAGCATCGGCATTCACGATGTCTATGAACCTCTTGACCCCCCACAGCGCAAGCCCATCCCCATCGAGCATGTGACCGACCGCATCGGTACCACATACCTGCAGATTGACCCCAAGAAGATTGTCGGCGTCGTAGCGTGCGACATCCCCGACGAGGCACGTTCCTTCAAGGATGCAGACCCCATCACCGACAAGATTGGCGAGAACGTGGCAAACTTCCTCCTTGCAGAACGTCGCCGTGGCATCATTCCTCCAGGCTTTCTGCCTTTCCAGAGTGGAGTAGGCACCACAGCCAACGCCATCCTCTTTGCCCTCGGCAGCGACCCCGACATGCCAGCCATGGAAATCTATACCGAAGTGCTCCAGAACGCCATTGTTGACCTCATGTTCCAAGGTCGCGTAAAATGCGCCTCCACCTGTTCGCTCACCGTCACTAACGACAAACTGCAGAGCATCTACGACAACATCGACTTCTTCAAAGACAAACTCGTGCTGCGCCAGTCGGAAATCTCCAACAACGCTGAGGTTATCCGTCGTCTCGGACTCATCGCTATCAACACTGCCATCGAGGTTGACCTCTACGGCCACGCCAACTCTACACAGATTTGCGGCACCAAGATGATGAACGGCATCGGCGGCAGCGGCGACTTCGAGCGCAACGCCTTCCTCAGTATTTTTACCTGCCCGTCCGTGGCAAAGGATGGACTCATTTCCTCCATTGTCCCCTTCTGCAGCCACATCGACCACACCGAGCACGATGTGAACATCATCGTCACCGAACAGGGCGTAGCCGACCTGCGTGGCAAGAGTCCCATCCAGCGTGCACACGCCATCATCGAGAACTGTGCACACCCCGACTACAAGCAGCTGTTATGGGACTACCTCAAAATATCCAAGACAGGCCAGTCCTGCCACAACATGGCAGCCACCCATGCCTTCCACGACACATTCCTCAAAGAGGGCGATATGCACAAGGTTGACTTCAGTAAGTTTGCGTAACATGAAATTCATTTCCTGGAACGTTAATGGACTCCGCGCCGTGCAAGGTAAAGGTTTCAGCGAGACCTTTGCCGCGCTCGACGCGGATTTCTTTTGCCTGCAAGAAACCAAGATGCAGGCCGGGCAGCTCGACCTTCAGTTCCCTGGCTACGAATCCTACTGGAACTATGCCGACAAGAAAGGCTACAGTGGCACCGCTATCTACACCCGTCTCCATCCGCTCAGTGTCAGCTACGGACTGCCCGAAACCATCATTCACGCCATGCCCAACGACGGCTGGATGGACATGAACACCGAGGGACGAGTCATCACACTGGAATACCCCGACTTCTACCTCGTCACCGTCTATACGCCCAACTCGCAGGACGGACTCCGACGTCTGGATAATCGCATGACCTGGGACGACGCCTTTCGTCAATACCTCATGCAGCTCGACCAGCAGAAGCCCCTGCTCGTTTGTGGCGATATGAATGTAGCCCATCAGGAGATAGACATCAAGAACCCCAAGACTAACCATCACAACGCAGGCTTTACCGACGAAGAGCGCGAGAAGTTCACCCAGCTGCTCGCAGCAGGTTTCACCGACACCTTCCGCTACTTCCATCCACTTCAGACCGATGTTTACTCCTGGTGGTCCTACCGATTCCATGCCCGTGAGAAAAACGCAGGTTGGCGTATCGACTACTGGCTCTGCTCCGACCGTCTGCAACCCCAGCTCGTTGCAGCCCACATCCACACCGACATCCTCGGCAGCGACCACTGCCCTGTTTCAGTCGAAATAAACTTCTGACCCCACTGCCGCCCAGGGCAGTTCTCCGAAATCAGCGGCAAAGTTCTCTGACTCCAGTAGTAGAACTTTGCCGCTTCTGTGGCAATGCAGTGCTACTGAAGTGAGAGAACTTTGCTACTGCAATGGCAATGCAGTGCCACCGCAGTGAGAGAACTTTGCTACTGAAGTGACAATGCAGTGCCACTGAAGCACCAATTCATTTTTCTCGTAAAGTTTTTGTGCCCTCAACGTCGGTTTTCGTTGAGGGCACAAAACTTTATGGACTGTATTCACCGTGCTACCGGACCAGCACTTTCTTGTTATTGTGGATGTAGATGCCTCGTGTGGGTTTCTGCACAGGTATGCCGTGCAGCGTGTACCACTGGCTGTCGGTGTGCTGTGCGGAGATGGCTGTTGGGGAGTCGATGCCAACGGCTTTTTCTTGTGTGAAGGTAGCGATGATGGTGACATCCGTTTCTGGCATGGTGAAGACGAGCGTTTGCGAGTCTGCCGAGTCTTCCGAGTCTGCCATTTCGACGGGGAGGGAGTTGCCCTGCTCGTCGGTGACACTGACACTTTCGAGCTGGTAGTCGGTGGCGGGGGTGACGATGAGGGTGACGGGAGTGTCAGGATTGGCATACACCTTATCGGTGAGAAGGGTTGCCTGGTCGGGGTTGAACTGAGTGTTGACATAACTGTCGCCGGCGGGCCAAGTCTGCCAGTGGGGGTCGCCGTACTGAGGCTGGTTTTCGGGTACCTGAGCCTGTGGTGCGCGGTTGGCGATGGCGAAGTCGCCACTCTCTACGTCGTAAAAGCCTGGGTCAGCCAGGAAGGCTGTGCGGGTGAGGTCACGTCCGTCGAGGGCTTCGTCTTCGTCTATCCAGCCTGCCTGCACAGCACCATCGTTCCAGTAGGTATTCTTGTTATAAGTGGTTATGGGGCCGTCGCTCTCCGCTCCGCCCATCCATCCGCAGACCTCCTGTCCGTTGGCGGTGCAGTTATAGAGGATGGAGTTGGTGAGCGTGAGGTTCAGTGTGCGGCTGGCTTTGGCGGCGAGATTGTTGAGCTGAGTGCCACGCGATATTTGATACAGTGTGGAGTAGTCGATGGTGATGGCTTGGATGAGGGTGTTCTGCGTTTTGTCGAGGTCCCTTACGCGTCCGCCAGCGGAGAGCAGATGCCCTGTGTGTCCGCGTTCCGACCACAGCGTGGAGTTGGATATTTCGAGGATGGCGGGGTAGCCGGTGAAGTCGAACAGATTGTCGGAGCCTTCTATTTCGAACACACATTCGTCGATGAAGACGTTGTCCACGAGGGTTTTCTGTGTGTCACGGATGATGGTGGAAACTTTTTTCAGGGATGTCTGGATGCCCGAGATGGACACTGTTTCGATGTGTCGGTAGAAGGGGTTCTTGTCACCCACTGTTCCGTCGGCGTTCATATTGTTGGGGCAGGCTTCGGTGCCTTCCAGGGTAATGAGTGGACCGTTGATTTTGGTGCAGTTCACTTGCGAACCGTTGCCGACGATGGTGACCGACCCTGCGGACTTGATGGTCTGGGTGATGGTGTACTTCACGCCCATGGCGAGCAAGATGGTGATGTCGCCCACCTTATCTACCTTGCCGATGGCTGCGTTGAGTCGGTCGGTAATGTTTTCAGCTTTGGGCAGATTCAGCACGATGTCGGCGGGCAGCGCTTGGGCAGCACTGTAAGGAGTCAACCAGCGTGGGTCACCCGTCTTGTATCGGGCTTGCAGCGAACCTGGGTGCAAGTGGAAGTCGGCGTGGGCGATGTCGGCAAACGTTGGGTTGGTAGTCAGAATGTCGCCACCGGTGTCGGCAGCAGTCTCCAGTACGGCTTGGTCCTTCACGTCGTCCGAGGCTTCGTCGGGATTAAAGTAGGAATTCTTGACAAATAACTTCTTGGCATTGGGCGACATGTCTTTTCCGACAAGGCCGATGGCGATGTTGAGTCCGCAGCCATACCAGATATTATTCTGAATGGAGTAGCTGACGTAGTCGGCACCCACAAAAGCGTCGTTAGCCCAAACTTCGTCGCTGGACTGAGGGAGTTAGAGGGGGTCTGAAGTTAAAAGAGTTTGAAGTTAGAGCGGGTCTTTGCAGTGTTTGTGCACGTAGTCTGAAATGATTTGCAGACATTCGGAATTGTGCATACAGGTGTAGTGGCTGCCAGGGATAGTGATGATGTCGGCCTGTGGGTAGTCTGCCCTCCAGAGTTCGGGAGCAGTTTGGAAGCGGTGGCGATAGTTGTCCATCTTCCATGTGGGTATCTCTTTCTGTTCTTCGGGTGTCCAGGCTTGCTGTTCGTCGAAGTATTGACAGAGGAAGGAGGCTACAGGGCCGTTGTAGATGTCGTCGTCGGGGAAGGTGGAGAAGAGGGACACGTCGAGCTGGCGACGCAGTTCGTTCTGCTGGTCGGTGAATACGGGCCAGCGCAGGGCTATGTAGTGGTCAGGGTCTTTGTCGCGACGCACTTCTCCATCGACTACGATGACATAGGGCTTCGGTCCGTCGGTGTCGTTGTGCAGGTCGTGGGCCAGCGCCAGAGCTTGTTCGCCACCGAAGCAGTAGCCCATGTAGGCTACGACGTGGTAGTGTGAGAGTATGGGTCGGACGATAAGTTTATAGAGTTCGATGAGCACGGGAGTCGTGATGCTGAATTCGAAGCAGAGGATATTGTGGAAACCTTCGATGACGAAGATGTTATAGGCATCGGTGAACTGCTGGCAGAGTGCTTCGTTGTAAGCAAAGTGGGGATAGCCGCAGACGAAGATGATGACGGGACGATCAGGATGCTCCTCGGGGTTGTTGTACCAGAAGGATATTCTGTAGAGGTGCTTTTCGCAGATTTGGCGAATGGTGCGGTAGCGATAGATGTCATCGACGGTGCAGGTGAATCCGCTGGAGTCTAAGTCAGCTGGTACTTGCATGACTTGGAGGGAGGTGAGGCCCACTTCGTCGATGAGGTCGAGGTCGAGGTTGACGCTTTTTACTCCGATGATTCGGGCCACTTCGTTCATCAGGATTCGCTGAAAGTTGGACAAAGGTTCGTCGCTTCCCATGCTAGCAATCCATGCCCTGTTCTTCAGTTGGCTCTTTTCTATCTTTCCGTTGATGTTCAGCTGGAACGAATCCACATGATTCCAGAACACGGGCATCATGTATGACGGGAGATATTGTTTAGCATATTTCTTGATGTCGCTGAGGTCGGGATTTCCGTCTTCGGTGCTGACGTAGGTGACGAGCTGCTGTTCCCCTCCAGGCTGTTCGATGCGGGTAAAGGCTCGCCGCACACGGGGGTGGCTTTCGATGCGGGTAGTGATTTCTTCCAGTTCGATGCGGAAGCCTCGGAGTTTTACCTGAGAATCGGCACGTCCCATGTAGTCGAAAGATCCGTCGGCATTGAGCTGGACGATGTCTCCTGTATGGTAAAGTCGGGGTGCTGCCTCTTTGGTTTCTGCAAAGGGATTGGGGAAGAAGAGGCGTTCAGTGAGTTCGGGACGGTTCCAGTAGCCATTGCACAGCTGGTTGCCACCCAGCAGCAGTTCGCCTTGCTGACCTGGCTGTACGGGCTGCAGGTTTTCATCGACCACATACCCAACTACGCCAGGTACGGGTTTGCCGATGCAGCGCCAGTGGGCTTCATCGGGAATGACGTAGGTCGTGGCATAGAACGACTCTGTAGGTCCGTAGCCATTGACAAAGCGGAAAGGGTAGTGTCCTGCAATCTTCGCCACAAGACTGTGGGGTATGGCTTCGCCGCCTGCCGAGAGTGTCTCCATGGCAGGGAAATTGTAGTCGGGGAACATGGCCAGGAGCGATGGCGGCAAGTAGCAGAAAGTAACGTTTTCGCGCAGGAGCAGTTGGTAGAGCTTCTTGACATCCTGCTTGTCTTCCACCTGTGCAATGATACAAGTTGCTCCGGCGAAGAGGGAAACGAATATTTCCATGACCGAGACATCGAAATTGATGCTGGCGAACTGCAGCACAATGGAGTTTGGGGTGACATGGAAGTCTTCGGGCTGTGTGGCTCGAAGCATGTAGTTGTAGATGGTCAAGTAGGTTTGTGATACGCCCTTTGGTTTCCCCGTTGTACCCGAAGTGTATATCAAGTAAGCTTCCGACAGCGATTTGTGGAGACAGGGCAGACAGTCTTCAAGGGAAGTCTTCATCAGTTTGGGCAGGTTGCCAGCATTGATGAGGAAATCCAGTTGTGAGTCTTCGAGGATAAAGTTCAGTCTTTCGGGTGGAGTGGCTATGTCGATGGGCACGTAGGAGCATCCCAGTTTCACACAGGCGAGGATGCACGCTATAAAGTGGGAGTCGCGTGGCAACAGGATGCCTATGCGCACGGGGCGTTCCCTGTCAATGGCATCGGAAGGCAGTTCCTTCACGATGGCAGTGGCAATGCTGGTTGCCATGTGGTCCATTTCGGCGAATGTTGTGGTTTGCCCATGAATGCTATAGGCAACCTTTTGGGGATGTTTGGCTATGTTTGTATGTATCTGCTGTGAAAGCAATTTGTAATATTTGCTATTTACCATTTACTATTTACTATTATATATATAGATTTAGAAAATTATCAACTTTATCTACTATTTACTATTTAGAATTTGTAGGCAAGGCTGCCAGTGAACCAGAGGCTCTGCTGCATCATGGGAGCAACGCTGCTTCCGCCTTGCACATATTTGTGGTTAAACAGATTATGAATATCGAATGAAACATCGAAATGGCGGTGGCGGTAAAACGCACCTACATCGAACAGGCAACGGGCTGGAATGGGGATGGTATAGGAGTCTCCCATCAGCGAAACGAAGGCAGAAGTCTGGGCGGTCGTCACGTTCATTTTGGTGTACAAACTGAGTCCTCGGACAATTTCGTAGGAAAAGATGCCGTTCACTTGGATGGGGGGAATGTTGAATATTCTGCTTTCATTTTCCTCATCCACATTGTCATAATATCCGTGGGAGAGCACCCTTTGCATCGTGCAGTTTGCTTCTGCCGTGATTCGTTTGTGCTTGTATCTTGCCACGAGTTCCATGCCTCCTACCGTCACTTTACCAGCGTTGAAAGCCATGTTTCCCGTGTAGCAGATGACATCGGTGGCTTTGTTGTAGAAGAAGTTCACATCGATCAACATTCCCTTTATCAGCTTGTTGTTGCTCAGGAACGACAGTTGGACAGAGTTCAGAATTTCTGGTTGAAGTTCCTCATCGCCAAACTCCACGTCCAGGGTGTTGCTGCGGTAGAAATATGGGGCATCAACGAAGGAGCGGGCGTAGCTCATTTTTATCTGAAAGAGGGGGTTGTTGTAGATGAAGGCCAAACGGGGTGAAAACTCGTTCAGCTTCATACCCAGTCGGCGTCTTTTGTAGTCATAGCGCAATCCCGCATTGATGAAGAATGTCTTGGTGAAGAAGTGCTTGACTTGCATGAAGAAATCCATACATTCCTCATTTCCTGTCATGAGTTGTTTCTCGTCATGAAAAGTCTTGATGATTTCATGGTAATTCACACCTTCAAAGTACGAGGCATTGTTCAGCGTAAAGTGGTTGTATTCACCTCCTATTAGGATGGTACCTTGCTGCCCTCCCCCGAAATGATAATCATAGCTTCCCTGAGCCTTTATCCCCATGGTGTATTCGTTCCATGTCACACACTGAAACCCTCCCTTGTCCATCCTCACGCCAGGGGCATTGTGGTAGGGGAAGATGGTGGTAAAATCGTCCAGGTCGGGAATGGTGTCGCCCACCACTTGCAGCCGCTGCTGGTTCTGGTTGTCAAAGAAAGCAGTGGCTTGCCAGGAGAATCTGCCCTTTTTGTCGCTGTAGCCCAATTCGATGTGTTGTGAAGTGACCGCGTAGCCAGGGGCATTGTTGTTCCACTTCAGATATTCTTTGTAGCTGTAGGGGGTGAATCCGCTGCTCAGGGCAAAGGCGGCGACCGACTTGGCAAAGCGTCGGTTGTAGATCAGACGGAAGGTGTTGCTGCGAAGATGGATGCCCACGTCGTAGGTGGGTTCACGGTTGTAGCCACCAATTATCATGTCGCCTGAGCAAGGCAGGATGGAGTAGGGTTGTGCCTCTTCCGTGCCTTCGAGATAGCGTTTCTCTCCAGTGCTGTTATACAGGCTGCCCCAGACCAGAATGTCAAGCCCCATGTAGCGTTTCCCGAAAATAAAGTCGCCCTTTAGCTGACCGTAATTGCCGATGGTTCCCTTCACTTTGAACCCATCCACTTCGCTGCCCTCCTTCGTGATGATGTTCACCACACCCGTCAGAGCCACACCGCCGTAGATGGACGAGGCAGGACCCCGCAGCACCTCTATCTGCTTCACCTTCTCCAGGCTCATGCTGTAGTCAGGCGTGGCTGCATTCGTCGAATAGCTGTTCAGGCGGTGACCGTTCAGCAGAATGAGTATCTTCTCTTGGCTTGAAGAGTAAATGCCGCGCATGGCGACATTCATTTCCTCGTTGCTGGCAATGTCCGTCATGCCAGGCACGTAGGTGATCAGCACTTCCTTCAGTGTTCTGGCTCCGCAGCCCGCTATCATCTCCTCGGTGATGAGCGTCACAGGGACAGGAGCCTCTTCGATGCTCTCGGCTTGCTGCGAAGCCGTGGTGATGGTGGCAGACTTTCCTGCCTTCATATTCTCCACCATGTCGATGAATCGAGGAGCCTCGTTGTAAACCTTATAGTAGGGGTCGGCAGCCAACAGTTTGCTGACGTAGTTTTCGGCTGCTTCGGTGTTGCCCATGTTCAGACTGCTCAATGCCAACACACGATAGGCATTGATTTGAAGTTCTCCCTTCATGCTGCCAGCCACATTTTTCAGGATGGAGTCGGCTTTTTCAAAGTGTCCAAATTCGTATGCTTCTACAGCTTGCCTGTATATCTGGATGTCGTCTTGGCTATTTGACACACCCACGTTCTTTTGTGCAGAGATCGTGGTTGACAACAGGATGAAAAGGGTAAATATGTATTTACGGATGTTCATTTTGCAATCTTTACAGGGATGATGAACGAAAAGGTTGTACCGACATTGGGTTCAGAATTCATCAGCAGTCTTCCCTTGTGGTTGTTGGTGATGATGTTGTTGGTGATGCTCATACCCAGCCCTGTACCCTTGCCGGCAGGTTTCGTGGTGAAGAAGTTTTCAAATATTTTTTCCTGAATGTCTGGAGTCATACCCATGCCGTTGTCTTTGATGTCTATCTGCAGTTCTGCTTCTCCCCCTTCTTGTCGGAGGGCAACCTTGATGGCAATGGTTGGCACGTAGGTGCTTCCCTCTTTCTCTGCTCTTTCCTTGACGGTGTAGCAAGCGTTGTTCACGACGTTCAGAACAGCTCGGCTAAGGTCTTGCGGAATGACCATGACTTTGGGCATACCTTCCTGAATATCTTCCTGTATGGTGATGTTGAAACTCTTGTCATTGGCTCGCAGGGCATGATAACTGAGCCATACATATTCATGTACCAGTTGACCCACATCGGTTGGCAGAAATTCACCTGCTTTGCCTCGGCTTTGGAGCAAAATGCCACGGATGATGCTGATGGCACGTTCACCGTGTTCCTGAATTTTCTGCATGTTTTCTTTCAGGTCGGCGGCAATGTCTTCAAGGTCGGCTGCGTCGTCTTCGTCCAGTTTGTCTGCACAGTCTTCAACGAGTTCGGTCAAGTCGTCCAGCAACTTTGCCGACATCTTGCTGAAGTTGATGACGAAGTTGAGCGGATTTTGTATTTCGTGGGCAATGCCAGCACTGAGCATTCCTAATGATGCCATTTTTTCCTGCATGTGGAGTTGCTGCTGCAAGGTGGCTATTTGCTGTTCCAGTGTGGTTTCCATGTGTTTATTGCAGTTTTGTGATTATAAGATAATAGTGAATTCTGTGTATTGGTCTTTTTCGGATTTGACGGTGATGTTGCCGCCAAAGTCTTGTATGATTTGTTGGCTGAGGTAGAGTCCTACACCTGCTGCCTCGGCCGTGGTTTTGGTGGTGAAGAAAGGGTCAAAGATATTGCCTATGATGGTTTTTTCAATGCCGATACCGTTGTCGTAGAGGATGATGAGGTGATGAGCGCCTTCTTGGGTAATGTTTAGCCGAAGAATGGGTTGGTATTGCTGGCGTTCATATTTCTTCTTGATGGCATAAATGCTGTTTGCTATCATCGACATGATGGACTTGTTGAGCAGTTCGGCGTTTGCTTCAATGGTGATGGACTGTTCGGGCTTTTCCCATTCCACCTGGATGTGCAGCTTTTCGATGTCTTCCTTATAATAATTATTGAGCATCTCGATGCTTTGCTGGCAGAGGTTTCCGATGTCTATGGCTTCCACCTTGGCAGAACGTTCCTTCAGCATCTCCTCCATGGCTTTCAGGATGCGCGTGGTGGAGAGTCCGTGTTGTTCTATTTTTTCAAGATTTGTCTTCATCATGTCAACCACATCCATGCAGTCGTCGTAGATGTCGGGTGTCATTTTTTCTTCATCGTCATTCAGATTGTCTTTCAAGTCTTTGGTAAGGCCAAGGGTGAGGTGAGAGAAATTGTTAATGTAATTCATGGGGTTCAGAATACGGTCAATAAGCCCCTTCGTAAGCTTACCCACAGTGGCTTCCTTTTCTTTGCGAACCAGCTTCTTTTGAGCAAGACGCAGTTCCTGGGTGCGTTCATTGACAATGGCTTCCAGTTGCAGTTGTCTCAGCTGCAGTTGTCGGGTACGATATTTCAGCCAGGAAACGACAAGCAGTCCGATGATGACGAGGTATAATAGCAAAGCATACCACCGCATGTAAATGGGGTAGGGAATTTTGAAGAAACGTTCCCCCGTCTCGGAAATCTGTCCGTAAGCATCGATGCAGCGCACGGTCAGTTGATATCGGCCATAAGCCAAGTTCTGGAAATGGATGTCTTCGTCTTCGTCCCATGCCGACCAGGCATCGTCGGTATGCAGTCGGTAGCTGTAACGGGTTTTGCCCAGGGGGTCATGCTTGTCTGTCGTTACGGTAATGTCGAGTTTCTGCCCCTTCAGGTCGAATGTACGCAGATAAATTTCTGGCAATATGGGTTCTGTCTTTTCGCTGAGTTGCAAATTGATGCGAATCAGACCAAAGTTTCCGCCTACCCAAGCAATACCATTGTTGATGAGCATAGCCTGTATGTTGTAGTTGGCAAAAGGTTCAAACCATGCGGCAAATTCTTTCTTCATGTTGTCTGCCATCAATCCCTTTCCGTCTTCTCGGCTATGCCAATGTCTGCCTAAATAGTCTTCATATTCAAACAGCAACGAAAGAGGACCTGCCTTCTGCCGGTTGAAATGTTTAGCTTTGGGAGCCATGTAATAGTATTCGCCACCCAGGGTCAGGGCCCAGATGCCACCATGCTTGTCTCGACTCAGGAGCACCGTGTAACTGATGTCATCTACCTTTTCCTCAAAGCCATCATATCCACGGCGATAGATTCCGTCCATTTCACCGCTGAGGAACGTGTCGTCGTTTTCCACCAAGATGGATAACGACATTTTGTTAGATAAACGGTGGGAAGAATGGCCATAGGTAAACACACCCTCGCTGGTAGCGGCAATGACATTTTTCCGTACCGTTTCTGCCAAATGCCAACAAGATTGGTATATGCCCTCAACTTTCACAAAATGCCCATCTTCCAGCAGGAACAAACCCTTCAGCGTTCCCACAAAGAGCTTGCCTTCCACCATCTCTATGCAAGTCACCTGTCCGTCCAGCCCTTCGTGTTCGTCAAAATGCGAATAGACTTCCGACACGGATATGCGGAACAAGCCATTGTCGGTTACTCCCCATACAGACCCCTTTCCGTCGTAAGCCAGTTTGTTGATGCTGTTGGAACAGAGTCCGTCCGTTTCATTTACTTCCCAAACCTTCTCCCCCTTCGCGTTGATGGCAATGACTCCCGCTGTGGCGGTTGCAAGCAGGGTGCGGTCGTCACTTATCTTCAGACGATTTCGAACCTCAATGTTGTTCCAGCGGTCAACGATACTATTCTTTTCTTGCTGCTTTTTGCGCATGACTCCATTTACGTCCTTGTCGCTTTGCACGTATCTTATCTGGATGCTGTCACCATAGATAGATTCCACGCAACCCTTTACGTTGATGCCGCTAAACCACACCTTCCCATCTTTGTCCATGCTCAGATCGGTCACTCGCGAAATGCCTGGTGTGTGAACGACGCGCCACACCACATTGTCGTGGATAAGCAATCCCTCGAAGTTTGCCACAAACGTAAACCCCTGGTCGGTGCACAGTACGTCGAAGTTGCGGTTGTGGGCATTGTACTCTCTTGCTGAAAAGTTCTTGAAGAAGGGCACACCCATCATCTCCTGAGCCAAACAGGGGATGTTTGGCAGCAAGGCGATGAACAGTATAAAGATGAACCTTTTCAATGGTAAAATGTTAAGATGGTAAACAGTAAATAACAATTGACTCTATTCTTTGAACTTGGTGTAGGGCACAGCAGCACCCACCCAGCGTATCCATTCCACATCCGTGAAGTTGCGCCTCAGTTTGCGGTGCACACGCTGAGCCATGTTGTCCACCGATATGTTCATGCGGATAACGTCACCTGTGGCGGTGCCCACCCAGACGTAGCCTGCCAGAGGGTCACCCTCCACAGCCAATGTCCAGCCACGGAAGGGATATTCCACCGGTGAAATCCATTCGTTGGGGGCACGGTCGTCTCGGAGTGTGACTTTCTGCTTGGGTGCCACTTTTGTCTGCATCTCTTCCCAGAAATTCAGTCCTGTGTTGAACAACAGATTGTCCAGTTTCCAGATGTTGATGGCTTTGTCGTATGCACCAGAAATCAGCACAGGGCCTACCGTAGTGATGCACAGCGTTTTGGCATTGTGCGCATCCAGCATTTCCACCCTTCGGTTATATTTGTTGATCAGGTGGACAGGCCCCTCTTTCAGTCCCAGACACAGGCACTGCAAATCTTCTGCATAATGGGCAGCCGTCACGATGCGTGGAATGATGGGATTCTTCTCTGTCACCTTCCCCGCACCATCCATTTCGGCGTATGAACCATCGGCAAAGAACAGGCAGAATACCTGTTCACGTTTGCAGATGGCTGACAACTTCCCTTTCAGCGGAATCGGGGCAGAAACCAACCCATTCGAGAATGTGTACCAGCAAAGCCCCTGCCGTCCGGCCAGCAACATTGTATTGCTGTCGGCGCGAATCATCTTGAAATAGTCTCCAGGCGGCAACCCTATCGTCTTCTGCAAAACTCGGTTGTAGCCAATCACACACAGGCTTCCTTCTTTGGACAACGCATAGACAGCCTGTTTCCCAGCCCACACGTCGCGGAAGTCGTACCTCTTGTCCTGCAGTAAAATCGTCGTATTCTTGTCCGACGGATTGAAAATCTCTACTTCCCCATAATCGGAAACAGCCACACAGCTCCCCCTTCCGTCGGGTATCATGCTGATGGCATTCACGCCGCCTCGCTTGTCCATGTTGTATGAAAGTACGGAATTAGTAGCCAGCGTCAAGGATTTAAACGTTTCCGCATAATAAGTGTTTCCCTTGTATCTGTTCAGGAAGTACCAACTGGCATACGCCAACAAGTCAGCCACCACCGTGTCGCCGATTTCCCGCTGATTTCTGGAGGTTAGCCCCATCGTTTTCGCTTGCGTGCGAATGGTCAACGTGTCTGCAATCGTCTTCGACAACGTAGCCTTGTCGCGCTGCTCCAAAGCAATCTGCTGTTGTTGCTCGGCATTGGCACGCTGCACTTCAGCCTCCTTCAGCGCCACGATAGCCTTCCCTTCCGCTTCGTGTGCCCAGCGAGACTCCTGCTCGGCACGGTCGCGCAGCTGGATAGCCAACTTCGACGACTCCTCGGCTTTGTCGCGCTGTCTGTCGGAAATCTCCTTTTGCTGGGCAGCAATCTCTTCCATCTGTTGACTTACCCGCTTCACCACGGCAGCCTCTCGCTCTTCAGCCCGCAACGTCTCCACCTCCCCCTTCATGGCTTCAAGCTCCTCTACAGATTGCCCCTTGCCGATGAAGTAGGAAATAGCTGCCACCATCGCCAACACGCCCATGGTCGCTATGACCGACAACACGTATTTACCTCTATTTGTCAACTGACCTCGTCGTTTTTATTTCATCTTAATGACCAGCTGTGTGACATCATCACTTTGCGGAGCCTCCCCCGCATACTCCTTCACACTCTGGTTGATAGCTTCCACTATCTGCCTGCTGCTGGCACCCTTCAGCGTGGCAAGCTCAGCCTCCAGCCGAGGTTCACCATACAGCTCTTTCTCTACGTTCTCAGCCTCCGTCACACCGTCCGTGTACATCGCCAGCGTATCGCCAGACTGCAACGTCATTTTGTTTCGCTTGTAGGGAATGCCCTCAAGCGCACCAAGCACCAGGTTGATGTCAGCCTCCACAGCTTCCACCCTGCCGTCGGCATGGAGAATGTAGGGCGCATTGTGTCCTGCATTGCAGAAGTCAATCTCGCCCGTCAAAATGTTGAACACACCGTAGAACACCGTCACGAACATCGAATCCACACTCTCTCCGCACAGCATATCGTTCACAATCTGCATACACTCGTTGGAGGGAATTCCCCTCACGCCCGTGGCCTTGATCAGCGTGCGGCTCACGGCCATAAAGATAGCCGCAGGCACACCCTTGCCCGAAACGTCAGCTATGCAGAAGCCAAAGTGCGTGTCGTCAATGCGGAAGAAGTCGTAGAAATCGCCGCCTACATCCTTCGCCGCAATCATCGAGGCAAAGATGTCAACGCGATCAGCCTCAGGCGTCTTCAGCACAAAATTGCGAGGCAAGATGGCATGTTGAATCTCCCTTGCCACAGTCAGGTCCGCATGAATATCCTTCAGCTCCTGCCGATCCTTCTGGGCAGCCCTCACAAACTCAATCTGCTCCACCGCCTTTTCGATGGTGATTTGCAGGTCGTCCAGGTCAATCGGCTTGGTGGCAAAGTCAAACGCACCATTGTTCATGGCATGGCGAATATTGTCCATGTCGCCGTATGCACTCACCATAATGCACTTCAGAGCAGGATTGCGCATCTCGTTGATTTTAGCCAACAACGTCAATCCGTCCATCTCAGGCATATTGATGTCCGAAAGAATAATCTCGATGTCAGGATGCTTCAGGAGGCATTGCAAAGCCTCCAAACCATTATGCGCAAAGTAGAATTCATACTCCCCCTTGCGAATCTTTCTGCGAAAATATTGTGTCAGCAAGACCTCCAGGTCCGCTTCGTCATCGACACTCAGAATTTTTACCATTTATTGTTTCTTATTGATTATTTTGCGGCAAAGATAAAGAATAATTATTATTTTTTCTGCTTTTTGCTAAAAAAATATGCGTTTTGTATCACAAAATCACAAATAATCCCTACTTTTGCAGCCAAAAACGGTTGTACGATTATAAAGATTATAAAATTAACAGATTGTGCGGACGAAACAAAGTCCCAAAAAACTTAAACCGAAAACCTTTCAAAAACCGCAAACACATTTTTTATGAAAAAAATCAGAGCAGCCATCATCGGCTACGGCAACATCGGCAAATACGCCCTTGAAGCCATCCAAGCATCCCCCGACATGGAATGTGTCGGAGTAGTACGTCGCAACGGAACCGTCGGTCGTCCAGCCGAGCTCGCCGACATCCCCGTAGTAAAGAACATTTCAGAACTGTCCGATGTGCAGGTAGCCATTCTTGCTACCCCCACGCGCAAAGTGGAAGAATACGCCAAGCAATGCCTTGCACTCGGCATCAACACTGTCGATTCCTTCGACATCCACACCCAGATAGTTGACTTGCGCCGCTCGCTCGACGCCGAAGCCAAGAAGCACGGCTGCGTCAGCATCATCTCCGCAGGTTGGGATCCAGGCAGCGACTCCATTGTGCGCACCCTGATGGAAAGCCTTGCCCCCAAAGGCGTTACCTACACCAACTTCGGTCCAGGCCGCTCCATGGGGCACTCCGTTGCCGTGCGTGCCATTCAGGGCGTGCGCGACGCACTCTCCATGACCATCCCCCTGGGCACAGGCATCCATCGCCGCATGGTCTATGTAGAACTGGAAGACGGAGCCGATTTCAAGACCGTCGAGGCAGCCATCAAGTCAGACCCCTACTTCGTAAACGACGAGACCCACGTGCAGCAAGTGCCCAGTGTTGATGCCCTCAACGACGTAGGCCACGGCGTCAACCTTGTCCGCAAAGGAGTCAGCGGCACCACCCACAACCAGCACTTCGTCTTCAACATGAGCATCAACAACCCCGCTCTCACCGCACAAGTGCTTGTCAACGTAGCGCGTGCCTCCCTGAAGCAGCAGCCTGGAGCCTACACCATGGTGGAGATACCCGTCATCAACTTCCTTCCAGGCGACAAAGAGGAACTCATCCGCCACTTGGTGTAAAATCACTTAATATAAAATAAAGAATGAAGAGTGAAGAATCGGCTGGCGCAGTGTTTTCTGCGAATAGCGATTCCTCTCTCTTCATTTCACAAATTACATGGATTTAATCCCTTTGCCAACTCAGGTACTTATAAAGAAAGTTAAACCAAAATGCTGCGGAATTAAAGATTATAAAGAACAATGAATGCAAAATTTAGAATGCCCAAATTGTGGGGGGAGAACAAATTTAATGGAACAGTTAAGGAATTGTTACTTACCATAATTGGTACAACAATCTCTATTGTCTTAACCTTCGGTACTTCTGCCTGGTTGGAGAATAAAGAACAGCAGCAGGCTCGCAGACTGTTGGCTATGACCATCATCAACGATATTGACCAGAGCCTGACAGTTATTCGGAACCGCTTATCTTTTGAGGAAAGAGGCTACGCTGTCACAAATTATCTGCAGCATAACATAGACCGTTTGGAAAGTATCCCTGACGATACGCTCTTTATATTCTTCAACTACATAACCACTGGTCATTTTAATACAAATGAAGAGTTTAAGAAGACAAATGAGAACATCTTCAACAGTAGTCAGGAATCATGGCGCACACTTAACGACAGAAAGTTCCTGGAATGACCTTCTACAACGCCAGAAACATGCTTGAGAAACAATCCAAAGAATGGATTTGCTTTCAGAAACCAGTCACAAAGGAGGAGGAATACCAGATTTTTATGCTAAACAACCATTTTGAGACTCGCGAAACATTCTTGCTCTTATGCCGAAATTTGCTTCAGTCAAACAGTGTTTCAAACTATGTCTCAAATTCCGAAAAGCGAACTGAATTATATAAAACCCTTTTGTCTTATGCCGACGTGAATGAGGAAAACAAGTTCCTGATGAACATCTCCGAGGAAGATATGGAAAGATTCAATAATAACACCTATATGACTGTTCGTCCCGTTAAAGAAAAACAGCTGATTGGTACGTGGGAGAGTGTTTTAACAGACGGACAAGAAAGTGTTATATTTGAATTTCTGGGGGATCACACCTTCACCACACGTCGGTCTCGCAATATTAAGCACCCATTCTTCCTAGGTACCATGGTACTGAATATTACTATGCATGGTACCTGGTCAATCGAAGGCGACTCGCTGGTGAAGAAATACGATACAGATAAAATCAAGATGGAGCTCGATGACAAAGACGTTACCCCCTTTAGTGAAAATGCGGAACTTGTTGCCAGGATGGACGATGATTTGTGTGGCGAGCAAGGAAAACAAGAATATATAAATCAGATGGGACTGGACCAACGCGTGGCACAGGGAACCAACATTGATAAGACTGGCACACGTCTGAAATTAACAGAACCTGGTCACCTTCCTAATTATTACATCCGTAAATAATAAAGATACAATCATTCATGACAAAAGAAGAGAAGTATAAGGAACTGGTGGAAGACATCAGAGCCCTCATTGACGGCGACAAAGAGGAACTCATCCGCCACTTGGTGTAAAAACACTTAAGAGTGAAGAATCGGCTGTCCCATAGTTTTCTGCTGAATGGCGATTCCTCACTCTTTTCTTGAAACAGACACATCACATCTCTTTTTCAAAAATCTTTGTACATTCATCTGAATAGCAAAGTTCTCCCATCTCCGTAGCAAAGTTCTCCCGCTGCGGTGGCACTGCATTGCTACTCGTCTGGCACTGCATTGCTACCGCAGCAACACTGCATTGCCACCGCAGCAAGATAACTATGCCACCACGGCAACAATGCAGTGCCACTGACGTACAACTCTATTTCACCATAAAGTTTTTGTGGCACACTTAACGTCGCTTTATCACCTTTTTGCTAAATTGACTTCGCCAGAGTGCTAAGTTTGACAAATTTGCGCCATAAAAAGACGGAATCGATGTAACTTTAGTGCAACTTTAATGTAACTTTAATGTAACTTTTTTCAACATAATTCAATGATTATAAGCTGATTAACCATTACAATGTAACTTTGCTTCAAAAAACACTGTGTAGTGTACTGAATAAGTTGACAAAATTAGAGTTCAACTTATGAGTAGAAATGTAAAGAAAACAAGCGAAGAGAGCCTTGAAATTCTCCATGAGTATCTGACTACAGATATGTCAAAAGGTGCCATATGTAGAAAATATGGGCTGAATCGTAACTGGGTTTACACAAATTTGATTAAATTTGCAGTCGCAGACAAGAAAGATGGCGTAGCGATGAAGAAAATACCAGGTAACGTAAGTGTTGAGAAGACGTATCGTGATGACGACCGCGATGCACTCCTAAAGCGCATCCGTGAGCTGGAGATAGAGCTTCGTAGGACAGAAATGGCTCGTGATGCCTATGACGAGATGATCCGTCTTGCCGAGCAGTATTACAACATCCCGATA
>CADCLN010000034.1 GCA_902802265.1 uncultured Bacteroidales bacterium | reverse complement strand
CTCTGTCCCGAAGTTGTAGCACAATGATTCCAGCGTGTCAAACTCTTCGTCCCTCAGAAGCATGTTGACGCTTGAAACCAGTATTGCAGGGTCTTTGGGCAGGTAGTCCATTAGTTCTTATCTAAGTAGTCAAACAGGTTAATGGTTCCAGATTCTTCCTCTACGCCAAGGTTGGGAACTTTCTCCACCATTTTGGTAGTGCCACTTGTCTTATTTACATAGAAATACATAAATGCACCAGTATAGCTACGGAACACCACTTCATACTCAGTTTCCGTCTCTTCCCCCATCTGTATATACATTATGTCGGGATTGTCCTTCGCTACACTCCAGTCATACTCTTTATGACAGTAGTTGTTGACTCCCTCGTATGCCATTTCCGCTGTTATCTTACTTGCTGAAGGATTAGCACTCAGAGAATCTTGCATTTCCGTTTGCATATCAGACCCTTGGCCCTGATTTGTTTTGCTATTATTGCATGAGCATAATAACAAGGCTATAAATACGATTGGAAAGATAATATATTTCATCTTACTTCTTCCAATGCTCCTGTTTCTGAATCAATAATGAAGCCCCTGACCACAATATCCTTTGGAACAAGTGGGTGGGTCTTGATGGTCTCAACGGTCTTTCTTACTGAGGTCGGAGTGTCCTTGAATCCCTCTAACCACTGGTCGAGGTCAATGCCACACTTGCGGATAGTGTCGAGTGTTTCATCAGTCACGCCCCTTGCTATCATTTCGTGGTGGAAGTGGTCATAGCTCATGTGACAGGCTCCGCAGTGTGAATGAGCGACTACCATAATCTCTTTCACGCCCAACTCATATATGGCTACAATCAGGCTGCGCATGGCTGAATCAAAAGCGGAGATAACCAAGCCTCCTGCGTTCTTGATAATCTTGGCATCACCATTCTTCAACCCCAAGGCAGCAGGGAGCAGTTCGGTTAGCCTGGTGTCCATACATGACAATACAGCCAGCTTCTTGTCTGGGTACTTGTCGGTAATATACTTCTCGTAGCCTTTCTGCTCTACGAAAGTCTTGTTATATTCGATAATCTGGTCTATCATATTGGTCTAATCATTTCAAATCGGCTACAAAATTACTCAAATTTCATTAGAAAATTGCCAAAATAACACATCTTCACTCTCGAAATGAAAGAAATTCACTATTATTGTGTAATTTTGTGGCCAAATACAAGAATAGAAAGATGAAAGTAAAGATTCAAACAATGCTTGGCGACATTGTAGTTCGCCTATATGACGAGACTCCCATCCACCGTGACAACTTCCTTAAACTGGCAAAGGAGGGCTATTATGATGGTACTCTTTTCCATCGGGTCATTAAAGACTTTATGATTCAGGGTGGCGATCCAGATTCCAAGGGCGCACCTGCTGGAAAGATGCTTGGTGTGGGAGATCCTGGTTATACCCTTGAAGCTGAGATTAAGGACGGCCTTTTCCATAAACGTGGAGCTTTGGCCGCTGCAAGACAAGGTGACGAAGTGAATCCAGAACGTCGCAGTAGTGGTTCTCAGTTCTATATCGTCTGGGGACAGGTGTATAATGAGGGGCAGCTTCGCCAGTTCTCCAAACAGTTGAGGATGCAGAAAGTGCAGGCTGCTTTCAATGAACTTGCAGCTGAACATCGTGCGGAAATCATGCAGATGCGCCGTGACAGGAATCGTGAGGGGCTACAGGAATTGCAAGACAAACTGGCTGCGGAAGCTGAGAGCAAGGTCGGGAAGTTTGGCTTGACCGATGACCAGTTGAAGATTTACTCGACAGTTGGCGGCACTCCCCATCTTGACGGCCAATATACTGTGTTCGGAGAAGTCGAGGAAGGTCTTGATGTGGTTGAAATGATACAAGGCACTGCTACTGGACGCGCTGACAGACCTGTTGATGACATTGAAATGAGAATGACAATCATTGAGTGATATGTTGGAAATAGGACTTAAACATACAAGCGAACTGACGGTAAGTGAAGGCCTTACCGCTATTCAGATGGGGTCAGGAGATATGCCTGTCCTTGCTACACCTGCGATAATGGCCTTGATGGAGAATGCTGCCATGCTTGCCGTTGCTGATGAACTTCCAGAAGGTTGCACAACTGTAGGTGGTCATATAGAATCCTCACACCTCAGACCTTCGATGATTGGAGATATGGTATCTGCTACAGCCGAAGTGACCAAGGTTGACGGAAAGAAGATTGAGTTTAAGGTGTCTGCTTGTTCTGGTGAAACGATGCTTGGTGAAGGTACACATCTAAGATTCATTGTTGACAGGGAGCGGTTCATGTCAAAACTTGGGTGATTATGGAATACAGAAAGATTGGCGAAACATACTATATCCGTATGGATCGAGGGGATGAAATAATCAGTATCCTTCTTGAAATCTGCGAAAAGGAATCAATACCATCTGCCGTTTTCTTTGGTATTGGTGGCTGTCAGAGTGCGGAGCTTCAAGTTTTCATCCCTGAGATTGGAAGCTTTGAGACAGAGCGGTTAGAGGGTATGCTTGAACTTGTATCACTCAACGGTAATGTTGTAAGAGACGAAAACGGTCAACTGTTCCACCATACTCATGCACTGTTTTCATACAAGAAGGATGGTCGGCATGGAATGGCAGGAGGACATCTAAAAGCCACTTCGGTCCTCTACACAGCCGAGATAGAACTACGTCCTACTATTGGTGGGGCTATCGGTAGGATATTCGACCCTGAGACGGGTACGGGATTTTGGGACTTCAAATGAGAAACTTGATAATATTGGCCTTAATGCTATCGTCTATGGTGGTAGCCGTCATACCTGGAGACTACAAATGAAATCCAAATTGACCAAAACTGATGACTGTTGGTAGTTCGTAGAATCCCAAGCTCCTGGATCTATACTTGGAGCAAGGATGGTAAGAAGATAAGTAAAAAAGCAGCACATCCATGAAAGGTACTATAGTTGACATATCAGGGAGGGAATGCCATCTGTACAAAGATTCCAATGCTGAATTCTTGTTGATTCAGCCTATAGACGTACATGATTTGGATGTATTGGATCAGGAAGTAGAGATAATAAAAGAACTATCCGATAAGCCGTTTTCCCTTGTAGCGTTTATGATAAAAGACTGGAATCAGGAACTCACACCCTGGTCTGCACCTCCGGTCTTCGGTAAGATTCCCTTTGGCTGTGGGGTAACTGATATCTTGAAGTTTATCACAAGCCAACTGTTACCCCTGGTTCAAGAAGAAGCGCCACATGTAATACTTGGTGGCTATTCTCTGGCTGGACTTTTCGCATTATGGGCATCTTATCAGACAGACAAGTTTGAGGGGGTAGTTGCAGCTTCTCCGTCGGTCTGGTTCCCCAAATGGCTTGAATATGCTACAGATAACAAATCCCTTGCAAATTCCATATACCTTAGTCTTGGGGACAAGGAAGAAAAGGCAAAGAATCCTGTGATAGCCCAAGTTGGTAGTGCAATTCGTAGGCAGAACGAGTTTCTGAAAGGACAAAATGTAAACACAATACTTGAATGGAATCCAGGCAATCATTTCGTCGATTCAGAAAAGAGAACGGCAAAAGGCTTTGCTTGGATAATGAACAGCATAGGACAAATATGAGCGAATTTAGAGAAATGAGAAGAAAACGCCAACAGCTTTCAGATGAAGAATGTATTGGCATATTACAGAGGGCAACATCTGGAACATTGGCATTGCTTGGTGATAATGGCTACCCCTACGCTGTGCCAATCAGCTATGTCTATTCCGATGGGAAGCTCTATTTCCATAGTGCTTTGGCTGGTCACAAGGTGGATGCCATTAGGGGGTGTGACAAGGCTTCTTTCTGCGTTATCGACAAAGACGATGTGAAGCCAGAGAAGTACACAACATTCTTTCGTAGTGTAATAGCTTTTGGGAGAGTCCATATTGTCGAAGACGGAATGGAGAAGCTAACTATAGCTCGGCTGCTTGGTAACAGATATCATCCGAATCAAGACGAATCCCTACAGAAAGAAATTGTGAGTGGATTGTCCCGCATGCTTGCCATTCGCTTTGACATTGAGCATTTGATAGGAAAGGAGGCCATAGAACTGGTAAAACAACGCAATAATGACTGAACATGTCCTTGAAGCGAGTTCCCACGCCCCCCCCTTACTTCACCAACTATTGGGTCAAAGTGGAGGTTAATCGGCGGCATGGGTTCTAAATCATCATAGTCCATTTCTGTCATGGGCAGACAAAAATACACCATTTGGTCATAGCTGGTGTATAAGCGGGATAGTACATCATTGTTGTCTTAAATCCATTGTTTTGTGTTGTCCTCGACGTTGAAGTTTACCATGCCCGAACAACGCACCGACATGGTTCCTTCGTATGCTATCAGTTCCACATTCGGGTTCTTTTTCAATTCGTGCCAGACAGCCTTTACAACAGAGGTGGCAAAATAGAGCACATTCCCCCCTGTTTCATAATCTGGAAGGTACGTAACTTAGGAAGATTGCCCCGCGCATGTAGCAAGGGCAATCTCTTCAGAAATCACGCAGGAAGACTACAGCTCGCTGCATTGCCAGTTACCAGTTTAATTCGTCTTTCAGAATCACACCGTCCGTCATGGGGCTGTCTGCCTCAGTGAACGCATTGGATTTGTACTGGATGCAGAGCATGGTCAGATTTTCGCTGCCAGTATTCTTCAAGGCACGCTTTCCGTCGGGGGACACACGGATGACGGTGCCTTCACTGACGGGGAAGATGTCACCGTCCACCTGATACAGACCTTCTCCTTTCAAGATAATGTATAGTTCCTCATGGGTCTTGTGAGTATGCAGGAAACCGCTGTCCTGACCAGGAACCAGTGTCTGAAACGACAAGTCACTGCCAGTTGCTCCTACGGCTTGTCCTACGAACACCTTTCCTTTCAGGGTAAAATCGGGTCCCATTGGAAGTTCATGCTCAATGATTTCACTAACCTTACCAATATTCACTGCGGCGAAATTCTTGCCAGTCTTAATGGTCTCAATCTGTTTCATAGTTTTATTTGTTTATATTGCTGTCCGGTAAAACCTTTTTGATTTAATAAAATTAGGGCTGGCACTTACATGAAGTATCAGCCCTTTTGATTATCTTTGCTTTTGCCACAAAACAAAAATGGCAATCATGGGCAAAGATAGCAATTTTACCGGACAGCCGGTGTATAGTCAGGTGTTAAAAATACTTGATCGGGAGAAAATCACTCAAATAAGCCGCGAAACAGCAATAGTCCGTGACGAACTTTTACCTTTGGAGACGATAGACCTGAGTTCTTCGCGTTCCTTTTCTGTGAGTCTTACGACGTATTTTCGCTTCGGCATAGCTGAATTCAAGTGATTGATTTTCAGCTACAAAGGTACGAAAAATATTTGACATTTGCAAATTATTTGACTGATGATCAACAGATTAAACCAATTTTATTTTACTCAAGGCATGGAGTCTGATTGGCGCGCAAAATAGAGAGCTTTAGTCAACTTTTAGACTTTACAGACTACTAGTTTAAAATAAGGACGAAATATATTCCTGTATAGAGGTACGAGTCTTCCATTTTGCGCAACCCTCATCGTTTAAGATCCTTCAAAATATCTGATTATTAGAAAAATAGTTCAAGATAGTTGCCAAAATATTGGTCGCAATACTGGATATTTAAGCCTGTTTTGCTAAAAAACAAAGATGATAGAGTCTCTCCTATCCTTGTGCCATTTAAATAGCAGAAGCCACAACTAAAGAATACAAAGGAGCGAATCAAACAGGGTTATTCAATTAAGGATAAAGAAGTAAAGAGTCTATACTTCCATCCTCTTTTCGGGCTTGTCTCTTGTCTCGTATCTCTGGCGGAAAATTGCAAGGATTCTTGGTTCCCGCCCGTATTCAATGATTATAATTCCATACTACTAATTCGTAGAAGACAAATGATGCGCCAAGAGCACATGACAATTGAATTATTACCAGAATATCAAAGGTACAAAAGATGATGAAAGCAATATAAATGTTACTTCTTATGTTCTATTTCGGGCGGAAACATTAAAAATTCTCAAGTTTTCGCCCGAAATATTCTTGATTACAATTATTATTTGTACCTTTGCAACAGCAAATTAGGTAAGATGTGGAATTTTCTATCATTCCGCCTGAGATCATGAATTTAAGTAAAAGCAGATGGAAAAGATTATTGGCAGAGAAACTGAATTTAGCAAACTTACCGATTATATGGAGTCGGGTAAGAGTGAATTTATTGCATTGTATGGTCGCCGCCGTGTAGCATTTGGTGGAAGAGTTCTGAAGGTTCCATCTGTATATTAGAGGCTGAGGATGAATGGGGGTAGCAACAAAAAAACGACGGCAAAAATGCTATCGTTTCTTTGCAATTGTTGCAAGACTTGACGTAAGGGAAAGGTGGACGCATACACCCCTAATCGTCCTTGTAAACTATAATTTCTCCAGTTTAAGATTATCGAGGCGATTATTCTCTTTATCGCCGTCAATGTGAACAACCGTATAACCCTCTGGTATTTCTCCTTTAAATGCTTCCCAAACCAAATCACAAATACGACATTCAGTATCATAAATAGTAGCACATACTTCGCCGTCGTTATCCAGATACGGTTCACCTTCTTCGTGTAGGGTTTGATTACTAACATGGGATACTTGATTGAATTCGCTTTCAATTACTTTCTTTTTCATATTTGTAATATTTTAGACAAAAAATTTAAGAATGACACTGCAAAGATACGAAAAAAGTCCAGCAAATGCTGAACTTTTATACGTATAACGATTATATAATTTCCCATTTTTTCTTAGTCCATGTGGAACATTTCGGGAAGCGGGATGCTTATAGGCGAATTGTCGGGGTTCGTCTCCATGATGTCAGCCATATATGCCCACCATTTCTGACAGGCTTCTGTAGTTCCAAGATCTTGGCTGCCACCTTCTCCCTCCAGTTCCTGATAGGCAAAAAGGGTGTTGGTGTCTTCGTCCAGATAAATGCTGTAGTTGCGCACTCCGCTTTCGGTCAGCAATCGACGCAGTTCTGGAAAGAGGTTAGCATGACGACGTTTGTACTCTTCCTTGAAACCTGGTTTCAGGAACATTTTAAATGCTTCGCGTTTCATAATAGTGTCAATTTATAAAGAATTAGTAATTAAAGTTTTGCTTATTCTTTTTTTTCTTTTCTAAGGAACAAATATTTTTTTTATTCTAAGGAATTTGGGAATTTAGGAGTTATATTGATGCTTTGCATCGACCTTCCTTGATTGGCTACCGCCGAGCTAAAGGTTCCTAAAATCCTTAGAGAAAAATACATGTTCCTTAGAGAAAAACGCCTTTTTGTTACTTCCGAAGTTGAGTATAGATTTAGTAATGCGTTTTCCTTCTGTATGCCTTGTTTTCAAGGGCAAGGATGCGCAGTTCCAGTTTCTGTAGTTGCATTTCAAGCCGAGTTACCTTGGCTTCCAGCTGTTCATCCACATCGGTGTCTTCTTCTTGTTTCACAACGGTTTTGGAAGCTAAGTATTCACTTCCTTGCAAAGGTTTTTCTGCATCATCCTTGTTGGAATCTGGTTTGCTGACGATGGTGTCATCTTTTTGTGTTACGGGTTTTTCAGGTTTCTTTACCGAACTTTCTCGCTTGACAAAGTTAAATTTGTTGGTGTCCACGGCAACTACTTCGCTGAGGGGTGCGGGTATCTGGAAACCGTCTTCGTCTTCTACCAGCACGATGTTGCCTGGCTGAAAACCACTTACGATGCCTCCTCCAACATCGCTTAGAAAGCGTACCTTGTCGCCAATCTTCAATGAATTGCTCATAATGGTTGTTGTTTTTTAGAATGCTGCAAAGTTACGCATTAAAAATGGAAAATGATGAATTAATGGGTGGAAAACAAAGTATATTTTCTTAAATCGGCATTTTTTAGGTATATATTTGGCAAAAAAACGTGATTTTATGTCTTGAGTTCTTTCTTTTTTTTATAACTTTGCACAAAATGATTAAAAATGCGCCAAAAACGAACACATGAAGGTAAAGATTAGATCGTTTCAAGAGACCGATACTTCGCTCATCGGGATGATAGAAAATTCCATCAAGAGAAATTGGAAATTTCCTGCCTATACAGACTACGGAACATCGGTTACCTACACGTATAGGGATGTGGCATGCAAGATAAAGGGTTTGCATTTGTTGTTCGCGGATTTGGGAATAAATCCTGGCGACAGAATTGCTATTTGTGACAAGAACAGTTCGAACTGGGCCATCAGTTTTCTGGCTGTGCTTACCTATGGTGCTGTCGTTGTGCCTATCTTGCCCGATTTCAGCAAGGAACAGATTGAGAATATTTTTGAACATTCTGATTCTGTATTGATGATAGGCAGGGCACGTGAACACAGCGTCCGTCCGATGATAGACATAGAAACTTGGCAGTTGACGGATAGTCCGAAGACGGTTGTCTCCTGTCCGCTTACACCTGACGAGGTAAGTTATTTCCGTGAAAATCCCGATGATATGGCGCTGATTAGTTACACCAGTGGTTCTACGGGTCACAGCAAGGGAGTGATGTTGCCCTATCGGTCTCTGTGGTCGAATGTGATGTTTGCCGATGAAGTGTTGGGACTGCCTCAGAGATGTAATACGATGGCACTGCTGCCCATGGCTCACATGTATGGTTTTGCTTTTGATTATCTTTATGAGTCTTGCATTGGTTGCCATGTTCATTATCTCACAAAAACTCCGTCGCCGGCAGTGGTAATGAAGGCTTTCAGCGATGTGAAACCAGCCATCTTCATTGCCGTACCCCTAATTATTGAAAAGATTGTGACAGGTAAGATATTCCCCATTCTCCGCACACAGCGGGTACGCACTTTGCTAAAATTCCCATTCACACGCATTTTGGTTTACAAGCAGATACGCAAGCGTCTCATCCGTGCTTTCGGTGGAGATTTTTACGAAATCATTGTTGGCGGAGCGGCACTCAATAAGGATGTGGAAAACTTCCTGGCCAAGATAAAGGTGCCTTATACGGTGGGCTACGGCATGACGGAGTGTGGACCTATCATTGGGTATGAAGATTGGCAGCACTTTGTAAAGGGTAGTTGTGGTAAGGCTGCTCCACGTATGGAGGTGAAGATAGAGAGTCCGTCGCCAGCGAAGGTTCCAGGTGAGATTTTGGTTAGAGGTACCAATGTCATGTTGGGCTATTACAAGAATGCTGAAGAAACGACGGAGGCTATTGACAAAAATGGCTGGTTCCATACGGGTGACCTTGGTACGATGGATAAAAACGGAAACATCTTTATCCGTGGCAGAAAGAAAACGATGCTGCTCGGAGCCAATGGACAAAACATTTATCCGGAAGAGATAGAAGACCAGATACTGAGCAATACTTATTTTGAAGAGTGTGTCGTGGTTCAGCGTGGTGAAAAACTGGTTGCTTTGGTTTACATCAGCCCCAAGACGATGGAAACTCACGGCATGAGCAGAGAGGGTGTTTTGAATGATCTTGACCGTTTCCGTCGTCATCTCAACACAATTCTTCCTAAGTTTGCCAATCTTTCGGGCATGGAACTGCAGGCAGAAGAGTTTGAGAAGACACCGAAACGCAGCATCCGCCGATATCTTTACAATTAGATCAGATTTTTCAGAAATAGAAATTTATGGCAGAGAATATAAAGAAGACAAGTCTGATAGAGGTTATAGAAGACTCTATCAAGAAAAATTGGAAATTGCCTGCCTTCACAGATTATGGAACTGATACCAGCTACAGGTGGGGTGGAGTGGCACAAAACATAGCACGTTTACATTATATATATAAGGAGCAGGGCATCCAGACGGGTGACAAGATATGTCTTTGTGCCAAAAACAGCAGTCGATGGGCTATAGCAGCGTTGAGTGTGATGACCTATGGGGCAGTGCTTGTGCCTGTGTTGAGCGATTTCAGTGTGGAGCAAATCCGAAATATTTATGACCATTCGGAATCGTGCCTGATGATTTGTGAAAGTCGATTGCAACAAGAATTTCCCTCTGCCATTGATATTAGCAATTTGTCTTTTTTTGACGGCACTCCCACTCCTCCTCTGAGTGACTTCGACAAGCTGAAACCGAAGAAAGTAGCTTATTTTCGAGAAAATGCCAACGACCTTGCCATCATCAGCTATACCAGTGGTTCGACAGGTCACAGCAAGGGAGTGATGTTGCCCTACAGAGCCATTTGGTCGAATGCCAAGTTTGTGGACTATATCTTCGACTTGAAACGTGGCATAGACCTTCTGCCATTGCTCCCCATGAGTCACATGCTGGGCTTTGCCTTTGAGTTTATCTATGGCACTTGCATCGGCACACACATTCATTTCTTGACTAAAGTGCCAAGTCCCAAGATTGTTTTGCAAGCCTTTCAGGAAATCCGTCCTGCCATGATTGTCTGTGTGCCGCTTGTCATTGAAAAGATATTGCAAATGAAGGTGTTCCCCCTCATTCGTACTTCACGTTTCCGCTTCTGGCTTCGTGTTCCTGTCATCAAGAACATCATTTATTGGCAAATCAAACGTCGCCTCTACAAAGCATTTGGAGGTAAAATTGTTCAGGCAGTCATTGGAGGAGCACCCCTTGGAAAAGAAGCGGACGATTTCCTTACACGTATTCATTTCCCCTACAGTGTGGGCTATGGCATGACGGAATGTGCGCCCCTCATCAGTTTCGATAACTACAAACATGCCCGTAAAGGCAGTTGTGGCAGGGCTGTACCACGTATGGCTATACGTATTGACAGTCCCAATCCAGAGACACAGCCTGGCGAAATCCTTACGCAGGGCATGAACACCATGTTGGGCTATTACAAGAATCCAGAGGAAACCCAAGAAACACTTCCTGCCGATGGTTGGTTACACACAGGCGACCTGGGTACAATGGACAAAGATGGCTATCTCTACATCCGTGGCAGAAAGAAGACGATGCTGCTCGGAGCCAATGGACAGAATATTTACCCTGAAGAGATAGAAGACCAGATACTGAGCAATACTTACTTTGAAGAGTGTGTCGTGGTTCAGCGTGGTGAAAAACTGGTTGCTTTGGTTTATATCAGCCCCAAGACGATGGAACAAAGGCATATCACTCGCGACCACTTGGACCGTCATCTGGAGAATTATCGTCGTCGCATCAACGACCATCTTCCCAAATTTGCTGCCCTCAGTGCCATCGAAATTCAAGACACTGAATTTGAGAAGACACCGAAACGCAGCATTCGCCGATATCTGTACAATTAGTTTGCCTCCACGATGACTCAAGACGAAATCTTTATGCGTAAGGCTTTGGACGAAGCCCAGAAAGCTTTGGCGGCAGGAGAAGTCCCCATCGGAGCCGTGATTGTAGCCCAAGACAAGGTGATTGGTCGTGGACATAATTTGACTGAAACCCTGCACGATGTGACGGCTCATGCCGAAATGCAAGCCATCACAGCAGCCACGGAATATCTGGGAGGAAAGTATCTGACGGACTGCACTCTTTACGTCACGGTGGAACCCTGTGTGATGTGTGCTGGAGCCATTGGTTGGAGCCAGTTGTCCAGAATTGTCTATGGAGCCAGTGACCCAAAACGTGGTTATCAGACTTATGCACCAAGAGCCTTTCATCCAAAGACCCAAGTCCTTACAGGTGTATTGGAAGCGGAATGTGCTCAACTTATGAAATCTTTCTTCAAACAGAAGCGATAACTTTCATTCACAGCATCCTTTCGTGTTTAAACAAGTTGTTCAGTTCCCCAATGGTGAAAGAGATAGGGAAATACTGACACTTTGTCATTCTATATGTGCCAATTCGACGAGTTGGCACATATTTTGTTAGGTATTTCATTTCAGAAATAAAAATTCACAACAAAATATTATTAACTAAAAAGCTAAAAACATTATGAACATCAAACCACTTGCAGACAGGGTCTTGATTCTCCCTGCTCCTGCTGAAGAAAAGACGGTGGGTGGCATCATCATCCCCGACACCGCAAAGGAAAAGCCCCTGAAGGGTGAAGTTGTTGCTGTAGGCAACGGCACAAAAGACGAAGATATGGTCCTGAAAGTAGGCGACCATGTACTCTATGGGAAATATGCTGGCACAGAGATTGAATTTGACGGAGAGAAGTATCTCATCATGCGTCAAAGCGATGTGCTCGCAGTATTGGGTTAATAATGGATAACTAACAATTAATAAAAGATTTACAATTATTATGGCAAAAGAATTGAAATTCAACATAGAGGCCCGCGACATCTTGAAGCAGGGTGTTGATCAGTTGGCCAATGCAGTAAAGGTAACACTTGGTCCGAAAGGTCGGAATGTGATTCTCGAAAAGAAGTTTGGTGCACCTCAGATTACAAAGGATGGTGTGACAGTAGCCAAGGAAATTGAACTGGCTGATGCTTTCCAGAACACAGGCGCACAGTTAGTAAAGAGTGTAGCTTCAAAGACGGGTGACGATGCCGGTGACGGTACTACCACAGCTACCGTATTGGCTCAAAGCATTGTTGCCAACGGTCTGAAGAACGTAGCTGCTGGTGCTAATCCAATGGACTTAAAGCGTGGTATCGACAAGGCTGTTGCCAAGGTGGTAGAGCACATCAAGAGTCAGAGTGAGAAGGTAGATGACAACTACGAGAAGATTGAACAGGTGGCAACCGTCAGTGCCAACAACGATCAGGAAATCGGTAAGCTCATTGCTGACGCCATGAAGAAGGTTAGCAAGGACGGAGTCATTACCATTGAAGAAGCCAAAGGTCGTGAAACTACTATCGGCGTAGTAGAAGGTATGCAGTTCGACCGTGGTTATCTCTCTCCTTACTTTGTAACCAACACCGAGAAGATGGAGTGCGAAATGGAGAACCCACTCATCCTTATCTACGACAAGAAGATCAGCAATCTGCAGGAGTTCCTGCCTATCTTGAATCCTGCTGCACAGACTGGTCGTCCTATCCTTGTCATTGCCGAGGATGTTGACAGCGAAGCACTTACTACGCTGGTTGTAAACCGTCTGCGTACTCAGTTGAAGATTTGTGCTGTAAAGGCTCCAGGCTTCGGAGACCGTCGCAAAGCCATGTTGGAAGACATCGCTGTGCTGACTGGTGGTATTGTCATCAGCGAAGAGAAGGGCTTGAAGCTGGAACAGGCTACCCTCGAAATGCTGGGTTCTGCCGAAAAGGTGAACATCACGAAGGACAACACAACCATCGTGGGTGGTAAGGGCGACAAGCAGCTCATCATCGACCGCACCAACCAAATTAAGAACGAAATCAAGAACACAACCAGCGACTACGACAAGGAGAAGCTGCAGGAGCGTCTTGCCAAGCTCTCAGGTGGTGTGGCTGTACTCTATGTAGGTGCAGCCAGCGAAGTAGAGATGAAGGAAAAGAAGGACCGTGTGGATGACGCCCTTTGCGCTACCCGTGCTGCCATCGAAGAAGGAACTATCCCTGGTGGTGGTGTAGCCCTCATCCGTGCCATCGAATCGCTGGAAGGTCTGGAAGGCGAGAACGCCGACGAAACGACAGGTATCAAGATTATCAAGCGTGCCATCGAGGAGCCACTTCGTCAGATTGTAGAAAATGCAGGTCTGGAAGGTTCTGTCGTTGTAGAGAAAGTACGCAACGGAAAAGGTGACTTCGGCTACAATGCCCGCAAGGATACTTATGAGAATCTGCGTGCCAGCGGTATCATCGACCCAGCCAAGGTTTGCCGTGTGGCATTGGAGAATGCAGCCAGCATTGCCGGTATGTTCCTCACCACGGAATGTGTCATCTGCGACGCCAAGGAGGATAAGCCCGAAATGCCAATGGGTGCACCAGGCATGGGTGGCATGATGTAATTTCATGTACAATTTACTACACACAATTTGCCACTTCTGTGGTAGATAGATGCTCTAAACATTTAAAATACTTTAATATTTTTGCAGTCCATTTCGATTTGCACTATCTTTGCAGGTTGAAATGGACTGCAATCTTTTTTGTAGTCTCTCTGTTTGTGATATTATTTTGTTTAATTTAATCATATTCGGATGAAAACCTACAAAGTTTTGAACGATGCCACAGGTTGGCTCGTTTTCCTTGTTGCCGCTTACACCTATTGCTCTACCATAGAGCCAACGGCAAGTTTTTGGGATTGTCCTGAGTTTATCTCCACAGCTGCAAAGCTGGAGGTAGGACATCCACCTGGTGCACCTTTCTTTATGCTGATGGGCAATTTCTTTAGCCAGTTTGCCAGCGATGCTTCACAGATTGCGAAGATGGTAAACATGATGAACGCATTGCTTTCTGCCGGCTGCATCTTGTTCCTTTTCTGGAGTGTCACACACTTGGCAAAAGCACTATTCTGCCAGAAAGGTGAAGATCCCACCATGCCACAGACCATCGCCATCTTGGCAAGCGGTATTGCTGGTGCACTGATTTACACTTGGTCCGACACCTTCTGGTTCTCGGCTGTCGAAGGCGAAGTGTATGCTTTTTCCAGTTTCTTCACGGCATTAGTGTTTTGGCTGATTCTGAAATGGGAGGATAATGCCGACCAGCCAGGTTCAGACAAATGGCTGGTATTCATTGCTTATCTCATCGGACTCAGTATTGGTGTGCACTTGCTGAACCTGCTTTGTATTCCTGCCATCGTATTGGTGTATTACTACAAGCGCAGCAAGGAACCAACCACAAAGGGGTCGCTTGCCGTTTTGGCAGTCAGTGCCCTGTTGGTTGTTGCAGTGCTCTACGGAGTAGTGCCAGGCATTGTGAAAGTAGGAGGCTGGTTTGAACTGCTCTTTGTCAACACTTTGGGCATGAGCTACAACACCGGTCTTTACATTTACTTGATTCTTCTGACCGTCATACTGATTTGGTCGCTCTATGTCACCAATAAGGGCGAGAATCGTCAGCAAATGAACATCGCAGCCTTGGCAAGTACAGCCCTGCTCGGTATTCCTTTCTACGGTCACGGCTTTAGCAGCGTGCTCATTGGAGTAGTAGTTTTAGGCATTCTTGCCTTCTTGCTTTTCACCCGAAAAGAAGTGACAGCCCGTCTGCTGAATACTGCCATCTTGTGTATGGCACTTATCACGGTGGGCTATTCTTCCTATGCCGTCATCGTGATACGTTCTACCGCCAATCCACCTATGGATCAGAACTCACCCGAAGATGTATTTACCCTGGGTGAATACCTGGGTCGTGAGCAGTATGGAGACCGTCCGCTCTTCTTCGGACAGACCTATGCCAGCCAGCCCAATATTGTCACCAACGGTAATGGTGATTTGGTCTATGAAACCAGCAAGGGCGCACCTGTCTATCAGCAAAAGGAGAAGGCAAGTGCAGACGAACCCGATGAATACGTAAAGATTCGTGAGAAGATTGAGCTTGTTTATCCATCCAACCAGTGCATGATTTTCCCACGCATTTACGACGAAGCACACAAGGCAGATTACCAGTCTTGGCTGGGCGATGTAAGGACACAGAGTGTAAACTACAACATTCCTGGCAACGGATCACGCCAACTGGATATCCCCACGTGGGGTGAAAACCTGCGCTTCTTCTTCTCTTATCAGATGAACTTCATGTATTGGCGTTACTTCATGTGGAACTTCACAGGTCGCCAGAACGACATTCAGAGCCACGGCGAACTGGAGCATGGCAACTGGATTACAGGCTTCAGCTTCCTCGACAATGCACGCCTCGGCGACCAATCCCTGTTGCCGTCCGACTTGCAGAACAACAAGGGACACAACGTCTTCTACTGTCTGCCGCTCATCCTCGGTCTGCTGGGCTTCTTCTGGCAAGCTTTCCGCGACAAGAAAAGCATTCAGCAGTTCTGGGTAGTCTTCTTCCTGTTCTTCATGACAGGTATCGCCATCGTGCTCTACCTCAACCAGACTCCTGTGCAGCCTCGTGAACGTGACTACGCCTATGCGGGTTCGTTCTATGCCTTCTCTATCTGGTGCGGACTGGGCATTGCTGCCATCTACGACTGGCTGTGCAAACACCTCAACAAGGACAGTCAGAGAGGTTCTGTAGCCCTGGCAGCTTCGGTCATCAGCTTGGTTCCTGCCGTTGCCGTACCTCTGCAGATGGTCAGCCAGACATGGGACGACCACGACCGCAGCGACCGTTTCGTTTGCCGCGACTTCGGTCTGAACTATCTGGAAACCGTTCCCCACGACGGAGTTATCTTCACCAATGGCGACAACGACACCTTCCCGCTTTGGTACAATGAGGACACAGAGGGCAACCGTACCGATGTGCGCGTCTGCAACCTCAGTTATCTGCAGACCGACTGGTACATCGACCAGATGAAACGTCCTGCTTTCTCTGGCGAAGGACAGTCCAGCCCGCTGCCCATTACGTGGACTCGTCTGCAATATACCAGTGGAAAGAACGAAATGATTGAGGTGAACCCCTCTGTCGGTGTCGGTTCCGGATCGTTAGACATGAAGAGTCTCATTGCCGGCGTCTATGAACAAGACAGCGCAATGGCAAGCAAAATCTGGGGCGACAACCCATTCGAACTTCATACAGCCATTCATAAGTTCCTGCTGAAAGAAGACATTCCGGCAGAATACAAGGAACTGACCGACAATTTGCCAGCTTGTCTGCCCAGCGACACACTTTACCTCACGGTTGACAAAGAAGCCGTCCGTCGCTCAGGCATGATGATTCCAGGCGACTCCATCCCCGACAAGATGGTCATCAGCCTACAAGGGCAGGGACGCGTATCGAAGAGTTTCATCATGATGCTGGAGATGATTGCAGAAGCCAACTTCTCGCGTCCGCTCTACATGAGCACCACCGTGGGTTCCGGCAACTATGGCAACCTCTACATGCACTTCCTCCAGGAAGGTATTGCTTGGCGCATCACGCCGTTCACCTTCAGCGACAATGTGCCGATGAACACCATGGCAGATTCTGAAAAGATGTACGACAACATGATGAACAAGTACCGCTACGGCAATCTCAAGCAACCCGACCTCTACATTGATGAGACCACCATGCGCATGTGCTACACCCATCGCCGCTGGTTTGCCAATCTCATCAGCACACTGGTTAGTGAAGGCAAGATAGACAAAGCCAAGAAAGCCCTGGAGAAATGTGCTATCGAGATTCCATCGTACAATGTCCCACACGATGCAAGCAGCGGTTCGCTGGAAATCGTCAATGCCTACAACGCTTGTAAACAGCCCGACAAGGCTGCCCCCATTCTGGAAAGTCTTTCTGTCAAGTCTGAAGAATATCTCAACTGGTATCTCTCGCTCAACGATGTACGCTTTGCCTCTTCTTACCGCGAAGCACAGCAGGAAATCCGCATTCTGGCGAACATCACAGACTCTTTCGAGAAGATGGGCAAACTGAACGCCAAATACACGAAAAAGGCTGAAGCATTGGACAACAAGCTGAACGAACTCTACACTCGTTTTGTTACCAAAGCTCAGTCCGCAGGACTCATCGGACAACAATGATCATCGAACAACCCAGCAAGTGGCTGCGCTGGCTTTACCCCAGTGCAATCTGGAGAATGGATCCAACGGAGAAGGCAGTCTATCTGACCTTCGACGATGGACCCATTCCCCAGTCCACTCCCTGGTTGATCGAAACCCTTGACCACTACGGAGTCAAGGCTACCTTCTTCATGGTCGGCGAAAATATCGAGCGTTTTCCTGAACTATTCACCCTCATTCAAAGTCACGGCCACCGCGTAGGCAATCACACCTACAACCACATCGGGGGCTTGCGCCACTCGCGCAAGGGCTATCTCATCAACGTAAGGAAAGCCGACAACCTGATTCATAGCAAACTCTTCCGTCCGCCCCACGGCTGGATGCGTACAGACCAATACCTCTACCTGCGCAAGAAGTTTACCATCATCATGTGGGACCTCGTCACACGTGATTATTCCAATCGACTTACTGCCGACGAAGTATATGAAAACGTCAAGAACTACACTCGTCCTGGCAGCATCATCACGTTCCACGACTCCTTGAAAAGCATCGAAAAACTCCGCACAGCCTTGCCACGCAGCATCGAATGGCTCCAGTCGCAAGGCTACCAGTTCAAAGTTTTCGACGAAGACCAGGAACGTTCACGTCACCTCAAGTAAAAAACTTATTTCTTCCACCTTCCGCTCAGCCACGGCACACGTTCAATGTACGGCACGAGCCATGTGCAGAGGCAGAGGACAAGGAGTGTGAGCAGGATGCAGTCGTCCCAATGCCCACGGGTGGTGTGTCCAAAACTCATGCGGACGAACCTGTAGAGGTGGATGAGTGGATAGTGCAGGACAAAATACACCATCGAGTGCTCGCCGATATAGTTCACGACGGGCACTCTCTTTTGTGGCAAACGCAGCAGGAAGCCAGAGATGCCGACAAGGGCGCACAGCGTGCCCAGTCCTGCACCCCACGGACGTTGCACCCACTTGTTGAGGCTCATGTCGTATTCCCCATGATAATAGCGATTGCACACGATGAAAAGCAATATCAGCAGCAGGGGCACCACGATGGGGAAGGGATGTCTCCGGTACCAGCGTCCGAGGCAGAAGAAAAACAAGCCCATCGGCACATTGCTCAACGACAGCCACAGCGGATTGCCAGCCTTGAAAAGCCAGTAGCTGACGAAGGGCAGCACAGGCACCAGCAGGCTGAAACCCTTGTGCCAACGCAGCGCGTGAACAGCCCCGATAATGACGTAAGTGGTGAAGAACGAGAACAGGAACCACACGGGTGGATTCCCCCAGAAATGGCTCACGGTGTAAACGTGGTCCCAATGCAGCCTCTCCGCCATTGGATTCAGTCGGGGCACACCGTAAATGAATCCGAAGAACACCAGCGATCCAATCAGTCCCCACACCAGATAGGGCACGAGCAGTCGCTTCACCCTGTCCTGGAAGTAAGCCTTAAAATCGCCAACCACTCCTTTATTAAAGTAGCCCGCCTTGAAAAAGAAGAACGACATGAAGAAAAACGTCCATGCCATCAGTTTGCCGAACCAAAATTCGTGCCGCAGTCCGCAGATGCCGACCGTATGCAGCAGAATCATCCGCAGAATACACAGTCCGCACAGCAGGTCAAAGGTGTGGTTTCGTTCTTTCATGCTGCAAAGGTACGGCTTTTATGCGAATAAACAGTCACCACATCCGTGAAAAAAGCCAGGCATAGTCTATTTCAATTTTAGCTGATGTCTGCACAATATTTGGAAACACACGGTACAAAACTGAAAACAACGCCATCGTTTTTGAAAACAACGGCGTTGTTTTTAAAAACATCGGGCTTGTTTCTGAAAACATCGCCGATGTTTTCAGTTTTGTGCCGTGTGTGGTGGAGTTTTGTACAAAGAGAGGGGGAAAAAGGTGTACATGGCTGCAAAAATTCCTGTGTGGTGCGGCGAAGTTCGCTGTGTGGTGCTGTCGGGCGGGGTGTTCTGTGCTTTCAGGCTGTCAGTTTTGTGGGAAAAGCCCGTCTGTGGGTGCGAAATAGGGGTGCGGACTGAAATTCTTCATTTTTCATTCTTCATTCTTCATATAAAATTTGTACCTTTGCAAATTATTCAAAGAACGGATGGAAGAAAAATGTACATATAAATACCTGTCACAGATTGATTATCCTGCGGATTTGCGACGGTTGAAAGTGGAAGAATTGCCTGCGTTGTGCGCAGAACTGAGGACGGATATTCTGAAAGAACTGGCTGAAAATCCAGGACATCTGGGTTCCAGTCTGGGTGTGGTAGAATTGACGGTAGCTTTGCACTATGTGCTGAATACTCCCACAGACCGCATTGTGTGGGACGTGGGCCATCAGGCTTACGGCCACAAAATACTGACGGGACGCAGAGACCGTTTCTGCACCAACCGTAAGTTGCACGGACTGAGGCCGTTCCCCTTTCCCGACGAGAGCGAATACGATGCTTTCTGCTGTGGTCATGCCAGCAATTCTGTCTCGGCAGCCTTAGGCATGGCGGTGGCAGCTCGATTGGAGCGGCAGAAGCGTAAAGTGGTGGCTGTGATTGGTGACGGTGCCCTGAGTGGCGGACTGGCTTTCGAGGGCATCAACAACGCAGCATCCACGCCGAATGATATGCTCATCATTCTGAACGACAATAAGATGTCGATTGACCAGAGTGTTGGCGGAATGCGGAAATACCTGTTGCAACTCACGACGAACACAACGTACAACGACATACGATACAAGATTTCTCGGCGGTTGTTCCATTGGGGCATCCTGAACGAAGACCGCCGAAAGGGGCTGATTCGGTTCAACAACAGCGTGAAGTCCATTCTGACCCGCCAGCAGAATATGTTTGAGGGCATGGACATTCGCTATTTTGGTCCTACAGACGGTCACGACGTCGTGGAACTGGTGCGCATCCTGCGTACCATCAAGGACATGAAGGGGCCGAAGATACTCCACATCTTGACGAAGAAGGGCAAGGGCTACGGACCGGCCGAGGAGAATGCTACCCTGTGGCATGCTCCTGGGAAGTTTGACTTCGAGTCGGGCGAGCGCATCAAGAAGCAGAGCGACACGCCGCAGCCTCCGAAGTTTCAGGATGTCTTCGGTGAAACCCTGCTGGAACTGGCCCAACAAAATCCGCGCATTGTGGGTGTGACCCCTGCCATGCCTACGGGTTGCTCCATGAACATCATGATGAAAGCCCTGCCTGATCGCACGTTTGACGTGGGCATTGCAGAGGGACACGCGGTGACCTTCTCTGGCGGCATGGCGAAAGACGGTTTGCTGCCGTTCTGCAATATTTACTCCAGCTTCATGCAGCGAGCCTACGACAATGTGATTCACGATGTTGCCATCATGCGGCTCCCCTTGGTGCTCTGTCTCGACAGGGCTGGCATTGTGGGCGAAGACGGGCCTACCCACCACGGTGCTTTTGACATGGCTTTCCTGCGCCCCATTCCCAACCTGACCATTTGCTCACCCCTGGACGAGCACGAATTGCGCCGAATGATGTACACAGCCCAGTTGCCCGACAAGGGTACTGTGGTGATACGCTATCCGCGCGGCTGCGGTTCGCAGGTGGATTGGCATTGCCCCCTGGAGGAGATTCCTGTGGGAAAGGGCCGGAGGTTGAAAGAGGGTAGGGACGTGGCTGTGCTCTCCATTGGTCCCATCGGCGTGGAGGCAAAGAAGGCCATCGCCCTGGCTGAAGAACAGTCGGGCGGAACTCTGTCGATAGCCCATTACGACATGCGTTTCCTCAAACCCATCGACGCGGAAATCCTGGACGAAGTGGGACGCACCTTCAGCCGTGTCGTGACCATAGAGGACGGTGTGGTGAAGGGCGGACTGGGGTCGGCTGTACTGGAGTATTTTGCTGAACATCATTATAAGAATATAGACGTGGACCGCATCGGCATCCCCGACCAGTTTGTGGAGCACGGCACTGTGTCGCAGCTGTACAAAATTTGTGAGATGGATGCAGAGAGCATCGCACGCAAATTATTGCAAAAGCCTTGAATATTCTCATTGCAGGAGCAGGAGCTGTGGGCACCCATTTGGCTCGACTGCTTTCAAAAGACAACATGGATGTGGTGCTGATGGACGAAGACATGGAACGGCTGAGCCGGCTGAGTTCTTCGATAGACATCATGACCCTGCCCAAGCCACCCACCAGCATCAATGCGCTGAAGGATGCTGGGGTGAACAAGGCTGACCTGTTCATTGCCGTGACCCCGAATGAGAACGAAAACCTGACTTGTGCCGCATTGGCCAAGCAGTTGGGAGCCAAACGGACGGTGGCACGTGTGGACAACTACGAATATATGCAGCCTGAGAACCTGAAGCTGTTCAAGAATCTGGGCATCGAATCGCTGATTTATCCCGAACTCCTGGCTGCAAAGGACATAGCCGACTCAGCCAAATATAGTTGGGTGAGACAGTTGTGGGAGTTCAACGGCGGCGACCTGGTGTTGCTGAGTGTGAAGATGCACGATGCCTTCCCCATTTACGACAAGGAAATCAGGAATGAGGACAATCAGCTGGTGGGTCACACCCTGAAGGAGATAGGTATGCAGCATGGCCACGCCTTCCACGTGGTGGCCATCAAGCGACAGGGCGAAACGGTGGTTCCGTATGGCGATGAAAAGATTCTGCCGCGCGACCTGGTTTTCTTCATGACCACAAGGGACGGGCTGGACCAGATACGCCATCTGTCGGGCAAAGACAGCTATCCGCAGGTGAAGCATAGTGTCATCATCGGTGGCGACAAATTGGCTGTGCGCACAGACTGGGCGCTGCCAGAGGACTTGTCTGTGAAAATCATCGAGTCGAGTGCAGAGCGTTGTCAGCAGTTAGGGGCACTGGTGAATCCGAGAACCCTGATTATCAACGGCGACGGTTATGACATGGACTTGTTGGCTGACGAGGGATTTGACCACCTGGAGGCTTTTATCGCCCTGACCAACAATGACGAGGAGAACATCCTCTCGTGTGTGGCTGCTCGGCGAAAGGGCATTCGCAAGACCATTGCACAGGTGGAGAATCTGGACTACTTCGACATGGCGACCGACCTGGACGTGGGCACCATCATCAACAAGAAGATGATTGCCGCCAGTCACATCTATCGGATGTTGCTGAAGAGCGATGTGGATAACGTGAAGATGCTCTCGGTGGCAGATGCCGATGTGGCGGAGTTTGTGGTGAAGCCAGGTTCGAAGGTGACGAGAAAGAAGGTGATGGCCCTGGACATTCCGCACGGCGTGAACTTTGGAGGCATGGTGCGCAACGGACAGTCGATGCTGGTGGGCGGTATGACCCAGTTGCAGGCTGGCGACAGAGTGGTGGTGTTCTGCATTGGAAACACATTGAGAAAATTAGATAAACTGTTCAAATGATAAATTGGCGGATTATTAGCAAGGTTTTGGGTGCTCTGCTCTTCATTGAGGCAGGGCTTCTGTTTCTGTGTCAGATAGTCTGCTGGATCTATGAAGAGGGCATCGAGGCGTTCACGCCTCCTATCCTGCTGTCCATGGGATTAGGTGTTGTGGGCCTGTATGTGGGTCGGCACTCGGAAACCAATATGGGCAGGAAGGATGGCTACATTGTGGTTTCGTCGGTGTGGGTGCTGTTCACGCTGATAGGTATGTTGCCCTTTCTCATTGCCAAAGTGGTGCCCGACGTGCCAAGTGCCTTTTTTGAGACGATGTCGGGCTTTACTTCGACGGGCGCAACCATTATTGACGACCTGGATGCCGTGCCCCACGGCCTGCTGTTTTGGCGCAGTCTGACGCAGTGGATAGGTGGCATCGGCATCATCTTCTTTACCATCGCCATTTTGCCCGCTTTCGGTGTGGGCGAAGTGAAGTTGTTTGCCGCCGAGAGTACGGGGCCGCTGCACGACAAGGTGCATCCGCGCATTTCGGTAGCCGCCAAGTGGATAGGTTCGGTCTATGTGATGCTGACGGTGCTTTGCATCCTGTCTTACTGGCTGTGTGGCATGAATTGGTTCGATGCCATCAACTACTCGTTAGGCACAACAGCCACGGGCGGATACGGCACGCATTCGGCCCTGTTGCATGATGTCTATCACTCGCCGGCACTGGAATATGTGATGACCTTCTTCATGTTTATTTCGGGTGTGAACTATACGCTGATTTACTATTCCATATTGAAGGGCCGTTTCCGCAACTTCTTCAGCGATGCTGAGGTCAGGGCCTTCCTGCTGATTGTGCTGGGGGCCACGCTGGTATGCACGGTGTCGCTGACGATTCAGCACCCTTCGCGCGATGTGGAACTGGCTTTCCGCGAGAGTATCTTCACGGTGGTTTCGTTGCAGACCACTACGGGGTTTGCCTCGTGTGACTATACACAGTGGCCTGTGCAGTTGATGCCCATCCTGCTGTTTGTGATGTTTGCGGGCGCATGTTCGGGCAGTACGAGCGGCGGATTTAAATGTGTGCGTATCAGCATCATTTACAGAATCCTGAAGAATGAGTTTATCCACATTCTGCATCCGCGGGCTGTGTTGCCCGTAAGACTGAACGGACACGTGATGCAGCCCTCTATCATTCAGACGCTGATTGGGTTTATCACGCTGTTTGTGGGGTCGCTGTTTGTGGGAGCATTCATTCTGGCGCTGTTTGGTGTGGACCCTAACGACGTGCACCCTAATTTCGACTACTACGAAGCCTTTGGTGTCACCATGTCGAGCATCAGCAATGTGGGGCCTGGCATGGGCTACTACGGGCCTGTACATTCATGGGCAATCCTCAACCCCTTTGCCAAGTGGATGTGCTCGTACCTGATGCTCATAGGCCGACTTGAGATATTTCCCATCATGATATTATTCACAAGGAGTTTCTGGAAGAAGTAACCCCTCTCCGAAAATCCTATACAATCCCATATTATCCTATAAATTCCTATAAACCCCATCCTATCATGACAAAATTCAAAAGAATCCTGCTGAAGCTCTCGGGCGAGAGTCTTGCAGGCGAACAGAAACAAGGAATCAACGTAGAACGTCTGAACCAATATGCTCAGCAAATCAAGGAAATTGCCCAGATGGGCGTTCAGATTGGCATCGTCATAGGCGGCGGCAACATCTTCCGAGGTCTGAGCGGTGCCGGAAAGGGCTTTGACCGTGTGAAGGGTGACCAGATGGGCATGTGCGCTACGGTCATCAACTCGCTGGCACTCAGTTCTGCCCTGGACGCTGTGGGTCAGAAGAACCGTGTGCTCACAGCCATCCGTATGGAACCCATTGGCGAATTTTACACCAAGTGGAAGGCCATCGAGGCAATGGAACAAGGCGAAGTGGTCATCATGTCGGCAGGTACGGGCTCTCCCTACTTCACGACCGACACAGGGTCCAGTCTGCGTGGTATAGAAATCGAAGCTGACGTGATGCTGAAAGGTACGCGCGTGGACGGTGTCTATACGGCAGACCCCGAGAAAGACCCTACTGCCACGAAGTATCATGACATTACTTACGCCGACGTCATTGCCCAGGGCTTGAAGGTGATGGACATCACTGCCACGGCGATGTGTATGCAGAACGATTTGCCTATCTATGTCTTCAACATGGATGTGCTGGGCAACCTGAAGCGCGTGATGGAAGGAGAGGAAATAGGTACACTGGTGCATAATTGAAATGAAGAAAAACCTCACTACAGGCGAACTGCTAACCCTCCTCTACATGGTCGTCACCTCGGTGATGATCTTTTTCCTGTGGCCCCAAATGGAAAACCCCGCAGCCTTGCTGGGTGTGCGCCTTGCCGTGTTCTGCGGCATCATGGTGCTCGGCAAGATTTACAGCTGGTGGCCTAACCGTTTCACTTGGGTGCTGCGTAATGGTCCGCTCATCTTGATGTTGTCGTATTGGTATCCGGAAACCTATCAATTTGCCCGAGTTTTTCCCTATTTAGACCATGTCTTTGCCCATGCAGACTGGGCAATCTTCGGGTGCCAGCCCTCCATCGAATTTAGCAAGGCTGTGCCTTCGGTGTTCTGGTGCGAAGCCCTCAATCTGGGCTACTACAGCTATTACTTCATGATGTCGGGCGTGTTGCTGTTTGCTTTCCTGTGTCGGTTTAAGCAATCGGAGCGTTATGTCTTTATCTTCCTGGGCTGTTTCTTCATTTATTATCTTATTTTTGAATGGATGCCCGTGGCTGGGCCTTATTACTATTTCAAGGCAATAGGTCTGGAAGCAGCAATGGCTGGAAACTATCCCGACGTCGGGCACTATTTTGCCAATCCTGCAGAACTGATTCATGCCTCTGTGCGTGGACCGTTCAGCCAATTGGTACACGACATACAGGTGGCAGGAGAAAACCCCGTAGGAGCTTTCCCCAGCAGTCATGTGAGCATGAGTACGGTGACGATGATGTTGGCGTGGAGAATGCGGAATAAATGGCTGTTTTGGGGGCTTATGCCGCTCTATGTGCTGCTTTGCTTCTCCACAGTCTATATCATGGCGCACTACGTGGTCGATTCCATCGGTGGACTGCTTTCGGCTGTGCTGCTTTTCTTCCTGATGGATTGGCTCTATACCCAATTTTTTGTCAGAAGGCAGCGTCCCTGAAGACTGTGTGTGGAATGGAAGAAAAAGGACAGCGAAGGCAATTATACCAAATTGCCTTCGCTGTCGTAGTTTGCATAGAGGAAGTCGTTGTAGGGATACTTCTGCACGTGCATCTCGCGGACTTTACTGTAGAGCATCTGACGGAAATCTTCGATGTGTGCCTTTGTGCGGGCTGAAATGAAGAAGGTGTCGTTGCCCAATTTAGCCATCCACGTTTGCATCAGCTCGTCTAAGGGGATGTTTTCCTTGGTTCGTGGGGTCAGGTCGTCCACATCTTTTTCCACCCATTGGTAAGCGTCAATCTTGTTGAACACAATCATCTGTGGCTTGTCGGCACATCCAAGGTCGGCGAGTGTCTTTTCCACCACCTTGATTTGTTCTTCAAAGTCGGGGTGGGAGATATCTACCACATGGAGCAGAAGGTCTGCCTCGCGCACTTCATCGAGCGTAGATTTGAACGACTCCACAAGGTCGGTGGGCAATTTGCGAATGAAACCGACCGTGTCGCTGAGCAGAAAGGGCAGGTTGTCGATGATGACCTTGCGCACCGTCGTATCGAGCGTGGCGAACAGTTTGTTCTCTGCAAAGATTTCGCTTTTGGAGAGCAGGTTCATCAAGGTGGATTTCCCCACGTTGGTATAGCCTACGAGGGCAACACGGATGAGGCGTCCACGGTTCTTGCGCTGTGTGCTCTTCTGGATGTCTATTTCTGCCAGACGCGCTTTCAGCAGTGACATGCGGTTGCGAATGATGCGTTGGTCCATTTCCAGCTGTGTTTCACCAGGACCACGCAGGCCCACACTACCACCACGCTGGCGTTCCAGGTGGGTCCAAAGGCGTGTCAGGCGGGGCAACATGTATCTGTATTGCGCCAGCTCCACTTGTGTCTTGGCAGCTGCCGTTTGCGCACGCATGGCGAAGATGTCGAGAATCAGCGACGTGCGGTCAAGAATCTTCACTTGCAAGACTTTCTCGATATTGCGTAGTTGCTTGGCAGACAATTCATCGTCGAAGATGACCATTCCCACGGGTTGAGGCCCTTCGGCATAGTCTCCGTGTTGCGTAATCTTATAAGGATTTCCCAGGGCTATCTGGTCTTCCCAATACTGGTCAACGGCTTCCTGCTTTTCTTTGATGAAGGCGGCAATCTCTTCCAGTTTACCCGTACCGATATAGGTCACGGCACTGGGACCATTCACTTTCTGCGTATAGCGACGAATGACCTTTGCCCCAGCCGTCTCAGCCAGGAACTCCAGTTCGTCCAAATATTCGCTTGTCTTACGCTCATTTTGTTCAGGTGTGACCAAGCCTACAATCACGGCTGTCTCCACCTTGGCTTCTGTAATAACAAATTCTTTCATCCAGTTCTTATTAATCGGTTGCAAATGTACGACAATTCTCTCTATGCACAAAAGAAAAAGCAAAAAAAGACGTAAGACAGGGGACTGTAGGATATAAAAAAGAAACGCAAGGTCGATATTGACCCTGCGCCTCATGAGTTAAATCTTAAAAGATTAAAGGTCTGTGTGGTTTGATTACTTTACGATAACCTTCTTAACTTCACCGTTAGCATACTTAACGATGTTAACGCCCTTCTGCAGACCGTTCTGCAGTGCACCAGAAATGCTGTAAACTTCAGAGATCTGAGTGTTTTCAGCATTGATAGCCTCGATAGCATCAGGAGCACCTACGAGAATGTTGAAAGCGAGGTCTGGCAAGTTGTAAAGGCCATCTTCACCTTCA
>CADCLN010000033.1 GCA_902802265.1 uncultured Bacteroidales bacterium | reverse complement strand
ATAGCAAAAATTGAGGGGTATAAAAAATAAAAAAGTTTTTTTAGAAAGGAAGTAGAAATTCCTTTGGCACAGTGGCACAGTGGCACTTTCTTTCAGCGTCTATGCAGATGTAGCGAACATCATTTGCCTTTAAGTTGATTGCCGTGCAAAACAAGCCTTTCGCCTGTGCGGAGGTGCTGCAACGGCTCCTTTCTTGAGATCCGCCGCCTGCACCTCCGCACAGGCGAAAGGCTTTGGGGGTTGCGCGTCCTTGCCCGTGGAGGGAAGGGATGCACTAACTTCTCGGAACTACGGGCAGACAGCGCGCACAGATCGACCGCTGTTGCGGTCGCTGCCGTACAAGCCCGCACCGCCCGAATAGAAGTACAGGAAGTAGGCGTAGTAGTCGGTGCCCGGGTAGAGCGAACTCGACCTGTAGTAGCCGCCGCTGCCCGCGTCGTTGAGGCCGTAGTCCCCGCGGCTGCCCGCGGCAGGCAGGAAAATGGAATTGCCATTCGGACCTGTCACCTTATGCCCCTCAACACCTTTCTGAGTTATCCACTCCCAGCTACAATAATACCTGAGTTCTTTTATTTCATCAAGGGTTGGCATACGCCATGTACCACCCCAGTTCGCATGGGCTGCATCGTCGGAGAGTTCAAGCACGGTCTTGTTGTCAACGGTGCCATATTTTGAATCGGTGCAGTATTTGGTCATGGTGTTGTATGAACCCTTGCACCACTTATAGGTTTCCCAGTCAGAATAATCTTTCGGTTCGGTTTCGCCCCAGGCGAAGTAATCGCCATACTCTTCGGGAACATTGGCGCCCACGTTCATGGTTGCCCACTTGACAGAGAGACCCAGGTCCACATATTCGTGACCATTGTTAACACTACCACCATTAAAATACTCTTTTTCGCCTGTACCACCATTAAAATACTCTTTTTCGCCTGTCAAATAACCATTGATAAGCAGGGTGATGTCATCCACATCCAAATCGCCGTTGTGGTTCAGGTCGCCGTTGATCACTTGTGCACAGACTGTTGTCGTCAGCACGGTGGCTGCAAAGAGCAGCAAGAGAGATTGGAAATGTCTCATAGTTTTGTTCAATTTTTAAAAGGTTTAGTTGTGATCTTATTGAATATTCGGCTGCAAATTTACACTATTCTTTCTAATCCACAAAAGTAATCGACATAAATGTAATGTGTTTGGATGTAAAAAAAACGGTTATTTCCTCTTTCTGCCTCTCTTTTTGCTGAAGAATCAAGGGGACTGGTAGTGGCTCTGGGGGTTCGGCATCGGCTTCGCGGTGGGAGCCAAAGCCACAGAAACGACCGTGCAGTGCTGTCGGTTCAGCACTGCACGGTCGGTAAATTAGGTTCTCGTAGGGGGTTAGTTTTCCTGCGATAATTCCGGCACGTTAAATTCTGCATCGAGCGTAACTTTTTCAGTATAGCCCTGTCGGTCCAAAGTGCCCTGTGCTTTCTTGAACGAGATGAAGTAGCGCTTGTTCTTATAAACGACATTGACCTTTGCAATGGCAATGATATTTGTCCATCCCATGTTGGATTCCCAATTATAATTAATTGAGACATTATCATAGACCTCTTGAGAAGTCGAGTAGTTTGGAATCTCGAAAGAGAGCCTATCCATTCTTCTGTCAAAGAAATCGTGTATATCAACGTTTACAGAAAGTATATTGCCTTTCACGATGGAAGCACCCGACCAGGTGTTTTCGGCTGAGATTTCCGGCAAATTGATGGGTTCCGTCTCTCCATCTTCATAAGTGATAATAATCTGACCTGCTCCTGCAGCAATGGACTCCGAGTTGATGGTAAGGTTGACCGTCTTGTCCGTTCCGTCGAGTGTGACAGTCTGTGTTGCCCTTGTGCCATCAGCTGCACGGGCTACGACTGTGGCTTCGCCAGTATAACCAATGGGAGCATAAATCTGATAGTTGCCGTACATGTCGGAATACACGGTGCTGGTGTTCTCGTTGTATTCTCCATAGAAAATGGTGATGCCGACAATCTTGCTGCCCGAACCTTCGTTGGTTACCTTACCACTGACAATAGCTGTAGCAGGAAGCGTGATGGTGATGTTCTTCGTCGATCCGCCATCAAGAGCGGGCACAGCGACCTTCACGGGTGCGGTGAGGTTGGCATAGCTTTCTGTCTTCACCACAGCATCCATCGCGGTGTTTGCAGGAACGTTGCACTGGAACTTTCCGCTGGAATTGGATCTGTAGGTGACTTCGTCGTCAAGCACTACGGGGATGAAGGGCAGCGGCTTGCCGTTGGAGTCTTGCACGGTGACATTCAGTGTGGCACGTTTTTCGGGATAGTCAAGATTTGCCCAAGAGAAGTGGCTCACTTCGCCTACATAGACTGTGCCCTGCAGGGTGGCTACGCCTTCTTCTTTCCAGAGGCCTGTTTCTTCGTCGAAGCTCCAGAGAGGAATCTGTTCGGGCGTTTTGCTCTTCAGCCTATCAGGAATGGGGAATGTCAGCGTGGCGGTCTTGCCGTCGGCGAGCTGCAGTTTTTCGCCGTTATCGCCCGTCAGTTCCACGTAAACCATGCCGTAGGTAATCAGCTGAGCCTCGGAATTGTCGGCGCGGATGGCTGCAAAGTCACCGCCTGGCATATAATCGTAAAAGTCTTCGTCGTCGGGGTCAAGGTAAACCAACGTGGCTGATACGTTGCCCGTATAGGCTGCGCCTGTTTCCTCAACTTTATAGGCATTTGGCATTTTCACGTTCATACCACCATAGAGGTCGAGGGACCGAGCTTCAGAAGAAGAGAATGTTTCGTGAGATACAATCCAGTTGTCTTCCGGAATCATGGCAACATCCCACAAGTCGTCTTCAACCAAAGGACGAGAGCGCACAATATTGATGAAGCCACGCTTGGAGAACTTCAGCACGGCACGTCCACCCACCACATTCACCCTGTCGAATGTGAACACACCGTTGGCATCGGTCTTTGCGGTGAGTGTACCGTTGGTCACGGTCACACCCTTCAAAGGAGCACCATAGGACGTAACGACACCCATCAGCTTGGTAGCAACGTATGAGCCATTGTCGGGTGTTGGAACTACTGGGTCTGGTGGTGCAGGTTTGTTGCCCTGATCATCATCATTACCACTGCTGCAAGCCATAAAGGTGAGGCCTGCGAGAAGGCTCATAAAGCCCAAAAGGAATTTCATTTTTTTTATGTTGGTTGATTTAAAATAATTAATAAATAATGTTAGTTTTCGCGTTAAGTTTGTTAATTCCGCTGCCGAAAACCGTTTACAAAACGTCATTCACTGGTGCGGAAGTTTAACATTGTTTCGCAAAATTAGTGACTTTATATGGTTGTCACCAAGTTTTTTCTCCTAAAAAAATGCTGCAAATTGCATTTTTTGTGAATTTGAGAGACTTTTTGTGAATTTGAAATACAAAATCCGCCCAAAGTTGCAATTTTGTAACATGGGCGGAGAGATGTTTTGCCAGAAAAAGGGGGAAAGTTATTGCACGCCGAGAATTTTGTGGAGCTGGAGAGAAATGCGCCACTTGGGATGCCGAAGCACATAGTCGAGCGTGGCCTGCAGGGTGAGTTGGTTCTCCTGTGGGTCGCCCACGTTGCAGGGTTGCAGGAAATAGCTCTGCGCCTCGATGTGGTCGTAGAGGGTCATGTCGTTGTGTCGGGTATAGACCACTTTCAGTTCGTCCATGCGGGAAAGGCGCAGGGGGGCATCGGCACAGAACTCGAACTTGGGACTGCACGTGATGTGGTCTATCGGCACTGTGACGGGACAGGTGCCGTTGGTCTCCATGGCTATCTGTTTGCCCAATGCGTGGATGGCATCGCAGAGCTGCTGGTCAACGAAGAGTGCAGGCTCGCCCCCTGTGAGCACAACGAGGGAGGCTGGATATCGGGAGATTTCCTGGCAGATTTGCGGTGCGGTCATCGGCGTGCCTGATGTGTGGCAGGTGTCGCAGAAGTAGCAGTCGAGATTGCACCCCGAAAAACGGACGAAGACTGCAGCGCGTCCTGCGTTGTAGCCTTCACCCTGTATGGAATAGAATATTTCGTTGATTTTATAATGCTTCACGCCCGTCTATTTTTTCGTCATTCGTGTAAACAGCAATGTTGTCTTCCGACTCCTGCACCGATGCCTTATAGCACTGGGGAATCTGTTCCGTCATCCAGCGGGCAATGTTTTCCGCCGTGGGGTTGAAGGGCAGGAGTTCGTTGAGATTGCCGTGGTCCAGGTAGCCGTGAATGGTCTGCTTGATGTGACCGAAGTCGCACACCATGCCGTCCTGGTTCAGCTCCGCTGCCTTACAATATAGAGTGACAATCCAGTTGTGCCCATGCAGATTCCGGCATTTGCTTTCGTAACTCAGCCTCAACTGGTGGCAAGCTGAGATTTCCATTCGTTTTGAAACGTAATACATATTTATATTATTATATGAGGGGCATTCCTGCCGCAGCACATTCCTTGCGCATTTCTTCGGGCCAGATGCTCGCCTGTATTTCACCAACGTGGGCCTTGTGGAGCAGGACCATGCAGAGACGGCTCTGACCTATGCCGCCACCGATGGAGAGCGGTATTTCGTCTGCCAACAGTTTTTTGTGGAAATAGAGCTGGGTGCGCTCCATCTTGCCACAGATTTCGAGCTGGCGCAGCAGGGCTTCCTTATCGACACGGATACCCATGGAGGAAAGTTCGATGCTGCGGTTTAGGAGCGGATACCAAATCATGATGTCGCCGTTGAGACCGAAAAAGCCGTCTTCGTTGGGTGTGCTCCAGTCGTCGTAGTCTGGTGCGCGCCCGTCGTGCACTTTGCCATCGCCCAGCTTGCCGCCAATGCCCATGATGAAGACTGCACCATATTTTTTGCAGATGGCATCTTCACGCTGCTTGGGAGTCATGTCGGGATAGAGCTGGCGCAGTTCTTCGCTGTGGATGAAGTGTATTTCCTCGGGCAGAAAGGCTTCTATCTGGGGATAGGTTTCACAGACCAAATATTCTGTGCGCAACAGTGCTGCATAAATGCTGCGAACTATTTTCTTGAGAAAAGCGATGTTGCGGTCGGCAGCCGTAATGGTGCGGCACCAGTCCCACTGGTCCACGTAGAGAGAATGTGTGTTGTCCAGTTCCTCATCGCCACGGATGGCGTTCATGTCGGTATAAATGCCGTAGCCAGGCTTGATGTTGTACTCGCCAAGCATGAGGCGTTTCCATTTTGCCAATGAGTGAACCACTTCTGCCACCTGTTCGCCCATGTCCTTGATGGGGAATGAAACAGGACGCTCCACGCCGTTCAGGTCATCGTTGATGCCAAGTCCGCGCAGCACAAAGAGGGGTGCTGTCACTCGGCGAAGATGCAATGCCGTGCTGAAATTTATCTGGAAAAATTCCTTAATCAGCTTGATTCCCTGTTCGGTCTGGGCTGGGTCGAGCAGCTGCTTGTACCCATCAATTTTTATCAATTTGCTCATTTCTGCAGTAATTTATTTTAAATTTGCGTGCAAAGGTACAACATGTTTTACATTTTTGCAATAAAAACAAGGAAAAATAATTACAAATTGCCACAAATGACCATGAATAGGGTTGCATTTTTATACAAACATCAGAAATTATATGCCAAACCTAAGGTGAAATATTCTTTGAACTGGAAGAAGCCCAACGATTCGTCCCAATACTTCATGTCGCGGTTGTCGTCGAAGCGCCACAGCGTGTAAAGTTCGGCCGAGATGTATTTGTTGAAACTGAAGGAAAGGATGTTTTCAAACTCACTTTCCACATATTTATAGGTAGTAAAGTAGTAGAAACGGCTTCGCCACGAAAAGTTTTTCAGGATTTTCAGGTTGCAGCTGAACTCAATCTTGGAACCGAAGTCGTTCTGGCAACGCAGCCGGTTACGTATTTTATAAGCCTTGATGATGACATCGTCGCCGCCATGGATGTAGCGCAGTTTGTAGGAGAGAGGCAGCAAGGCCAGCGAGAGGGTGTTGCCATTCTTCAGCTTGGGCTTGTAGTCCATACCGATGGAGACATAGACGTCGAGCGGAGCCAGGAAACGGGAGTATGCCGTGGTGTCGTTTGACTTGTAGCCTGGCATGAACTGGGTCTGGGCTTCGGCCTGGACCGTATAGAAAAAGTTTTCGACTGCCTTCACGCCCAGCTTACTGAACAGGTAAATCTTATCGTTGTTGGTCAGGAACTTATGTACCGTATCGCTGGGCACCGTGATAAAGCCAAGCCGCATCTCCAGCTTGTTGTCCCACTGCAAACGCCGCTGGTCGTTGTAGTTTGCCTCCAACGTCAGCGAGGACAGCAGCGTCACGTTGTTGTTGCCACCTTTGTACCAGTTTTCAGAGAAATAGTTTTGGGTGAGCTGCAGACCGAACTTGCCCGAAGTATTCCAGAAATTGGGCCTGTCTATCTTCAGTCCGATGTCCATGGGCCCCACCACTTGGTCCACATCTGTCGTTTTGTCCACCTGGCTGAGGATGTTGTCCAAATCGACAATGGTGGGGGCTGCAATGTCGGCAACATCTACAATCTGTTCCTGCTCAATGCGTTGGTCGCAATATTTCACCCAGGTAGGGTGATTCATGTAGCCATCGACCAGTGCATCGTCAATGGCTTCAGCCATCAGGTCGCGATAGACCATACCGCGGGAGAGCTGCGCAGGCTGCTGTGGCGAGGCAATGTCCCAGTCCAACAAAAAATGGCGGCTGATGGCAGACCGGTAATATGTGAGCGGACCTATGAGCTTATATAAATAAGGAAAGACGACCATCGTGGAGGCCAGGGAATCGGGTGCGGAGGAAACCGTGTCGGACTTCAAACTGTCGATCCGTTCAACCATGTTTTTGACCACACGATTTGCACTTTGCTGATAGTCCCGCACCAGCCTCCGCGAAGCAGCAGACCGAACAGTGCGTTGCGCCACAATTTGTAAATTGCAGCACGCCAAACAAAGCAGGATAAAGGTAATTTTTCTCATGTAGCGATAAATTTTGTGCAAATTTAAGCAAAAAACTTTCATAAATAATAAGAAAGCAGTATATTTGCAGCCCGAATGACCCGATTTTTAGGATTTGTGGTCAAAAACTGGTGATTAATTAACATTATTATAAACTTTAAAACTTCAAGGACTATGCCAAACGGTAAGAAGAAAAAAAGACACAAGATTTCAACGCACAAGCGCAAGAAGAGACTGAGAAAGAATCGCCATAAGAGCAAGTAAGCCAACAGAGGGCTGACTCGTTTCTCAGACATGAAACGGACTTTACGGACATGGGGACACAGGCATCGGAACACAAAAGAGAAGCCAAGGGTTACTTGTCCGTACTTTTTTTATCAATAGGCAGCAAAACCGACGGTGGTCGGGTGTGCGGGCTGTGTGGTCCGTGACCTGCACGGTTGCCAAGACATAACATTTTGCAAAAATGACAAGCGAACTCATCATTGATGTTCAGCCCCAGGAGGTGACGATTGCATTGCTCGAAGACCAGAAGCTCGTGGAGTTTCAGAAAGAAGGGCAAGATTCGAAATACTCCGTCGGAAACATCTATGCAGGCAAGGTCAAAAAGATTATGCCAGCACTCAATGCTTGCTTTATCGAAATTGGCCATGAACGCGAAGCATTTCTGCATTACCAAGATTTGAGCCCACAGTTCCCGTCGCTCAAGAAGTATGTGAAACAGGTCATCAGCGACCGCCGCAAACTCTTTCCCATGTCGAAAGCAGCCGGCATCACAGAACTGCCCAAAGAGGGAAGCATACAGGACGTGCTCGAAAAAGACCAGGAGGTCATCGTCCAAATCACCAAGGAACCCATCAACACCAAGGGGCCACGCCTCACAGGTGAGATTTCCTTCGCCGGACGCTATCTCGTACTGATTCCGTTCACCGACAAGGTGTCGGTCAGCTCAAAGATTAAGTCGAAAGAAGAACGGGCACGACTGAAACAGCTCATACAGAGCCTCAAGCCCAGAAACTTCGGCGTCATCGTGCGCACCGTGGCAGAAGGCAAACGTGCAGCAGAACTCAACGGCGAACTCTCCGTCCTGGTTGACAGCTGGAACAGATGCCTTGAGAAGATACAGAAGGCCAACACATGGCCCGTGCTGGCACACGAAGAGACAGGACGCACCGTGAGCATGTTGCGCGACCTCTTCAACCCCTCCTACGAAAGCATATACGTCAACAACGAAGATGTATATCGAGAGGTCAGAAAGTACGTATCGCTCATTGCACCTGAACGCGAGAGCATCGTGAAACTCTACAACGGCAACGTGCCCATCTTCGACCAGTACAACGTGACGAAGCAAATCAAGTCGGGACTGGGACGAACCGTAAGCTACAAGCATGGAGCATACCTCATCATCGAACACACCGAGGCACTCCACGTGGTGGACGTCAACTCGGGCAACCGCTCCAGAGGACTGGACAGCCAGGAGGACAACGCTTTCGAGGTAAACATGGGTGCCGCAGAAGAACTGGCCCGACAGCTGAGACTACGCGACATGGGAGGCATCATCGTGGTGGACTTCATCGACATGGACTCAGCCGAACACCGGCAAAAGCTCTACGAACACATGACAGAACTGATGAAGCCAGACAGAGCAAAGCACTGCATCCTGCCGCTCAGCAAATTCGGTCTGATGCAAATCACACGGCAGCGAGTAAGACCCGCCATGGACATGCACGTAGAGGAAACCTGCCCCACCTGCTTTGGCAAAGGCACCATCAAGCCGTCCATCCTGTTCACCGACACGCTGGAAAGCAAAATCGACTACCTCGTCCGAAATCTTGGTATAAAGAAATTCAAGCTCTACGTCCACCCCTACGTAGCTGCCTACATCAATCAGGGATTAGTCTCCCTCAACCTTAAATGGCAGATGAAATACGGGTTCGGATTCAGAATCATTCCCAGCCAGGCACTTGGTTTCCTGCAATATTCATTCAAGGACAACAAAGGAAACGAAATCAACATGCTGGAAGAGATTGAAACCATTCAGTAGAGCCGCTCGCGCCCTGATTCATGGCGACAGCATTCAAAGCAAAGCACAGCCCCGCAAGGACCACTCCACAGAGAGCACCTTGCAGGGCTTTTTTCATTTTTCCGTCCAAAAATTTTGCAGACAAGAAAAAAGACCGTATCTTTGCAGCGCTTTTTCGCAGCGATGCGCAAAAGTCTTTTTCATACTTTTTCATAAGAATATTTTTATTATGAACAATCTACTGACATACAAGCAGAAGGAATGACAGTCCACTGTATGTTCTTTTCAGCTTAGGCGAACAGCCTCCCACGCTGCAGAGCGAAAGCCAAGCAGCCGAGGGTGTGTCGTAGTGCGTTCATTGACATCCTGCACACAAACTTATTTTTAGTTCCGACGCTACACAACGGGAGTTCCATGCCCCCATTGTGCAGCCCTTGCTATCTGTGTACAAAAAACAATCATTACCAAGAAAAAGAATCAGGAAAAAAGTATGAAATTCAGAATCTTATTAGAAAACAGAAAGAACGGCGAAGAGGCCGTCATCGAAATGCCGGCTAACGCAAGCCTCGAAAGCATCAGTTCGAAAATCAAAGTAGCCTTCCGCCTACCCTACGCCGACTACGCCTGGCATCGCTACATCCTGCGCGGAGCCACCTACGTGCCCGAAGAACACATCATCGCCGAGGAAGAAATCGTGTGGGAGTCAGGACTCCGGCCTGGCATTTACCGCTGCAGCGACGACATTCCCCTCAGCCGAGCATTCACCACGCTGGGCTCCGCCTTCCTCTATATGCAAGACGAATCCTTCTGGGGAGACTACCAAGTACGCTGCACACTGCTGGAACGCGTGGAGTGAATCTGCAGCGGCAATGCAGTGCCACCTGTCCGGCAATGCAGTGCTACTCATCCGGCAATGCAGTGCTACTCATCTGGCAATGCAGTGCCACTGAAGTGAAAGAACTTTGCTACTGAAACAGCACTGCATTGCCACTCTGTAGCCACTGAAAAGCGACAAAAACAGGCAGAAAGCTAAAAAAAATGGCTTTTTGTTCGCATAGTCAATTTTTTGCACTAACTTTGCAGTTGAAATTAACAACAATATAAATATAAAGATGTATAGAACGCATACGGCAGGAGAGCTTAGACTCTCCGATGCAGGCAAGAAAGTAACACTTGCCGGTTGGGTGCAACGCTCACGCAAGATGGGCGCACTCACATTTGTGGACCTGCGTGACCGCTATGGCATCACGCAGCTGGTGTTTAACGAAGAGACCAATGCCGAACTTTGCGAACAGGCCAACAGGCTGGGACGCGAATTTGTGATTCAGGCAACTGGCACCGTGGCTGAACGTTACAACAAGAACCAGAATCTGCCTACGGGAGAAATTGAGATTGAAGTGGAGCAACTGAGGGTGCTGAACGCCTCGCTCTTGCCACCTTTCACCATTGAAGACAACACGGACGGCGGCGATGACCTGCGCATGAAGTACCGCTATCTGGACCTGCGCCGCCAGGCTGTCAGAAAGAACCTGGAGCTGCGCCACAAGTTCTGCATTGCCGTGCGTAATTATCTGAGCGAACAGGGATTCCTTGAAGTGGAAACACCTATGCTTATCGGTTCTACGCCCGAAGGTGCACGCGACTTCATTGTGCCCTCACGCATGAATCCAGGACAGTTCTATGCCCTGCCACAGAGTCCGCAGACACTGAAGCAGCTGCTCATGGTGGCTGGCTTCGACCGCTATTTCCAGATTGTGAAATGCTTCCGCGACGAAGACCTGCGTGCCGACCGCCAGCCTGAGTTCACACAGATTGACTGCGAAATGTCGTTTGTCACTCAGGAAGACATCATCCAGACCTTCGAGGGCATGGCCAAGCACCTGTTCAAGGAGCTGCGCGGTGTGGAACTGAACGAACCCTTCCTGCGCCTGCCCTGGATTGAATGTATGAAACGGTTTGGTTCTGACAAGCCCGACATGCGTTTCGGCATGGAGTTTGTCGAACTGGACGACACCTTGAAGAAAGGCACCTTCGCCGTGTTTGACAGCGCTGCCTACATCGGAGGCATCTGTGCAACGGGCTGTGCTTCCTACACACGCAAGGACATCGACAAGCTGACCGAATGGGTAAAGCGTCCGCAGATTGGCGCCAAGGGCTTGGTTTACGCCCGCGTACAGGACGACGGCAGCGTGAAATCAAGCGTTGACAAGTTCTATACACAAGACGACCTGCAGGCATTGAAGCAGAAGATGGATGCCAAGCCTGGCGACCTCATCCTCATCCTCAGTGGCGACGATGCCATGAAGACTCGCAAGCAGCTGTGCGAACTGCGTCTGGAGATGGGTGAACGTCTTGGCCTGCGCGACAAGAACAAGTTTGCCCTGCTCTGGGTAACAGAGTTCCCCATGTTTGAATGGAGCGAGGAGGAAGGCCGACTGATGGCAATGCACCACCCCTTCACACACCCGATGGACGAAGACATTCCGATGCTCGACACAGACCCAGCAGCCGTGCGTGCCGATGCCTACGACATGGTGTGCAACGGCATTGAAGTGGGTGGCGGATCTATCCGTATCCACGACCCGAAACTGCAAGCCAAGATGTTTGAAATATTGGGCTTCACACCGGAAAAGGCAGAGGAACAGTTCGGTTTCCTGATGAATGCCTTCAAGTATGGTGCACCCCCACACGGCGGTTTGGCATACGGCCTGGACCGCTGGGTCAGCATCTTTGCAGGACTGGACAGCATCCGCGACTGCATAGCCTTCCCGAAGAACAACAGCGGACGAGACGTGATGCTGGATGCACCCAGCTTCGTGGACCAGAAGCAGCTGGACGAAGACTTTATTGCACTGAACTTACCTAAAGAATAAGAATGGAAAATCAAATAACATGGCCTCCCGTCACAGAAGTGCGCCCCAAAGTGCTGGAATGTGATGTGGTACGCTTTCAGAACAACAAAGAAAAGTGGGTAGCTTTCGTGGGAATCCTCGACGGCTACCCCTACGAAATCTTCACCGGCGTGCTCGATGACGACGACGGCATAGCTCTGCCAAAAACCGTAACCAACGGCTACATTATCAAGAGTGTAGATGAAAAGGGACAGAAGCGTTACGACTTCCAGTTCATCAATCGCCGTGGCTACAAGACCACCATTGAGGGGCTCTCCGAGCGTTTTAACAAGGAGTACTGGAACTATGCCAAGCTCATCTCGGGAATGCTGCGCTACCGTATGCCCCTCGAACATGCCATCAAGGTGGTGAGTTCACTGGAGGCAGACAGCGACAACATCAACTCGTGGAAAGACGGTGTGGCGCGTGCGCTGAAACGTTACCTGCCAGACTATAAGAACACGGATATCCCCGAAAATCAGGACTTCCCCGACATTCTGGATTCTGCCGACATCTGCCCATGACCCAACATGCCATCCTCATCAACGGCCTGCGCCTCTATGCCTACCACGGCGTGCTGCCACAGGAACGCAAAGTGGGAGCCAACTTCACGTTGGACCTGCGGCTTGAGACCGACTTCACACGCGCCCTGGAAACGGACCAGCTCGACGGCACGGTGAGCTATGCAGAAGTCTGCGACGTGGTTCGACGCGAAATGGCTGTGCCCAGCCAACTGCTGGAACACGTCGGCGGCAGAATCGTGAAGGCCCTGCACCGGCAATTCCCTGAAGTAAAGGCCATCAAGCTACGGATCATCAAGGACAATCCGCCAATGGGAGCAGACCTGCAAGGGGCTGGCATCGAAATAGAAGAAAACTACTAACCCTTTTATCAAGAAACCGTTACGACGTCACGACGTTATAACACAAAACCGTAAAACCTAAAAAACCTATGTCACAACAACTAACTCAAAAAATGACAAATTACCGCTGGGTGATTTGTGCCATGCTCTTCTTGGCAACCACTGTGAACTACATGGACCGTCAGGTGCTTTCCCTCACCTGGAAAGACTTCATCGCCATTGACTTCCACTGGACCGATGCCGACTACGGAAAAATCACAGCCATTTTCTCCATCTTCTACGCCATCATCTCGCTCTTTGCCGGCAAGTTCATCGACTGGATGGGCACGAAAAAAGGCTACATCTGGGCCATCGTCATCTGGAGCCTCGGTGCCTGTCTGCACGCAGGCTGCGGCATCGTCACCATGTCGCTCACCGACATTTCTGACATTGAAACCCTCCGCACAGTGAAGGCTGGCACAGACCTGGCCCTGACCATTTCTACCATCAGCGTATGGCTCTTCCTGGCTTGCCGCATCGTGCTCGCCACAGGTGAGGCCGGAAACTTCCCCGCTGCCATCAAGGTGACGGCCGAATACTTTCCGAAGAAAGACCGCGCACTGGCCACATCTGTCTTCAACGCAGGTGCCAGTGTGGGCGCACTTGCAGCTCCGCTGACCATCCCCGTTTTGGCAAAAGCCATGGGCTGGGAAATGGCGTTCATCATCATTGGTGGAATCGGCTTCATCTGGGCCATCCTCTGGGCTGTGCTTTACAACAAACCCAACGAAAGCACACACGTGAATCAGGCAGAACTTGCTTATATTCAGCAAGACAACAATGCGCCGGCAGAAGAAGCCGCAGCGGCTCCTGCGCGTGAGCAGGCTAACGACAGTCTGCAAATTCCATTCCTCAAGTGCTTCACCTACCGCCAGACCTGGGCATTCATCGTGGGCAAGCTGCTGACCGATGGCGTGTGGTGGTTCTTCCTTTTCTGGGCACCCGCCTACTTCTCGGAACTGGGCTACAAATCGTCCGACCCCATGGGACAGGCGCTCATTTTTGTGCTCTACCTCATTGTCACCGTGGTCAGCATCGGTGGCGGCTATCTGCCCAAATATTTTGTGGAAAAGAAAAACATGGAACCCTACTCGGGCCGTATGCTTGCCATGCTCATCTTTGCCTTCTTCCCCATCTTTGCCATGTTTGCACAGCCGCTGGCAGGCACCTCCGTGTGGTGGCCATGTATCATCATCGGTCTGGCAGGCGCAGGTCACCAGTCGTGGTCGGCTAACCTCTACAGCACCATCGGCGACATGTTCCCCAAGAGCGCCATTGCATCCATCACGGGCATAGGCACCATGTTCGGCGGACTCTGTTCGTTTGCCATCAACTGGGGCAGCGGACTGCTCTTCACTCATGCCGAAGCTCAGAGCGAAGCCTTCCAGTTCTTTGGTGTGACGGGCAAGCCTGCAGGCTACATGATTGTTTTCTGCTACTGTGCCGTGGCCTACCTCATCGCCTGGGCACTGATGAAGATGCTCGTGCCGAAGTACAAGCCTATCACAAAGTAAAAAGACACTCTTTTCTCGGACACAATGCAGTGCCACCGCAGCGGTGAAGTTCTCCCGCTGCCGTGGCACTGCATTGCTGTTGCGGTGGGAGAACTGTGCCACTGCAACGGCATAACTATGCCACTCGGCTGGCAATGCAGTGCCACGGCAGCGGGAGAACTGTGCTACGGACGTAAGGATATACACATTATTTATATATAGAGAGGGGCAAAAGGGACAAAAAGGAAAGATAACGGCTGGAATAAAAATCTTTCAAAAACACAAATCCCGTCACTTTTTTCTTTCAATAATGCAATAATCGGGAATATTTCCTTTAATAATGCCTTTCTCTTGGTCATATTTTATAATCGCCATAACTTTGCAGCGGATTTAGAAAAAAGAACAAATTCATAGACAGTAAAAATTTTATAAACAATAAAAACAGTAAAGAATTATGGCAACAAGTAAGAAACTCCATGTCGAGACCCTCGCACTCCATGTAGGACAGGAATGTCCAGACCCAGCAACCGACGCTCGCGCAGTGCCCATCTATCAGACCACTTCGTATGTGTTCCGCAATTCGCAGCACGCAGCCGACCGCTTTGGACTGCGCGATGCAGGCAACATCTACGGGCGACTGACCAATTCCACCCAAGGTGTGTTTGAAGACCGTGTGGCTGCCCTTGAAGGCGGTGTGGCCGGACTGGCTGTGGCCAGCGGTGCTGCGGCTGTGACCTACGCCCTGCAGAACATTGCCCAGGCTGGTGACCACATCGTGGCAGCCGACAACCTGTATGGAGGCAGCTACAACCTCATCACCCACACGCTCTCCACTCAGGGTGTCAGCTACACCATCGTGAATGTGAACGACTTGAAAGCACTGGAGGCTGCCATACGCCCCAATACCAAGGCTGTGTATGTGGAAACTTTCGGAAATCCCAATTCAGATGTGACCCATCTGGACAACATCGCAGCCATTGCACACAAACACAACACTATAGTCATCGTGGACAACACGTTTGCACCCATCGTTTTCCGCCCCATCGACCATGGAGCAGACGTAGTCGTTCACTCAGCAACAAAGTTCATCGGAGGCCATGGTTCCTCGCTGGGCGGTGTGATTGTTGACTCAGGGAAATTCGACTGGAAGGCCAATGCCGAGAAGTATCCCACCATCGCCAAGCCAGACCCATCCTACCATGGTGCAGTCTTTGCAGATGTAGCAGGTGCAGCCGCCTATGTCACACGCATCCGTGCCGTCCTGCTGCGCGACACAGGAGCCACCATCAGCCCATTCAATGCCTGGATTCTGCTGCAAGGCGTAGAATCATTGCCTCTGCGCATCGAGCGCCATGTTGAAAACGCGCTGAAGGTCGTGGACTTCCTGGCCAAGCACCCAAAGGTGAAGAGCGTGAGCCACCCTGCACAGCCCAGCCACCCCAGCCATGCCCTCTACCAGCAATACTTCCCCAAGGGCGCAGGCAGCATCTTTACGTTTGAAATCAATGGTACACAGGAAGATGCATGGAAATTCATCGACTCGCTCAAAATCTTCTCCCTGCTGGCAAACGTAGCCGATGTGAAGTCGCTGGTAATCCATCCCTACACCACCACCCATTCGCAACTTAGCCCCGAAGAACTTGCAGCACAGCACATTACACCAACAACTGTGCGCCTCAGCATCGGTGTGGAACACATTGACGACATTCTCGAAGACCTGGATCAGGCTTTGGCGAAGATTTAACATTCAACGGAATAATGGACCATACACAATAAAAAAATCCGCAGAAATCCTTTGCCAATTCAGCGAAAAGCCGTACCTTTGCAGCCGAAAACCCATCGCACAGTGCGAGCGTATCAACACCGCCCAGCCCGCAATGGTATAAATTCACACTTTTAAACGTTTAAAAATCAAATGAAAAAAGGTATTCACCCAGAGAACTATCGCGCCGTCATCTTCAAAGATATGTCAAACGGCGACATGTTCCTCTCTCGCTCTACAGCAAAGACTAATGACACTGATATTTTTGAAGGTCAGGAATATCCAGTAGTTAAAATTGAAATTTCTTCGTCTTCACACCCATTCTATACGGGTAAGGCTAAGCTGGTTGACACAGCAGGTCGTGTAGATAAGTTCATGAACCGCTATGCAGCCATGAATAAGAATAAGAAATAACCTAAATTGTTTTTCATTTTCAACACAAATCGAAAGGATGGTCGTCGGGATGATGACCATTCTTTTTTTTGCATCAATACACCGCCCTCAAAACCTTTATAGACGGCGACAATGTTAACCTTTTATAAAATATTTTATAAAAATCCGATTTTTCGGGGATTTTAAGCCGCCATGTCATTGTTTTTTGTTATCTTTGCAACATGAAAATACTCGTTAGACACATCGAGACACTTTTGCTGGAGCATGACTGCGTCATTGTGCAAGGCCTGGGAGGCTTCATCGCCAACCAAATGCCTGCGCGCTTCAATGCAGATGAGGGACTGTTCCTTCCTCCCTATCGGGCTGTCATGTTCAATCAGCAACTCCGAGAAAATGACGGACTGCTCACACAGTCATACATGCAAACCTTCGACGCAGCCTATCCTGAAGCGCTCTGCCAGCTGGAAAAGGACGTGGACCAACTCAGCCTGAACCTTGACCAGAACGGAGAAGTGCAGGTAGGCAGCATCGGCACACTCCACAAAGACCTGGAAGGGCGCATCAGCCTGACTCCACGCGAGGCAAGCCTGCTGACCCCTGCACACTACGGGCTCTACCCCTTCGGCATCAAGACCCTGGCGCAACTGCAAGAGGAACAGGAGGAAAAATCCACGATTGTGCCCATCCAAACGGCCGAAACCGAGCACAGGGACGGCACGAAGGAAGAGCAGCATGTGGCTGCAGCTGTGGCTCTGGACGGACAGAAACCGCAGAAGAAGATTCCCATGCTGATAGACTTCGGCATTGCAGCAGCTGTAGCAGCCATCCTGTTCCTGCTGTTTTCTGCCCCAGCCCTCCGTTCACCACAAATCGAAGAAGACTCCTGCATTGCCGGCACCCTGCTGGTCAGCCCCACAAAGGATGTCCTGACACCACAGAGCGCAGACCTGTCCAGCGAAAATGCTGACAACCAAGAAGTGGCACCCGCCGCAGAGCAGCAGCCTCAGGGCAGATACACCCTGGTGCTGGCTTGCTACGTGACAGAAAAGAATGCACGCCTCTTCATCCAGCATCTGGCCGAGGCTGGCTATAATGGTGCTGAATTTGTAGGCGGCAAGGTGACGCGAATCCTCTACGGCCAGTACGCCACTGAAGAAGAAGCAGCTGAGAACCTGCGCCAGTTGCGCAAAGAGAACACCAGTTTTGCCCAGGCCTGGGTGATGGAGAACAAACCTCGGAAGGTATGAAGCGAGTGCGATGCCCTAAGTGCGACAACTACATCGTTTTTGACGAGACAAAATATCAGGACGGACAGTCGCTGGTGTTTGTCTGTCAAAACTGCAACAAGGAGTTTGGCATCAAGATAGGCAAGTCGAAACTGGCTGACAAGCACGAAGAAAAGAAACTGGACGAACAAGCCTTCAGCGAGGACTACGGCAGCATCGTAGTGGTGGAAAACGTCTTTGCCTACAAGCAGGTCATTCCCCTCAGCCTGGGCGAAAACGAATTTGGACGATACATCAAAGGTACAAACATAAATAAACCCATAGAAACCAGAGACCCAAGCATTGACACCTTCCACTGTGCCATCACGGTGAAACGCAGCAAGGCTGAGAAATTGCAATACATCCTGCGAGATGCACCAAGCGACACTGGTACATTTTACATGAATGAAATTCTGAAAGATTGTGACAGAATAAACCTGCATGATGGTGATATTATAACAATTGGTGCTACCACACTGATTATTCGGACAGTTGAAGAAAGATTGTGATTGAAAAAATATCCGTATTATGACAGAAGAAGGCATAGAAAAGGAGAGTACATTCAAAAACGCAAATTTTAAGTCCTACAAGGGTAAATACATTATCCTTGACAATCTTGAAGTAAAAGAAGAGCCCACGCTACACGCAGTCCATGAAACTTACAACACAAACTTTACCACTGTGGTCGTAGTGCTGCGAGGCACACTTCATGTCCTTATCAACGACAGATTGATAGAGGTCAAGTCAAACGACTACCTGCTCATCATGCCCTTCATGCGGGTGGAAGTGCTGGAGTCGCGCTGCATCTTCTTCAGCATGTTCATCCAGAACGAAATAGCCAACGACATCTACGAACAAAGTGGCATCGGACGGAATGTGGGCATCCGCTATTTCATCTTCCACCACTACCACTTCGACCGCCGTGATGTTGAACTGCTGCTCAACGACTACATGCTGCTGCGCATAGAACAATCCAGAGCGTGCTACCCCATGCAGGAACTGACCATCCGCTCGCTGCTCACCATCTTCATAGCGCACCTCTACTCCTTCCGCAAGGATACGGATGAAATCTCACACCAGGCCAACACACGCCAGCAGGACATCTTCAACCGCTTCCTCACACTTGTCAGCCTGTACTACATGAAAAACCGATCCGTGCAGTTCTATGCTGACAAAATCAGCATCACATCGAAATACCTCTCCAGCGTTGTAAACAGTTTCACGGGCTGCTCTGCATCAGTGGTCATCGACCGCTACGTGGTTTACCGACTAAAGCAGGTGCTCTATGCCAACAATCTCAACATCAAGACTATCAGCACACAATACAACTTCCCCAACCAGAGCTTCTTCGGCAGATACTTCAAGCGCGTCACAGGCATGTCTCCCTATGACTATCTGAAGAAAAACAACCGCAAGGCTGCCTGTGAATAACAGAATCCATAATAAACGAACCGAGCACCATGTTCCAATACAGCAACATCCTAAATGACGCATTCGCCGGTGAGCGGATTACACCTTCAAGTGCCATCCCCAAGCAACTGCTGCTCTTCGACAACATTGGCTCACAGAACCCCCTGCTGCCCCTGACCAACCCCGAAGGCAGCAAACTCAGACACCTGACGTTCTTCTTCATGATGCAAGGCGACGTGCAGTTCCGCATCAACTCAAAACAAATTGTCGTCAGGGGGGGCAACGTCCTTGTCACACTGCCAGACACCGAAGTGCAATTCCTCTCATCATCAAAGGATAACAAATACCTGCTCTTCGTCATCTACCCCGAACTGCTCTCACAAATCTACAAATACATCAACCAGAGCTACGACAAGACCTCCTTTGACAAAGGCTTTCTGACAGGATCGTGCAGCGAAGAGGAAATGTCGCTCTACCAAATTCTCTACAGCGAACTGAAGAAGGAGTGCCTCCGCGAAGAATACGACTACAAAATGATAGCCGTCAAGAACTACCTGAGCGCACTGCTCATCAACAGTGTGACGTTCAACAAAAAAGATCCAGTATCCGCCGATACCAATCCATATTCACGCCAGCAAGATGTTTACCAGCGATTTATGGACCTGCTGAACAAACATGCCAAGGAAGAGCGCACAGTGAAATTCTACGCCGACCAGCTCGGCATCTCAGCCAAATACCTCTCCTACGTAGCCATGCAGTACAGCAACCGAAATGCCTCGCAATGGATTTCGGAATACGTGGCATACAACGCCAAGACCATGCTGGGAGCACAGCACATGTCGCCCGCAGAAACAGCCAAGCAGCTCAACTTCCCCACGAAGAACAGCTTCAACCGCTTCTTCAAGCGCGTCACAGGCATATCGCCCAAAGACTATATTAAAGAACATAACATGTAATAACTATTCATTCCCCAAACACACAATAAAATACAAATTGCAAAAAGAAACCATAATGAGAATCATCCCTATCTATTCCTGGAACAAAGGAATGCACAACATAAAGTTGTCAAGTCTCAACTTTATGAAGCAACCTTGGGCCGGCGGAGTCACTCTGCTGGCTTGTGTCATCATCGCCATGCTCCTGGCTAACCTGCCAGCCACACGCGAACTGTACCATGCTGTGCTCGAAACAGACATGACCATCTCCATCAAAAGTCCCATCGAACCAACCACAGGGCTGAGAGCCATCGACTGGGTGTTCCCGAAAGAAATGACCGTGGAGAAATTCATCAACGACATCCTCATGGTCATCTTCTTTTTCACTGTCGGACTGGAAATCAAGCGAGAAGTGGTCTGCGGCGAACTCTCCAGCGTGCAGAAAGCCATGCTGCCCGTCATAGCAGCAGCAGGCGGAATGGCCATGCCAGCCCTCATCTACACCCTGTTCAACCACGGCACCATCACGGCTGGAGGCTGGGGAATCCCCACCGCCACCGACATAGCCTTTGCCATCGGCATCATGTCTATCCTAGGCAACCGAGTCCCCATCTCGCTCAAGATATTCCTCACCGCTCTGGCCATAGCCGACGACCTCGGAGCCATCCTGGTGGTAGCCCTGTTCTATGGTGGAAAAATCAACATGACGCTGCTCATGATAGCCTTCATCTTCATAGCCATCGTTTTGATCATGAACTCTATGAAGGAAAAACGCATGACCTACTACTTGGTGCCTGCCATCTGCATCTGGTTCCTGTTCTACTACTCAGGCATCCATGCCACCATGTCGGGTGTAGTCATGGCATTCCTTGTGCCCATGGACGCACGCTTCAGCAAAGCATACTTCGAGCGCAGCCTCAAGAAATACCAGCGAAGGCTGAAAGAAAGCGAACAGGACGAAAACGAAGAAGGTGTCCCCTTCCCCAATGGTCCACAACGCCACTGCCTGCGTCGCTTAGGCTACATCTCAGACAATGCCATCGGCATGAGCTACCGCTTGGAACACGCACTGAATCCGTGGGTTAACTTCCTCATTATGCCCATCTTCGCCCTTGCCAACGCGGGTGTGGTCATTCCCGACATCAGCTTCTTCAACATCTTTCAGGACCTCCCCAGCATCTCAGGCGAAGGATTCGTGGGCATGGGCATCTTCTTCGGACTACTCCTGGGAAAACCCATTGGCATCACACTGGCCAGCTGGATTGCCATCAAGATGAAAGCAGGAGCCATGCCAGAAAATGCCAGCTGGAAAATGCTCTTCGCCGTAGCCTGCCTCGGTGGTATCGGCTTCACCATGAGCATCTTTGTTGACACCCTCTCATTCGGTGGACTGGGAGAAGCCACAGAAACCCTGCGCAGCAGCGGTAAAATTGCAGTCCTGCTGGGCTCCCTCTCCTCCGGCATCCTGGGCAGTCTGCTCATCATGCTGGTTAACAAGACAAAACAGCAAAACAACTAAACACAAAATCGAATAATGAATAAAAAAGCCATCATTACCATCCTGCTTGCCGTCATCGCAATGGCGGGACAGGGGCAAGTGAAATGTCACGTTGTCGGTACTGTTGGCGACGGCGTGGAGCGCCAGACTTTCTATGTCGCACAGCAAGGCACAGCAGACAATGATGACGCGAAATGGACAGAGGTAAACGTCAAGGACGGTCGTTTCGCCCTCGACATCGTGGCCGACACTACGGAGATGTACGAAATGATAGAAGACTATTGGCAGGGCGGACATTTCGCTCTCTTCCTTGTGGAGAACGACACGGTGCGCATTGCTATTACGCCCGAAGACGATGATGCTCGTCTGGAAGTTATCGCTGGAGGACCTGAGCAAGAGAAGTGGCTGACGATGCAGCGTATGTCCAAAGCCCTTTTCGGGCAAGAGGCAGAGGTGATAGAGCACAAACTCGATTCCCTGTATGAGGATGACCATGTCTATTCCGAGGCTTACAGGCGCTTGATGGAGGAGCGCGAAACGTATGACCGTGCTAATCCCGACCACGTTCACGCCCTTGAAACCATCTACGCCCGGATGGACTCTATGAAGCACGACAAGAGTGCCTATTCGCCCGAGGCCCGCAAATTGATACTAGCGGATGACTCGCTCCATGCGCAGGTTGACGCCTGGACAAAAGCCTATAAAGCCGACCATCCGATGCTCTACGGGTTGCTCTACTTGGAGGCGAGAATGCTCTATGCATACGATGACATCAACGAGGTTCAGCCTTATCTTGACGAATACCACCAGCTATATGAACGCCTCTTCCCGGAGCATCCCGCCCACCAGCGCATTGCCTTGAAAGAACGTGGGCTCCGCCTGCAACCAGGACAGCCCTATTTCGACGATTACGAAGCCGCAACTGCCGACGGAGAGACCGTCAGCGTCGGCTCGCTTTATCGTGGACGGGTGGCCATCATCAACATGTGGGGGTCATGGTGTGGCCCGTGTCGCGCCCATGCCAAGGCACTCATCCCCATCTATGAAAAATACCGCGATGCCGGGCTGACCGTCGTAGCCATTGCCCGCGAGTGGAACATGGACTCCTTCCGCCGTGCTATGGAGCGCGACCAGTACCCGTGGCCCAGCCTCGTGGACTATCAAGACCGCTACGGTGTATGGGAGAAGCATGCCAACAAGAACGGCTCTGGTAAAATCCTGCTCATCGACCGTGACGGCACTATTCTCTCAACCTCCAACGATGCAGAGGAATTGGAGCCGATTATCAAGAAAGCATTAAACATCGAATAAGACATGAACAAGAAAGCCATCATTACCATCCTGCTTGCCGTCATCGCAATAGCGGGACAGGCAAAAGAGAAGGCAATCGTGTGGGAACAGCCCACCACGGAGTTTGGAAACAAATATGGCGACGGATTCTTCAACCTCGCGCTTGACGTGACAAAGGTGGAGCTGAAGGAGAACGAGACCGTAGTGTATATCACCGCACAGCAGCGGTCGGACTATCCTGACTACTGGTTCCAGTTTGCGGGCGACACCTACCTGAAAGTGGGCGACAAGAGCTACACCGTCGTTTCTGCCGATGGTATTGAACTCAACAAGCACCTTCAGACCGGCAAGGACGGCAAGCGCGACATGGCGTTCCATTTCCCACCGCTGCCGAAGGGAACTACGTCGTTTGACTTCATCGAGGGCGACGGACAGGGCGCTTTCCAAATCAAAGGCATCAAGCCTGTGGAGGAGCGCTGGAAGCAGCTCTTCCCCTCCTATTGGCGCGACAATAACGGCGACTGGAAGATTGCCTTCCTTGAGGATTGTGCCATCTACGACTGCAAGTTCTGGAACTACAAGGAGTGTGAAATAAACCACATAACAGGAGAGGCAGAAATCGTCATGCAGAATGGCAACGACGAGTTGCAGGTAAAGGTCGGAAAGGACAAGAAGGGCAAGCGCACGATGCAGATTGGGAAGCAGAAGGTGACCTACAACATGATTACCACCCGCTTTTTGCCCGACTACCCCACGAAGGACACGCGCACCGACTTCGTGGATACGGGCTACAAGACGGACACCGTGACCGTCGTGGGCTGGATTAAGGATATGCCGGAGCAATTCAAGCAGTTGAAGACTTTCGATTTCGGTTACGAGAACATCTATACGGACCAGCAGGAGGATGTCCATGCCGACCTCGACGAGCAGGGACGATTCACGGTGAAGATTCCTCTCCTGAACAGCACGGAGTTTTTCATCGACTGGCGCCGTTGCTTCATCCGCACGATGTTCGAACCAGGCAAGACCTATTTCATGCTCTACGACTTCAAGGAGGGGCGCCGCTACTTTATGGGCGACGACTGCCGATTGCAGAACGAGCTGTTCAAGTATCCGCTCGACTGGAAATCCATACGTATGGAGGATGGTGACAAGGATTTCGACAAGTACATCGCTTCTGTTGACAGCCTCATCAAGGCGCAGAGTGCCGCCATCGACCAACTCTGCAAGGAGCACCCCACGCTTTCCACCCGCTTCAACACCTTCAGGAAGGGCAACACGCTGTGGCAGCAGGCACGCGACTTCGGACAGTCACGTTTCACAAGCCCCAACTTCCAACTCCCCGACAATGCCCGCCAGTATGCCTACGACAACTTCTGGACGAAGATGGAGAAGCCTTACACCCTGCACCGTGGTCTCAGCGGTTTCCTGCGCGACTATTTGGGCGATGCCGCAGAGGCACGCAACGCCGTATTCACTTACAATATCCGTGACAACTACAAGAACTTTGCCTCAAACGACGAGGAACTGGCATTGCTCACACGCTGGAAGAAATGGATTGACGAGGCTACAGCCATCAACGAGGCAGAACCCACCGCCGAAGCGAAAGAACGCAAATCCCATGAACTCGATTCGCTGAATGCCGACCTTATCAAGGAGGTTGACAAGATACTCCAGACTCCAAATGCCTCCAAGATTATACATGGCGGGCTGCTCGTGAACACCTTGAAGCAGCACCAACTGACCACAGACTCCCTCCATGCCGACCCGTTCATCAAGGACGTCTGGCTCACACAGCAGGCGCTTAGGCATATTGACCATGAGCGCACATCGCTGCTGCCCAACATCGTGGACACGCTGAAGGCCATGATAGGCAATCCCGACTGCATCGCCATGATTGAGAAGCAGAACAACCACTACCTCGCCATTGAAAACCGCGAGTTTGACAAACTGGTGATCAAGTCGTCCGACAATCTCGCAGAACTGAGCGAAGGCGAGGCACTGCTGAAGAAACTCCTCGAACCCTACAAAGGCAAGTTCGTCCTGCTCGACATCTGGGGCACTTGGTGCGGTCCCTGCAAGGACGCTCTCTCCCACTCCACCGAAGAATATGCGAGGCTGAAGGACTATGACATCCAGTATCTCTATCTGGCCAACCGCAGCCCACAGGAATCCTGGGAGAACGTCATCAAGGAGTACAACGTGAGCGGTCCCAACGTCGCCCACTACAACCTGCCCGCCGAGCAGCAATCCGCCATCGAGCGCCACCTTGGTGTCAATTCCTTCCCCACCTACAAACTCTTCAACCGCGACGGAGACCTGCTCGACCTGAATGTTGACCCTCGCCACCTCGATAATCTCGCGCGGCTGATGGAAAGCATGAAGTAAACAGCAATTACGTGGGAGAGAGCTGTCCTTTCACCCGCTCACACCCATCCGATTTCAAGAAGGGAACTGAGGCATCAGCAGCACCCTTTTAGCATACCCATCTAAGAGAATACGTTTGCTATCTTTAGATCAAATAAAACGCCAACGGGACAAAAAATGATTCATTTCTTATCCCGTTGGCACTCACTTTATTATACCTTTCAAAAGTCTAATACTCACCCTCGTCCTCAAAGAGTTCCTCGTCGTCTTCGTCCCAATCGAAGTCAAAATCGGCGAAGAAGGCAGGCTGGGTAAATTCTTCCAGGTCGCGGCGTTCCTTCTTGGTCGGTCTGCCTGTGCCGCGAGCACGACCCACAAAACCTGAAATGCGGTGCATCTCAAGCAGTTCCAGCTGGTCGGGCGTGGTCACATTCTCCAGCACTTCGGGCACCAGCTTTGCCCCCACCCTGTTCTGTATGGCTTTGAGCACACGGAAAGAATAAGTGATGGGCGGTTTTCTGACTTCAACAATTTCGCCCTCCTTAATCATCTTCGAGGGCTTCTGCTTCACCCCCTTCATGGTGACACGTCCATTCTTGCAGGCATCGGCAGCTATGCTTCGCGTCTTGAATATGCGGGCTGCCCACAGCCATTTGTCAAGTCTTGCTTCCATCGGTTACTTCTTGTTATACTGATTCATGGTGCGGTCCAGCCCTTGCAGGCAGAACGACTTAATCATCTCGCCCACATACTCCAGGCGCTCGTTCACCAGTTTTTCTTCTTCTTCAGAGAAATGCCCCAGCACGAAGTCCACCTGGGTGCCGCGTGGGAAGTCGTTGCCAATGCCGAACTTGATGCGGGCATACTGCTGAGTCATCAGGCAGGACTCAATGTTTCTCAGTCCGTTATGACCTCCAGCAGAACCAGCCCCACGCATTCTGACTTTCCCTACAGGCAGGGAGAGGTCGTCAACGATGACCAGCAACTGCTCCACAGGGATATTCTCCTTCTGCAACCAGTAGCGCACGGCTGTGCCTGAAAGATTCATGTAGGTGGAGGGCTTCAGCAGGGTCAGCTCGGCGTTTTTCACACGCAGATGAGCCACAAACCCATATCGCTTGTCCTCAAAGACAGCATTGGATGCCTTCGCAAAGGCATCCAATGTTCTAAATCCTATGTTGTGGCGAGTGTCGGCATATTCATCGCCGATATTGCCCAATCCAACAATCAGATACTTCATACTGTGCTGTTTCTGTTAAACTTATTCAGCAGACTCCGATTCGGAAGCAGCAGCACGAGCAGCACGAGTCATGCGGACAGCGCAAACCACAACCTCCTTGGAAGTGATGATTTCCAGACCCTCGTAGTTCAGTGCAGCCACCTTCATGGACTTGCCCAGACCCAGACCAGTCACGTCGATGTCCAGTGTGTCGGGGAACTTCGTGTAGAGAGCCTTCACAGCCAGCTTGCGCACATTCAGAGTCAGCTTACCACCAGCCTTCACACCTTCTGCCAAACCGTTGAGCTTCACAGGAATCTGCATTACGACAGGCTTGTCCTCCGTAATCTGATAGAAGTCCACATGTACTGGGCGGTCGGTCACGAAGTCAGTCTGCAGAGCCTGCAGAATAGCCTTCACACTCTTGCCCTCCACGTTGAGGTTCACGATATAAACATTAGGTGTATAGAGCAGCTTAGCCAGTTCCTTCTCAGAAACCATGATAGACTTTGACAGGGGCAGACCCTTCTCGTCCTTCTCTACACCATAAACTACGGCTGGCACCTGACCTGCACGACGCATGTCACGGCTTGCCTTCTTACCATACTCCTTGCGGAGCTGAGCATTGATTGTAATCTCTTTCATTTTTAGTAAATTAAATGTGTTACTATAAATTAAGTTTCTATGTGCTTAATTCGCCATCACACGGATGCTCGCAAAAAAGCGGTGCAAAGGTACGAAAAAAATCCCGTTCCAGCAAACATTCACAGAGATTTTTAGAATTTATTAGAAAAAGGGCGAATTTCATGAATCAAGCAAATGAATTTCCGTTCAATCCCTGCGGAACATCAGAACAGACTTGTCTTCAACTGTTTAACTCACAAAATTCGCCCCCAAAAAGCCATGGACGTAAGCCTGGAGAATTAGCCCTGGTCATCTTCACCGTCGATAACCACCGTCTCAAACTTCACGTCGTTCATCTCGTCGCGCAGTTTTGAGCTGGCACGGAACAACATCCTGCGTCTCTTGATGAGGTCGGTAGAAAGATCCTCCTTGTCCTCCACGCTCTTGCAGCTGATGCTGAATTGCAGCGTCCCCAGGTCGCCCAGCTGCACACTGTGTCCGTTCAGCACAAGCTGCTGGATTTCCTGCATCATAGCCTCAAAGGTCGCCTTAATCATTGCCTTCGACACACCGCTGTCAGCCGAAGCGTGGTTCACCAGTTCCTCCGTCCCGATGGTGTTATAGCGAACCGCACGGGTCACGTAAGCCACCTTCTTGTTGAAACCGATTTTTCTTTTCTTGGAATTCAAAATAATCGTTGCCATAATAACAATTAAAATTTAGAATTAAACAAATAACATTTAACATTCACCTGATACCTGAAAGATTTCGTTCCAGACGCGCCTCAGTCCACTGATTTCGCGACGTTTCATTGTCCTTTGGAAGCGCCCTTCACTACCCCTCTCAAATACACTGCAAAGTTACGAAATTCTGCTGTAATATACAAATATTTTGGAAAGATTTTTTGAAGGAAGATGAATATTTTTTGAAGGCTTTAAGAAATTAGAAGGCTTCTCAGAAATTGGGATATTTTATGCATGAATAGGCATGGGATTCGGCGGCAAAAAGACAAAAACAATACAACTAAAATCTGTGCAAATAGAAAAAAAATGTGCTGTGATTGCTGAATATTCAATTCTTTTCCGTACCTTTGCAATGTTCTTTGTAGAATGATTCCCCTTTTATGAAGTTAGCTGATTTCAGACAACAATCGTTCATCGTCTAATATCGACAAATAACATTCACTCATCTATTTTAAAGTTCGACAATGTTTTGATGGTGTAAAGGTAAGGATTATTCCCGAAAGTTCCAAGTATTTGCCCAAATTTCCTTGCTTTTTTCTTTCTGTGATGCAAATGATCAGTAGAACCGACCCCTGATCCCGAACCGACCCCTGATCACTCGTATGATATGTTCTCCGTTGCCAGTTCCTCTATGCCACGAAGCACTGTGTCCGCACTTGGGACACGGGTATGCGGACGCTCGGTAAGCACGTCCTTCAGATATAGGTTGAGGTCTTCCATGCAGTCGCCGCCACAGCAGAATACGGAAAAGATCGCACGTATAATCTCGCTATACTGATAGCCAATCAGAGTGCTGCGAAGCCCCAGGTGGGAGTCGATTACGGAGGACAGAATACGGTCAAATCTGTCCAAAACGAAAAATATTCCGCCAAAAGCGCTGATTTTCTCAGATTTTTGTTGTACCTTTGCCATGTCATTGATGATTTTG
>CADCLN010000032.1:18399-55452 GCA_902802265.1 uncultured Bacteroidales bacterium | reverse complement strand
ACCGAACTTTGGCGGATTATCATCGCTATCGTCACTATGAGGGGCTACGTCTGCTACCCTCTGCCTGTGACGAAATAATAATTCAGCAGACCCTAATTATTTTAAGAATGAGATTTGTCAACCAGACGACAATCCACCTATAGGTATTGTTTTGGGGGCAAGAAAGGATGAACTCTTGATGGAATATGCTCTACAAGGTATAGACAACCAACTATTTGCAGCGCGTTATCAACTATACCTGCCTAATCGAGACGAATTACAAAGTCAATTAGACAAATTGCTGGACAATTCGGAGAGGTGATTAATGAACATGGACGAGACATAATTTATCCCACTTTATCCGAGAAAGCCCAACTGGTTTACATGGTCAATTGGGCAGGTAAACACAAAAGTAGGAGGTAAACACCTGTGATTAGGGTTTACCTCCTACTTGATTAGAGTATTGTGCGGCGGATTATCCACCGAAGTTGTCGAAGCGAATCATGTCGTCTTCCACACCGAGGGAGTGGAGCAGGTCGAGCACGGTCTTGGCCATCATTGGAGGACCGCAGAGGTAGTACTCAACGTCTTCGGGATTTTCATGCTGCTTCAGGTAGGTGTCGCCCATCACTGGGGCTACGAAGCCTGGAGTGTACTTGATGCCTGCTTCGTCGGCCTTTGGGTCTGGACGGTCGAGTGCCAAGTGGAAGTGGAAGTTGTCGAACTCCTTGTCCAGCTGGAGGAAGTCGTCGAGGAATGGGATTTCTTCCAGGGCACGTGCACCGTAGAAGTAGTGCATTTCGCGGTCGCGGGTGTTGAGTGTCTTCAGCATGTGCATGATTTGTGCACGGAGCGGAGCCATACCGGCACCACCGCCGACCCAAATCATTTCACGGCCGGTGCCGTACTGCGGGCGGAATTCTCCGTAAGGACCCGACATGATGACCTTGTCGCCTGGCTTCAGAGAGAAGATGTAGCTGGAGGCGATACCTGGGTTCACGTCCATAAAGCCGCCGCCTTGCTCCTTCGGTTTGAATGGAGGGGTGGCAATACGCACGTTGAGGGTGATGATGTCACCTTCGTCGGGATAGTTTGCCATGGAGTAGGCACGGATGGTCGGTGTGTCGTTGACGCACTTGAGGTTGAACAGTCCGAACTTTTCCCATGCCGGCAGGTAAGTGTCGCCGATGAGGCTCTTGTCGAAGTCTTTGTCGTAGTCGATTTGGAAGGTTGGAATCTTGATCTGAGCGTAGCTGCCAGGTTCGAAGTCCATGTGTTCGCCTGGAGGCAGAGCCACTTTGTACTCCTTGATGAAGGTGGCAACGTTGCGGTTGCCGATAACTTCGCATTCCCATTCCTTTACGCCCATTACAGAGTCGTCCACCTTGATGGCGAGGTCGCCCTTGACTTTGCACTGGCAACCCAGACGGAAGCCTGACTTAATTTGTTTACGGGTGAAGTGTCCTTTCTCTGAATCCAGAATCTCGCCACCGCCTTCTATTACCTGGCATTTGCACTGGCCGCAAGAGCCCTTGCCACCGCAGGCTGAAGGAAGGTAAACGTCGTTGGCTGCCAGTGTGGAGAGCAGGCTGCTGCCCTGGTCCACAGTGAGCTTGTCTTTGCCATTGATGGTGATAGTGACCTGTCCGCTGGGAGAAAGGTACTTTTTAGCAACGAGGAGGATGATAACCAAGACGAGCACGATTACCAAGAACACTCCGATACTGTATAATATAAATGTCATATCCATATTTGCTATGTCCTTTCTTTTTATTAGAGTTTAAGACCAGAGAAACACATGAATGCCATGGCCATGAGACCTACGGTGATGAAAGTGATGCCGAGTCCCTGCAGTGGCTTTGGCACGTCAGAGTACGCCATCTTTTCACGTATGGCAGCAAGACCCACGATAGCGAGTGTCCAGCCGATGCCGCTGCCCAGAGCGTAGGCAACGCAGTCGCCCACACCGCTGATGGCCTGTGTAGAGGTCTCGGGGTCGAGCAGGATGCGCTGCTGCATGAAGAGGCTGGCACCCATGATGGCACAGTTCACGGCAATCAGCGGCAGGAAGATACCCAGTGCGGCGTAGAGGGCGGGAGAGAAACGCTCCACAATCATTTCCACGAGCTGCACCATGGCTGCGATGACTGCGATGAAGAGGATAAATGCCAGGAACGAGAGGTCAACGCCTTCGGCCAGTGCGCCGTTGGCCAGGACTTTTGTCTGAAGCAAATAGTCAACAGGGACGGTGATGAGCAGCACGAAGGTTACGGCGATGCCCAGTCCGAAGCTGGTCTTTACTGTCTTGGATACTGCAAGATAAGAGCACATACCCAAGAAGAAAGCGAAAATCATGTTGTCCACAAAGATGGAGCGAACAAATAAGCTAATGAAATGTTCCATAGTTTTGTCAAATTCTTATTGGGTTTATAGTTCTTCTTTATTTACTGCACGGTGTACCCAGATGAAGCAAGCCACCAGGATGAGTGCCATGGCGGGCATGGTCATCATGCCGTTGTTGATGTAGCAGCCGCCGTTCTCTACGTAGCAGCTATCAGGGATAATCTGGATGCCAAAGAGTGAGCCGAAGCCGAGGAATTCGCGGAAGAAACCTACGACGACGAGCACGAAGGCATAGCCCAGACCGTTGCCGATGCCGTCGAGGAACGACTCCCACGGGCCGTTCTGCATGGCGAATGCCTCCAGGCGGCCCATCAGGATACAGTTCGTGATAATCAGTCCCACATAGACTGAAAGCTGTACGCTGACGTCATAGACGTATGCCTTCAGGATGTTGCTCACGATGGTCACGAGTGCAGCCACAACCACCAGCTGCACGATGATGCGGATGCGGTTCGGGATGGTCTTGCGGAGCAGGGATATAATAACGTTGCTGAAAGCTGTAATCACGGTAACGGAGAGTCCCATGACGATGGCTGGCTTCAGCTGTGATGTGACGGCGAGTGCGGAACAGATGCCGAGCACCTGTACGGCGACAGGGTTGTTAAGGTTAAGCGGACCCTTGAAGATTTCGCCATTCTCTTTTGAAAATAAACTCATGTTCTTTGTCCTCCTTATTCTTTAAATGCTTCAATTGCGCTCAAATTGTCAGTGAGGCACTTTTGAATCATGTCGTTAACACCATTTGAAGTCAGGGTGGCACCTGTCACAGCATCCACGTAGTAGTCTGTGGAGAGTGTGGCCGGAGCTTTTCCTGCTTTATATACGCCAAGGGCAACCTGGCCGTCTTGGAAAATTTTCTTGCCCTGGAAGCCGTCCTGGAACCACTGTTCCTTGATGCGGGCACCCAGACCGGCGGTTTCCGATTCGTGGTTGAAGAAGGTTCCATACACGGTTTCACCGTCCTTGTTGATGGAAACCCATCCCCACAGCGGACCCCAGAGGCCTGCGCCCTTCACGGCGACGATGAGTTTCTCCTCGCCGTCGATGTTGGCTTTCAGCACGGGGCTGCTGAGTTCGCCTTCGGTGATGACCTCGTTGTATTTGGCTTCTGCCTCAGCATTGGCAAGGTCGCGGATGTTCAGGGCTGAAAGAATCTGCTTCTTTGTGTCAAGAGCAACGTTGGCTTCCTGTGTCGGCTTCAGTGCCGATGCAACGAAGGCCAGAAGGAACGCTACGATGATGACGAGCACGCTGGCATATATAATAGTATATGCGTTGCTGTTTGTATTCAATTTTGCCATAATCTTGTTTCCTCCTTATTTATTTAGCTGCACGCTTGGCGCGCATGTTGATATTTGACTGAACAAAGAAATAGTCGAACAGTGGTGCAAACACGTTCATCAGCAGGATGGCGAGCATCATGCCTTCGGGATAGCCTGGATTCAGTACGCGGATGATGATGGCCATCGCACCGATGAGGAATCCGAAAATCCATTTGCCGCCCTCTGTACGTGGGCTTGTCACAGGGTCTGTAGCCATGAACACGGCACCGAAGCAGAATCCACCGACGGTGAGCTGCTCCCACCACTGGAAGTTCAGTGCCTCAGCATCGCCGTAAGGCAACAGGTAGGCCATCAGTGCACCGCCGGCAAAGCAGGAAAGAATAATCTTCCAGCTGGCAATGCCTGCCCATACCAAGATGACTGCACCAATCAGAATGGCAATGACACTGGTCTCGCCAATAGAGCCTGGGATTGTACCGATGATGGTGTCCATCGCGCTGTAAGTTACAGGTTCGCCAGCACCGAGCTGACCGAGTGGGGTAGCGCAGGAGTAACCGTCAATAGTGCCGTTAATGCAGTCCATGTAGTCGGCATTCACCCATACCTTGTCGCCCGACATCATTGACGGATAAGCGAAGAACAGGAATGCGCGAGTAATCAGTGCTGGGTTGAAGATGTTCATGCCCGTACCGCCGAACACTTCCTTGGCAAAGATAACAGCGAAGGCTGTGGCGATGGCAAGAATCCAGAGCGGACAGTTGACGGGAACAATCATCGGAATCAGCATACCAGTAACGAAGAAGCCTTCGTGTACTTCTTCCTTTTTCCACTGAGCGATGGCAATTTCAATGCCCAGACCCACGGCGTAGCTGACTACAATCTTGGGCAGCATGACGCCCAGTCCATAAAGGAATTGGTTGAACCAGCAGCACTCTTCCGTGCAACCCACGGCCAGACTGTGCTGATAGCCGATATTGTACATTCCGAAGAGAATGGCAGGAATCATCGCAATGATAACGAAGAAGATGGAACGCTTCGAGTCAATTGCGTCATGTATTTGTGCGCCCTTAGCTTTGGCTGTCTCGTTTGGCACATAGAAGAAGGTCTCCATTGCGTCATAGAAAGAGCCGAATGCGCTTAGCTTACCTCCTTCCGAGAAGGTAGGCTTCAAGTTGTCAAGAATTTTCTTAAGTCCCATAATGTGTGCTTATTCGTTTTCTTTACGCAGCATGTCAAGACCTTCCCTGACAATGCGCTGGAGTTCAACTTTTGAGCTATCAACAAATTCAGCTACGGCGAAGTCTTCAGGAGCCACCTCGTAGATGCCCAGTGCCTCCATGCGGTCGATGTCGCCCGCAATGATGGCCTTCACCAGCTGCTCTGGATAGATGTCCATAGGGAACACGCTGTCATATTCGCCACTGAAAATCATGTGACGGTGGCCACCCTTCACGCGGGCATCCAGCGTATATTCCTTGCTCTTGGGCATCACCCATGAGAAGTAAGAACGACTCACGGAGAATTCGTTCAGTCGAGGACTAATCCAGCCAAACAGTTCGTCGGCATCGTCGCCTTCGGGGATGGCTGTCACTTCGGTGCTGTGCGCCATGAGGAATCCCTCATTGTACGTCTGCTGACCGGTCAGCGGGTTGCCGTCGATGAGGCGCACCTTCTTGTCCGTCTGCACATTGCCTGCCACGATGTCGCCGATGGGCGCACCGATGAGCACCTGCTTGTACTGTGGCTCCTTGATTTCGGAGCCTGCCACAGCTATGATGCGGGTGAAATCAGCCTTGCCTGTGTTGAACAGACGGCCCACCATGGCCACTTCTTCGGCTCCCAGTGTCCAAACCACTTCGCCCTTGTTCACGGGGCTGACATGGTTAATCTGTACACCGACATTGCCCGCAGGACATTTGCCTTCAAACACTGTTACTGTTGCGTTCTTCGTGCCAGCCAGAATGCTGCCGGCCTGTACGCCAAGATATACCTGGGCAATCTTGGCCAGCGCGTCAACGCCTGTCTGGAAGTCCTGCTCGCGGCCTTTCAGCACATAGTTGACATCGGCTGCCAGCGGCATGTCGCTGAATGCAGAAACAAAAATCGCCTTAGGCTGGTCGTCTGGATTAGCGACAACAGCATAAGGGCGCTGAATGATGAAGCCGAAGAGTCCACTATCCAAAAGGGCTTGCTTCACCTGTGCTGCATTGAGCGAACTTGCTTGCTTCCGTCCGAAGTCCACATACTCCTGTGTGGCTGCGGCTTCGACCTGAACGCTTAAAACTTTACGACGCTCGCCTCTTTCCACCAGCTTTACTTTGCCAGCTACGGGAGAGACGAACTTCATTTCGGGATGCAGTTTGTTGACAAACAAAGCATCACCGGCCTTAACTACATCTCCTTCCTTGACGACCACCTTCGGCTTCATTCCCCAGAACGCATCGGGTACCAGTCCATAGACTTTCGATGCGCCTGCGGCAGACAGCTTCTGGGCAGCCCTTCCTTTCAGGTTGATGGTAAGGCCCTTCTTTAGCTTAATTACATTCGCCATATAATAGTTAATAAATAAATGGATTTTATCTCTCTTTCCGTGCAAAAGTGCACATTTAAGCTGCAAAGTTACAGCTTTTTCTTTGAAAAAGGAAATTTCGGAGGTGTTATTTTGTTATTGTCGAGAGATATTTTCCTTTACGTGCCCTTTTGTCCCGTGACAATGTAATGTCGAGTACGCAAAAACTGCTGCGGTGTCACAGTTCTCTCGTTACGGATGTTTCGAAAAAAAATTTGTATCAAAAGAGATTGTATTCAAAATAAAAGGCAATGATATAGATGTTGACCCAATAAGATATTGGAACTTGTCGTATCATATTGAATAACAGTTTATTCGCGGATTATATATTCAAAATAATCATTCTCTTGTGCCTTTGCTCAAACATGCGCCATACATCTTCTGTGGCTCACAGTTCTCCTGCTGCGGTGGCATAGTTCTCTCACTGCCGTAGCAATGCAGTGCCACCGCAATGACACAGTTCTCCCACCGCAGTAGCAATGCAGTGCCACTGAGGTGGGAGAACTGTGCTACTCGGCTTGTGCCACGTCTTTAGGTTTGTAGAACCAGTTTGCCATTGTGACAGGCACGGCAATGATGAGTGAGGTGAAGAAATTCTGGTTGAAAAGGAGAATGACCTTGTCAAGGGCAGAAAGGGAGGAAACTTCATTGATGAGGCTAACCACCTGGTCGTATGACTCTTTCATGCCCATTTGGTAGTATGTCTGCTTCACGTCGCTTTGCTCCACCATCTGTCCGATGGCTGCGATCAGGGTGCCTTTGTCTATGGCTTGGAAGTAGAGGTACTCCATGGCTCCGCAGAGCAGGCAGGCGTACATGAACATGCTGAAGATGTTGACAAAGGTAAAGAGCGGGGAGAGGCTGAGGTTGAGCTGGACGGAGCGTTTCTTCACACGGATGCCGAAGTAAAATTCCAGGGCCACGTTGCCCAGCAGTCCCAAGAAGGCTAAAAGCAGAAAGATTCCGTTTCCGCTACGGAATCCGATGACATACAGCGCAAAGATGGCTGTCCAGCTAAGTCCCATGATGCTGCCGTACTCCATGAGAAATTGGCGCAAGACGGGTAGTCCGTTTGTGTTTACCATCCGATTGTCTGTAAATGTGCTGCGACTTGGTCAGCGATTTGTTGCATTCCCTTGGTGGAAGGATGTCCTGCTTGCTTGTCGATGCCGCTGAGCTGAACACACGCCACGTTGTAGTGTTTGCAGATTTCGGTGGCAGAAGTTGTCAATGCTTCGGAAAGCTCGTTGTTAAGGATGAAGCAAAGCTTTACGTTGATGTATCTTTTCTGCATATAATCAATCATATATGCCATGGCAGGACGGAATTGATAGAGGTCTTCTTTCTTCCAATCGTTGTACAAGAATTCTCCCATTGGCGAGTTGGCCCATGAGTCGTTTGTTCCACCGAAAATGAAGATGATGTCGGGTGCGCCGAGGTTTGTCATGCGTGTGACGAAAGACTGGTTTGAGTAGTCTTTTTTGTCATAGCCTGTGTTGCAAACGGTGGATCCCGAGTATGAGTTGTTTTGGCAGAGACGATAGCCCAAACGGTTTGCCAGCAGATGCCACCAGGTCTGTTCCACCTTGAGGCAGTCGTTGCCTACCCGTGCTCGTGGATACCATGCCAGGTTAGTGTCGGGCTCGACATATCCTACAAAGGTGGAGTAGGAGTCGCCGAGAATGGACATGAGGGGCTTGTATGCCTGTGCGTGTAAAGAAAGAGTGGCCATGCAGAGAAGCATGGCCAGTAGGGTAGATGTTCGTTTCATGCGTGAATGAGGTTTTCTAAGTATTCTATGTCGGCTTTGATTTTCTGGTCAATCGATTCCAGACTGCGTATGTTCTTGATGGCATGGATGACGGTAGCATGGTTTCTGCCGCCGAGTTTCTGCCCAATTTGCACGACGCTTTCGCCTGTGAACTTGTTGGCCAGGTAGATGGCGAGCTGACGTATATAGGATATAGGTTGCTTGCGAGTTCGGGAGGTAAGTGTTTCAACTGTGATGTTGAAGTATTCGCATACTTTTTCGCAGATAGCTTCGAGGGTAATTTCCTTGTTCTCGTCTTCCCTGGCTTTGAACTTTGGCATGATTTTGTTGACTAAGTTCATGTCAATGTCGCAGTTATAGACGATGGAGTGGGCCATGAGCGAATTGATCATGCCTTCAAGGTCACGCACACTGTCGACGATATTCTCGGCGATATAGCTCAGGATGTTGTTGGGAATGTTGAGCCCTTCCTGGTTGACCTTTGCATGGAGTATGGAGAGTCGCAGTTCCTTGGTAGGCTTTTCTATCTCTGCTTGCAGTCCCCATTTGAATCGGGTGAGCAGTCGTTCTTCCAGTCCCAGTATGTCGATGGGTGGACGGTCTGCTGTCAGGATGATTTGCTTTTTGTTGAGATGTAAGTGGTTGAAGATGTGGAAGAGGGTGTTCTGGGTGTCTTGTTTGCCAGAAAGTTCCTGTACGTCGTCGATGATGAGCACGTCGATAGTCTGGTAGAATGCAATGAAGTCGTTGCGCACGTTTTTTCTGACGGCGTTACCCCATTGCACAGTGAACAGGTGTGCTGAAATGTAAAGTACTCGGAGCTGCGGATGTAGTTCTTTGATTTTCCATCCGATGGCATTGACAAGGTGTGATTTTCCGCATCCTGATGGGCCAAACACGAAGAGAGGGTTGAAGGTCTTGGCTGGATTCTTAGCAATGGATTCTCCCACGGATCGTGCCAAACGGTTGCTGTCGCCCTCGATGAATGTATCGAAATTGTAGATGGCATTCAGCTGCGAGTCCAGTTCATTGGGATTAGAGGCTGCAAGCTGATTGGGGGCGATGTTGGCAGGGCGTGTCGACTGCTGTGTGGTGTTTTGGATGGCTGTCTTGTGTGTTCCTTCTTCAGTTGCGGTGGTTCCGTCTTCTTTGTCCTTCAGAATGCGGTAGAAGAGTGACACTTCGCCAAAGAATCGGCGGAGTGCTGTGCGCATGAGGTGAAGGTATTTCTCTTCGATGACATCTTTTACAAAAGAGCTGGGCACACAGAGATAAAGTCTGCCGTCTGTGAAACTTTCAAATTCCACAAAGGCAAAAATTGTCTTGTATTGCTCAGGGCTGATGTTGTCGCTGATGAACTGGCGGCAGTTTTCCCATTTGCTTTTGTAATCAATATTCATTCGTTTAGTGTTTTTGTGTTTTCGGTGTGCAAATTTCCGCTTTTTTTTTCAATTGACAAAATCTTTTTATTTTTCCGTATTATTGTTTTTTGCGAGAGTGTGTGTAATTTCAGCGTTTTACTGAAGACGGAATTTTGTTGAAGTAAAAGGGCTTTTGAATTTTATAAAGGTTTTGACAATGAGTGTGTTGAAGTGTTTAGTTGTTGTTCCACATTTGTTTGTCTGTTGAAAAAATCTTTTTGCTAATCCTCTGTTTTTTACTTTCTAAAAATGCATTAAAAAGAATTGTTACACGCTTGTACTTATTTTGACAAAGTTTAGATAGTGCATGGTTGTTTATTTTTTATACTCCTTTTCTTTTTTGCCAAAAACAGAGAAGTGGACGTAGCGTTTGGGATGCAGTCGCAGGTCTTCGAGCAGGAGCGAAGCATTGATAATGGTGGTGTCAATATGGAGTGCCAAGGAGTTGTCGTTGAGCAACAGTCCGAGGGTGTTGTCCTTGCTGTTGAGCGAGGTGTTCAGCTTGTTGGTGATGTTGTTGGCATTGGCCAGCGTCTGGTTGGCGTTGTTGGCAATGCTGGCGATATCGATTTGGTTGATGTTTTGTGTCAGTGTCTCGGCGTTGCTCATGACTTGGTTGGCTGAAGTCAGCAGTTGAGGCACATCTTTGTGCATCAGTGCATTGATTTCTTTGGTCATCGCTTTCAGGTTGGCGGAAGTGGATTCCAGGTTGCTCAGTGTAGCAGTCAATGCGGGGTCTGAAATGAGTTTGTTCAGCGAATTCAGAATGGAATTGATGACGGGAATGAGGTTCTGAATTTCGGGGATAATGTCTTCTGCAGCACTCATCAGGTCAGTGGCTTCTGTGCTGTAGATGGTGTCGCCGGCAGACAGCAGGGGGGACGAGTATTTACCCAACTCCAGATTGAGCTTGGCTTGTCCGAGCATTTCCTTTGACACAAATACTGTGGTGCCAGAGGGTATTGGAAAATCTGGGTCGATGTTGAGCGAGACGAAGAGGTCTTGGCTCTCTTCGTCGTAGTTGATGGCCTTGACGTAGCCCACTTTCAGTCCGTTTGCCAGTACGTCGGACGAGATGCTGATGCCGCTGACGTTGTCCATGACAACGGTATAAACTTTGTCGGAGCTGAAGAGGCTGAGTCCCTTCAGCAGTATGATGCCCACATAGATGATGACAATAGCGATGATGGCGGTGATGCCAATTTTGGTTTCTTTAGTGAAGAATTTCATGATAACGAATGAAATGATGTGATGAATGATGAATTAAAATTGTACGATAAATGCTTGCGGGAATTTGTCGATGATGCTTTTTTTCAAAGCTTTGGCTTCCTGCAGGGTTGCCACGGAGCCGTAGGTGTATTTGTAGGTGTTGCCTTCTTTGTGCATATCGACTTTCAGTCCTTTGAATTGTTTATCGTTGTCTTTCAGTTTTTTTGAGCCTGCAAGGATTTGCACATGATACATGGTTGGGCTGTCGGTTTCAGACGGCGTAGCAGGTTCTGCTGTTTGGGTAGTCTGCTGTTCTGTTTCGGCTTTGGCCGTGTCGGCAGGTTGCGTGGTTTCAGGTTTGGGCTTTTCCACTTTCTCCAGGTTTGCTTGCTTGCCAGTCTGTTTCTCCACATACTTGGCGATGGCATTGTAGATGCACGCTGCCATGGTCGATTGCCCTTGGCTTGACATCAGGAAGTTCTCTTCGGATGGTGTGGAGATATAGCCCACTTCGAGCAGTACGCTGGGCATGTAGGTCAGGCGGAGTACAGCCAGATTGGCTTGTTTCACACCCATGTCTTTTCTGCCGCCTGTGTGTATCATCTCGTTTTGCGCCAGTTTTGCAAACTCCACGCTTTCCTTCATGTCTCGGTCTTGCATCAGTTCAAACATGATGTTGCTTTCGGCTGATGCGTTGTAGTTGTATTTCTTGGCGGCTTCGCCCTCCATGGCAATCACGGAGTTCTCGCGTTTTTCCACTTCCAGATTGGTTTCTGCTGTTTTGAGGCTCAGGGTGTAGGACTGTACACCTGTGACACGGCGGGTGGCATTCTGGGGCAGGGAATTGACGTGGATGGAGACGAAGAGGTCTGCTTTTGCCTTGTTGGCGATTTCTGCCCGTCTTCCCAGTTCTACGAACACGTCGGTCTGTCGCGTATAGACCACTTTAATGTTCGGGTGTTTTTTGTTCAGCAATTTGCCCACAGCCATTGTGATGTTGAAGGCAATGTCCTTTTCCCTGTGTGATGGGTGGGATCCGATGGTGCCAGGGTCTTTGCCTCCGTGCCCTGCGTCGAGTACGACGGTGAATGACTTGTCCGCGGCCTTGCAAGGGTGGGGGAAAAGGCAGAACATCAGGGCTGTTATATATATAATAATGTGTAGATGTGGCATTGTATGATTGTCTGTGCTTGTTTCTGGGCTGCAAATTTAGCGATTTTATTTGGAAAGAAAAAGCGGAACACCGTTTTTTATGGTGTTCCGTTGTATTAAAAGCGATAAAAAGGTGAAATCTGGTTACATGATTTCAAGTTCTTTGAAACTTTCTACCAGAATATTCACAGCCTTGTCCACTTGTTCCTTGGTGTGTGTGGCCATCAGTGCTACGCGGACCAGTGTGTCTTGTGGTGCACAAGCTGGTGGAATGACAGGATTGATGAATACGCCCTTTTCGAAAGCTAAAGCGGTGACGGCGAAGGTCTTTTCCGGATCGCGCACATAGAGTGGAATGATGGGGCTTTCGCTGTCGCCAATCTCAAAGCCTGCTTCTTTGAACTGTTCCAGAGCGTAGTTTGTAATCTTCCAGAGATTTTCCTGTCGCTCGGGTTCGTTAATCAGAATGTGCAGAGCCTCCAGTGCTGCTGCGGTGGAGGCAGGCGTGTTGGATGCCGAGAAGATGTAAGTGCGGCTGTTGTGACGAATCCAGTTGATGGTGTCTTTGTCGGCTGCGATAAATCCGCCGATGCTTGCCAATGATTTTGAGAAAGTTCCCATAATCAGGTCCACATCCTTGGTGATGCCGAAATGGTCACATGTGCCCCGTCCGTTGCGTCCAAATACACCCAGGCCGTGTGCTTCGTCCACCATGATGCTGGCGTTGTACTTCTTCTTCAGCTTCACGATTTCCGGAAGTTTTGCCAAGTCGCCTTCCATGGAGAAAAGGCCGTCCGTGACAATCAGTTTGATGGCGTCGGGGTTGCAACGCATCAACTGGCTTTCCAGGTGCTGCATGTCGTTGTGCTTATACCGCAGAAATTCAGAGAATGACAAGCGACGTCCATCTACGATGGAAGCATGGTCGCGGTCGTCGCACAAAATGTAGTCGCCACGACCTGTCACACAGGAAACTACACCTGAATTGACACTGAAACCTGTGGCATAGCACAAGGCTTCTTCTTTGCCTATAAATTCGGCCAGTTCGTTTTCAAGCTGTACGTGTAAATCAAGCGTTCCGTTGAGGAAACGTGAACCTGCACATCCGGTACCATATTTATCAATCGCTTTCTTTGCTGCTTCACAGATTCTCTTGTCGTATGTAAGACCCATATAAGAATTGGAGCCGAACATGAGAACCCTATGACCACCCATGAGTACCTCAGTGTCTTGATGACTGTCAATCTCACGGAAGTAAGGATAGATGCCAGCCGCCATGTATTTCTGCGGCTCTCTATACTTACTCATTTTGTCTTGTAATAAACCCATATTTTCTTTAGTGGTATTTCTTTTTTTCGCGTTTCAAGCTGCAAAGGTACAAAAAATATGTTTGATGGCATCGGTTTTATGGAAAAAAAACGTCTTTCACGAAAAAGTAACCTTTTATTTTGTGCTTTTCAACCAAAAAAGTCGTACTTTTGCAAGCACTTAATACAAAAAGGCATGAATGAACGAAAGAGGATTGTTTTTATAGTTAATCCGATTTCAGGAACAAATAGCAAGAAAACAATCCTGAAAATGATTAACAATCGACTTGACCCAAATCAGTTTGAGTGGGAGGTCAAAACAACGGAATACATGGGTCATGCTACCGAAATTGCACGCACGGCGGCGAACCAAGGCATTGACATCGTGTGTGCCATAGGTGGAGACGGCACAGTGAACGAGACGGCTCGTGCCATAGCCCATAGCGAGACAGCTCTGGCTATTATTCCGGCTGGCAGCGGCAATGGATTGGCTCGCCACCTCCACATTCCCGTCGATGCACAAGGGGCTATTCGGGTGCTCAACGAGTGTAATCTCTCGACCATGGACTACGGACTCATCAACGACCATCCCTTCTTCTGCACCTGCGGCATGGGTTTCGATGCGTTTATCTCCATGAAATTTGCTCAGGCAGGCAAGCGCGGCCCCCTTACATATATGGAAAATGTGTTGAAGAACGGACTGAGCTACAATCCCGACACCTACGAAATCTATATCGACGACAAGGAGCAGAGCGAATACAAGGCTTTCCTCATCTCCTGCGCCAATGCTTCGCAGTATGGCAACAACGCTTACATCGCTCCTCGGGCTTCTGTGCGCGACGGTCTGATGGATGTGACCATCATCGAACCATTCACCGTGATTGATGCTCCACAGATTGCCATTCAGCTTTTTACAGGCAATCTGCCCGACAATAGCTGCATCAAGACGTTCCGGTGCAAAAAGCTGCATGTGCACCGAAGCCGTAGCGGAGCCATTCACTATGATGGCGACCCTGCCGAGACAGGCACAGACATTGACATCGAATTGATTCCCGACGGCTTGAAGTGTATTTCGCCACAGACGGAGGGTATGCTCGACATGGGGCAGAATATTCAGAACTTCTTCCTGGAGCATTTGAACCAAATCTACCAGCGCAGTGAGAATGTCTTGCAGGAAAACCTGCGCCGCACACAGGCCATCCGTAGAAAAAACTTGCAGATCATAAAGAAACTGGCAAAGAAATAACGCTCTTTGCCAGTTTCTTTTTCATTTTATTCTGTTGCGGGGTACTGCATGGTGCAGCAATGTAGCGACCCGTGTTGACGGATGAGCACACGGCAATCAATGCCGACAATCTCTCGGTCGGGGAAAGCGCTGCTCAGTCGCTTCATCGCCAACGCATCGTTTTCTTTCTGACCATACGTTGGGACCAGTACTGCACCGTTCATAATCAAGAAATTGGCATACGTGGCAGGCAATCGTTGAGGTTGTCCGTCTTCGTCCGCATCCGTCTCGTCGTAGAGGGCTGACGGCATGGGTAGCGGAATCAATCGGTAGGGTCTGCCGTCCTTGGTGGTAAACTGCTTGAGTTCTGCTTCCATGGCGGAGAGTTCCGAGTAATGTTCGTCCGCCGAGTCCGTGCATTGCACGTAGGCAATGGTCTCAGCATCGCAAAATCTTGCCACAGTGTCGATGTGTCCGTCTGTGTCATCTCCTGCCAACCAACTGTGATTCAGCCAAAGCACCCGTTCTGTCGCGAACAGCTGACACAGTTGCCGCTCGATGTCCGTCTGGCTCATTCCTTCGTTTCGATTGGGAGCCAGCAAGCAACTGGATGTAGTCAGCAACGTGCCTTGACCGTCACTTTCGATGCTTCCACCTTCAAGCACAAAGTCCAGGCACCCAATGTAAGTGCCGTCGATAGCCTCTGCCTCTGCCAGCCTGCGGTTGATCTGGTTGTCGTAGTTTGCAGCGAACTTCATGCCCCAGCCGTTGAACTGGAAGTCCATCAAGATGCGTTGCCGGCTGTGCAGACAACTGATGAAGCCGTGGTCGCGTGCCCATGTGTCGTTGGTGTTGCACTGGAACAGCTTCACGTTCTGCATATTGACCAGTCCCGTCTGCAGCTGCATCTCAACTTCGTCCACATCCTGCGCCACAATGAGCAAAGGCTCCCTGCAGGCAATCTCCTTTGCCATCTGCACATAACACTGCACCACCTCGTCCAAAAGTGGTGCCCAGTCGGTTCCCTTGTGCGGCCATGTCAACTGCACAAAGGCCTGCGGATGCCATTCTGCTGGTAAATACATGAAAATGAATGATTAGAAATTACAAATGAAAAGGGGCATACATCGCCCCTTCCTTAACTTTCGAGCAAGTCGGGTCTCAGTGCCTTCGTCCTTGCCAAGGCTTGCTCATATTCCCACTCCTTAATCTTAGCCTCGTGGCCTGAAAGCAAAATCTCCGGCACAGTCCAAGTCTCTTCGGGTTGACCTACAGGGTGATACTCCGCAGGGCGTGTGTAAGTGGGCGGTTCCAGCAGATTGTCCTGGAAGGAGTCCGAGAGTGCGCTCTGTTCGTCTCCAATGGCGCCTGGCAATACGCGAACAATGGCGTCAGCCATGATGGCTGCGGGCAGTTCGCCACCTGTGAGCACATAGTCGCCCACTGAAATCTCGCGGGTAATCAGGTGTTCACGGATGCGGTAGTCAATGCCTTTGTAGTGGCCGCAGAGAATGATGATGTTCTTCTTCAAGCTTAGTTCGTTGGCAAGGGGCTGGGTAAATCGCTCGCCGTCAGGGGCTGTGAAGATGATTTCATCGTAGTCTCGTTCTGCTTTCAATGCACTGATACAGGCATCTATAGGCTGGCATTGCATCAGCATACCAGCCTGTCCGCCAAAGGGGTAATCATCTACACGGCGATGCTTGTCTGCTGTGTAGTCGCGCAAGTTGTGGATGTGGATTTCTGCCAATCCCTTCTTTTGCGCTCTGCCCAAAATGCTTTCACGCATGAACGGTTCAATCAGTTCGGGCAGCACAGTGATAATATCTATTCGCATGAATATGTCGGGCTACTGTTGAAGCCTCTCTGTAGTTCCAGTTGTTAATGGTCGTTTTATTCCACGGTGACGCTCTTTGCCAGATTTCGGGGCTGGTCAACGTCCTTGCCTTTGCAGACGGCAATGAAATACGCCATGAGCTGCAGGGGGATGGTTGCCAGGAGCGGTTCGAGGCATTCCTGTGTCTGTGGCAGTTCGATGACGGCATCAGCCATACGTTTGATGGTTTCGTCGCCCTCGTTTACCAGTGCGATGACACGGGCATGGCGGGCTTTTATCTCCTGTATGTTGCTGAGCACTTTCTCGTAAAGCACGTTCTTGGTAGCGACTACCACGACGGGCATCTCCTCGTCGATAAGGGCAATGGGGCCGTGTTTCATCTCGGCAGCAGGGTATCCTTCGGCGTGTATGTAACTGATTTCCTTCAGTTTCAATGCGCCTTCCAGTGCAACGGGATAGTTGTAGCCGCGTCCCAGGTACAGGAAGTTGCGGGCGTAGGTGAATATCTTGGCTATCTCGTGGATGTTGTCGGTGCACTGCTGCAGCAGTGTCTTCATCTTTTCGGGGATGTCGTGCAGTTCGTGCAGAAGGTTCACGTACTTCTGCTGGTCAATGGTGCCGCGCTCTTTTCCCAAGGCCAGGGCGAGCATGGTCAGCACCGTGACCTGTCCGGTAAAGGCTTTTGTGGAAGCCACACCGATTTCCGGTCCCACGTGGATATAGCTGCCAGTATGTGTGGCGCGAGGTATGCTGCTGCCGATGGCGTTGCAAATGCCGTAGATGAATGCACCCTTCTGCTTGGCAAGTTCCACAGCTGCCAATGTGTCGGCTGTTTCGCCGCTCTGCGAGATGGCTATTACCACGTCGGTACTGTTAATCACGGGGTTGCGGTAACGGAACTCCGAGGCGTACTCTACTTCGCAGGGCACGTGGCAGATGTCCTCGATGAGCTGTTTGCCAATGAGTCCTGCGTGCCATGACGTTCCACAGGCCACGATGATAAACCGTCTGGCATCGACCAGTCGCTGACGATGGTCGATGACGGCACTGAGCACTACATTGTTTACATCCACATTCACGCGTCCGCTCATGCAGTCCATCAGGCAGTCGGGCTGTTCGTTGATTTCCTTCAGCATGAAGTGTGGGTAGCCGCCCTTTTCAATCTGAGCCAGGTCGAGTGCTACTTCGGTCACGTCGTGCTTCAGTTCCTCGTTGTAGAAATCCACGATTTTCACGTCCTCGCCTCTGCGAATGATGGCAATGTCCTTGTCGTCCAGGTAGATGACCTTTTTGGTGTATTCAATGATAGGGCTTGCGTCGCTGCCCAGGAAGAACTCGTCCTCGCCGATGCCCACAACCAACGGGCTGCTCTTTCGGGCTGCGATGATTTGGTCAGGGTTGTTGCGGTCGAGTACGGCTATGGCGTAAGCTCCGATCACAGTATGCAAAGCCATGCGCACAGCCGTGAGCAGGTCGGTATGCTTACTGGTCTGGATGTATTCGATGAGTTGGATGAGCACCTCCGTGTCGGTGTTGCTCTTGAATTCCACACCTTTCTCCATGAGCTGCTTCTTCAGTACGGCGTAGTTCTCGATGATGCCGTTGTGGATGATGGCAAGGTTGCCTGAAGCGGAGAAGTGGGGGTGTGCATTCACGGAGTTGGGTTCGCCGTGGGTGGCCCATCGGGTGTGGGCGATGCCCACTGTGCCTGTGAGGTCCTTGTCGCTGGCGTATGCCTCCAGGTCGCTCACTTTGCCCTTGGTTTTATACACGTTCAGCTGGCCCTGGTCGTTAATCATGGCCACGCCGGCACTGTCATATCCGCGATATTCCAGCCGTTTCAGTCCGTTAATCAATACGGGGTAAGCCTTGCGCTTGCCCAGATAACCTACGATTCCACACATATTGTCGTTGTTTTTGCTGTGTTATATATATAAATAATGTGTAGCCTGACCGCTGTTGCATGGGATGAATGGAGCAGTGGCCCTGCATGCTGTCGAAATTTTGTGCAAATGTACAAACTATTCCTGAAAAATCCTGCATGGCACACAAAGTATTTTGCTGTTATGGCCAAAGAAGTCTTGTTCCGTTGGCACTTTGTTGCGCTGCAGGCACAAAAAAAGAGCACTATCTTCACAGACAATGCTCTTTTCCTCATTTGCAATTATGAAAAAATTTTTCTCAATACAAACAAGTCATCAATGGTTACCTGAATAAAATTTAGTATTTAAAACCTAAATGAAATTTTTAGAAGTGATGTTCGTATGCCTTATTGATGGCGTTCAGGGCCTGCAGTGAACGCGGGAAGCCGATATAGGGCAGCATGGCTGTGACAGCGGCTACCATCTCGGTCTTCGATGTACCCGTGTTCTTGTTGGCTACGGCGTGGCTCTCCATCTGGTTGGGGCATCCGCCGAGTGAAGCCAGGAAACAGAAGGTCATCAGTTCGCGGTGCTGGGCATCGATGCCGTTGCGTGTGTAGTAGTCACCGTAGCAGTAGCCTTGCAGGTAGTCGATGATGTGCTCCTGACCCTTCGGACAAGTCTCGTACATATTATCTACTGTGCCCTTGCCAAAGACTTCGTCTATATAATTGCGCCCTTTCTCCATGCGGTCGTCTGGAGTAGTGGTGCTCTGGGGGTCCAGTGGCAGCTTGATGTCATTGTTCTCGAACACCTCATTCATAATGGGGAGCAGGTCGATGACATAGTTGAAGCCGACGTAGGGCATGGCCTGATAGACCACTTCGCGAATTTCCCTGGGCTTCACTCCCACATTCAGGCAGGCGTCAACGTAGTTGCGGAATGCCAGATGTGAACCGCAACCGATGGTGGAAGCCAGTATGCACATCACGCGAGTCTTTTCCAGCACGGGGCCTTCCGTGGGTTTCAGCGATTCGTCATAAGCAAAGTTGTCGAATATTTCAGTCAGCTCGGGGTCATGCTTCAATGTGTTCACACTGTAGCGTTGTGAAAACAATCTGCGGATATTTTTTCGTGCCGTTTCGGTAATCTTCAGTTCTTTCATGGTTCCTATTGGGTTTTAGTAGTTAACCTGATAAGTTTCGCTTGCAAAGTTATGAAAAAATATTTTATAACCTATATTATTCTTGCATTTTTTAGATTTTTTACCATAATTACTTGCTGAAAAGTCCGAAACGCTGTGTTTTGTCGGGTTCCAAGCCCATTCTCTCTTGTTGCCGGAACGTTCTGTCGCTGTCCTCCGAGTGCCTTCGAAACGGTTGCGTGCTGTATCGGATTTTGCAGCCCCCTTCAGCAGATAAATTTCCTGCCTTCTGACTGTTTTTGCCGACACACGGATGAAAATTTAAAACAGCGTCGCTGTTTTTGAAAACATCGCCCTTGTTTGTAGAAACATCGCCGTTGTTTTTAAAAACATCGCCGTTGTTTTGACTTTTTACTGCAGACGGACACATTTTTCTTCACAAGAAAGGAAGGAATGGGGAGTTGCCAGTGCTGAAAAGTGTAGGGTAGCGACGGGTGTAGCACTGGTTTCTGACGGAAATTGTACTTCGTTGTGGTCAAAACGGCAACGTTTTGGGGCATTGACAGCCGTTTTGGGGCGTGAAAGCAAAACTGCATCTGGTTTTTGACAGAAATTCAGCGAAAAATCCTTAACTTTGCAGCCAAACGAACCACAAACAACGATTTATGGCTGAAAAATTAAGGCTGAAGGTGGTTGACGAAGCCTTCAAGCGTCAACCCGTAGAAGTGACTGTTCCCAAGGAACGCCCATCGGAGTATTTCGGAAAGTACGTTTTCAACAAGCAGAAAATGTACAAATACCTGTCTGCCGATGTATATAAAAAGATGTGTGACGTCATTGACAATGGTGCCCCTTTTGACCGCGCCATTGCCGACGCTGTGGCCGAAGGCATCAAGCAGTGGGCCATCGACAACGGCGTAACTCACTATACACACTGGTTCCAGCCCTTGACGGAGGGGACCGCAGAGAAACACGACGGATTTGTAGAGCACGACCAGAAGGGCGGCATGGTAGAGCAATTCGAGGGAAAACTGCTTGTGCAGCAGGAACCAGACGCTTCCAGCTTCCCTTCGGGTGGAATCCGCAGCACGTTTGAAGCCCGTGGCTACTCGGCATGGGACCCTACGTCGCCCGTCTTCATCATTGGCGACACGCTGATGATTCCCACCATCTTCATCAGTTTTACGGGTGAAGCCCTCGACTACAAAGTGCCCCTGAAGAAGGCGCTCTACGCTGTTGACAAGGCAGCAACGGCTGTCTGCCAGCTGTTCAATCCAGAAGTGAAGAAGGTGCAATGCAATCTGGGTTGGGAACAGGAGTATTTCCTGGTGGACGAAGCTTTGTATGCAGCCCGTCCCGACCTCGTGATGACGGGGCGCACGCTGATGGGCCACGACTCTGCGAAAAATCAGCAGATGGACGACCACTACTTTGGTTCTATTCCGGCACGTGTGGAAAATTTTATGCGCGATATAGAGATACAGGCGCTGGAACTGGGCATTCCCGTAAAGACACGCCACAACGAGGTGGCTCCCAACCAGTTCGAGCTGGCTCCCATCTTCGAGGAAACCAACCTGGCCGTGGACCACAACATGCTGATGATGTCTATCATGAAGCGTGTGGCCCGCAAGCACGGCTTCCGTTGTCTGTTGCACGAAAAGCCTTTCAAGGGCATCAACGGCAGCGGAAAGCACAACAACTGGAGCCTTTCGACGGACACGGGCATCCTGCTCCATGCACCAGGCAAGACGTTGCTCGACAATCTGCGCTTCGTCACATTTACTGTGGAGACGCTCAAGGCTGTACTCGACCACAACGGACTGCTCAAGGCCAGTATCATGTCGGCGAGCAATGCCCACCGTCTGGGTGCAAACGAAGCTCCGCCAGCCATCATCAGCAGTTTCCTCGGAAAGACTGTCTCGGACTTGCTCGACCATGTGGAACAGGCCGACGAGAATGCTTTCAGCATGGCTTCGAAGACGGCTTTCAAACTTGACATCCCAGCCATCCCCGAACTGCTCATTGACAATACCGACCGCAACCGCACCTCTCCGTTTGCCTTTACGGGCAACCGCTTCGAGTTCCGTGCAGTGGGCAGCGAAGCCAACTGTGCCAGTGCCATGCTGACTCTGAACACCGCCGTGGCCGAGGCACTGACCCTGTTCAAGTCGCGGGTCGATGCCCTCATGGCAGCAGGTGAGCCCAAGGAGGCTGCCATACTGAAGGTGGTGCGCGAAGACATCAAATATGTCCGTCCCATCATTTTCAACGGCAACGGCTACGGTGAAGCGTGGAAGCAGGAAGCAGCCCGTCGCGGACTGGATTGCGAGACTTCTGCGCCGCTCATCTTCGACCGCTATCTGGACGAAGCCAGCATCCGCATGTTTGAAAGTCAGAACGTCATGACTCGTCTGGAACTGGAGGCACGCAACGAAATCAAGTGGGAAACCTACACGAAAAAGATTCAGATCGAGAGCCGCATCTTTGGCGACCTCTGCCTGAACCACATCATTCCCGTGGTGACACAGTACCAAAGTGTGCTCATCGACAATGTGCACAAGGTGATGGAAATCTTCCCCGCCGAGCAGGCACAGAAGATTTCCCGCGAAAATCTCGTCATCATTGAGCGCATCAGCGAACACGAATCCTTCATCATTGAGAATGTGGAGCGCATGATAGAGGCTCGCAAAGCTGCCAACCGCATTGAGTCGGAGCGCGAAAAAGCCATTGCCTATCACGACACAGTGGCTCCTCTGCTCGAATCCATTCGCTACCACGTCGATAAACTCGAAACCATCGTCGATGACGAAGCCTGGCCCCTGCCGAAATACAGGGAGCTGCTGTTCATCCGATAGGGCAGTGGGGAGGGTCTTTTACCTCATAAACGGTTTCAGCTCTTCGTAGCTGAACGAGAGGGTAGTCTGTCCCATGGCGTAGGGAGCAATCTCGTACTGGTTGAAGAAAAAGGTGAGGGTGTCGGGTTCCATCAGGAAATTTTCGGGAACAAACATGTCAACCATGTCGAGGAACCCTAACGACTTGAGGTCGTCAATGGTTTTGACACACATCGCATCCATCAGCCGCTCGGTGAGAAGGTTTTTCAGGGACGTGGAGCAAGAATCCACAAAGACGTCCCACAGGCCGATGGGGTCGCCCGTGGTGGTGTTGAAACGGCGGATGATAATGTTCTGAACGGGGTGGGCACCGCCTCCGAAGAAATCTTCCGTGAAAGTATAGTTGATGACCCCTTTGATGCCGTAGGCGGCTTCGCCTGTGATGTGGTCGTAGCACGTCATCATGTATTCCTCAGCCTTGAACTCCGCCTTCTTCTTCTTAATGTAGTTCTCGATGGCTTCCTGCTGTGTGCTGGCTTCGGGTTGGGACAGCAGTTGTGTGATGAGATAACGGTTAATCCGGTCGCAGGCTACTGAGTCTTCGGTGTCCTTTGGCTCCATGAAATCCATGTCCACACTCACGTCGAAGACCATTTCCTCTTCGGGCAGATAACTGTCGGTGGGCACTTCCTTTATCTCCGAAGCCTTTATCTTGATGTTCTCGCTTGCCTTGCTGAAAGCAATGCCGTTCCACTTGCCTGTGTCATTGCAAGCCGACAGCAAAAATGTGCCTATAATGAATAATGTCTGAAAGGTTTTTCTTTTCATCCTAAAAACATTGAAAAAGTTGATAGATGTATTGTGGAAATGTCAGTTCTGTATGGCAGAAATGCTTTCCTGCTGCAAAGTTACGGCTTTCCTGTAAAAAAAACTTCAAAAATGCTTTTATATTTTCACAGATTAACGTAACTTTGCGGCTAATACTGCTAAAAGGTGAATTTTGGCAGTGGTTTTAGTGAAATCATTCGTAACTTTACGATCATTATTATTCATTTAAAACAGTATTAAAATTATGGTTTATTCAAAAGAAGTACAGGAAATGTGCTGCGTTGCCAAAGGTCCTAACCACGGACCAGCCCCTATTCCCGAAGAAGGAAAGTGGATTCAGGCAAAAGAAATCAAAGACATTTCGGGCATGACCCACGGCATTGGCTGGTGCGCACCTCAGCAGGGTTGCTGCAAGCTCTCGCTCAATGTGAAGGAAGGCATCATCGAAGAGTGTCTGGTTGAGACAATTGGTTGCTCCGGCATGACACACTCTGCTGCCATGGCGAGTGAAATCCTTCCAGGCAAGACTATTCTGGAAGCCCTCAACACCGACCTCGTTTGCGACGCCATCAACACCGCCATGCGCGAACTCTTCCTCCAGATTGTCTATGGCCGTACACAGTCAGCCTTCTCTGAGGGCGGTCTCGTCATCGGTGCAGGCCTGGAAGACCTCGGCAAGGGACTTGTCAGCCAGTGCGGTACACTCTACGGCACGAAGCTCAAGGGCACTCGCTACCTTCAGCTCACCGAAGGCTACATCACCAAGATGTTCCTCGACGAGGACAACGAAGTTTGTGGCTACGAGTACGTACACATGGGCAAGTTCATGGAAGCAGTGAAGAAGGGCATGGACGCCAACGAAGCACTGAAGAGCGTAACCGGCACATACGGCCGCACAAAGCCAGAGCAGGGAGTTGTTAAATCAATTGATCCACGTAAAGAATAAGGAGGAAAAAGACTATGATACGCGAAGTAAAATTTGAATCACAGGACCGTCGCATGAAGCAGATTCTGGCTGCTTTGAACGAGAACGGCATTTCCTCTATCGAAGAGGCTAACGAAATCTGCGAAAAAGCAGGTCTCGACCCATACATGACTTGTGAAGAAACACAGCGCATCTGCTTCGAGAACGCCAAGTGGGCTTACGTTGTGGGCAGTGCCATCGCCATCAAGAAAGGCTGCAAGAACGCTGCCGACGCAGCCGAAGCCATCGGCATCGGTCTGCAGGCATTCTGCATCCCTGGCTCCGTAGCTGACGACCGCAAGGTAGGTATCGGTCACGGAAACCTCGCAGCACGTCTGCTCCGCGAAGAGACAGAGTGCTTCGCCTTCCTGGCAGGCCACGAATCATTTGCAGCAGCCGAAGGTGCCATCAAGATTGCTGAAATGGCAAACAAGGTACGCAAAAAGCCACTCCGCTGCATCCTCAACGGTCTGGGCAAAGACGCTGCCATGATCATCAGCCGCATCAATGGCTTCACCTACGTGCAGACACAGTTCGACTACTTCACGGGCGAACTCAAAGTCGTAAAGACCAAGGCATACAGCGACGGTCCACGCGCCAAAGTGAACTGCTACGGTGCAGACGACGTGCGTGAAGGCGTAGCCATCCTCTGGAAAGAGAACGTTGATGTCAGCATAACAGGCAACTCCACCAACCCCACACGCTTCCAGCATCCCGTTGCAGGTACTTACAAGAAGGAGCGCGTCCTCGCCGGCAAGCCCTACTTCTCAGTAGCCAGCGGTGGTGGTACAGGTCGCACCCTGCACCCAGACAACATGGCAGCAGGTCCAGCCTCCTACGGTATGACCGACACACTGGGACGTATGCACTCCGACGCACAGTTCGCAGGCTCCAGCTCAGTGCCAGCCCACGTAGAAATGATGGGCTTCCTCGGCATCGGCAACAACCCAATGGTAGGTTGCACCGTAGCTTGCGCCGTGAACGTAGCACTTGCACTAAACAAATAATTACACATTATTTATATATAAGGGAAGAGGGTTTGCTCCGCTTATGGGCAAACCCTCTACTAAAAGATAAGAGAAAAACAAAACAACCTAAAAAAACAAAGAACACGATGAAAAAGATTTTATTCGCACTGATAGCAGTCATCGCCATCTGTCTTGCATCCTGCAACGGCACAGCCAAGCAGGGCACCGACGCTGAAGCTACAGAAGCAGCCGACGCCACCATCACCGCACTCACCGAACAACTCGATGCCGCTCAGGTTGACAAACTGCAGGAAACCCTCGCTTCCATCAAGGAGAAGATTACTGAATTTATCAACAACAACCCCGAAGTTGCCAAAGAGTACGTTGCAAAGGTACAGACATTCCTCAAAGAGAATGCCGACAAAATCAAGGAAGTAGCAGGCGACAACGCAGCCATCTCCACAGCCGTTTCAGCCCTCACATCCATCTCTCCCGAACAGGTCGTTGAAAACCTGAGCAGTGCAGTGAGCGGAGCAGCCGAATCCATTCAGGATGCAGCCCAGCAGCAGGCAGACCAGGCAGTCGATGCAGCCAACCAGGCAGTCGATGCAGCCAATCAGGCAGTAGAAGAAGCTGCCAACAATGCCAAGGCTGCTGCCGAAGAAGCTGTAAAGCAGAAGACTGAAGAAGCCAAGCAAGCTGCCAAGGACAAAGCAGCCGAACAAATCGATGCCGCTGCCGACCAAGTAAAGAAAGGACTTGGACTCTAAAAAAGTGCTTGCAACTTCTGCAAAAAAACGAAACAACTGCATCCCCGCGGTCGTTTCGTTTGTTATTGACAGAAACAAAAATCCTGTAAAACTTTACAAATACGACAAATACAGATAATTAGTGGAGGCAGGGTATTCAGCCGCAAGTGTGTCAATCTGGTTCACAAGTGGCACGATGCCCAGTTCTTCCCTCCATTTGCGCACAGTCAATCCAGCCTGTTCCATGTCAACACACTTCATGCCTTGTTTCGTGTCCGTTCCCAGAGCGAGTGCCCTGCCTATCTGGAAGTCGGAAAAGCCGCAAACCTTTGCCTCTCTCAGCAACCCGCAGACTTCCGGTGCCTCAAGAAATTCCAGGAACTCCGAGTAATCATAACACTCAGCATACGCTGTCAGGAAAGACAATTCCCGAAGGCGGTCGTTGACCTCCACAATGTGCTTCAGCTTCTCCAGAAACCATCGGTCTATCATCGTCCAGCGGTGAATCTGTTCTACCGAATAGCCCATCTGCAAAGCCTTGCTTATGGCGAAGATGCGCATGTCGGTGGCATGAAGGAGAGCCTTGGGTACATCGGAAAACTTAACTTCGTGATTGTCCACGAATCCATGCATTCCTTGACCTATCATGCGTAACCCCTTCTGCAAAGCTTCTTCAAAAGTGCGTCCGATAGCCATCACCTCGCCCACACTCTTCATGCTTGAACCGATCTGATGGCTTACGCCATGAAACTTCGAGAGGTCCCAACGAGGAATCTTGCAGACGACATAGTCGAGGGCTGGTTCGAAGAAAGCGCTGGTGGTCTTGGTGATGGAGTTCTTCAATTCAAACAGACCATAGCCCAGACTGAGCTTGGCAGCCACGAAAGCCAACGGATAGCCTGTTGCCTTCGAGGCCAGTGCCGAGGAACGCGAGAGGCGGGCATTGACTTCAATGACCCGATAATCCTCCGAATTTGGGTCGAGGGCATATTGCACATTACATTCGCCAACGACACCAATGTGGCGGACAATCTTGATGGCCAGGTCACGAAGCTTGTAGTATTCGCTATTGCTGAGCGTCTGACTGGGAGCCACCACGATGCTTTCGCCAGTATGAATGCCGAGCGGGTCGAAATTCTCCATGTTGCAGACCGTGATGCAGTTGTCGTAACAGTCACGCACCACCTCATACTCTATTTCCTTCCATCCCCTCAGCGACTTCTCCACAAGCACCTGTGGTGAAAACGAGAACGCCTCCTCGGCCTGTGCCGACAACTCCTTCTCATTGTCGCAAAAGCCAGACCCCAGTCCACCAAGAGCGTAGGCAGCACGCAAAATCACAGGGAAACCCAACGTCCGAGCTGCCCTTTCCACCTCTTCCCGTGTGCTGCACGCTTCGCTTCTGATGGTCTTCACACCAATCTCGTCAAGACGCTTGACAAAGATGTCGCGGTCCTCAGTGTCGATGATAGCCTGAATGGGAGTACCAAGAACCCTCACGCCGTACTTCTCGAAAACACCCCTCTTGTAAAGCGCTACGCCACAGTTCAGCGCCGTTTGTCCGCCGAAACCCAGCAGGATGCCGTCTGGCCGTTCCTTCTCAATGATTCGTTCAACAAACTCAGGTGTTACGGGTTGGAAATACACCGTGTCTGCCACACCCTTCGATGTTTGCACCGTTGCGATGTTGGGGTTAATGAGTATCGATTCAATGCCCTCCTCCTTCAGAGCCTTCAATGCCTGTGCACCACTGTAGTCAAACTCCCCAGCCTGTCCAATCTTGAGGGCACCCGAACCCAGCAAGAGGACCTTCTTGGGGAGATTACCCTGCAAAAATCCTCCCCGTCCTCCCGTCCTCCCCGTCCTCCCCCTAGAGGGGGAGTTAGAGAGGGTCCTCACAAACTCGTCAAACATCCATTCTGTGTCCATGGGACCAGAACAAGCTTCGGGATGGAACTGAGCCGAGAACCAAGGATTCGTCTTGTGGCGGATACCCTCGTTGGAGCCGTCGTTCATGTTCACGAAGAGCGGTTCCCAGTCGGGAGGCAACGTCGTCACATCCACCGCATAACCATGATTCTGGCTTGTGATGAAACACTGCGAAGTGCCCACACGCCGCACGGGCTGATTGTGGCTCCGATGACCATACTTCAGCTTATACGTCCTTGCTCCTGCCGCACGAGCCAAAAGCTGGTTGCCCAGACAGATGCCCATGACGGGACGCACATCCTTCTGGTGAAGAAACGTGCGAATATGATCCACCGTCTTGCTGCATTGCTCCGGATTACCTGGGCCATTCGTCAGAAACAAACCGTCGAAGTCCATCTGGTTGAAATCATAATCCCAAGGCACACGCACCACCTCGACTCCCCGTTGCAGCAGACAACGTATGATATTCGCCTTGACGCCGCAGTCAACAAGGACAACCCTCCTGCAACGGCTGTTCGCTGCCTTCCCGTTTGCACCGAGCCCATTCGGTTTATAGGTGATGACATCCTTGCAGCTCACCTGCTCCACCCATCCCACAGCATCGTAATCCTCCGCTGCCCCGCAGCTGTCACACCCCTCCACAACCACGCGTCCGCTCATCACCCCGTGCTCCCTCAGCAACTTGGTCAACCGTCTTGTATCGATGCCAGTAATGGCAGGAACACCCTCTCGCTTCAGCCACTCCGAGAGAGACTCCTTCGCATTCCAGTGGCTGTACCTCTCGCTATAATTAGCCACGACAAGCCCCTTCACATGGATGCGTTCACTCTCCATGAATCTGGGGTAAGGTTTGCCTCCTGTATCAGGTACGCCATAATTCCCAATCAGCGGGTACGTTGCCACCAGAATTTGCCCTGCATAGCTTGGATCGGTCAAACTTTCAGGATAGCCGGTCATAGCCGTATTGAACACCACTTCGCCCACGGCATTCCGTTCCGCGCCGAATGACCATCCACTCAGCACCGTGCCGTTATCCAGTATTAATTTTGCTTCTCGATTATTATTTACCATTTACCATTTACCATTTTTATCTTCCCCCTAGAGGGGGAGTTAGAGGGGGTCTTTTAAATAGGGTCCTCATGTACCCCCTTCACCGCGCGGCCGCTGGGTTCGTTCATATTTCTGAACGAAGCATCCCATTCCAGGGCGATGGCTGTAGAGCAAGCAACAGAAGCCTCCTGGTTGACGCTTCGGGCAGCCGAATCACTTGGGAAAAGCTCGGCAAAGATGCTGCGGTAATAATACTCCTCCTTGTTCAGCGGCGGGTTGATGGGGAAGCGCTCGGCAGCCCGTGCCATCTGTTCGTCGGTCACCGCTTCGGCAGTCATCCGCTTCAGCGAGTCAATCCACGAATAGCCCACACCGTCGCTGAACTGCTCCTTCTGGCGCCAGGCAACCTCCGCAGGCAGCATATCGGCAAAAGCTTCGCGAACAATCCTCTTCTCGATGCAGGTTCCCCGACACATCTTCGCTTCCGGATTCGTGCGCATAGCCACATCGAGAAACTCCTTGTCGAGGAAAGGCACACGCCCCTCCACGCCCCATGCCGCAAGACTCTTGTTGGCACGCAGACAGTCGTAGTAGTGCAACTTCGACAGCTTGCGCACCGTCTCCTCATGAAACGCCTTCGCACTTGGCGCCTTGTGGAAATACAGATACCCGCCGAACACCTCGTCGGCGCCCTCGCCGCTCAGCACCATCTTGATGCCCATCGACTTGATGACGCGGGCAAGCAGATACATCGGTGTAGAGGCTCGGACAGTCGTCACATCATAAGATTCGATGTGGTAAATCACGTCGCGGATGGCATCGATACCCTCCTGCACCGTGTAGTTAATCTCATGGTGCACCGTCCCTATACTGTCAGCCACCAGTTTAGCCTTTGCCAGGTCGGGAGCCCCCTTCAAGCCCACAGCGAAGGAATGCAGCCGAGGCCAATAGGCACGAGTCTGCGAACCGTCCTCGATGCGATGTTCGCTGAACCTCTCGGCAATGGCAGAGACGACCGAAGAATCCAGTCCGCCGCTGAGCAGCACCCCGTATGGCACGTCGCTCATCAGTTGTCGCTTCACGGCAGCCATCAGCCCCTCGCGAATGGCATCGGCGCTTGCCCCATTATCCTTCACGGCATCATATCCGAACCAGTCGCGCCTGTAATACCGCTTCAAGCCAGGTTCCCTGCTCCAATAGTAATGTCCAGGAGGGAAAGGCTCGTACTCCTCGCAGAACCCCTCCAGCGCCTTCAGCTCCGAAGCCACATACACCGTTCCGTCGGCATCGTGCCCCATATACAAAGGAATCACGCCGATAGGGTCGCGTGCAATCAGGAACTCATCCCGCTGCTCATCATACAGGGCAAAAGCAAAAATGCCGCTGATATCCTCGTCAAGAAAAGCGATGCCCTTCTCCCGATAGAGCGCAAGGATGACCTCACAGTCGCTGCCCGTCTGGAACTCATACCGTCCGGCAAAGCGTCGGCGAATCTCCTGATGATTATAAATCTCGCCATTGACAGCCAACACCTGTTTCCTGTCGGTCGAGAACAACGGCTGTCCGCCGCTCTCGGGATCGACGATGGAGAGACGTTCATGGGCAAGGATAGCCGCGTCACTACAATATATACCACTCCAGTCTGGTCCGCGATGACGTATTTTTGCAGACATCTTCAGAGCCTGCTCACGTTTCTGCCGGACATCGCCATCCGGCTTGAAAATACCTACAAATCCACACATAATACAATTTACAATTTACGATTTACAATTTACGATATTCTTCATTCTTCATTCTTCATTCTTCATTTAGAGGGGGTCTTCTTCAACATACTTGATAAATGCCTGGTTGACAAGCCGATTGCCTCCTGGTGTCGGATAACGACCGGTGAAGTACCAGTCACCTTTGTGGTTGGGGCAGGCTGCATGAAGTCCTTCGATAGTCTGAAAGACGAACTCGACCTGTGTTTGCATGTTGGCAGGGCGCAACATCTCTGCCATCTTTCGGTTAATATCCTCCACGCTGAAAGACTTGTAAAGAGAGCATACGCAGTTCTGCTGTTTTTCATTTGGCTTGCGTAGTTCGGCACGACAGGCTTCGTAGATGTCGTTCACCAACTGCCCCATGCCGCGTTCCTTGGCGAGCTCTATAGCAGCACGGAAAGCGCAGAATTCTTCCAGACGCGCCATGTCGATGCCGTAATAGTCGGGGTAACGGATTTGTGGTGAACTGCTGACCATCACGATTTTCTTGGGATGCAGTCGGTCAAGTATCTTGAAGACACTTTCCTTCAGAGTCGTTCCGCGCACAATCGAGTCGTCGATGATGACAAGGTTGTCTTTATATGGGCGTAGCGATCCGTAGGTAATGTCATAGACATGCGATGCTAAGTTGTTGCGAGTGCCAGCCTCTGTGATGAAGGTGCGTAGCTTGACGTCCTTCCACGCCACCTTCTCGCTGCGCACATCGTAGCCTTGGTTTCTCAGTCCTTCTATCATGCCGTAGAAAGCCACCTCGGCTGTGTTGGGGATGAAGGAGAACACGGTGTTTTCAACATCACCATCGATGGCTTTAAGGATAGGTGCTGTGAGCCCCTTGCCGAGTAGCTTGCGTTCACGGTAGATATCGCGGTCGGAACCACGGCTGAAGTAGATGCGTTCAAACGAGCAACGAGACTGCATCTGCGGTGGAAGGATGGATTCGAGATCGAACCGACCGTTTTTGTGAACGATAATCGCTCCGCCTGCTGACAGTTCCTCTACATCTTCACAGCAGAGGTCAAAGGTTGTCTGCAACACAGCACGCTCACTGCTGACGGCTACCACTTCATCATTCCTGTAGAAAAAGGCTGGTCGGATGCCCCAAGGGTCGCGCATGGCAAACATCTCACCACTGCCTGTAAGGCCACACATGACGTAACCGCCGTCATACTTAGCCATCGTGGTGCGCAGCACATTGCCCATCTGCACGTTATCCTCTATGTAACGGGTAATATCAGTATCCTGCAGACCCTTCTTCTTTGCTTCTTCGAAACATCGTTCCGCTTCGCGGTCCAGCCGATGTCCCATCAGTTCGAGCGTGATGTACGAATCGCTGTAGATGCGTGGCGATTGTCCTTGTCTGACCATCATCTGGAAAATCTCGTCAATGTTTGTCATATTGAAGTTGCCGCAGAGACAAAGATTCTTTGCCCGCCAGTTGTTACGGCGTAAAAACGGATGCACATACTGCAGGCCAATCCTTCCTGTGGTGGAGTAGCGCAGGTGCCCCATGAAAAGCTGAGCCTCCGACCATTCGGGAGTAACCCTGCTGAAGACCTCCGTGATAGCATCCTTCCCCAGAGCCTTTTCGCGCAACATATACTCTGTGCCAACAGGCGAATCCATGTTGACACAAGCGATGCCAGCTCCCTCTTGACCGCGATTATGCTGCTTCTCCATCATCAGATAGAGCTTTTCGAGCGCATAAGCCCCAGAATCGTACTTCTGCTTGAAATACCCCTGTGGTTTCAGGAGCCTCACCATAGCTACGCCACACTCATGCTTTAACTGTTCCATATCTTACGCAAGCTTTAATGAACGACATAAACAGTGGATGCGGGTGTAGCACGGTAGATGTGTACTCGGGGTGGAACTGTGTGCCGATGTACCACCTTAACGATGGTATCTCGACAACCTCGACAAGATTGGCTGTGGGGTTGATACCCACACACTTCATGCCTGCCCTTTCGAAAGCCTCCCTGTAGGCGTTGTTAAACTCATAGCGATGCCTGTGCCTTTCCCTGATAAAAGATACCTGACCGTAAGCCTCGTAGGCACGACTATTCTCTGCAAGTTCGCAGTCGTATGCACCGAGTCTCATCGTTCCGCCCATCTGTGTGACCGCCTTTTGATTCTCCATCATGTCGATGACATTGTGCGGCGTTTGCGAGTCCATCTCGCTACTGTTCGCGTCGTCATACCCCAGCACATTACGTGCAAACTCAACGACCATCATCTGCATACCGAGGCATATTCCGAAGGCAGGTATGTCGTGTGTACGTGCATATTCGGCGGCTACCACCTTTCCCTCCGTACCCCTCCGGCCGAAACCAGGACAAACGACGATGCCAGCCACCCCATCCAGTCTGTCAGCCACACACGCTTGCGTTAAACCCTCGCTGTTGACAAAATGAACCACAGCCCTCACGCCGTTGTAGATGCCCGCCAGATTCAGGCTCTCGCGAATACTCTTATAAGCATCCTGCAAGTCATACTTGCCCACCAGAGCCACGTGCACCTCCTGCTGGGCACCATGCAGCTTTTCCAGAAAAACGTGCCAAGGCGCCATCGCTGGAGTCTCGCCGACCGCAATACCCATCTTGCGCAATATGGCAGCGTCCAGCCCCTGCCGTTGCATACTGACAGGCACCTCGTAGATGCTGGGCATATCCTCGCATTGCACCACACACTCCAAATCCACATTGCAAAACGAAGCCACCTTCCCGCGCAGCCCATCGTCCAGGTGGCGTTCCGTGCGGAGCACCAGCACGTCGGGCTGGATGCCCATGCCTTGCATCTCCTTGACAGAGTGTTGCGTAGGCTTAGTCTTCAGTTCGTCAGCTGCTCGCAGGTAAGGAACATACGTCAGGTGTACACACACCGCACCCTGCCCCAGCTGCCAACGCAACTGGCGTATAGCCTCCATGAACGGAGCACTCTCGATGTCGCCTATCGTGCCCCCCACCTCCGTGATGACGAAGTCAAACACCTCGTCCTCGCCGTCCTCCCTCAACATCCTCCTCTTTATCTCGTCCGTGATGTGTGGTACCACCTGAATAGTCCTGCCCAGATAGTCGCCGTGGCGTTCACGGTCAATGACCGTCTTGTATATTCTACCCGTGGTGATACTGTTGTGGCGAGTAGTCCGTATGTCGGTGAAACGCTCATAATGTCCCAGGTCGAGGTCAGTTTCCACGCCGTCCGCCGTCACATAACACTCGCCGTGTTCGTAGGGGTTGAGCGTACCAGGGTCAATATTGATGTAGGGGTCGAACTTCTGAATCGTGACCCTGAAGCCGCGAGCCTGTAGCAACTTGCCAATACTTGCAGCGATGATACCCTTGCCCAGCGACGAAACCACGCCACCTGTGACGAAAATATATTTTGAACTCATACGCTATAGTAGTGGGGGGGGAGACCATTGTCGGCCTTCCCCCATCCTTGATAAACATCAGCGGCGGAACGACAGTCCGACAATCAGATAGAGACTCTCACTTCGGGGGTTAGCCGTAAGCCCTGCGAAAACGGGCAAATGCCACTGGTCCTTGACAACAAAATCCTTGGTGGCCCGCAGCGAAACATTCGTGACGCAGAAGCCGTTGCTGCCATAGCTTGTTGTTTGCCAAGGCACCATGCCGACCGTTGCTGCCCAGTCAAGTCCACCGAGACGGAAGGGTGAAGACACTTCAAAATAACTACTGTAGGCTCGCCGGTCGTTGCCGTTCAGACCATCGTTACCCGCAAAATTCGTGTACCATGTTGCGGCAAGAAAACCGAAGTCGTAGCCGACGAACCCCTCCCAGATGTGTGTCGTCCTGCCCCCTTCATACTGGAAATAATTGCCGCCAGAGAACCAATAGTCGGTCACACCCACGCTGAAACCCCTGCAGTCGTACCTGAGAGTCAGGTCCAGCTCCTTCGTGTCCGAACTATTACTGATGCCCACGCTGCCCCATGCCGAGAGGCTGATACCCTTGTAGTCAATCCCAAGAGTAGGCTGCAGACTGAGGTCGCCGAGATTCTGGCCACGCCAAATGTACTGGCTAACGAGGTCAGTTCCGATGGTTGCCCCCACCTTGTCTTGGGCGCCCGCCGTGGTCATACCGACCACAGACAGGGCTATCATTACTAATTTTTTCATTTTATTTGTGAATTGCGAATTATGAATTATAACAAAGTTCTCCATGCTCATACACATCCAGTCCCTCGTCCTCAATACGGGCAGGCACGCGCAAGCCGTGAATCGCCTTAATGCCAAAGAAAAGCAACCCGCCACACATTGCTGCCCAGAGGTCAATGACGAGTATGCCAAAGCACTCAGCACCGAAGAAACCCCAGCCGTGGCCGTAAAAAGCTCCGTTGCTCGTTGAGAACAGCCCCGTCATCAACGTGCCGAGGATGCCGCAGACACCATGGACAGAGCTTGCGCCGACAGGGTCGTCGATGTGCAACACATGGTCGATAAACTCAATGGAAAAGACGAGCACCGTTCCGCAGACCAGTCCGATGGCGACGGCTCCTGCGGGCGAGACAAGGTCGCAGCCTGCCGTAATGCCCACCAGACCCGCCAGTACACCGTTCAGCGTCAACGAGAACGACGGCTTCCTGTACTTCAGCCATGTGATGAACATGGTGGCGACACCACCCGCCGCTGCTGCCAGGTTCGTCGTCAGGAAGACGTGGCTGATGGCTATCCGATTGACGGCACCGCTGGCAGCCAACTGCGATCCAGGGTTGAAGCCGAACCATCCCATCCAGAGGATAAAGACCCCCAGTGCTGCAAGCGTCAGCGAGTGACCTGGAATGGCACGGCTGCTACCGTCCTTGGCATACTTACCCCGCCGTGCGCCCAAAGCCATTGCACCTATCAGAGCCAGCACACCGCCCACGCTGTGCACGATGGCCGACCCAGCAAAATCATGGAAGGCGTCGCCAAAAGTCTGCATCATGAAGCCGTCGGTGGCATCATTGCAGAGCCATCCGCCGCCCCAAGTCCAATGCCCCTCGATGGGATAAATAACCAATGAAATGATGGCACTGTAGATGACGTACATCGAAAACTTTGTCCGTTCCGCCATTGCACCGCTGACTATCGTGGCGCTTGTGGCGCAGAAAACAGTCTCGAAGATAAGGAAACCCTCTACTGGCAAATCGCCACGATAAAAAGAAAGGTCGCCGAAGTTGGGTGCTCCTATGAAGCCGGCACCGTCCGATCCGAACATGAATCCAAAACCAATGAACCAGAACAACAGTGAGCCGAACATGAAATCTACAAAATTCTTAAACAGAATGTTGGCCGTATTCTTGCTACGTGTAAAACCAGCCTCGCATAGCGCAAAGCCAGGTTGCATAAAAAACACAAGCATAGCCGCCAACAACATCCATACTGTATCTAATGAAAGTGCAATATCGTTCATAATAATAAATACTTTGTTTGTGTTGTTGTACTATTTATTTTTTATCTCTTAATACGGTGTCTCCATGTTCCCCTGTGCGGATGCTCCATGTGTCTATCATTTCGCTCACGAAGATGCGCCCATCACCAATTTCACCCGTGTGAGCGGTATCAATGATTACTTTCACCGTTGGCTCCACGAACTGGTCGCGACAGACAATGGTCATAGCCACACGCTCTATCACATCCGTTGAATACTGAACACCACGATAGATACGTTCCTGTCGGCTCTGGCCGATGCCGTGAACGTCGTGATACTCAAACCAGTCAATGTCCGACGAGAGCAGAGCTTCTTTCACTTCCTCAAATTTGGTTTTCCTAATGATTGCTTCAATTTTCTTCATAACTTAAAATTTAAAAATTAAGCGTCCTATTTGTCACATTGCAATGTTTTCGGTGCAAAGGTAAGACAATATGTTGTATTTTACAATAAAAACATACCAAAATGATATGATTTGATATGCTTTTCTTGATATATGATAAATAATTAAGCGATATATTATGCTTTTGTTCGCTAAATTTGCTTGTTTTGAAACAAAATGCATACCTTTGCACAGGATTTACATAAAAATGTAAGTAAAAAGAAAAAAGGCAACACAAAATGAAACAGGTTATTCGCTTTACAAAAATGCATGGTGCGGGCAACGACTACATCTACATTGACACATTATTATATAATATAGACAATCCGTCGGAGTTGGCACGTCTTTGGAGTGACCGCCACCAAGGAATAGGTTCCGATGGGCTCGTCTTGATTGGTAGAAGTCCCATTCCCGAAGCTGATTTCTCCATGCGTATCTTCAATGCAGACGGTTCGGAAGCTATGATGTGCGGAAATGCCTGTCGCTGCATCGGAAAGTATCTTTACGAGAAGGGGCTGACCGAGAAGACAGAAATCAGACTACTTACACTTTCCGGCATCAAGGTTCTATGGCTGAACCTTACTCCAACGAACAGCGTCGATACGGTAACAGTGGATATGGGCGAACCTGTATTCGAAAAGGAAGAACAGTTTAATCCCAAACTCTTAAAGACCCCCTCTAACTCCCCATCTAGGGGGAGAAGACCCTCTAGGGAGAGGATAGAGAGTGGTTCCGAGGGTCAGTCCCTTTTCGTTTCAATGGGTAATCCTCACTATGTCATCTTCACGGACAACGTGGACGCTGTGGAAGAAAGAGGAAGAGAACTAGAATACCACCCTGCGTTTCCCGAGCGCACTAACATCGAATTTGCCGAAATGCGTCCTGACGGTATTCGTGTGCGTGTTTGGGAGCGCGGAAGTGGTATCACAATGGCTTGTGGGACGGGTGCTTGCGCAACGGCCGTGGCGGCATCGTCCAGGGCCTGGATAGAC
>CADCLN010000032.1:0-18347 GCA_902802265.1 uncultured Bacteroidales bacterium | reverse complement strand
TGACGGGGCCTGCCGAGTTTGTGTTTGAGGGGGAAATGACCACAGATTCTTCCTGTTTTTAATCAACAAGTTCCTGCGGAACGATTTAACAAATTAAACGGATTTTTTACTAAAGAACCACGGATTACATAGATTTAATCAATAAGATTTTCATAATATGACACTCATTAACGAGAATTTCTTGAAGCTATCCGAATCTTACCTCTTTACTGAGATTGCTCGGAAGGTGAATGCTTACAAGGAGGAAAATCCCAAGGCAGATATCATCAGTCTGGGTATTGGCGATGTGACGCAGCCGCTTGCCCCTGCTGTCATAGAGGCTTTGCACAAGGCGGTGAACGAGATGGCAACGGCGGCTTCGTTTCGCGGGTATGGCCCTGAACGTGGCTACGACTTCTTGCGCGATGCTATCGTGGAGAATGATTTCCGTGCCCACGGCATCGACATTGTGGCTGACGAGGTGTTCGTCGGCGACGGTGCGAAGAGTGATACGGGCAATTTTCAGGAGTTGCTGGGGAAGGATGTCGTCATAGCTCTTACCGACCCTGTCTATCCTGTCTATATGGATGCCAACAGGATGGCGGGTAGGACTGCCCTGGTCAAACTGCCGTGCACGGCGGAAAATGACTTCGTGCCCGAACTGCCAGGGGAGCATGTCGATGTGGTTTATCTCTGCTACCCAAACAATCCGACGGGTACGACGCTGACAAGGGGGCAGCTGGCACAATGGGTTGACTATGCGCTGGAACAGGATGCGATTATCCTTTATGATGCTGCTTACGAGGCTTACATCCAAAGGAGGGACGTTCCACATAGCATCTACGAAATTCCTGGTGCCAGGGAGTGTGCCGTAGAGTTTCGTTCCTACTCCAAGACGGCTGGTTTCACGGGAATCCGTTGTGGATATACGGTCGTGCCGAAGGATTTGAAGCTGCCTCTGGGTGCCTTGTGGAGCCGACGACAGGCAACAAAGTTCAACGGCGCGAGCTATCTCTCGCAACGTGCCGCCGAGGCTGTCTATACAGCGGAAGGAAGAGCGCAGGTAAGGGCTACGGTTGCTTATTACATGGAGAATGCCCGCTTGATGCGCGAGCGGCTGACCAGCATGGGCTTTAAGGTGTATGGAGGCATTGATGCGCCTTACTTGTGGATGCAAACGCCAGCGGGCATGACGTCTTGGGAGTGCTTCGACTGGATGCTTCGTTCTGCACATGTTGTGTGTACTCCTGGTGTGGGGTTCGGGTGTTGTGGAGAGGGGTATGTCCGACTTACTGCTTTCGGCACACGGGAGAACACGGAAAGGGCACTTCGCCAAATGGCTAATCAGTTATAAAAGCCCCCCTCAAAGACCCCCTCTAACTCCCCCTCTAGGGGGAGGATAGCAAATGGTAAATGGTAAATGGTAAATAGTAAATGGTAAATAAAGTTGGTAAATAAAATGAAACAGGGATTATATAATGAAGCCTACGAGCACGATGCCTGCGGTGTGGGCATGGTGGTGAATATTCATGGCGGCAAGAGTCATGAACTTGTCAATAATGCCTTGATGGTTCTGGAGAATATGGAGCATCGCGGAGCCGAAACTCGCGACAAAACGGGCGACGGGGCAGGCATCATGGTGCAGATTCCCCATGAGTTTATCCTCCTGCAGGGCATCCCCGTTCCGGAGAAGGGACGATATGGTACGGGGCTTGTGTTCCTCCCCAAGGAGCCAGGGATGCAGCAGCGTCTGCTTGCCGTCATGGGTAGGGAGATTGAGCGCGAGGGGCTGAAGCTGATGCACGTCAGGGATGTGCCAACGTGTCCCGATGTGCTGGGCGATGGGGCACGAGCGGTGGAACCAGCCATTAAGCAGATTTTCGTCACGGGCGTGGCTGAGGGTTTGGTCACGAGGATGGACGCTATGCTGTATAGGGTAAGGAAACGTATAGAAAACTGTATTGAGGACGAGGATTTCTACATTTGTTCGCTCTCCACAAGGAATATTGTCTATAAGGGCATGCTGACTTCTGGGCAGCTGCGACGGTATTTCCCCGACCTGTCGAGCCCGTACTTTACCAGCGGAATGGCGCTGGTACATTCAAGGTTTTCAACCAATACGCTGCCGAGGTGGGCGCTGGCGCAACCGTTCAGGATGCTGGCACACAATGGGGAAATCAATACGATTCGCGGCAACCGCGGCTGGATGACTGCACGCGAGTGTGTGCTGAACAGCGGGGCTTTGGCGGACATCGGCGACTTGCGACCCATCGTGCAACGCGGAATGAGCGACTCGGCAAGTCTCGACAATGTGCTGGAGTTCCTCGTGATGAGCGGGCTTTCGCTGCCACAAGCGATGGCTATCCTCGTTCCGGAGAGTTTTAATGACAAGAATCCTATCTCGGAGGACCTGAAGGCGTTTTACGAGTATCACTCCATCTTGATGGAACCCTGGGACGGACCTGCTGCCCTGCTGTTTAGCGACGGACGGTTTGCTGGCGGCATGCTCGACAGGAACGGTCTTCGACCCAGCCGCTACACGATAACGAGGCAGGGCATGATGGTCGTGGCAAGCGAGGTGGGGGTGATGGAGTTTGAGGCGGGCGACGTGGTGAGCAAGGGACGGTTGCAGCCTGGGAAGATGCTGCTGATAGACACGAAGGAGGGCAGGATTTACTACGACGGCGAAATCAAGGAACAGCTGGCGAAGGCGCATCCGTATGGCGAATGGCTCGCGGCAAACCGCATCCAGCTGGAGGGCCTCAAGAGCGGACGACACGTGGAGAACGGGGTGGAGGGTTATGAACGCAAGCTCGTTGGTTTTGGTTTCGGACGGGAGGATATAGAGAGGACCATCGTGCCGATGGCTACGACGGGGCAGGAGCCTGTGGCTGCCATGGGTAACGACACGCCGCTGGCTGCCCTTAGCGACCGTCCGCAGATGCTGTTCAACTATTTTCGTCAGCAGTTTGCACAGGTGACGAATCCTGCCATCGACCCTATACGCGAGGATTTGGTGATGAGTCTGACGGAGTATATCGGTGCGGTGGGCACGAATATCCTGACGCCCGATGCCTCGAACTGCAAGATGGTGCGGTTGCCGCAACCTGTGCTGACGAATGCGCAGCTCGACATTTTGTGTAATATACGGTATAAGGGGTTCAAGACGAAGAAGCTGCCCATGCTGTTCGATGTGCACAGCGGCGAGAACGGACTGCGGCTGGCTATCGAGGAGCTTTGCCACAGCGCGGAGGCTTCGGTGGATGAGGGCGTAAATTATATTGTCCTTTCTGACAGGGACATCGATGAGGGGCACGCCGCCATACCCAGTCTGCTGGCTGTGAGTGCGGTGCACCACTATCTGATTGGCGTGGGGAAACGTGTGCAGACTGCCCTCATCGTGGAGAGTGGCGAGATTCGCGAGGTGATGCACATCGCCTTGTTGCTGGGCTACGGGGCAAGTGCCATCTGCCCCTACATGACGTTTGCCGTGCTGGACAACCTGGTGGGGCGGCACATGATACAGGAGGAGTATGCCACCGCCGAGGCAAACTTTATCAAGGCTGCCGGCAAGGGGCTGAAGAAGGTGATGTCGAAGATGGGCATCAGCACCATCCGCAGCTATCGGGGTGCAAAGATTTTTGAAAGCATCGGTCTGGGCGAAGACGTGCTCAGAAGGTATTTCGGCACGGAGGTGAGCACCATCGGCGGCATCGGTCTGAAGGAGATTGCAGCGGATGCCACCCGTCGGCACAGGGAGGCTTTTGGGGCATCGGGAGTGAACGAGTTTCTGCAGGACAACGGACTGTTTTCGTGGCGCAAGGATGGCATCCTTCATGCATGGAATCCCGACACCATCAGCAGCCTGCAGGTGGCTACAAGGCTGGGGTCTTACAGGAAGTTCAAGGAGTGGGCACAGCTGGTAGATGAGAAGGAGAAGCCTATCTTCATCCGCGACTTCTTTGGATTCAAAAGGGCTGCCGTGCCTACACCCATCGACGAGGTGGAGCCAGTGGAGAGCATTGTGCGCCATTTCGTGACGGGAGCCATGTCGTTTGGTGCCCTGAGCATCGAGGCGCACGAGGCGCTGGCGTTGGCAATGAACAGGCTGGGCACACGCAGCAACACGGGCGAGGGCGGCGAGGACAGTGTGCGCTACCATGCCGAGGTGGACGGGGTCAGTCTCAGCAGCAAGACGAAGCAGATAGCCAGTGGCAGGTTTGGTGTGACGGCTGAGTATCTGGTCAATGCCGAGGAAATTCAGATTAAGGTGGCACAGGGTGCAAAGCCTGGGGAGGGCGGACAGTTGCCTGGCTTCAAGGTGAACGACATTATTGCCAAGACTCGCCATGCCATCCCTGGCATCTCGCTCATTTCGCCGCCGCCTCACCATGACATCTACAGCATTGAGGACTTGGCACAGCTCGTCTTCGACCTGAAGAACATTAACCCTGCGGCTGCCGTCAGCGTGAAGTTGGTGGCAGAAAGCGGCGTGGGAACCATTGCTGCGGGTGTGGCGAAGGCTAAGGCCGACCTGATTGTGATTAGCGGTGCGGAGGGAGGTACGGGTGCTTCGCCTGCATCGAGTATGCGCTTTGCCGGTATTTCGCCCGAAATAGGTTTGGCGGAGGCTCAGCAGACGCTGGTGATGAACGGACTGCGCAGTGGGGTGCGCCTGCAGACTGACGGACAGTTGAAGACGGCAAAGGACGTCGTCATCATGGCTTTGCTGGGGGCTGACGAGTTTTCGTTTGGCACGTTGCCGCTCATTGTGCTTGGCTGTGTGATGATGCGCAAATGCAACACCAACGCTTGTCCCGTAGGTGTGGCAACGCAGGACGAGCGTCTGCGTGCCCGTTTCATGGGGCGTGCCGAGTATGTAGTCAATTTCTTTACCTTCCTTGCCCAACAGGTGCGTGAGTATCTCAGCGAGATGGGTGTGCACAGACTGACGGATATCATCGGCCACACGGAATTCATCGAAATCCAGACGGCAAATATGACGGACAGGCAGCGGACGATTGATTTCGGTCGGCTGCTGCACCGACCCGACACAGACAAGGCGCTTTGTTGGGAAGGATGTGAGTTTACGAAGGTGACAGGCGTCAGGGACGAGGAAATCATCAGGTCTGCCCAAAGGGCCATAGACGGACAGGAGGAGGTGACTCTGGACTATGTCATAAGAAATACTGACCGCGCCGTGGGTACGATGATTTCTGGAGTTATTGCAAAAAGGTATGGTGAGGCAGGATTGCCCCTGGGCGGCACTATCAACATCAGGTTCAAGGGATCGGCAGGACAAAGTTTCGGCGCGTTTGCAGTGAAGGGCTTGAACTTGCGGCTTGAAGGTGAGGCTAACGACTATTTCGGCAAGGGGCTCTCCGGCGGACGCATCAGTATCCTGCCTCCAGCAAGAAGCGGTGCTGAGTTTCATGCGGAAGACAACATTATTGCTGGCAATACGGGGCTGTATGGTGCAACGAGTGGCGAACTATACGTCAACGGACAGGTGGGCGAGCGTTTTGGTGTGCGCAACAGCGGAGCCATTGCCGTCATAGAGGGAGCAGGCGACCATTGCTGCGAGTATATGACGGGCGGCAGGGTAGTGGTGCTGGGCAAGACGGGGCGCAACTTCGCTGCCGGCATGAGTGGTGGTGTGGCCTACGTCTATGACCCTGACCGCACTTTTGACTACTTCTGCAATATGGACATGGTGGAGATTAACCTTGTGGAAGATACCGCCAGTCGCAAGGAATTGCTGGAACTTATCCGTCAGCATTATCTCCACACGGGTTCTGCCCTTGCCGGACGTATGCTCGACGATTGGCAACGTTTCGTGGAGGATTTTGTGCAAGTCGTCCCCATTGAGTATAAGCGCGTTCTGCACGAAGAACAGATGGCAAAGCTTTCACAAAAAATTGCAGAAGTCCAGAGAGATTATTAACTAAGGATAAAAGACAAAGGACTAAGGACCCCCTCTAACTCCCCCTCTAGGGGGAGGACTCTAGGGGGAGGACATTTACCATTTTGATTCTCCCCCTAGAGGGAGAGTTAGAGGGGGTCTTAAATAGTAAATAATATGGGAAATCCGAAAGCATTTCTGACCGTGCCTCGCAAGGAGGCTGGATATCGTCCTGTTCACGACCGAATACACGATTTTGGTGAAGTGGAACAGACCCTCAACACACACGACCGGCAGGAACAGGCCAGCCGCTGCATGGACTGTGGTGTGCCTTTCTGCCACTGGGCTTGTCCGCTGGGCAATAAGGACCCAGAATGGAACGACGCACTCTGTCGGGGCGAGTGGGAGATGGCCTATAAGATTCTGAAGAAGACCAACCCCTTTCCCGAGTTTACGGGCCGCATTTGTCCGGCGCTCTGCGAAAAGGCTTGCGTACTTTATCACACAACGGGAGAAGCTGTCACCAATCGTGAGAACGAATGTGCCATTGCCGAGCATGCTTTTCTTGAAGGCTATGTGACCATAGAGCACCCCAACCGTAATGGCAAGAAGGTGGCTGTCGTCGGCAGCGGACCTGCTGGATTGGCTGCAGCTCAGGAGCTTAACTATATGGGTTACGAGGTCACAGTCTATGAGAAGAATGAAGCCGCCGGCGGACTCCTTCGCTATGGCATCCCCAATTTCAAGCTTAACAAACAGGTTATTGACCGCCGCATCCGAGTGATGGAGCAGGAAGGCATCACCTTTCATTACGGCGAAGCCATATCGTCTGTTGCTATGTTGTCGCAACAATACGATGCCGTCGTCCTCGCTACCGGAACGCCTACTGCCCGAGACCTCAATATTCCAGGACGGTCGCTGAAGGGCATCCATCTTGCTTTGGAAATGCTCTCTCAACAAAACCGCATCCTTGCGGGGATGGAGTTCTCCAGGGAAGAGCTCGTTACGGCCAAGGGAAAAGATGTCCTCGTCATTGGCGGTGGCGATACAGGCAGCGATTGTATCGGTACGGCTCATCGGCAAGGTTGCAAGAGTGTCACACAGATTGAAATCATGCCCAAGCCCCCCGTCGGACATAATCCCAATACGCCTTGGCCCCAATGGCCAGTGATCCTAAAGACAACCAGCAGTCATGAGGAAGGCTGTGTCCGCCGATGGAACATCAACACATTGGAGTTTGTTGGCAAGGATGGCAAAGTGGTGGGGGTAAAGGTGCAGGAGATTGACTGGAAACCCAATCCTGACGGCGGACGACCGCTGATGGTTGAGAAGGGAAATCCTGAGACAATCAAGGCAGACCTCGTCCTGTTGGCGATGGGTTTTCTTAAGCCCCAACATCCTGAGTACGCTGAGAATGTCTTTGTCTGTGGCGATGCCGCCAGCGGTGCAAGCCTCGTTGTTCGAGCCATAGCCAGCGGAAAGAAGGTTGCCATGGAAATAGACCAATATATAAACAAGAAATAGTATTCACCCCATTAAAATGTAACAGATTTATGGCAAACGATTTGAGATTCCAAGTTGTCGGTGAGGCGTTCAAGAAGAAGCCTCTCGACGTGAAAACCCCGAGTGAGAGACCTTCCGAGTATTTCGGCAAGTATGTCTTCAATCGCGAGAAAATGTACAAGTATCTGCCTAAAGATGTCTATGCGAAGATGCTCGACGTCATTGATAACGGTGCAAGGTTGGACCGCACCGTGGCCGATGCCGTGGCTACAGGCATCATCCAGTGGGCAAAGGAAAACGGTGTGACACACTACACTCACTGGTTCCAGCCTCTGACCGAAGGTACTGCCGAGAAGCATGACTCGTTCATCGAACATGACGGCAAGGGGGGCATGATTGAGGAGTTCAGCGGCAAACTGCTCGTTCAGCAGGAGCCCGACGCCTCATCGTTCCCCAGTGGCGGCATCCGCAGCACCTTTGAAGCCCGTGGCTATTCGGCATGGGACCCGACAAGCCCTGTCTTCATCATCGACGACACACTTATCATCCCCACCGTCTTTATCTCCTATAGTGGCGAGTCTCTCGACTACAAGGCTCCCTTGCTTCGTGCCTTGAAAGCTGTCAATGTGGCTGCCACGGAGGTTTGTCACTATTTTGACCCCAACGTGAAGAAGGTAACGAGCAACCTTGGCTGGGAGCAGGAATATTTCCTTGTTGACGAAGGTCTTTATGCTGCACGTCCCGACCTTTTGCTGACAGGGCGCACCCTGATGGGACACGACTCCGCCAAGAATCAACAAATGGACGACCACTACTTCGGTTCTATCCCTGAACGTGTGGCAGCCTTCATGCGTGACCTTGAGATTCAGGCACTGAAGCTTGGCATCCCTGTGAAGACACGCCACAACGAGGTTGCTCCCAACCAGTTTGAACTGGCACCTATCTTTGAAGAGACCAACCTGGCTGTGGATCACAACATGCTTCTGATGTCCGTCATGAAACGCATTGCCCGTAAGCATGGTTTCCGTGTTCTTCTCCACGAGAAACCCTTTGCCGGCATCAACGGCAGCGGAAAGCACAACAACTGGAGCCTTTCGACCGACACTGGCGTACTGCTCCATGCCCCTGGCAAGACACCCGAACAGAACCTCCGCTTCGCCGTGTTCATCGTCGAGACACTCATGGGTGTGTTCAAACACAATGGTTTGCTGAAAGCCAGCATCATGTCGGCAACCAATGCCCATCGCCTTGGAGCCAACGAAGCCCCACCTGCCATTATATCTTCCTTCCTGGGCCGACAAGTCAGTGAATTGCTCGACCATATTGAAAAAGCAGACAAGGACGACATCCTTTCGATGGCTGGCAAGCAGGGCATGAAAATGGATATTCCCGAAATACCAGAACTGCTCATCGACAACACCGACCGCAACCGCACCAGTCCCTTTGCCTTCACCGGCAACCGCTTCGAATTCCGTGCCGTAGGTTCTGAGGCCAACTGTGCCAGTGCCATGCTCACGCTCAACAGTGCCGTGGCAGAAGCCCTTGTCAGTTTCAAGCAGAGGGTGGATGCACGCATCCCAGATTTGGAGCAAAAGCTGTCCGGCACAGGTCACAGCGCCACCTTCCACGCCATCATCGACGTGCTTCGAGAAGACATCAAGACCTGCCGACCTATCCGCTTCGACGGCAATGGCTATTCCGACGAATGGAAAGCGGAAGCCGCTCGGCGTGGCCTCGATGTGGAAACATCCTGCCCCGTCATCTTTGAGCGTTATCTCGACCCCAGCAGCATTGCCATGTTCGAGAGTCTTGGCGTGATGACCAAGAAGGAACTGGAGGCTCGCAACGAGGTGAAGTGGGAAACCTACACGAAAAAGATTCAGATTGAGGCTCGTGTGCTTGGCGACCTCTCCATGAACCACATCATCCCTGTAGCTACCACCTATCAGAGCCAGTTGCTGCGCAATGTGGAGCGGATGCGTAATGTCTTCCCCGCCGAAAAAGCCGACGAACTCGGATGCCGCAACCTCAAACTGATCGAGGAAATTGCCCGCCGCACCGCCACTATCGAAACACAGGTGGAAGAACTCGTCAGTGCCCGCAAGGTTGCCAACAAGATTGAGGATGAACATGCGAAAGCCATTGCATACCACGACACCGTTGCTCCGATGCTGGACACCATCCGTCGCCAGATTGACAAACTCGAACTCATCGTCGACGATGCCCTTTGGCCTCTGCCTAAATATCGCGAGCTACTTTTTATCCGATAATATTTTACAAAAACGAGAGAGGGGTGTGCCAATCATTGACACACCCCTCTCTCTCTCGTTGTATAATCCTTCAAGATTACTTCTGGCAGCAAGCGAGTTTGCCGTCGGAACCGAGTACGTTCACAATCTTGTGGATGTACATCTTCTTCATGTTCTCGCGAGCGGGCTTGAGGTACTGGCGTGGGTCGAAGTCTTCAGGGTGCTCGGCCAGGTGCTTGCGGATGGCAGCAGTCATGGCGAGGCGTGAGTCAGAGTCGATGTTAATCTTGCAGACTGCACTCTTGGCTGCTTCGCGGAGCTGTTCTTCGGGGATGCCGATGGCTGCTTCGAGGTGGCCGCCGTACTGGTTGATGGTGTTCACTTCGTCCATTGGAACAGATGATGAGCCGTGGAGCACGATGGGGAAGCCAGGGAGCTTCTTTTCAATTTCGTGCAGGATGTCGAATGCCAATGGTGGGGGAACGAGTACGCCGTTGACGAGTGTGCACTGTTCTGGCGTGAACTTGTGTGCACCATGAGAAGTACCGATGGAGATAGCCAGTGAGTCGCAACCTGTGCGGGTAGAGAAGTCGATGACTTCTTCGGGCTTCGTGTAGTGTGACTCGGCAGCCGAAACCTCGTCTTCAACGCCAGCGAGAACGCCGAGTTCAGCTTCTACAGTCACGTCGAACTGATGAGCGTAGTCAACCACCTTCTTTGCCAGGGCAATATTCTCTTCGTATGGGAGGTGAGAACCGTCGATCATCACCGAAGAAAAGCCCATGTCAATGCAGTCCTTGCAGAGTTCGAAGGTGTCGCCGTGGTCCAGGTGGAGCACGATTTCAGGCTGCTCACATCCCAGTTCCTTGGCGTAGGCAACAGCACCCTCCGCCATGTAGCGCAGAATCTGGGCGTTGGCATAGTTGCGTGCGCCCTTCGACACCTGCATGATGACGGGAGACTTTGTTTCCACAGCAGCCATGACGATGGCCTGCATCTGCTCCATTGTGTTGAAATTGAAGGCTGGAATGGCATAGCCACCAGCAACTGCTCTCTTAAACATCTCGCGTGTGTTCACGAGACCAAGATCTTTGTAATTAACCATAAAATTTAAGTTTAAGTTTTTTTTGAATGTTTATAGTTTGGTGTTTATTCTTTACAGGCTTTACAGCTTGTCCCTGACGTTAGTTTGCAAAGTTAGCATAAAAACACAGAAAAAGCCAAAACTTCATCTATATTTTTATGCTAACCCCGTCGTTTTTTATAGAATTTTATCAGAGCGAGAGGTTCTGAAGGAACGAAATGAGCACTCCAGCTGCCACTGCAGAACCAATCACACCGCTCACGTTTGACGACATGCAGTAGTTCAGAACGTGGTTCTTGGGGTCGTACTTCGTGGAGATTTCGTTGCACACACGACTTGCCATCGGCACGGCACTCAACCCCGTGGCTCCGATGAGCGGATTGATCTTCTTCTTCGAGAACAGGTTTGTAATCTTCACCATCGTAATACCCGAAGCAATGCTGAGACCGAAGGCAAAGAAACCGCCGATGACGATGCCGATGGTGGTCCAGTTCAGGAAAGCCTGTACCGTCATGGTTGCACCGACACACAGTCCGAGGAACACCGTAGCCGTGTTCATGATGGAGTTACTGATGGTGTCGAACAGGCGGCTGGTGTCGGAACCGATTTCCTTCAGCAGATTGCCGAACATCAGCATACCAATCAGGCTGACTGCCGAGGGAACCAGCAGCGCCACGATGGTGGTCACGGCAATGGGGAAGATAATCTTGATGACCTTCTCGTTCTTCATCTTATTCGTAGGCGGAAACAGCTTGTCCTGCTCCTTCATGTTAATCTTCAGTTCCTTCTCGCTGCAAGTCAGCTTCACCACCAGGGGGATGATGACCGGCACCAGCGCCATGTACGAGTAAGCGGCAATGGCTATGGGAGCCAGCAGGTGTGGAGCCAGCTTGATGGTGGTGTAGATAGCCGTCGGACCGTCGGCACCGCCGATGATGCCCAGTGCGGCAGCCTCCTTGATGTTGAAGAAGCCACTGCCCACAGCCACCAGCAGCACGGCGAAGATGCCCAGCTGAGCGGCTGCACCGAAGATGGAGAGGCGCAGGTTGCGCAACATCGGGCCGAAGTCGGTCAGTGCACCCACACCCATGAAGATGACAGGGGGCAGGAAACCCGTCTTGATGAGCATATAATAAAGGAAATTCATCAGTCCGAGGTCATGCGCAATCTGCGGAAGCGACATTTCCCAGATGTTCTCAGCCAGCACATTGCCTGCAGCATCCCTGATGCAGCCAGCCTCGTCAGCCTGATACACACCCATGTCGCCGCCAGGGAAATTGGCGATGAGCACACCGAAGGCGATGGGGATGAGCAGCAGCGGCTCGAAGTGCTTCACGATGCCCAGATACAGCAGCACAAATGCCAGCACGTACATAATCAGATAAGTACCATTCGACGCGATGATGTCGCTGAACGCCGTCATCTGGTACAGGTTTGTGAGTATTTCTTCCATAGATTAAGCCATTTTCATGATTACGTCGTCTTCTTCCACAGCGTCGCCAGAGTTCACCAAGATGGCGGTGATGACGCCAGCCTTGTCGGCACGGATGGCATTGAAAGTCTTCATAGCCTCGATGTATCCCAGTGTGTCGCCAGCCTGTACGGTGTCGCCCACCTTCTTGGGCGTCTCGCTGTTGTCCTTTACCAAGTAGAACTTGCCCTCCAGCGGAGCGACAATGTCCTCGCCCGCTCCAGCAGGAGCAGCAGCGCCTGCAGCAGGTGCAGCAGCAGGAACGGCATCGCCGTAGGCAATCTCCACCTTATAATTCACGCCATTTACCTGAACCGTCACACTCTTGGGGCCCTCAGCCCCTGCAGCAGGCGCATTCTTTGCAGCCTTGCGCTTGGCCAGGTCAGCCTCGAAGTCAGCCTTAGCCTTGCCACTCTTGTAGGCACGATACTGTTCTGGGTGCATAGCCAACTCAAAGAGTTCCTCGTCGTCTTCGCCCAGTGGCCAGCCGTTCTCCTGCATCTCCTTGCGGAATTCGTCCAGCTTGTCGGGGAAATAAGACTGTGGGTCCTTCGTCTCGAACTCACGCCCCTGCTCCTTCGCCATCTGCACCAGTTCGGGTGCTACAGGGCCAGGCAGCTGACCAGCCTTGCCCAGAATCATGTCCCAGATAGTGTCGGCAATCATGCTCCAACGCTCCTTGCCCTTCTCCATCTGCATCACATTCATGAGCGCAAGATTCTTTACATACTGCGAGAAGGGAGTGACGAGGCAGGGGTAGCCCACCTTTGGCCAGACGTAAGCCACTTCGTCGAAGAGCTTGATGAGCAAGTCGTCGGTTGTCAGTTCGGGCTGACCATTCTTCACCTTCCACTTGTTCAGCGACTTCAGGTTGTCTTCCAGGTCGGTCATCAGCGAACCCATCATGCCGCCAGGCAGACCTGGCTTCACCAGGAGCGAATTGTTGATATGGTTCAGGTCGGGTATGTAGTAGCCCAAGAAGTCGTCGCACATCTCCTGAATCTGCGTGCGCACTTCCATGTAGGCTGCCATGTTGATTTCCTTTACTTTAAAGCCTGCGTCCTTAAGCATTTCTTGAACAGCGATGATGTCAGCATGACCCGTACCCCACGAGAGTGGCGACATACCCGTATCAATATAGTCGCAGCCTGCTTCGCACACCTCCAGAATGCTCGCCATGTTGAAGCCAGGACCTGCGTGGCTGTGATACTGCACCACGATGTCTTTCTTCAGTTTCTTGATGCCAGCCACAATCTTGCCCAGCGAAACAGGACGGCCGATGCCAGCCATGTCCTTCAGACAGATTTCGTCGGCACCAGCTTCGATGAACTGTTTTGCCAGACCCACATAGTAGTCAACCGTGTGGATAGGGGAGTAGGTGATGCAAAGCGAAGCCTGAGCAATCATGCCAGCCTCTTTTGCATATTGAATAGAGGGAATCACGTTGCGTGGGTCGTTCAGACCGCAGAAGATGCGTGTGATGTCGGTGCCCTGTGCCTTCTTCACCTTGTAAAACAGTTTGCGCACGTCTTTGGGTACAGGACTCATACGCAGACCGTTGAGTGCACGGTCGAGCATGTGCGTCTGGATGCCAGCCTCATGGAAAGGCTTAGTCCATTCGCGCACACTTCGGTTAGGATTCTCTCCGTACAGGAGGTTCACCTGTTCAAAACCACCGCCGTTTGTTTCCACACGGTCAAAGCAGCCCATCCTGATAATGGCTGGGGCTACCTTCACAAGCTGATCCACGCGCGGCTGATATTTGCCGGCACTCTGCCACATGTCGCGGAAGACCAGCGAGAATTTTACTTCTTTTGCCATAGATTTTATTTTGTTTCGTTGTTTTTACAATTTTGTGATTTTACTGGCAGTACCTTTTCCGCCTGTGATTTGGCTAATGGTGGCATCAATCACGGCCTTCACTGTGGCATCCACCTGTCCTGCTGCACCCATTAGGGTAGATACGGGTTGCTTGGCTACAACCTCTTCGGGTGCATACTTGTTGACGAGCTTTATCAGCAGCGTGCCCAGACCGATGACGATGAGCAAGATGCAGAACACCGTCAGCATACCGACCACCATGAGCTGGAGTGCTCCGAAAATGTCGTTAGTAATCATTTGTCAGTGTGAAATTATGAGTTTAAGAATCTTTTACTTTAAAAAAAGTTCGCAAAGATATACATTTTCTACGAAAAACGCGTTGTGTGCGCACAACAAAATGCAATTTAATGAGTAAAAAAGTCTTTTTTGTGCATTTTGAAACCAAAATCGGAAATGCGGAAAACATTTTTCTTTCAGTGGCAAAGTTCTGCCACGGCAGCCAGAGAACTGTGCGGGCAGGGTGGCAAAGTTCTGCCGCCAGAGTGGGAGAACTTTGCTATTGCAGTAGCACTGCATTGCTACGGCAGCGGGAGAACTTTGCTACTGTAGTAGCACTGCATTGCTGCACACAAAAAAGGGGATTGTGCTCAATGACGTGCACAATCCCCCCTATGTGTCGAAGGTTGTTTTACTTTGCGACTTTCTTCAGTCGGATGACGCGGCTGGCAAATTGGCGGCTTAGTGTGGCGTCGATGCCAGTCTCCATCAGGAATTTGCCTGAGAAGGTCTTGCCCTCGAAGGGATGGCTACGCTCGGCGCATTCAAATTCGTTCAGACGGTAGGTGGCTTCGGGGTCAAGTCCTGCCATGTGCCAACGCGGGGTCTCAAGACCGATGTAGTTCTCAAATTTGTAACAGAAGAACACGGCTTCGCTCTTGTCTTCGGTGACGAACATTTCGCTGCAGAAGCCTTTGCCTTCGTAAGGCGAAAGCAGGCGGTAGAGGTCGCCCAGTTGCACGATGGGGCGTATGTCCTTGTAGAATGCTACGGCTTTTTGGGCGTATTCGCGTTCTTGTTCGTTCAGGTCGCTGGGTTTCATCTCCATGCCGAGTCGTCCTGTCATGGCCACATCGAAGCGGAACTTCAACGGGATGACGCGCCCCGTCTGGTGGTTGGGTGAGGCACTGACGTGTTGTGCCATGGCCATTGGCGGGAAGAAGTGGCTGGTGCCCCACTGGATGAACAGGCGCTGCTGGGCATCGGTGTCGTCGCTTACCCAGAATTCGTCGAAGTAGGGCAGGGCACCCCAGTTTACACGACCACCGCCGCTGGAGCAGAGCTGGATGACGAGGTCGGGGTGTGCTTCACGGATGCGCTGCAGAACGCTGCGCAAGCCTAAGTGGTAATCGACAAAGAGGTGGCTCTGCCTGTCGGCTGTCAGGTAGCTGCTGCCGAAGTTTTGCATGGACATGTTGCAGTCCCACTTGATGTAGTGCAGACGGGGGTTCTCCTTCATCAGGCCATCCACGATGCTGACCACGAAGTCTTGTACTTTGGGGTTGGAGAGGTCGAGTACAAGCTGTGTGCCGCCACGCCCTTTCGACAGTTCGCGCGTGGGATGAGCCACTACCCAGTCGGGGTGTGCCTCGAAGAGTTCGCTCTGGCTGTTGGTCATTTCCGGTTCAATCCAGATGCCGAATTTCAGTCCACGGTCTTCTGCCGCCTTCAAGAGGGCAGGTATGCCGCCAGGCAATTTTTCGGTGTCGGTTATCCAGTCGCCCAGAGCCTTGTCGTCATAAGTGCGGCGGTACTTGCGACCAAACCAGCCATCGTCCACCACGAAGAGTTCGCCACCCAGGTCCTTGAGTCCGTCCATCATTTGCTCACACACTTCCTGGTTCACGTTCATATAGACACCTTCCCACGAGTTCAGCAGAATCTCGCGCAGCGCCTTTCCGTTGTGCAACTGACCATTGTGTCCCCAGCGGTGGAAGGCTCGGCTCACGCCGCCTTTGCCTTCTTCGCTGTAGGTCATGGCCAGCACGGGGGTCTGGAATGTGGCTCCTGGCTTCAGGGTGTAGGCTGTGTGCAGGTCGTCGATGCCTGCCAGCAGTGTGTGGCGATATTTGCCGCGTGTCTCGATGCGCAGTTTGTAGTTGCCCGTCCAGCAGAGGGCAGCACCGATAACGCGCCCGCTGTTCTCCTGTGGCTTGCCGTCGAGTGAAATCATTACTTCGGCACGGTCGTCCATTGCTGTGCGCACGCCGTCGTGGTTTACAATGGTCTTCAGTCCGGCCGTCAGCGGTTCCTCCGTCATGCCTGCTTCCTGTCCCCAGCCGCCGTGGAAGTGGGTAATCCACGCTCCTTCCTGCCGCAGCGTCATCACACCGCTGGCATACTGTTCCAGGCGGATGGGCTTCTTCTCGCCGTTTCGAATCACGGTCCAGGTTTCTATCACGTCGCTATGGTCGTTGGCCTTGTAGTAGAGTTCCACGAAGAAGTCGTACTTCTTGTCCTTCATGGAGATGACGATTTGGTCACCTTTCTGCTCATAGCCCGTCACCACCAGTTCGGTACTCATGTTGCCATCGCTGTGGGTCACGCTCAGGGCTGTTTCGTCGAAACTATTTCGTCCGAAGGCAGGGTAGGCATCGTAGTTGATGCTCGTAGCGTCATAGACTTCGTGTGCCTGGTCGGCGCGGAGGCGTGAACCATAGTAGTGAATGCGTGGTGTTTGCCCTTCGTTCACAGCGATCATCAGCGTGGTCTTGGGCGTATTTACAAACACGTCGCCGGCACTGGTCGTTTGAGACAGGGACAAGGCAAGGATGGAAAGCGGCAGGGTCTTCAGATGTCTGCTGAGGTTCTTTTTCTGTGCCATTTTAATCATGTGTGGAATTTAGTTGTCAATATTTCGTGAAATGGTACTTGGCTCTCAGTTCAGCCTTTTGCTCGTCGCTTAGACTTGTGAAATAGCCTTTCCATCCAGGACAGAAATTGATGTGCCAGCGCCAGAAGCGGCCCAGCAGAGATTGAGGTTTAGCATCGTAGTGTGCTCTGAATTTACAATTACTACAGTTGTGTGACATAATAAAATAAAGTTTCTATACAATCGGTTTTTTACGTTTGAATTTGTTCTTGAGACGTTTATAACCTTCAACACCCAGGATGGTCAGACCTCCATATTGGCAAGTCTTTGCCAGTCTGAACAGGATGGTCCATAGCGCACCCTTTGCTGCCACACTGATGGGCAGCAGCATCTGTGCAAAGGAGAGAATGTAGAAAGGTATGCAGCTGAGCAACACGATGACACCCGTCCTGAAGGATAGTGATTGCAGCCAATGTTTTACCTTATAGAAGATCTGGGGTGATAGTTTTTCGTCATGATGCATGATGCCAACTTACAACGTCATTACCCGCTTCATTTCAAGGTTCTCATAGCCTTCGGGACAGTGGGTGGAGAGATAGACGGTAGGATTCTGCTGGATGAATTCACGTACACGGTCGAGGGTTTGGCGAGCTGCTTCCTTGTCCTCGAAGACAATGCTGAGCTTGTTGGCTTTCAGGGCTGCATCGCAGTAGGTCACATCGCCGTGGAACATATAGAACAGGCCGTCTGCCTCGGCAATGATGATGCTGTTGCCCTTGGTGTGCCCCTTTGCTTCGATGAACCAGATGCCGCTTGCCACTTGCTGAGCATGAGGAAAGTTCTTGTAGGATTCCTTGTATTCTGCACGGATGATGTTACCCCCTTCGGGCAGTTTCATTGCATCGGCATCTTCGGGGCTGATGTACACCTTGGCGTTGGGAAAGTATTGTAAGGCTGCCGTGTGGTCGGGATGCTTATGGGTGATGAGAATCTTCGTCACCTGTTCTGGCTTGTAGCCCAACTCGGCAAAGGCCTCCATATAGTCCTTTAGTTTCTCGCCCATGTATAGCGGAGCGCCAAGTTTCTTCTCTGGTGCTTTCATGTCGTTCTGGAAACCTGTGTCAATAAGGATTACCTCGTCGCCTGTGTCGATGAGGAAGTTCTGAAGACTGCTGCGGTAGATGATTTGTTCGTCTGTTCCTTCCTTGCTCTCACCGCCGAAAGCAAATTGCTGGTTCATGAAGCCGCCGTCGAACATGCGGATAGCTTTGATTTGCATTTTTGATGATAGTTTTCAACGTGAATTTTGCAATATTGCGGCACAAAGATAAGAATTATTTACCATTTACCATTTACCATTTACCATTTTTTTTAACCCAACTTTGACGCTTTGAACTTTTTTCAAAAAAGTTGCATTAGATTTTCAGCCAGTTAGCCTCGGCAAGATGCCAAAACCGCGTTGTAGAACA
>CADCLN010000031.1 GCA_902802265.1 uncultured Bacteroidales bacterium | reverse complement strand
TAACCACTATTTCATACCCGCCAAGGACAGCCGCCGCATCGACGTGGCAGTAGATTTCTACAACCGTCTGAACCGCATTGCCACAGAGCAGCCTCGCATAGGAACCGTACTCAGTACGACGGCAAGATTCAAGGAGTATTTGGAGCGGGGAGACGGGTGCGCAAACATATTGCGCTACTCGGTCTATGACTACGCAACAAAGCGTCGCATCTACAACATCTTGATGGAACAGTCACCAAAAGGCATCCACATCCTGGAACTCAATACCGCCGACGTCCCCCGCTTTGCCATACCGCACCTCTGGCTTAAAGTCAAACAAACCCACAACTTTGACGTCATTCCCGAAAAGGATTTCGAGGGGTTGTAAACCACTATATGCGAAACGAGAGTGAACAGTTTACAGCACAAGGTTTGCAGCTGAAACAGCAGCGAGACAGCATCATCCCAGGTATTCGTCCGTTCCGCATTGCATACGCCAAAGAGCATCATCCGCGCGTAGTGAAAAAGTAAACACACAATAAAACAGGTTAGTAGAATTTTTCGTAAGCTTAAGCTATTCCGGCTCAGGGGCGCAGTGATGCGTCCCTGTGTTTTTCTATGGCACCCTCGGTACCCCATGCTTTAGACGTCGCCCGACGCGGAAAATTAAAATCTAACGGCGTTAGAACCTTCCCCGACAGCGAAAATCAGGATTTTGGTCATCAAAATCGGCTCCTTATAAGCGGCCATAGAAGTCGAGGTACTGCTGTGCCACTTTGAGGTAGTTGTGGTGTTTGTGGACGTATTCAATGCTTTGACGCTTCAAGTCGGGAATCCGTTCAGGATGCAGGACAAGCTGCTCTATTTCGTGGTAGCAGCTATCGTAGGTGGGCTGAACGTTGATGATGGGACGCAGGGTGGGTTCATCCAGAATGTCGTAGTTTTCGGGTTCTCCGCCACCGATGTCGATAATGCCTTTCGACATGGCAAGCAGGGAGTTCATGCTGGGCGTATAGCTGTAAATCTGGTCAAGAATGGCATCCGATGTGTCCATCATGTGCTGATACTGAGCAAAGGGCACACCTTGGGCTATCTGCAAGTCTATCTGCCCAGGGTATTTCTGCTGAAGGGCTTGAGCCGCAGCCAGCAGGATGTCGGTGCCCTTGTAGGCGGAACGGTCGGGGGTGATGCCGATGAAAAGACGGAGGGGGGAGGATGGATCTGCAGGGTGCGGTTGGATTTTCCTGTGAGGGAGTGTCTTGATGGGGAAAGGTATGAACACGCATTTGTCCCGCAATGCAGGGACGGCGTTGTAGGTTGCCCAGTATTCGTAGAGTCCGGCGACAATGCCGTCGCAGTCGGTGGCTACGAGTTTGCAGAGCGTCTCCTTCGGTGTGCCAATCATGGCTTGACGGAAAATCTCTGCAGCCTCATCGTGACGGATTTGGTCGCCGATGTTGAAGTCGCTGTAGCGAAGGGGGCGAAGGTCGGTGTTGACTTTGGCCCAATAGTAGTCCATGCCGAATGCACCCATCACCACTTTGCCGTTGTGGCGACGGATGTATTTGTAGAAGGGGGCTATGCGTTCCGCCTTCAGTTCGATAAAGACGGGGTTGATGAGCTGCACCACATCGAAGCCTCGGAACTTGGGCATGGCCTTCATCAATCGTCCCAGAAAGGAGAGGTTTTCCTTGAAACCGAACCCGCGTCTCAGGTCAATGTCGCGGGGATAATTCTTCCAGTGGTCGCCATCGCTTGCCACAACGCACTCATGCCCAAGCGCTTTGAAGCCTTCAGCCAGAGTGTTGTGCACATTGGAGTAATCGCCAAGCAATAATATTTTCATAATGGCTGCAAATTTAGCACAATTTTTTTTAATATGATGCGTTATAAGTAGAAAAGAGAGTTAAAAGAGTGTAATATGGGTAACGTTTTGGTTCGCACACACCATTTTATCATGCGCAATGTACAGCGCACCCTGCTTGCCAACCGCTACTACAATTGGTACGTTTTCAGCCGCAAGTTGAGTCGCAGGTGGGAGGATGAGTTGAGCGTACACTATGCGCAGGGGAATAGAACGATGGACGACCGCAAAACTGTTGTGTTCCTGTGTAATGGGTTCGTGGAGAACGGTGGCTGGGCAGACCGCCTGAAGGGTATCCTTTCCACCTACCTGGTCTGCAAGGAACAGTCCATCCCCTTCCGACTCTTGTTTACCTACCCTTTCAACCTGACGGACTACCTTGTCCCTAATGCTTACGACTGGCGCATTTTCCCCGAAGACGTAATTTTTGAACAGCCTTACTCCGACATACTGACGCTGGAAATCGGAGAAGAATCGGATTATCAGGCAAGGAAACAGTACGAGCTGATCAGCGAACAAATTGCACGCTCGGAGGCTTGTCAGATTCATGTCTGCACCAACGCGCATTTCTGTTATCGGGCAGACTTTGCAGCCCTGTTCAACGAACTGTTCCGACCGTCAGAACACTTGCTGCCCAGCATTGAAAGACTAAAGGATGTGCTGGGCGACGACTACATCAGCCTGTCGGGGCGATTCATCAACAGCCTCGGCGACTTCGTTGACACACAGCAGGGTGAGCCTCTCCCTGCGAACCTCAAACAGCAACTCATCGACGCTTGCCTCGACCAGCTTGAACGGTTGCACAGCAAGCACCCCAACAAGCGTATCCTCATCAACTCGGACAGCATCACCTTCCTCAGTGCGGTGCAAGAGCTGGACTACACGTATGTCATCCCTGGCAAGGTGCTCCACCTCGACACGGCACCAGCGGACGCAAATTATCAGCTGTACGAAAAGACGTTCCTCGACTACTTCATGATTGCCAACGCATCGGCCGTCTATCGGCTGGAAACGCAATGGATGCACAGCAGCGGATTCCCCTACTCGGCCGCAAAAATCTACGACAAGCCTTTCCATTCCATCAAATTCTGATTACCTTCTTTCGTCATCACGTCATCACGTCATTACGATTTTGATAAAATAATACCATGACAAAAGCCGAGCAACGTTCTGATTTCCGACACATCATGAAGGGCACTGCCGTGTTTGGCGGCACGCAGGTCCTTTCCATGCTTGCCAACATCGTGCGAGGCAAGTTTGTGGCAACGATACTGAGCGACTACGGTATGGGTCTTTCGTCGCTGATGCAATCGGCACTTACCCCAATGCAGCAATTATTCTCCTTCGGACTGCCCACATCGGCTGTGAAGGATATTGCCGCCGAGAACGACCTTCAGCGCAAAGCCCAGGCTGTGCTCACCTTCCGCCGTCTGCTCACCACACTCGCCGTGGCAGGTAGCCTTACCATGATAGCCTGTTCGTCGCTGTTCAGCATCTCCACCTTTGGCGACGAAAGGTATATGTGGTGGTTTGTCGAGATGTCTGTCGCCCTGCTTTTCTTCATTCTTGCCGCCGGCGAAAGCACCATCCTGCAAGGCTACCGCAAACTGAAAATACTTGCCACCTGCAATGTCGTGGGCCCCGTCTGCGGACTCGTCATCGGTGTTCCGCTTTACGCTTGGCTCAAGACCGACGGCATTGTGCCAGCCATGGTCTTGATGGCGGGTTTCACTTACGGCTTTGCCCGTTACTACACCAGCCGCCTGCAGATTCCAGCCCACAAGCAAGCCTGGAGCGAAACGTTCAGCCGCGGACGGAATATGCTCATCCTGGGTGCAACCATGATGTTGGCAGGATTCATTGGCACACTCACCACTTACTTCATCAACACGTTCATCCGCAAATATGGCGGCATTGCCGATGTGGGACTTTTCCAGGCAGCCAACGCCATCACCCTGCAATGCACAGCGATGGTATTCACGGCAATGGCTACCGACTACTATCCCCACCTCTCTTCGATCATCGCAACAAAGACTGGAACCAACGAACTGGTGGAGCACGAGGGGGAAATCGTTTTGCTCATCATTGCCCCCATCACGGTGCTGCTCATCCTCTTTTCTCCCCTCGCCGTGCGCATTTTGCTTACTGCCAAGTTTGATGCCATCATACCGCTGATTCGTCTGATTGCAATCAGTTTCATTGGCAGAGCACTTTGTTTCCCGCTCGACTATGTCTGCATGGCCAAGGGCGACAAGGCTTTCTTCTTCTGGACACAGGGTGTGTGGTCAAACGCCAAGACTTACCTCCTGCTCATCCTGGGCTACCACTGCTTCGGACTGATTGGTTTGGGCTATGCCATTGTGCTGAGTGCCCTGATTGACATCGTGGTGTCTTTCACCCTGAACCAGTGGAAGTATAAGCTGCACTACTCTTCTACGCTGCTCTACACACTCATTCCGCTGCTGCTGACCAACCTCCTCGCCTTGGCTGCCTCCTACATTGCCGACCCATACATCAGCTACAGCATCATGACGATTTGTGCCCTTGTCACCTGCATCTGTTCCTACTATCAGCTTGACAAACGCATCGGCATCAAAGATATCGTCCAACAAAGATTCCCCAGAAAAAGGACTCGCCGACCATGATTACCGTCCTCATCGCTGTCTATAACCGCGCAACGTTTCTGCCACGATGCCTCGATTCCATCCTGTCACAGACTTGGAGTGACTGGGAAGCCATCTGTGTAGATGACTGCTCCACCGACAACTCCCTGGCGGTGCTGAACGACTATGCCCGACGGGATGAACGCATCAAAGTCATACGTTTGGAGAAGAATCAGGGACAGGCCGTGGCTCGCAACAAAGCCGTAGAACAAAGCCGTGGCAATCTGACTGCTTTCCTCGACAGCGACGACTGGATAGAAAACGACGTCTTTGAAAAGGTGGAGAAGGTGTTTCAGCAACACGACCAGACGGACTGCGTGCTGCTGAATGTCTTGTACGACTACCCCGACGGACACATTCACTCTTTCCGTTCTCCCGCCATAGACACCCAGCCACCCTTTACCGTCATGACGGGATATGACGCCTTCGTCAAATCCCTTACATGGGATGTACACGGCTGGTATGTAGCCCGTTCCGAACTTTACCGACGTTTCCCCTTCGACACGACCTGCCATTCATACAGCGACGACAATACCACCATGGCGCATTATCTGCACAGCCGAGAGGTGAGATGGTGTGATGCCCGTTACCACTTTGTGCAGCACGACGATTCCTGCACCCACGGCATCAGCATCCGTCGGTTTGACTGGCTCAGAGCCAACGAAAGCCTGCATCGGCAGCTCAAGGCATGGAACATTCCCTCCGACATCATCAACCTGTACGAAGCCCAGCGATATTACAATCTGCTGGATTGCCACCGCCTTTACTTGCGGCACAAAAAACAGTTCACTCCCGACGAACAGTCGTTCATCGAGCGTGAACTGCATCATGCGTGGCAAGGCATCGATACGGGAAGTTTGCCGTTCAGGGTGAAATACAAACCTGCCTATATGCCGCTGCATCCCTTCTGGCGACTTTTCTGCCTACAGCAGCAAGCCTACCATCTGTTCAGGAGCATCAAGCCACTTACTTCTTCTTAGCAGGAACCTTCGGAGCCTTGGCGGCAGGAGCAGCATCTGCAACCTTGTTGAACGAGAATGTCACACCGTCCACATTCTTCAGCACCAGCTGTTTCTCGCTTACGCTGACAATGTCCTGCTGAGTCAGTTTCAGGTCGTCCGTAATCTTCGACACCAGCTGGTCTTTCTGCTTGGCAAACAAAGCCTGAACCATCTGCTTGATGCCTTCTACCTTCGACTTGTCTGCACCAGGGGCATCAATGTCGATGTCAAGGCCGGTATTGGCGGTGGTCTTGTCATACTTCAACGCCAGTTTCTTGCCGTTCACAGCGTAGGTGCCCTTCACGTCAAAGTGAATCTTCACGAGAATCTTGGTAGCAGTCTCCTGCTTGGTCATGTTCGCATCTATCGTCACCGCACAGGTCTTGTCTGCCTTCAGGTTGTAATAGATGTCAACCTTGCCAGCCTCCTTTGATTCATACTGCGACTTCCAATTGCCCACTACTGACTGGGCACACAACTGCATGGCCATGGCCATCAGCAGCATAACAGAAAAAACTTTCTTCATTTTTAATGGTGAATTTTTATTATAAAAATATGGTAAATGCTAAATGGCAAATAGTAAATAGTAAATGGTAAATAGTAAATGGTAATTTTCAATTAGCACAAAGGTTCGTTGATGTCAAACACCAGTTCTGCATCCTTCAGACGGGGATGGTGCGCATCCTTTTCGCTCAGAATACGGTTCTCGGTAGGCACTTTCCAGTCGATGCCCAGGTCGGGGTCGTCCCAAGCAATGGCACCCTCGCTCTGCGGAGCATAGTAGTTGTCGCACTTATACTGGAACACCGCCTCGTCGCTCAACACGGCAAAGCCATGGGCAAAACCACGCGGCACAAAGAATTGCCTGTGATTCTCTGCGGTCAGTTCCACAGCCACATGCTTGCCAAACGTCGGACTGCCCTTGCGGATATCCACAGCCACATCCAGCACGGCACCCTTCACCACACGCACCAGCTTTGACTGGGTAAACGGCGGCTTCTGGAAATGCAAACCACGCACGACACCTGCCGTGGACATGCTTTCGTTGTCCTGCACAAACTGTGTCTTGCACACTTTTTCTTCAAACTCACGTTGCGAAAAACTCTCGAAGAAATATCCACGGGCATCGCCAAACAAGCGTGGTTCAATGATTTTCACGCCTTCAATTTCGGTATCAAATACATTTATCATAACGATTCGTTCTGAAAATTTGCCGCAAAGATAAGGATAATTTGCCATTTACCATTTACCATTTACCATTTTTTATAAAAATATTCCGCATTCTTCACCACTTCTTCATTTATTTTCCCTACCTTTGCACACAAAAACATGAACAAGGTCATCATTTCCACCGACATTCGCACCTTGCTGACACAGCAAATCGGCGAAATCGAACACGACAAACGTTTCCTGCTCTGCGACGAAACTACCCGCCAACTCTGCCTGCCCGTCATGGCCGACCTCCCTTGTCTGCAAGACACAACCCTCATCACCATCGGAGCTACCGATACCCACAAGACACTCGACACACTCTCTCATGTCTGGACAGAACTGAGCCAGCACGGCGGCACACGCCACAGCCTTCTCATCAACCTCGGCGGCGGCATGGTCACCGACCTCGGCGGCTTTGCTGCCAGCACCTTCAAACGGGGTATTCAATACATCAACATACCCACCACCCTGCTCTCCATGGTCGATGCCAGTGTGGGCGGAAAAACGGGCATCAACTTTGGCGGACTGAAAAACGAAATCGGCGTGTTCAGCCAACCTCATTGCGTCCTCATCGACACCACTTTCCTGCGCACGCTCGACCACCAAAATATCCTTTCGGGCTATGCCGAAATGCTGAAACACGGACTGATCTCCACCACGGAACATTGGGCAGAATTGCTCAACTTCGACCTCGACCACATAGATTATCAGCACCTTGCCAACATGGTCGGCACCAGCGTCGCCGTCAAGGAACGCATCGTCACCGAAGACCCCTTAGAGCACGGCATCCGCAAAGCCCTCAACCTGGGTCACACCGCCGGACACGCCTTTGAAAGCTGGACACTCACTCGCCACCCCGTCCTCCACGGCTATGCCGTAGCATGGGGACTCATCTGCGAACTCTATCTTTCCTGCACCAAGACCCACTTCCCCACCGACCGAATGCGTCAGACTGTCCGCTTCGTCCGTGAACATTACGGATCATTGCCCATCACTTGCGACGACTACCCCGAACTCTACCAACTGATGACCCACGACAAGAAGAACACAGCAGGCAGCATCAACTTCACCCTGCTTGCCGACATTGGCGATATCCGCATCAACCAGACAGCCACACAAGACGAAATCTACGAGATGCTTGACTTTTTCCGCGAAGGATAAAGCCAAATGGAAGTAATAAAACCACAGATTAAACCAACTTTAGTGTTATCATTGGTGGAAAGGTTCATATTGTGTCCACCAGCCGACAGCACAGTTCTGCCGCAGCAGTAGCACAGTTCTGCCGCCAACGTGGGAGAACTGTGCCACTCGTTTGGCACTGCATTGCCACCCAGGTGGCATAACTGTGCGGCGGAAGCAGGAGAACTGTGCTACCAAAGTGGGAATGCGGTTCCAGGGTGGGGAGCCTGGAACCGACCTGGAACCGACCTGGAACCGCAACTAAAAGGCTAATAAAACATATTGATTGATTGATAATCTGTATATTATTATTGTTATTCTCATAAGCGGTTCCACGGTACCACCGAAAATGGTAAAAATTGAGGGGTATAAAAAATAAAAAAGTTTTTTTAGTAAGGAAGTAGGATTTCCGCTGGAACCGTGGAACCGTGGAACTTTCTTTAGACGGATGCAGATGTAGCGAACATCATTAGCCTTTAAGTTGATTGCCGTGCAAAACAAGCCTTTCGCCTGTGCGGAGGTGCTGCAACGGATCCGTTCTTGAGATCCGCCGCCTGCACCTCCGCACAGGCGAAAGGCTTTGGGGGTTGCGCGTCCTTGCCCGTGGAGGGAAAGGATGCATTTGAAATTCTGAAACTACTGGCAGACAGCACGAACACTTCGCCCGTAGTAACGGCTGTTGTAGTTCATGTAGAAATTGCTCGGATTAAAGTACAAGTACCACCCGTAGAGCGGACTACCTGTGTAGAGCGAACTCGACCAATAGTAGCCGCTGCTGCCCGCATGGCTAAACGAACTGTCGTAGCGATACCCAGCAGCGGGCAAGAAAATGGAATTGCCATTCGGACCTGTCACCTTCTGACCGTTCACACCATTCTGAGTTGTCCACTTCCAACTACATTTCGTCTGAAGTTCCGTAAATTCATCAAAGGTGGGCATACGCCATGTACCACCCCAGTTGGCATGGGCTGCATCGTCTTTCAAGTCAAGAATGGTCTTGTTGTCAACGGTGCCATAGTCTGAATTGGTGCAGTATTTGGTCAGGGTTGTTTTTGAGCCCTTGCACCATTTATAGGTTTCCCAGTTATACCAGTTATAATTGTCTTTCGGTTCAGTTTCTCCCCAGGCAAAGTAGTCTCCAGACTCTTCGGGAGCATTTGCGCCGATGTTCATGATTGCCCATTTCACGGAGAGGCCGAGGTCAACCGCTTCATAGCCGTTGTTGTAGTATGGCTTGTAGACCGTTACCGAGCAAATGGCCTGTACGCCGCTGCCGTCGGCTGCGGTGCAGGTGATGGTGGCTGTGCCTTCGCCCACGGCTTCCACCATACCTTTCTGACTGACTGTGGCTACCGTTTCGTCACTACTGCTCCACACCACAGAGGGGTTGTCGGCATCGGAAGGCAGGACTGTGGCTGTCAGTTTTTCGTAGCCGTCAAGGGCCAGCGAAAGTTCCGTGGCAGAAAGGGTGATGCTTGTGACCCTTTGAGGGGGAATGGTGCGGGTCATCTTCAGATAAGTGCCATCGTTCCGCTTGATGATCATTACTTCGTCCGTCAGATAGATCACCCTGAAATCGTCCACGACATTGCCGTAGTTGTCGAACATCAGGATTTCACCCTGGGCAGGGATGAACTTGTAGGGAAATCCGCCGCCGTAGGTGCCGTCTGCCTCGAAGACGATGGAACTGGTTTTCGAGGCATACCATGTGCCCACAATCAGGCTGTTGTCCACCTTGTAATAGTCGGAATTGGTTTCGATGACTTCGGACGCACCTGTGAGGTAGCCGTCGATGAGCAAAGTGACATCTTCCACATCGAGACCTTGATTGTGGTTCAGGTCTCCGTTAATCACTTGTGCCTGGACCGCTGAGGTCAGCACGGTGGCTGCAAGGAGCAGCGCAGAAAGACATAGATTTTTCATTGTATTTAATGTTTTTATGTGATGAATTGTTATTGATTTCGGTTGCAAAGATACAAAACGTGAAACAAAAAAACAGAAAAACAACCAAAATTACAGCGCAAGCAGCATTTTTTCTTGCAAATAGTTTGGTATTTGACAAAGAATGTGTAATTTTGCACCCGAAAAAAATGCAAAGAACAATGAAGTCTTGGTACAGCACATATTTTTACTTTTACTTTTACTTTAGCAAATAAGTAAGAGCGGGTATTCAGTATGTGTGCCAGAATGCAGAAGAATCATTGAAGTAAAAACAAGATAATCCCGCTCGTGAACGAGTGGGATTTTTTCTTATACAATATATATAATGAGAAGAATTGCGATACAAGGACAGGTGGGCAGTTACCACGACGTGGCAGCGCACTGCTATTTCGGAGAACTGGAGCAGATTGAACTGGTTTGCTGCGAAACCTTCGAGGATGTGTTCAAGGAGATGAAGGCAGACAGCAATGTGATTGCGCTGGTTGCCATCGAAAACACCATTGCCGGTTCGTTGCTCCACAACTATGAACTGCTGCGCGAAAGCGGTATGCAGGTCGTAGGCGAACACAAGCTGCGCATCAAGCACTCGTTTGTTTGTCTGCCCGAAGATGACTGGGACAGCATTACGGAGGTAAACTCCCACCCTGTGGCTTTGATGCAGTGCCGCGAGTTCCTGCAGCAGCACCCCGACCTGAAAGTGGTGGAAACGGGCGACACGGCTGGTTCTGCCAAGAAAATCAAGGAAAGAGGACTGAGGGGCCATGCAGCCATCTGCTCGAAAGCCGCAGCTGAACTGTACGGACTGAAGGTGCTGGAAGAAGGCATCGAGACGAACAAGCACAACTTCACACGCTTCCTGGTGCTGAGCGACCCGTGGCAGGCAGAAGCTCTTATCAATCCGAGAAAGTCGAACAAGGCCAGTCTGGTGTTCAGCCTGCCCCACAACGAGGGTAGCCTGTCGCAAGTGCTCAGCATCTTCTCGTTTTACAAGATAAACCTCACCAAAATCCAGTCGCTGCCCATCATCGGACGCGAATGGGAGTATATGTTCTATATCGACATCATGCACGACGACTACACACGCTATCGCCAAAGCATCGACGCCGTGCGCCCACTGACCAAGCAGCTGAAGATTTTAGGTGAATACATGGAAGGAAAAAGTACAATATAATTATGATACAACCCGCAGACAGACTTTCGCTCGTTAGCGAATACTATTTTTCGAGAAAACTCAAGGAAGTGGCTCAGCTGAATGCTGAGGGCAAAGACATTATTTCGCTGGCTATCGGCAGTCCCGACATGCCGCCCAGCAAGGAGACCATCGATGTGCTCTGCGAACAGGCACGCCGACCAGACACACACGGCTATCAACCCACCGTGGGTACACCCGAACTGCGCAAGGCCATGGCTGGATTCTATCGCCGCTGGTATGGCGTGGAACTGGACCCCGCCACCGAGATTCAGCCGCTGATTGGTTCGAAGGAAGGCATCCTGCACGTGACATTGGCACTGTGCAATCCTGGCGACAAAGTGCTGGTGCCCAACCCTGGCTACCCCACCTACACGGCTTTGAGCAAGATTCTGGGACAGCAAATTGTGAACTACGACTTGCTGGAGCAGAACGGTTGGCAGCCCGACTTTGAACAGCTGGAACAGATGGACCTCACCGGCGTGAAACTGATGTGGACGAACTACCCCAACATGCCTACAGGGGGAAGAGCTACACGACAGTTGTATCAGCGACTGGTTGACTTTGCCCGCAAACACAACATCGTGATTGTAAACGACAACCCCTACTCTTTCATCCTGAACCGCGACGAACACCTGAGCATCCTGCAAGTGCCAGGAGCCAAGGAGTGCTGCATCGAGTTCAACTCCATGTCGAAGAGCCACAACATGCCTGGTTGGCGTGTAGGCATGTTGGCAACCAACAGCACGTTTGTGCAGTGGATTCTGAAGATCAAGTCGAACATTGATTCGGGCACTTTCCGTCCCTTGCAGTTGGCAGCAGCACAGGCTTACGACAACTCTGATGCCTGGCACACACAGGCTAACATCGAGACATACGCTTCGCGCCGCAAGATTGCCGAGAACATCATGACCACTCTGGGCTGCACCTTCGACCCCACACAGCAGGGTATGTTCCTCTGGGGACGCATCCCCGACACCATTGCCGACGTGGAGGATTTGACAGAAAGGGTATTGCACGAAGCCCGCGTCTTCATTGCCCCAGGCTTCATCTTCGGCAGCAACGGCAAGCGCTACATCCGCATCAGCCTCTGCGCCAAGGACGAAAAGATGCAACTGGCACTTGAACGAATAAAAAGTGTTTTCTCTAAGGAATAGTTTTTTTTTCTCTAAGGAATTTAGGAATTCAGGAATCAAAAATAACAAAATAATGGAATTAGAATTAAAGAAACTGGATTTGCCCAGCGACAATGAACGTCCCATCGTAATCGCTGGCCCCTGCTCTGCCGAAACAGAAGAGCAAGTGATGACAACCGCCCGACAACTGGCAGAAAAAGGCTGCCACATGTTTCGTGCCGGTGTGTGGAAACCACGCACCAAGCCTGGAGGCTTCGAAGGCAACGGCGAGAAGGCATTGCCCTGGATGAAGCAGGTGAAAGAAGAAACCGGAATGCTGACCGCTACCGAAGTCGCCACACCCGAACATGTGGAACTGGCGCTGAAATACGGTATCGATATTCTGTGGGTCGGTGCACGAACCACAGCGAATCCCTTTGCCGTACAGGCTTTGGCCGACGCCATGCGTGGCATTGACAATCCTGTGTTTGTGAAGAATCCCGTCAACCCCGACCTTGAACTGTGGATTGGTGGACTGGAACGCATCAATGGTGCCGGCATCAAACGACTTGCAGCCATCCATCGCGGTTTCTCCAGCTACGACAAGAAGATTTACCGCAACCTGCCCATGTGGCAAATTCCCATTGAGCTGCACCGTCGCATTCCAGACCTGCCCATCATCTGCGACCCCAGTCACATCAGCGGACGCCGCGACCTCATCGCCCCACTCTGTCAGCAGGCCATGGATATGGGCATGGACGGACTTATCGTGGAGAGCCACTGCGACCCCGAAAAGGCTTGGAGCGATGCACCGCAGCAGGTAACGCCCGATGTGCTCGACTACATCCTCAGCATCCTCGTCATCCGCGAGGAAATGCAAACCACCGAAAACATCAGGGCTTTACGCAAGCAGATTGACGAAATAGACAACCAACTCATCGATATCCTCGCCAAGCGTATGCGCATCAGCCGCGAAATTGGTCAGTATAAAAAGGAGCACGGCATGACTGTCGTACAGACAAGTCGTTACAACGAAATCATGGAGAAGCGCGGTGCACAGGGTGCTCTGCTCGGCATCGGTCAGGACTGCGTGAAAAAGATTTTTGAACAAATCCATGAAGAGAGTGTCAATCAACAAATAGAAGTTATTAACAAGTAAACGAGAAGATGAAGATATTGATTCTCGGAGCAGGCAAGATGGGTTCCTTCTTTACCGACCTGCTCTCCTTTGAACACGAAGTGGCTGTTTATGACATCGACGCCAGGAAACTGCGTTTCATGTACAACGCCCAGCGATTTACCCAAATAGACGAAATTGATGCTTTCCAGCCCGAACTGGTCATCAATGCGGTCAGTCTGAAATACACCCTTCAGGTGTTTGACCAAGTGATTCCTCACCTGCCTTCAACCTGTATCCTCAGCGACATTTCGTCCGTGAAGACAGGTTTCAAGACGTACTACGAAAAGACGGGTATGCGCTACGTCAGCACCCACCCCATGTTCGGCCCCACTTTTGCCAACCTGGGCAAACTCTCCACGGAGAACGCCATCATCATCAACGAAGGCGACTTCATGGCTCGCTGCTTCTTCAAGGAACTCTATTCGCGGCTGGAACTCCACATCTGCGAATACACCTTCGACGAGCACGACCGCACCGTGGCATACTCGCTGAGCATCCCCTTCATCAGCACCTTTGCCTTTGCTGCCGTGATGAAACACCAGGACGCACCAGGCACCACGTTCAAGCGCCACATGAAGATAGCCCAGGGTGTACTCAGCGAAGACGACACTCTGCTGCGCGAGATTCTGTTCAACCCCTACACCAAAGACCAAGTGGAGCAAATCCGTGCCGAAATGAAAGAGATTATCGCCATCATCGACACCAAAGACGAAGACCGAATGCAGCAATTCCTCACAAAGATTCGCGCGAACATCAAATAAAAACAAGATTTGTTTTTGGAAAAAATGTAAAAAATATGAAGAGAATACTTTTTACAATGATAAGCCTGTGCACACTCCACTGTGCATGGGCTTTTGATTGGTACACAGGAAGAGAACCTGTGACCTATCAAGTCAATGGCAAGACGGCCCCTGTGGTGGACATAGCCCTGCAGATGTTCCGTTCCGACATGAAGGAGGTGACAGGCCATGAAGCCAAACCCGCGAAGAATGCCACCATACAGATTTACGAACTGAACAGACAAAACAGCCAGCATCTGCAAAAACTGGGCATACCTACCGATAGACTCCAGAAAGAACTCGACGGTTTCTATGTAGGCATCCAGCAAGGCAAAATCATCATTGCAGGGAACAACGGACGTGGCGCTTCATACGGCATCCTCGAACTCTCCCGCCATGCAGGAGTTTCACCCTGGGTGTGGTGGGGCGACGTAAAGCCACAAAAACAAAACCGTCTTACCTTGCCCGACGACTTTGAAACCTGTCAAAGTCCATCCGTCAGCTATCGTGGCATTTTTATCAACGACGAAGATTGGACCACACGCCACTGGGCAAGCACGACCGTTGAACCCCAGCAGAAATACGGCACCATTGGTCCCAAGACCTACAAAAAAATCTTTGAACTGCTGCTTCGTCTGCGAGCCAATGCCATTTGGCCAGGTATGCACGAAGGCACAGCTGGCTTCTTCACCGTGCCAGGCAACCGCGAAATGGCAGATTCATGCGGCATCCTTGTGGGCAGCAGCCACTGTGAACCCATCCTTCGCAACAATGTTGCCGAATGGAATGTGAAAGAACGTGGACCCTACAATTTCATTTCCAACCGCGACCAAGTTTTAAATTACTGGGCTGAACGACTTAAGGAGGCGAAAGGCGGCGAATACCTGTTCACCATCGGAATGCGTGGCATCCACGACGGCAGTATGGAGGGTGTAAAAACGCCGCAAGAAAAACTGGAGGGTCTGCAAGCCGTCATCGACAGCCAGCGTGAACTCATCAAAAAATACTTCCGAAAGGATGTGGAACGTGTGCCGCAGGTATTCATTCCCTATAAAGAAGTATTGGAAATCTACGAAAGCGGACTGCGTGTGCCCGACGACGTGACCCTGATGTGGTGTGATGACAATTACGGCTACATGACACGCCTGGCCGATGCCGACGGACAACGTCGCAGCGGCGGCAGTGGGGTGTATTACCACCTCAGCTATTGGGGACGGCCCCACGACTACCTGTGGCTCACAACCCAGCAACCAGGACTCATCTACAACGAAATGCGACAGGCATACGACCACAACGCCCGTCGGCTCTGGATAGTCAACGTGCACGACCCGAAGGTGGCTGCCTACGACTTGGAACTTTTCCTCGACATGGCTTGGAACATCCATGCCATTCAGCCTGAGGGCATACAGACACACCTGGGCAAGTGGCTCAGCACACAGTTTGGCACAGACGTGGGCAGACAACTCCTGCCTGTAATGACAAGGTTCTACCATCTCTGCGCCATCCGTCGGCCAGAGTTCATGGGATGGACACAGGTAGAACTTGACAAGAAGAAATATCCACGCGGACATTCACCCGTCACCGACACAGAATTCACTTCAGCCTTTGGCGACGAACTGAATCGCTACCTGCACGACTACCACGGGCTTGTAGATGCCGTGGAACGCATCGCCCAGCAAGTACGCCCCGAACTGCGCGACGCCTACTTCGCTGCCATTCTGTATCCCGTAGAAGGAGCCGCAGCCATGGCTACCAAATTGCTTGAAGCCCAAAAAGCACGCTCGCTCTGCACCGGACAAAGCGGACGAGGCATTAGTGATCGTCAGACAAACCTGCTTACAGCCGCAGCCCGCAGTTTGGGGGCATACTACAAAATCCGTTCCCTGACAGACTACTACAACAACACCCTGGCTGGCGGAAAATGGCGAGGCAACATGAACAATGCGCCACGCGACCTGAATGTATTTGGTGCCCCCACGCTGCCTGTGATACCATCAGCCGAAGAAATGGCACAGTACAACAAGCCCGACACCCGTCAATACCCTATCGACACCGACGGATCCATTGTCCGCAATGCCTGTGACTACACCACCGCCACAGCCGGTGTGCAGAAAATACAAATGCTCGGCCACAGCATGAACGCTGTCAGTCTGCCCCGAGGCGGTTCGCTGACTTACGAAATCCATCTCGCACAGCCCCTGAAGGGTGTACTCCGCACAGCCGTCATCCCCACACAGGCCAACGACAAGGGCGACATCCGCTACAGTGTCAGCATCGACACAGCACCTCCCACCATCTATAGTCTCAAGGAGGCTTATCGGTCAGAACGTTGGAAACAGAACGTCCTGCGTGGTCAAACCCTCCGCACCCTCGACGTGGACTTGCCCGCAGGCAGTCACACCCTCACCATCACAGCCCTGGACGACCACATCCTCATGGACCAGTGGATGCTCGACCCCAAAGCCGACCGCAAATTTTACGTGTTCCCTGTAAAACCCAGCCTATAAAAACTTCGCTGAACCGACCCTTGTGGAAAAAATTACAAATATCAGTAAACAAGGGAGATTTTTAGGTTCTTTTTTGGCACAGCCTCGTCTTTCAAAACTAAAACTTTGCTGTTGAATATTCAAAACACGGCTGTTGAAGATACGAACCTTTAGCTCGACGAAATCAACCCTCGAAACAGACGACATAAAAATCGAGCCGACGTTGCCCCTGCGGGGAGGCTTAGATTTTTAGGAGTATGTAAGAGGCTCGACGAAGTCAAATTTACTCCTGTTAAAGAAAAAAGGAAGGAGTGTGGCAACATTCTGGAAGTTTACAACGTTAGGATAGGCAGAAATCTTAAAAAGAGAAGAATATGATACTTTCAACAACTCCGACCATTGAGGGTCATAGCATCCGCGAATACAAGGGTGTGGTGACAGGCGAAACGATTATTGGTGCAAACATCGTGAAGGATTTCTTTGCAGGCATCCGCGACATCGTGGGCGGTCGTTCCGGCAGTTATGAGAATGTTCTGCGCGAAGCAAAAGACACTTCGCTGAAAGAAATGTCAGTGCGTGCCCAGGCTCTGGGTGCCAACGCCGTTGTAGGCATCGACATCGATTACGAAACGATTGGCAGCAACAATTCCATGCTGATGGTTGCCACCAGCGGCACAGCTGTAGTCGTCTCCTGAAGACGGAGTTTTCACTTCATCATCTTGATGAGTTTGGGACAAGCCAAAAGCATAAGGATGCCTGCCGCACCACTCATGAAGACAAAGAGCATGAAGAAGTCGGAAAGGGTGGCTATCTGGTAGCCTAAGAAATGTTTTACTTCCCCATCGTGGGGATAGAAGGAGGAAAGTACGCCGGCAAGGGCATTGCTGGCGGCTGTGCTCATGTACCACACACCCATCATGAGGGATGCAAGATGGGCTGGCGAGAGACGGTTGACCAATGAAAGACCGATGGGTGCCAGACAGAGTTCACCACAGACATGGAGGAAATAGAGAACGACCAACCAGAGGATGCTGACTTTTTCTTCGCCCGTCACACCGTCCACACCCAAAGAAATGACATAGTAGCCCAAGGCAAGGAAGAGCAAGCCAATAGCCTGCTTCACAGGGGCAGCAGGTTCGATGCGATGGGCGGCGAGTGTTTCCCAAAGGGCTGCAAAGACGGGTGCCAAGACTACCACGAAGATGGCCGGAAGGGATTGTGTCCACTCGGCAGGCATGATCCAACCGAAGAGGTTGCGGTCGGTATTGCGCTCGGCTAAGACCATGAGCGAAACGCCAGCCTGTTCGTAGGCTGCCCAGAAAAAGATGACGAAGAAGGCTATCAGGAGGATGACAAGGATGTGACGACGGTCGGCAGCGGTTAGTTTGTGGGACACAGGGGACACGGAGGAAACGGAAGACACAGAGGCAGAGGGGGACAAGCCAATCTGTTTGCCTTCGGGGGTGACCAAGAGGCGGTGTTGCAGCAGACGCATGATGGCTGTGCCGCCGAGCATGGCAAGACAGGCACAGAGGTAGCCCCAGCGGTAGTCCACATTGCCCAGCCAGCCACAAAGCAACGGAGCAAGAGTGGCGCCGACGTTTACTCCCATATAAAAGATGGTGAAGGCAGCATCCTTTCGACTGTCTTCGGGCGGATAGAGGCTTCCCACCATCGTGGAGATATTGGGCTTGAACGCGCCGTTGCCTATGATAAGTGCCGCCAGTCCGCAGAACATGAGCGTCTTTGCCATGTCGAGGTCGGACAGCATGGAGGCACTGAGAAAGAGAAGAAAGTGCCCCAATGCCATAATCAGTCCTCCGCAAAGGATGCTGCGGCGTGTGCCCCAATAGCGGTCGGCTATGTATCCGCCAATCAGCGGAGTGACATAGACCAAAGCCGTATAGGTACCATAAATGCCCGCCGCCTCTTCAACAGAGAGGCAGAGGGCATTAATCATGTAGAGTGTGAAGAGGGCACGCATCCCGTAATAGCTGAAACGTTCAGCCATTTCTGTCGTGAAGAGCAGGTATAAACCTTTGGGATGCCGAGCCACCTTTTTATTTACAATTTACTATTTACCATTTACTATTTACCATGCGGAGTATTTTTACAATTTACTATTTACCATTTACCATTTACTATTTACTGCCATGCGCAGCCAAATGGTACATGGTACATGGTAAATGGTAAATGAATTTATTCTTCACCAATCATCTTCCAGCAACCAGCGGCGATAGCGCCACCTACGAATGGGCCTACGATGAATACCCAGAGGTCGCTGAGAGCCTGACCACCTTCGAAGAGAGCAGGACCGATAGAACGAGCGGGGTTCACACTGGTGCCAGTGTAGTGAATGCCTACGAGGTGGATGAGGATGAGTGAAAGACCGATGGCCAAACCAGCAAAGTTGCCGGCACCCTTCTTTGCGTCGGTTGTACCCAGCACAACGAGCACGAAGATGGCAGTAAGCACGATTTCGGCAATCAGACCGACAGTTGTGCCGTGGTCGCCGCAGCTGTTAGCACCGGTAGTAGTACCACCAGCCAATACCAAGTCGGTAGAAGTGAGCGCAAAGAGGATAGCAGCACCGAGGATGGCACCGATTACCTGGAACACCATGTACAGGCAGGCATCCTTTGCACTGATGCGGCCAGACAGGAGGCAACCCAGTGTGATGGCGGGATTGATGTGGCAACCAGACACGCCGCCGATGGTGTAAGCCATGGCAACAACAGCAAGACCGAAGGCCATGGCTGTGCCGACTACGCTGGCTGTGTCAACGCCGCAATTCAGGCTGACAGCTGTGCCGCAACCCAGAAGTGTAAGCACGAGTGTACCTACCATTTCTGCAAGATACTTCTTCATAATTACTTTGAATTTAAATGGTTATTAAAAAAAATTACCATTTACCATTTACCATTTGGCTGCGCATGGCAGTAAATGGTAAATGGTACATGGTAAATAGAATCATTAGTTGTTTTCTGGACGAAGCTGACGAACTACTTCTGCTGTACGCCACATTTCAGAGTTGTGCAGAGCAGCCAGTTCCTTCTCAAGACCTTCACGGTAGTCGGGCTTTGAGTTGGCATCGATAGAAATCTGAGCCTCGTGACCGCTCTTGACAGACTCGTAAAGCTTCTGAACCACGGGCTTGATGGCATCGTGGAACGGACCCATCCAGTCGAGTGCACCACGCTGTGCAGTGGTAGAACAGTTGGCATACATCCAGTCCATTCCGTTCTTGGCAAACAGCGGCATGAGCGACTGAGTCAGTTCTTCTACAGTTTCGTTGAATGCCTCGGATGGAGTGTGACCATTCTCACGGAGCACTTCATACTGAGCCAGGAGCAAGCCCTGGATGGCACCCATCAGTGAACCACGCTCACCGGTGAGGTCGGAAGTGGCTTCACGCTGGAAAGTGGTCTCGAACATATAGCCAGAACCAATACCGATACCCAGAGCCAAAGTGCGGTCGAGCGCACGGCCTGTAGCGTCGTTATAGACAGCATAAGAAGAGTTCAGACCACGACCTTCGAGGAACATGGTGCGGAGAGAAGTACCGCTACCCTTTGGAGCTACCATGATGACGTCGATGTCCTTTGAAGGCACACAGCCGGTGCGGTCGTTCCAAGTGATGGCGAAACCGTGAGAGAAATAGAGCGCCTTGCCAGGAGTGAGGTACTTCTGCAGGGTTGGCCATACTGACATCACAGCTGCATCGGAGAGCAGACACATGATGATGGTACCCTTCTCGGCAGCTTCTTCGATAGAGAAGAGTGTTTCGCCTGGTACCCAACCGTCCTTGATGGCTTTCTCGAAAGTCTTGCCCTGACGCTGACCAACGATGACGTTGAAGCCATTGTCGCGCAAGTTGCAAGCCTGACCAGGACCCTGCACACCATAACCGATTACTGCAATCTGCTCGTCTTTCAGGATTTCACGAGCCTTCTCAAGTGGAAATTCTTCGCGGGTAACTACTTCTTCAATCACACCGCCAAAATTCATTTTTGCCATTTTTGATTGTAATTAATTAAGTTGATAAATTATTGTTGATAAAATATTGGTACTTATTTTCTTTTCTTTTCCCGTTCAGCCAAGTATTCATCCAGATGTTCGGTGAAGTCCTTGGTGATGCAAATACGCCCTGAACGCACAAACTGCAGCACACAGCCCAACGTCTTCAGCGAATCGTAGAGCGAAAGGATGTCCGACGTAATGCCCGTCTTCTCTATGGTGGCGTAAATGGGGTTCACCTCCACGATGTGTGCTCCATGCAAACGCACCATGCGACAGACATTTTTGTTTTCCAGCATGACGGGAGTACTGATTTTCAGCAGACAAGTCTCGTTGATGAAGATTTCTTCGTCTGTAAAGAAATTTGCCTGCAGCACGTCGATTTTCTTCTCAATCTGTGCTGTCAGCATCTTAGCCATGGCCAGGTTGCAGTTTGCCGTGATGGTGTATTTATGGGCACCAGGCGTACTCGACGCACACACGTTCAGCGACTCGATGTTCACCTGACGACGTGTGAAGACAGCCGTAATCTGACTCAGCAGACCAGGCACATTTTCTGAATAAATGATGAAGGTGTAAAGCTTTATGCTATTCTCTTGTTCCATTCGTTCTTGCGTTTTTACGTTTTTACTTTCTTCAGCCATGTGGTCGGGTGTCAATATCTTGTCGCATTTCCCACAAGACTGGCAGTCGCCACATTGTCCTCCAGTCCTTCTCGTCAACATTCCAGGAGCATTTCATTCACATTGGCTCCAGGCGGTGTCATCGGCAGCACATTGTCGTCCTCCTTGATGGCACACTGCAAGAGGTATGGACCCGCTGTCTGCAGCATCTCCTGAATGGCGGCGTCGAGGTCTTTACGCTCCACGACCGTCTTGGCAGGAATGCCATAGCCCTTGGCAATCAGTTCGTAGTCGGGGTTCACCATCGGAGTGAACGAATACCGGCGCTGGAAGAACATCTCCTGCCACTGGCGCACATTGCCCAGATAATTGTTGTTCAGCAGAATCATCTTCACGGGCGCACCCTGTTCCATGATGGTACCCAGCTCCTGAATGGTCATCTGCATACCACCATCGCCACAGAACATACACACCGTGCGGTGGGGCGCACCAAACGTGGCACCGATGGCGGCAGGAATGGCAAAGCCCATCGTGCCCAGTCCGCCAGAAGTGACAATGCTACGCGGCTTCGTAAACTTGAAGTAACGGCAGGCAAACAACTGATTCTGACCCACGTCGGTCACAAGGATAGCCTCGTTGTTTGTGGCTTCGCTCACCTTGCGAATCACTTCGCCCATCAGCAGCGCACCCTCCTTGGGGTGCAGAGCCTTGTCTATTACCTTATTATATTCTTTCTCCTCGTAGGGTTTGAAACCATCAATCCATGCCGTGTGTGTGGTCTGGTCGAGCAAAGCTGTCACGGCAGCCAGCGTCTTCTTGCAGTCGCCATGCACAGCCAAATCCACCTTCACGTTCTTGTTGAACTCCGAGCGGTCGATGTCGAAGTGGATAATCTTGGCCTGCCGAGCGTATGTCTGCAAGTTGCCCGTCACACGGTCGTCGAAGCGCATACCCACAGCAATGAGCAAGTCGCACTGGTTGGTCATTACATTGGGTCCCAGATTGCCATGCATACCCAGGATGCCCTTGTTCAGACGGTGGTCGCTCTCGATGGCACTCAGTCCGAGGAATGTCGTGCCGCAAGGCAGGTCGGCCTTCTCCAGGAAGGCTTTCAATTCCTCACGGGCATTGCCCAGTTCCACGCCCTGCCCCACCAGGACAAACGGCTTCACGCTGTCGTTAATCATCTTGGCAGCCTGCCGAATCTGGTCTTCGTTAAGGTCGGGGTCAGGCTCATAGCTGCGGATGAAGTCAGCCTTCGCGGGCTGGTAGTCCACCATGCTTGTCTGTGCATTCTTTGCAAAGTCGAGCACTACAGGCCCTGGGCGTCCGCTCTTGGCAATGTAGAAAGCCCGAGCCACAGCCCATGCCACATCCTCCGCACGGCGAATCTGATAGCTCCACTTCGTGATAGGCGAAGTGACACCCACCACATCCACCTCCTGGAAGGCATCCGTACCCAGCATGGCAACACCCACCTGACCGCAGATGACCACAATCGGTGTGGAGTCAATCATCGCATCGGCAATACCCGTAATCGTATTTGTTGCACCTGGACCACTGGTCACAATGGCACAACCCACTTTTCCGCTGACACGGGCATAACCCTGCGCGGCATGTACGGCTCCCTGCTCATGGCGAACAAGGATGTGGTTCAACGTCTTCTTGTGATCATAAAGTGCATCGTATGTCGGCATGATGCTGCCACCAGGATAGCCAAAGAGAACATCCACGTTCTCGTGCTCCAGGGCACGCATCAACGCCTCTGCACCAGTAATTCTTTCCATTTATTCAATCATTCTTACGCCGCCCTTGTCGGCAGATGAAACACTCTGGGCGTATGCACGCAAAGCCTTGCTCACCACGCGGTTGCGCTTCAGCGGCTGCTGCGGGCGTGCGGCCAGTTCCTCGTCACTCAGACGCACATTGATGCTGCGGTTCGGGATGTCAATCTCGATGATGTCGCCATCCACAATCTTTCCGATGTTGCCACCGCTGGCAGCCTCCGGCGAAATGTGGCCGATGCTCAGTCCGCTGGTACCGCCCGAGAAGCGTCCGTCGGTAATCAGGGCGCACTCCTTGCCCATGTGCATACTCTTGATGTACGATGTGGGGTAAAGCATCTCCTGCATACCAGGGCCGCCCTTCGGACCCTCGTGAGTGATGACCACCACGTCGCCCTTCTTCACCTTGCCGCCCAGAATGCCTTCGCAAGCATCTTCCTGCGAATCGAACACGACGGCAGGACCGCTGAACTTCCAGATGCTTTCATCTACACCAGCCGTCTTCACCACGCAACCGTCCTGAGCGATGTTGCCAAACAGGATGGCCATGCCGCCGTCCTTCGTGTAGGCATGCTCGATGTCGCGGATGCAGCCAGCCGTGCGGTCGGTGTCCAAAGTGTCGTAATTTGTATTCTGTACACCCAGTTCGTTGCAGAACACACCCGCAGGCGCACTGCTGTAGATGCGCTTTGCCTCTGGGTCAATGTTCTCCTTCAGGATGCTGTACTTCTCTATGTCTTCAGCCAGCGTAGCACCGTTCACACGCTTTACGCTCGTGTCGATGAGTCCACCCTTTGCCAGTTCGCCTAGCAGACCCAGCATACCGCCTGCACGTCCACACTCCTGCACACTGTACTTCTGGCTGTTCGGTGCCAGTTTGCACAGGAACGGCGTCCTGCGCGACAGCGCATCAATATCCTTCATCGTGAAGTCCACGCCAGCCTCCTGAGCCACAGCCAAAAGGTGCAGCACAGTGTTGGTACTGGCTCCCATGGCGATGTCGAGGGTCATGGCATTGAGAAACGCCGTGCGTGTGGCAATAGATCGAGGCAACACACTTTCGTCGCCATCCTCATAGTAAGCCAACGCATTTTTCACAATCTGACGGGCAGCTGCCTTCATCAGTTCCTTGCGGTTCACATGAGTAGCCAAAATCGTGCCGTTGCCAGGCAGACTCAGGCCGATAGCCTCCGTCAGGTTGTTCATGGAGTTGGCCGTGAACATGCCCGAACAGCAGCCACAACCAGGACAGGCACGGTTCTCAACCTCAGCCAGTTCGTCGTCGCTCACCGTGGGGTCGGCACCCTTCACCATGGCAGCAATCAGGTCAAGATTCTCGCCCTTATACTTGCCAGCCTCCATGGGACCGCCGCTCACAAACACGGCAGGGATATTCAGTCGCATGGCAGCCATGAGCATACCTGGCGTAATCTTGTCGCAGTTCGAGATGCAGATCATCGCATCTGCCTTGTGCGCGTTGCACATATACTCCACCGAGTCGGCAATGATGTCGCGGCTGGGCAACGAATACAACATGCCGTCATGCCCCATGGCAATGCCGTCGTCAATGGCAATCGTGTTGAACTCCGCTGCATAGCAACCCATCCGTTCAATCTCCTGCTTCACAATCTGACCTGCCTCGTGCAGATGGGTATGTCCTGGAACAAACTGAGTGAACGAGTTGACAATCGCAATAATAGGCTTGCCAAACTGTTCACGCTTCATGCCGTTGGCTACCCACAGGGCGCGTGCCCCTGCCATACGGCGACCTTCAGTGCACACAGCACTGCGTAACTGATGTTTCATGCGTTCTCCCTTCGTTATTTGCGTTTATTACGTACAAAATCGGCTGCAAAATTACAACTTTTCCACGAAAGAAACGACATAAAAACCAGAAAAAACATCTTTTCGATGGCAAAAAGACACAAAAACGGAATAATCTTGTCAAGACACGAAGAACGGATGCCGTTTTTTTGTCTGAATGGCTTGCGTTAGAGGGGGCAAAGTTGTCTCGCCAAGGTGGCACAGTTATGCCACTGCGGTGGGAGAACTGTGCCACTCGTCTGGCACTGCATTGCCACCCAGACGGCAGAACTATGCGACGGCAGCAGGAGAACTTTGCTATCGAAGTGGGAATGCGGTTCCAGGGTGGGGAGCCTGGAACCGACGTGGAACCGACGTGGAACCGCACCTAAAAATTTAATAAAACGTATTTATTGATTGAAAATCTGTATATTATTATCACTATTCCCATAAGCGGTTCCACGGTACCACCGAAAATAGCAAAAATTGAGGGGTATAAAAAATAAAAAAAGTTTTTTAGAAAGGAAGTAGGATTTCCGGTGGAACCGTGGAACCGTGGAACTTTCCTTGAGCGTATGCAGATGTAGCGAACATCATTTTCCTTTTTGGTGGGTTACCGTGCAAAAAAAAGCCTTTCGCCTGTGGAGAGGTGCAGGCAAAAGGCTTTGGGTGTTGTGCGTCCTGGCCCGTGGGGAAGGGATGCATTGGAAACTATTGCTGTTCGCCAGCAAGGTAGATGTCGATGAGCAGGGTGATGTCGGTCACGGTGATGCGCTGGTCGCTGTCAAGGTCACCTGAGCCAGGAATATAGACTTCGGACTCTTCGCCAAGATAGATGCTGATGAGCAGGGTGATGTCGGAAACGGTGACGAAGCCGTCGCCGTCAACATCGCCAAGAACGGGTTGTGGTTCTGGAATGTCGGGGGTCTCGACTGCACGGACTTTGTACTGGATGTTGTCGAAGACGGTGTGGTTGTAGCTGCGACCGAGCTTGTTGGTGATGCCTGTAACCTTGTCCATCGTCGGGCAGATTTTCACGCTGTCAACGTAGGTTTCGTCTCCCCTGGTAATGGTAAGATAGACTCCTGCCTCGCTGCCGACGAACTGGAAGTGGAAGAGGGCATTGGGCACGGAAAGGGGACGACCGTTGTAGCCGGAACCGAGGGTGTCGCCACCTGCCACGAAGGTAATGGTGGCATAGCCTTCGGGGATGTTGACCGTGAGCAGTTGATCTACACTGTCGCCATGAACGATGAGTGTGGAGGCTTCGGTATTGGAACCGCCTGTGCCCCAGTCGAACTCGAATGTGTAGAGGTCATAGCTGCCAAGGTCAAGGTTGGCGAGCGGGAGGCTGACGGTGCGGGTGCGCTCAGCATAGATGTCGTAGGACTTCGTACCGTTGGCTTCGGTCGTGATGCTTTGGGTGATGTTGGCTGCGTTGTCGAAGGTGAACATGCTGTAGTCTTCGTCTTCGAAGTCGATGTTGAGTTTTGAAGTCCAGACTATCTCGGGCTGTGGTTCGGGTGTCTGGTAGGTGCTGAACAGGATGTTGTCGAAGACGGTGTGGTTGTAGGCACGACCCAGCAGTTCGGTGATGCCCGTAATCCTGGCTGGTGTGTCGCATACCTTCACGTTGTCAACATAGGTGACACCATCCTTTGTGATGGTCAGGTAAAGTCCGTTGTCGATTCCCACAAACTGAATGTGGAAGAGAGAGTTGGGTACGGAAAGGGGACGGCCGTTGTCGTAGGTGGCCAGGGTTTGTTCACCGGCATTGAAGGTAATGGTGGCATAGCCTTCGGGAACGGTGATGGTAAGCAGCGGCTGATCTACGCTGTCGGCACGGACGGTGAGTGTGGAGGCTTCCATGTTGGAACCGCCTGTACCCCAGTCGAATTCAAACTTATAGGCGTCGTAGCTGCCAAGATCTACGTCGGAGAGATTGAGGCTGACGGTGCGGGTACGCTCAGCATAGATGTCGTAGGACTTCGTGCCGTTGGCTTCGGTGGTGATGCTCTGGGTGATGTTGGCTGCGTTGTCGAAGGTGAACATGCTGTAGTCTTCGTCTTCGAAGTCAATCCTGAACTGCTCTGTCCATGTGAATTCGGGCAGTGGTTCGGGTTCGTCCTCGGGGTCGAGGTCTTCCTGCTGTGCCTGGTTGGGATTGCCGGCATACTTCACAGAGGGGTCGCAGCTGAGGTGCGGCGGCTGGTTGTAAACGCTGTTTTGAAGAATCACCTGTGCACGGTAGTCTGGGTCGTCCATCAGGTGCGGAATGCGGTAGTCCGAAGTGAAGCTTGTGGCACAGATGCAGAGGTAGAAATTGCCTCGGCAGGTATAGATAGGATAGCCGTTGCTGTCTTTTGTCTTGTCCATGTCGGTATTGCTCCACGTCACGATTTCCTCGCGCCAGTCGCCCAGAAGGTCACCCATGACACAGGGGTTGTTTTTGCTGCCGTTGTTCAGTTCGCCCCAGAGGTAGTTGCCGCCGTTGAAAGTGTAGCGGTCGAAAGCCTTGCCGGTGGGGTTCCAGTGGGCAATGATGCTCTTGTCGAAGAACTCGTCGTAGAGGTCGCCATCCCAATAGATGCGGCAGTTGATGCCTGCACCGCTGTTGCCGATAGCCCAGCTGGAGGCTATCTCGGAACCGTCGAGGCAGTCGTACATGCCAGCCGCTGCGCTGTAGATGAACTGTGAGTGGGGAGAAGACGAGTCGAAGTGGGCAGCCAGTCCACGGCCTGTGTCGCCGCTGGCAGTCTTGTAGAGCAGACGTTCACCCGTCTTGGCATCGCGCAGGTCGTAGCCATAAGGCTTTTTCTCGTGTACCATGAAGACCTCCTGCCCAGCGTGTTCGGGAACGAAGTCGCTGAGATGGAGGGCATCGCCGTGACCCAGTCCGGTGCGATAGAGCAGACTGCCGTCGTGGTCGAGTGCGGCAGAACCATAGACAATTTCCTGTTTGCCGTCACCATCACAATCGCCCACGGTGATGGAGTGTGCACCTTCGCCCCAAAGTCCCTTTCCGCTGCTGGTGTTGCGGCTGACCCAGCGTTCCTTCAGCTGTACGCCGTCGAAGTCGTAGGCTGCGACAAACGCTCCGCTGTAGTAGCCACGGGCAAAGATGGGGCTGGGGTTCTTGTCGGGTCCGTCGAGCCAGGCAATGGCAGCGAGGTAACGCTCGGAACGGTTCTGATCGCTGTCGCCCCAGATGCTGGTGCTGACGTCGCCGTAGGCTGTATGATAAGGAATGGTGGAGATTTCAGCACCTGTCCTGCCGTCGAAAACGGTAATGTATTCGGGACCGCTCACCTGCTTTCCACGGCTGTTGAGCCAGTTGGCGTTGGGGTCGTCGCCATCCATGATGACGTAGTTGCCCTCGCCGTCGATGGCTCCAGGGGCTGTCTTGCACATAAACTCTCCATAGCCGTCACCATCGAAATCCCATGCAATGAAAGGTGTGGTGTGGGCACTGTTGAACATGTTGTAACCCGTCTGAATGCGCCAAAGCTGCGTGCCGTCCAGTTTGTAGCAGTCATACACAGCCTGGGAGGTAGTGCCGCTGCTGGCAGCATCCTTCTCATTCGAGGGTCGCCACTTCAGGATGATTTCGTACTCACCATCGCCGTCCATGTCGCAGAACGACGCATCGTTGGGTGTATAGGTGGCCCCATTGCGCAAATCCACCGGAGCGGCAGCCAGCGTAACATTCTTGGTCTGGTTCTCCCATGCCTTCTCGGAGATTTCGGTTTCGAGCAGATTGCCGTACTTGTCATAGACCTCCAGCTTGTAGCGATGGTTGGTTGTGCCCGTGGTGTGGAGGAAATTGGTTTTGTCGGTGATATATTTTCCGCTGTTCAACTTCAGCGTGGGGTTGGCGCTGGTGCCGTAGTAGAGCTTGTACTTCACGCCGTAGCCGTCGGCTTCACGGTGTCGCCAGCTCACCAGGTTGCCAGAGCCCATGCCTGCCCCCTTCAGGCTGACTGCCATCAGTCCACGTTTCAGCGGCGTGGAAGCAGGTTTGGGCTGACGGTTGGTCACGGTGAACATCGTTTCGAAGTAAAACACCTGTTCGCTGCCGCTGTAGATTTTCACGGTAGCCACGTGTCCGGAGTAGTCCACGGTGGCTGTGTAGCCGTCGTTGCAAACCGCCTCGAAGTCGGTGGGGTCGCCATAGAGTTTGGTGGTGTAGGAAGCCAGTCCGCCATTCTTCAGGTTCTTGGTAACGTCGTAGAGGTCAATGGAATGGGCTGCATCGGCAGAAGTCTGACCGTTGCAGGTAAAGGCAGAGAGGTAGTGGCTGACGTCGAACACCTGTTCGTCCATCTTTCCGGTGATGTTCACATTGCGGAAACCGATGGCTTTGGGATTCTCGGTGTCGGTACCGTTCAGGTTATATATATATAAGTATAAACTGAAGGACTGCCCCTTGACAATGACATCGCCCAGGGAATATTCGTAGTGTGAAAAGCCCGTGGAGTTGCTGCTCGTAATCTTGTTGCGCAGCGGGGAGAGGGCTGTAGCCAGACCGACGTTGCTTGCCGTGCCCAGCTGGTAGTAAACATCCACATTGCCTCCGTCCGTACCCACCTTGGCGGCGTCGAAGGAGATGCTCGTGGGTTTGAAACTGTGCCCCGTCTGCGGAGTGACGGTCATCTGGATGCAGTGTCCAGCCGTCTTGCCCGTCACACGGGTCTTGGGAGTAAAGGTGGTGAAGTAGGGGTCGTAACTGACGGCTTCGTAGCCGCTGTCGGCATTGGTCCCCGTCATGGTGGCAGTAGCCCCGATGTTACTGCCCAGAGTAAAACTGTCGCTCAGGTAGGCATTGTCGCCTGTCACTTGTGCCAGACCGAGGTTGTCTTTGTCGCTCAGTGTCCATGTCACGCTGACGCTTTGCGCCACGGCTGCCAATGTGAGGAAGACCATGGAGATGGTTAGTAGGATTTTCTTCATAACGAAATAGTTGGGGTTAAATGGTTTGTAATCTTGCTATATATTTTCCGATAATGTCAAATTCCAGGTTCACACGGCTACCCACCTCTATCTGGTGAAAATTCGTGTTGTCGTAGGTGTAGGGAATGATATTCACTTGGAAGGAATCGTCCCGACTGTTGCACACCGTGAGACTGACGCCGTTGACCGTCACGCTGCCCTTGTCCACCGTAAGGTAGCCCTTGCGTGCCATTTCGCGGTCGAAAACGTACTGGAACGTGAAGGTATAAGACCCCTGCTGGTCCACCTTCTCGGTGCAGACAGCCGTTTGGTCCACATGTCCCTGCACAATGTGTCCGTCGAGCCTGCCGTTCATCAGCATGCTGCGCTCCACATTCACCTTGTCGCCCACCTTCAGGTCGCCGAGGTTGGACTTGATCAGAGTTTCCTTCATGGCGGTGACCACATACTTCCCGTCAAAGATTTTCACCACCGTCAGGCAGACACCATTGTGTGCCACGCTCTGGTCTATCTTCAGTTCATCCACAAAGGAGCACGTCAAGGTAAAATGCACATTCTCCTGTTCTTTCTCTATGGCAACAACCGTTGCAAATTCTTCTACTATTCCGCTAAACATGGCTTTATTTACAATTCTTACAGATTTATTTTTGCTAATTTGGGCGCAAAGATAAGGATAATTTACCATTTACCATTTACCATTTTACTATTTTTTATAAAAATATTCTTCATTCTTCATTCATCATTCTTCATTTTTTCCTACCTTTGCCCACAAAACACAAAACTAAGAAAAGAAAGATGAAAAAAACGAACATTCTAACCATTACGTCCCTGCTGACGGTCAGTATCATGCTGACAAACTGCAAGGAAGACAAGAAATCCTCCGCGGCTCCCACGTTTGACAAGGTCGTCACCGACAAAACCGCTTACGGGAAGAAGGAGGCAGTCACCTACACCGTGTCGTTCAAAGACCATGGCGAAAACATCGGTGGCACCTACAGGTTTTCCGTCACCGGACAGAACGGCAAGGTTCTTGCCGCAGGAGAGACCAACCGATATGCGCCAGTAGGTTCATTCAGCGAAAAGTTCCAATCCCCCGACACAGCAGGTATCTTCACGCTGACGGTTTCAGCAAAGATGATAGCCGCCTACGCCGGAGACAGGGCCTATCTCGACACCGCCCCAATGGGCAGCGTCAGTTGCACCCTGAACGTAACGGAATAAGTTCCACTTACAAAGAGTGCCCTAACGGGCAGAACCTTTAGCTCGGCGAAGCCAAATCTTTCAAATCGTACAAATCAAAAAATATAAGAGCAAAAGATTTGAAAGATTTGAAAGATTTGAAAGATTTGAAAAATTTCTCTGCGAAGCAGACTAACTAAAAATTCCTCATTCATACTATGTACCATATCCCTCATTTCCAGAAGATTCTTTATTCTTCATTCTTCATTCTTCATTTTATCACCGCCACCGCCAACACCCCCGACTCCGTCTATATCCGTCCCGCCTACCGTGCAGGGACATCCCCCGTGCAACTGGACTACTCCATCGACCAGAAGCACTGGACACACGTTCCCTACACCATTTTCAGCAGCGACTATGGACCCTGGGGCAGTGAAAAGAAACTGCACAACGTCGTGCTCCGCTACGACGGAAAGAAATACTATGCCGAGTTCATTCCCAACCCCAACCATCCGCAAGTGGCTGTGACCGAATCGGAAAACCTCTACCTTTGGAAGCCACAGGACTACCCCACACTCTCTGCTGCCGACTTTGAGAAAGAGAAGGCTAAACTCGCCATTGTCAGCAAAAACAACGTGTTGCGCATTCCTTACCGCGACCTCGAAATGCTGCTCCAACGTGCCAAGCTAGCCAGACTGAATGCCCAAAACGAAAAGGAGAACATCATCAGCAGCGACTACATCTCAAAACTCGCCAAAGACTTTGCCACGACCATTGACATCGACTTTGCCGACCGTAAAGCCATTTCGCCGAACCTCTACGGCATCTTCTTTGAGGACATCAGCTATGCTGCCGACGGTGGACTGTATGCCGAACTCGTTCAGAACCGCGACTTTGAATACACCGCTGACGACCACAAAGGTTGGAATGCACAAACAGCATGGAAACTGGAAGGCAACGGCACAGAATGGACCATCAACACGGCTGACCCTATCCACTCGAATAACAAGCACTACACGACGCTGAACACTTCTACGCTTGGTGCCCAGCTTATCAACGAAGGTTTCGATGGCATTCCGTTGAAAGCCAAAGCCAAGTACGACTTCAGTTTCTTCCTGCGTGGTATAGGCAAGATAAAACTGAGCCTTGTGGCAGATGGCAAAACTCTGGCTTCTGCTACATTCTCAACCAGGCAAAAGAGCTGGAAGCAACTCAAAACGGTGTTCACCCCAAATGCCGATGCAACAAATGCCGTGCTCGTCATAGAGCCATTGGAAAAAGGAACCGTTGACATCGACTTCATCAGCCTCTTTCCACAGGACACATTCAAGGGGCGCAAGAACGGACTGCGCAAGGACCTTGCACAACTCATTGCCGACTTGCATCCTCGCTTTGTGCGTTTCCCTGGCGGTTGTGCCACTCACGGACAAGGCATCGACAACATCTACCACTGGCAGGCCACAGTCGGTCCGCTGTGGGAACGTCAGCCCGACATGAACATCTGGAACTACCACCAGACACGCGGACTGGGATTCTACGAATACTTCCAATACTGCGAAGACATCGGTGCTGAACCTCTGCCCGTATTGGCAGCAGGTGTGCCTTGCCAAAACTCATGGAAGGGCGGCAACGGTCAGCAAGGAGGCATTCCGTTTGAAAAAGATTTGAACGGCAACCCCTCACCTTATTTATACAATGGAAAGCCGCTCACCATGGAGAGCTACTTACAAGAACTTCTTGACCTCATCGAATGGGCTAACGGTGATGCCAAGACCAGTCCTTTGGCAAAACTGCGTGCCGAAGCAGGACACCCCAAGCCCTTCAACATGAAGTATCTGGGCATTGGCAACGAAGACCTCATCAGCGACACCTTCCTGAAGCGTTACCTCTTCCTCATCGAAGGCATCAAGAAAGTGCATCCCGAAATCACCATCGTGGGCACCGTGGGTCCTTTCTGGGAAGGCAGCGACTACGAATACGGCTGGAAGTGTGCCAAGGAAAACAACATCGAGATTGTGGATGAACACTACTACAACTCGCCTGGCTGGTACTTCCACCATCAGGATTTCTACGACAACTACAGTCGAACTGGCACCAAAGTCTATCTCGGTGAATGGGCATCGAAAGGCAACTACATCACCAACGCTCTCGTGGAAGCACTCTACCTCACCAACGTGGAACGCAATGCCGACGTGGTCGTGATGTCAAGTTATGCTCCGCTGTTGGCAAAGGAGGGACATACCAACTGGAATCCCGACCTGATTTACTTTAACAACACCGAGCTGAAACCCTCTTGCAACTACTTTGTTCACCGCGCTTTCGGTCAGAATGCGGGTGACGAGTATGTTTTTTCTAATCTGCAAGCCAAATACAACGGCTATGACGACCTCTACACACCGCTCGACCTCGACCAACGTGTCAAAAACTCCGTCGTCATCGACTCAAAGACGGGTGACATCATCATCAAACTGGTCAGCATTGTAGCCAAAGAGAACAAAGTCACCATAAACTTGGGCACAGACTTCGACCTCGCAGCCTACAACCCTGCCGCCCAGTTCACCCTGCTCAGCTGCGCAGAAAAGCCCAACAACAAACGCCAGTGGGACACCAACGAAACCACCTCTGTCAACATCGACAAGTCGTTCTCCCTCACCCTCCCCTGCTACTCCGTCGGTGTTCTACGCATCCAGAAGAAAGGGAAGAAGTGAGGGGAAAAAGCCCAGCCCATCCGTCCCGAAAAACTGCTTGCAACATTGCAACATTGCAACATTGCAACATTCGGGGGGGTAATATCGACGTGATATTTAACCATCCATAATGGTTGGCAAAAGGCTCAACTGGTTTTACTCATCTAATGTTCCCAAAATGTTTTGTGAGTATCATTTTAGGAACAATTAACCCACTGACAATCGGCATTGATGCTGAAAATCAGTGGGTTTCTTCGTTTAGTTGTCAATTGTCTAATTCATCATTGTTCATAATCTTTTTGCATTGTTCTTTTATTCTACCATTCAAAGATTATATAACTTCCTCTATCTCGTTCATTTTTAACAATGAGTCCATGGTTGTGTCAGTAAATGTTCTCCAAATGTTTAGGTGTATGGGGCGGTACCCCTCAAACAACTGTTTTACATACTGAATTTCAAATACGAGTCTGAAGTCATTATCTTCACATTCAGGATGAACCTCTTGCTTAGTACCGACTCTTGCAATCTTTATGAGATACAAGTCGCGCACTCCCAAGCCTTTTATATACGGCATAAAGTAATACAACTTATTTAGAGCTACAGTTGTAGGGAACTTCTTGCCTGTATAATATATCTTTGCAGAATGATCAACGTAGTGTTCAATATTGTCTGGCTTTACAAGACTGATAAGCACTCGTTTATCCAATTCAAGCCCTGTTATATCTTTGACAAATACAAGATTGGTATTGTTGACAATGTGTCTTGGATATTTTTCTGCAATTTTGATAATAGGAACTTGTTTGATAGATTGCTGAACCTGATTTTTCTCTTCTTTTGAGATATTCATTTGGTCGGCAAAAGCCTTCTTCTATACAATCGCAGTCATGTACTTGGCATCGCCGAAGTTTGAATATGACGTCAGCAAAACTGACGTGGACTGTAACACTTCCACTACTGTCCCAAGCGGTTTAGCCGCTTGAAAAGCGTGTCATTTCTATCCGTTATCAACAATCCTTTCCGCCATTGCATTTAGGTGGAAGCATTGCTCTCTCGTAATCACCCGTCTCTCGTAATGAAAATCCCAAGGGCTTATCTGCAACAGCACCCCCTTGGCACAAGCATCAAAAGCCTCACCTGAGGGCTTGTACAGTTTCGGGAAGCCATTCTCCCTAAGCAGGATGATGTTGTATCCTCGGTTCATCGCTTCCCGCAGCACATCCTTTTCCTTTGGCGAGACGGCTGCACTGACAAGCACCCCACCGCGTTCGCCACATGCCAGCCATTCCTCTCTCATCCGGGCATTTTCTTCGTCCGTATAGCGCCTGTGAACAATGACAGCAACTTTGTCGGGAATGTCCAGCAGGAATCTATTACCTACTACCTGACATTGCTCACCTGCCACCTCCATCCCTGTTAGTACGGAGAACAGTTCCGGGTTCTGACGTTTCATCATCAATCGGCGAGGATTATCATCAAGATAGTGTTTCCAATTGTCCAACTGTCCTTCGTGCATGAGAATCTTGTCGCAATAGCCTTTCTCAAACAAGCCTTGCCTGGGTGGTTTGTTCAAATTAAACAATTTCCAATATACATTGTTGCATCCCGATTTGAATCCAGCCACTACTTTCCCTAGATGCTCATTCTCCCCCATGTTCTCTTTGATCCTCACAATCATGTGCAAGTGGTCTGGCATAATGCACAGTTTCCACACCTCCACCAGAGGGTAAAATAGATTTATCTTCTTCTGCTCTTCCTTAACAATCGCATTTCCGAGGGCAGAGAGTTCCACATAAGGCATCACATGGCCATCTAGACATCCCCTCAACGTGCCCAATAACACCATGCGTTCTCTCACCACAAGGGTCAGCATATATGTTCCCTTGCGGCTATAGTCATGCCATGGGGTGCGCCTCTTCATCGAGTGCTGTATCTCGTGCACCTCCATGCCTGCAGCTATGGCTTCTTCCCGAGTCATGCCTCTTTATCTATTGCTATTACAATACCCTCTTCTAACTCTCTAATGTCTACATTTTTCTTGCCGACAACTTTTTCTATGGACATAGCCTCCCAAATCTCTTTTGCTTGCTCTGCCGAATCTGCCATAATTTCAGTAGTTGACCTATAAAGGAATTCTGTTGTAACAAAGTATTTACCCATTAGTATCCGATAAGTAGTATTCCTTTTAGGGGTAATTGTAAACGATTTGAAATGTATAATGTTTCGAGAAATGTGAATACGCGTTGAAAATCATCATGCTTTCTGTAAATATTCCTTACAGCAAGCACGAGATATTCTACGTCAAACATCATACATGCTTCAAATATGTCTTTCAAGAAGCGATGATTTTCTGTCGCTTGCCCCGCTTCAACTTCTATCACAATTTTACCATCAGGGCTTAAAGCATCTGCATAGAACGATTTGTCAATCTGGTTATCCTGACCGAACAAAACAGGTACGTCAATTTTCTCCTCGTTACTCTTACCCCTTTCCACTTTGTATCCATGCCTTTCAATATGTGGACGAACGGCAGCTAACACATCATTTGAGACAAGATCCTTTGTAAAAGAATCAATGTCATTTTCTACCGTCTTAAAACAATCGATGACGTTTTGTATATCTTTTGTCACACCAAGTTCGTCTGCAAGCCATTTGCCAGTTTTGCCTTTTCAACCAAAACGAGTTTAATTCGATTGAGATTAGCCATAATATTGCAATTTATAATAATATGGTGCAAAGGTATCAAAAATTTATGAAAGTAACGACTGTTATTAAAAGAAAGTTATGGATAGTCCTACATTTTCTTTGAAATTACCGCAAAATGCCACATAATGGATTCACATTTCTGTTGGTATTCACTTTAGTTATTCGCAAAACAACATAAGTTCATACTGTGCTGACGAGTCTTGTTAGGACTCCATCATTTCAATCTGCGCAGATTCCAAATGCCAAAAATCGGAAAATTGCCTTTGTTATCCACGTTAAGATTGTTAAGCAGCAGGTTTTCAAGAAGAAAATCATGATTGTTAGGGAAACCAGCATCGTCCTCATTGAAACAGTCAAGGCTATGCTCATCTTCGGTAAGCATAGAACAAAAAATGAGGTCACTTCCCGAAAAGCAGCCTCGTTTCCCTACTAAATTTGACCCCAAAAAAACGCTTGCAACATTGCAACATTGCAACATTGCAACATTGAACTGCGCATGAAAACAAAACGTTTTTTACAGACAAATTGTTGCAATGTTGCAATGTTGCAATGTTGCAAGCAGTTTTTTCTTTGCCCTATGTATATAATAAAAATACTTCTTACACACGAGTGTGTTTAGTCACATATATATCATACTATATTGTATTCTTTACATGCAGTATGGTAATTCTTTACCAGTAGTGCGACAATTCGGCAAATGTTAAGCGCTTTTTTTCGCAAATTCCGCTGCAACATTGCAACATTGCAGCATTGCAACATTCGGGTGCAAAACAGGATTATGTTAAATAACTGTAAAGGTATTGCAGGA
>CADCLN010000030.1 GCA_902802265.1 uncultured Bacteroidales bacterium | reverse complement strand
ATCTACAACCTGAGCGGTGTGCAGCAGTACGAACTCCGTCCTGGCGTGAACATCGTGAAGTATTCCGATGGCACGACGAAGAAGATTCTGGTGAAGTAATACAACGGATTTGACGGATTTAACGGATGGGATTGTCTTCAAATATTGCCTCCTAAATCCGTTGAATCCGTTAAATCATCGCGCAGCGATATGTTTTATCCACAAGTTCCTGCGGAACGATTTAACGGATTTAACGGATGGATGGGCACCAAATATTGCCTCCTAAATCCGTTAAATCCGTTGTTTAATAAAATCTGGTGTCAAGCCTACTTCTCGTTATAGATGCTCAGATAGATGTAAATGCAAGTGTCAAGCAGGTATCTCATAGCAATAACATAGGATCCTTTATCCACACTTCACCTTGATGCTCAACGATGGCCTTCATACTTCTGTTCTGCGGCACGATGGTTGCGTTGATGGCTCTCCTCTCTTCGGGAGTGAGCTTCTTCCTCCTTCTGGAGGGCCTTCTTCTCGTTGTTGTTTCCATATTTTACGCTGATTTTAATGTTTCGGCTGCAAAGGTAAGATTAAGTGAGTGAAAAAAACAAATTTATTTGAGTTTTTTCCGAGCGGGAGTACCTACTCGGTGGTGGCAGAGGAAGTGGCAGAAGCCTGCTTCGTCATCTTCGCGGTAATCTCGTAGTATTTTCCATTCTCGAATGGGAAACCGCTCTTGGTCAACTTGTAGGTGTCGGAGCCAACGGTGGCGGTAAGGGTGAAGTCAAAATAGTTCTTTAATATCGGTATAGCTTCCAGTTTATCGGGAATAGCGAGATAGATGACACCTTCGCCATTCTCTGTGTATGTTGCAGCAGGAATGGTGATATTGTTCTCATAAGGGAGTGTTACTCCCGCACTCGCTGCCCCTGATTGTATCATAGTATATGCAGGAGCGGAAGGACTGACATCCAAGGACGCAATTATTGTGCTTGGGCTGAGCTTGATGGTATTGTCAGCCTTTTCCACAAAGGCGAACTTCACGATAGCCTGCTTGTTGGCGCCGAAAGAGATGCCATCGGGAACGGCAACCTTGTGGTTCACGGCATCGACCGTAAAGCTACCTTTGGCGACGGTGGCGGGCGCACAGAAATCATACGTTGAGGCAATCTTAGTCAGCGTGCCGTCCTGACCGCTGTAACTGGGGTTATCAGCCGTATGGAAATGGAATGTCAATTCTTGGGTTGCGTCTGGAGCGTCGAGCGTTCCGCTGAGCGTGGTCTCTGCGGTGGAGCTGGCGGCAGCGGTCAGCGTGCCAATCTTCGATCCATTCTGATAGACTAATATTACCTCGCCCTCCGTCCATGTGGCGTTGAGCACGTTCTTTTCTCCGCTCTCGTCAAGCGCCAAGGCGCGGGTCATGGCATCGTCTCCCTTCGAGGCGTTGACGGTCATGGTGTAAGTTTTCTGTGCGGGGTTCTCGGGCTGCTGCTCGAAGTTGTCGTCGCTTGAGCAGGCGGTCATGGCGACTCCTGCAATGAACAGGGCAGCCATGGTCTTGATGTCTGTCATAAACTTCTTCATTGTCGTGCCTTCCTTATTCTTCATTGCCCCATGTGTCGGTGTTCGCAGTACCATAGCCGCTGCGCATGGCTCCCACTCCGCTGGCCATCAGCATCTGTGTGTGTTGCAACTGGACGATTTGCATCGTCGGTTTCTCGTAATGTTTTTTGTTCATTATTTTGTGTTGATTTTAATGATACGTTTCTTTTTTACACGAATTATTTTTTTATGTCAAAAAAATCAGAAAGCGAGACAGGCGCGGATGTGCCAATTGTTTGCCTTTGACACATCATAAATATGGGCTAAACCATCTTTGTAGTAAACGGCCTTTGCATTGGCATCATTCACTACTGTGCTCGTCCAGTAATAGCCATCATTCACCAGGGCTTCACCTACAGCGCCGAGGTTTGTCTGGAAGGTGCTTATACTTTCTGAACCCCGATCTTGGTTATAGCTGCCCCACATCATGTACTGCCAGTCTTCCGCAGAAGGCAGTCGCCATTCGCCTCCAGTAATGGGATGAGCTGCAGCCCATGTAGGGATAACATACGTACCTGTTGCTTGACTGAAGTTAACTGAATATCCGATGGCATCCGTTAGTGAGATAGCCAGGCCGCCCGTTTCATTCTTATAGGCCACCATAGCGACAGCGGTCACGCCCGTAGGCAGATTGTCCTTGTCGGCCACGGCGTAGGCTTTTCCGTCGGAACCCACTACCTCGCCCACGGCAGATTCCGAGAGGGCATGGCCTGTGGCAGCCTGCTTCAGCATCTTCACGGTAATCTCGTAGTATTTGCCGTTGGTGAAGGTCACACCCGACTTCGTATAGGTGTAGGTATCGTTGCCGACGCTGGCGGTCAGGGTGATGTTGCCGGAGAATCCCGTGGTTTGATTGGTTTGGGGCAACTGCACGAAGACCACGCCCGCACCGTTAGCCGTGTAGGTGGCGTCGGGGATGTCGATATTGGCTGTCGCTACCACAGGGTACTCTCCTGTGGTCTGACACTGGATGACGAGCTTCGAGGGACTGATGGCGTTGCCTGCCTTGTCTTTCAGCGTGAAGCGGACGATGTACGAGAGGTTCTCGAATTGAGCGGATGCTTCGTTGATGGACACCGTCGAGCCGCTGACGCTGCTCACTGTCACATCGGCACCGGCGTAGTCAAAATAGTTGGCCAGCGTCTGGAGCGAGCCGTCCTGCTTTTGGCTGAAAGGCTGAAGTCCTTCGCCCAGCGTGCCGCTATACGACAGGTAGAGCTTGTCGCCCGTCGTGAGGTCGTGGGTCTCGGACGAACCGCCGAACACGCCTCCGATGGTGATGCCTGTGGTCGTGATCTCGCCCGTGAACGTGGTCGATTCGCCGGAACTCTGGGCTTCCAGCGTGCCGATTTGCGTCGGAGTGTACATTATCTCTTCCTCGCCCATGCCCCGTGGATGCATATAATAGACGACCACTTTGTCGCCCGCCGTCCATGTGGCATTGAGTTCGTTCTTTACTCCGCTCTCGTCAAGCGCCAGAGCGCGGGTCGTGGCATCGTCACCCTTCGTGGCGTTCACGGTGAGCGTGCAGGTCTTCGGTGTCGTGGGTTCTGCGGGCTGCTCGAAGTTGTCGTCGCTTGAGCAGGCGGTCATGGCGACTCCTGCAATGAACAGGGCTGCCAGCATCTTGATGTCTGTCATAAACTTCTTCATTGTCGTATCCTCCCTACTCTTCATTGCCCCATGTGTCGGTGTTCGCAGCACCATAGCCGCTGCGCATGGCTCCTACGCCACTGCTCCTTGAGAGGATGTGGCATTGTTGTTGTAACTGGACGATTTGCATCGTCGGTTTCTCGTAATTTTTCTTCATCATTTTGTGTTTTTAAAAAGTTAAGTGAATTTTCGGCTGCAAAGGTAAGCAATTTATAGGAAATAAATTGTGGTCACACGAAATTAGTGACAAATTTATAGGAAAAGCGAGCGAAAATGCACCATTTTACCTTTTTCTTCTCCTTATCTCCGTTTCTCCGTAGAATTTATTAGTCTAAGGACTTCAGGGACTCATAGGACTATTCCTGAGTTCCTTGATTGGCTTATCCTTCTCCTTTCCTCCGAAAACATCATCCCCCGCACAGCCATTCGCGGTGCGGGGGATTCTAATGAGTTCGATTTGAAAAATCCGTGTAATCCGTTGTGGTTAAGTATGAGACATCCTCGTTCTACTTGCTGAGTTCTTGCTCGATGCTCTGTTCCATTTCCTGCGGCTCTACCGTAGGCTCGAAACGGCTGACGACCTTGCCCTCTTTGCTGATGAGGAACTTGGTGAAGTTCCACTTAATGTCAGGTTTCTTGGCGTAGTCGGGGTCTGCCTTTGAGAACATTCCGTCCAGGACTTTCGTGAGCGGGTGTTCTGGGTTGAAACCTGCAAAACCTGCCTGACTCTTCAGCCAGTTGTAGATGGGATGGGCATTCTCACCGTTGACCTCTATCTTCTTCATCAGCGGGAAGGTTACACCGTGGTTCAGACGACAAAATTCCTCAATCTGCTCGTCGGTGCCTGGCTCCTGATGGCCGAACTGGTCGCAGGGGAATCCGATGACGACAAGCCCCTGATCCTTGTATTTCTGGTAAAGAGCCTCCAGACCGTCGTACTGGGGAGTGAAACCGCACTTGGAGGCGGTGTTGACGATGAGCAGAACCTTGCCTTTGTAGTCGGCGAAGTTCACTTCCTTGCCCTTGTTGGAAAGGGCATTAAATTCATAAATTGTATTCATGTCGCTTGTGTTGCTTTTACATGACAGCAAAGAAAAAACTGCTGCCACAATGGTTAGTAAACGTTTCATATTTACGCTTTTTATAACCACAGATTTAGCTCGGCGTAGCCAAATCTGTGGTTGTAATCTGTGGTTCTTTAATTACTTGCGAAAGTTGAGTTCCTTATAGTTTGCCAGCAAGAGCTACTACTTTCTGCTTGGTTTCCTCGGTCTTCTGCTCGTCGATCTTGGCAGAGACAAGGCCCATGTTCTCAACCTGCCAGTAGTTGCAGATGTCGCGGAACTCGGCGGTGGCACCGTCATAGACGTTGGGGGAATAGGATGACATGAGCAGAGCCATTTTCTTTACCTTGGCGGGCTTGTTGACGCAGTACATGCGCTGAACACGCGCACCGGAGACCGTTACTGCAAGGCGATTGTGAACAAAAAGACTGGCCTGGTCATCTTCCCCGACAGCTATGCACATCCTGCCGGCGTTACCGCTCCAGCAAGCATCAACACGAAAAATTCCGCATTCAATTCCAACAGCTGGTCAAGAATCTATAACCCGTCCGCCAGCGCGATATAATATAAAAAGTATATAGCGCACAGTGTTGCTTGACATACTGAGACAAACGGATATTTATTTCCCCCAAAAAGCCTTGGAGGATTGGGGAATTTGTCGTAACTTTGCGCCGTAATCACCAAACGTAAGAAGATTATGAGCATCGACACGTACAAACTGACAAGCTTTGAGGACCCTACCGACGAGGTGCTTCAGGCTCTGATGGAGAAGGTGGCTCAGGCTGCCCGTGAGTCGAAAGCAAAGGCTGAAGCCGAGAAACGCAGAAGACTCCAGGCCGTAGCCGACGAAATAAAAGAGTGGAAACGTAAGATGGCGATATGACAACAAGAAGACCCACGCTCTGCATCGTCGCAGGGCCCAACGGCTCGGGCAAGACGACAACCACCATCCAGCTGCTTGAAAACGAGTGGACGGCTGACAGCCTGTACATCAATCCCGACAACATCGCGCAGGAAGTCTTCGGCAACTGGAATTCTCCCGAAGCTGTACTGAAGGCTGCCGAGGTGGCCACGCGGCAACGTTACGACTGTCTGGAGCAAGGCCGCGACTTCGTTTTCGAGACTGTATTTTCGTCCGTAGAGAAACTGGAGTTCCTCCGCAAGGCCAAGGATGCAGGTTTCTTCATCCAGCTGTTCTACGTCTGCACTTCTGATCCCACCATCAATGTGGCCCGCATCACGCAGCGCTACATGAACGGCGGCCATGAGGTGCCCATTTCGAAAATCATCACGCGCTACTACAAGTCGCTCGCCAATGCGGCAAAAGCCATCACCTTCGTTGATCGCGCCTACATTTACGACAACTCCGTAGATAACCAGCTGCCTCGTCTGCTTTACCGCACTATCGACGGCAAGCCCTTCAAGCGCTACACAGACGACATTCCCCTCTGGGCGCAGACCATCATCGACTGAGCCCACACCTGCCGAGAAATACAAGAATATTCGCCGAGATTCTCACGACAGAGAACATCGGCGTTTTCGTTTAGTCTCGCGTTCCTTTGACACGCTGAGACAAACGGATATTTATTTCCCCCCAAAAGCCTTGGAGGATTGGGGAATTTGTCGTAACTTTGCAGCCGAAAATTCACATAAAAACGTATTTATTATGGCAACATTACCACAGGCATCCCAAATGATAGTGACGCTGGAGTCGGACGCTGCGGTGTCCGACATCCGCAAGGCCTTGAAGCTCATTCGTGGCATTGCCTCCGTACACGTGGCCACTATCAGCGACGACCGCACCATTACCCCTGCCATGCGCCACTCTATCAACAAGGCTCGTCGTGAACATGCCAAGGGTGAAACCATCAAGTGTAGCACCCCAGAGGAGATGCAGCGATATTTCGACAGCCTATGATCTACACGATTGAGTATTCCAGGGAGGCTGACCGGACGCTACGCAAGTGGAAGAAATCCAACCCACAGCTTTTCAAGAAGGCGACGAAGATTCTGATGGACATCATGCAGCATCCCCGCACAGGCTTGGGCCACCCCGAAGCCAAATAAATAGAGGGAACTATACACTTGATATGGTTCCCTCACTTTTTGTTATTAAGAACGGATTGTACCGTTGTTGGCCTTACAGTTTGCCGGCAAGGTCTATCACTTTCTGCTTGGTTTCCTCCGTTTTCTGCTCGTCGATCTTGGCAGTGACGAAGCCCATGTTTTCTACGCTCCAGTAGTTGCAGATGTCGCGGAACTCGGCTGTGGCGCCGTCATAGACGCCTGGCGAATAGGACGACACGAGCAGAGCCATTTTCTTTACCTTGGCGGGCTTGTTGACGCAGTACATGCGCTGGACGGGCGCCTGTATCTGGGCACAGAGCGTGAAGTAGTAAATGGGTGCTGCCAGCACCAGTGCCTCGGCTTCGTTCATCAGGGGGTAAAGCTCCTGCATGTCGTCCTGCTGTATGCAGGCGCCATTGCCCTTGCCGTGGCAGTATTCGCAGGCCAGGCAGCCTGCAATCTTTTTCTTAGCGACGTTTACCAGTGTCACTTTGTGGCCTGCTGCCTCGGCAGCTTTCTTGTACTCTTCCGCCATCCAGACGGTGTTGCCATTCGCACGTGGCGAGGCTTGTAGAATCAGAATGTTCATGATTGTTTTCTGGGGATTTAGTGTGGTTATACAATGGGTTGCACTTTGCCGTTACTTCAGCAAAGCGGTAAATTCCTGTGGGTAGGGTGTCTCGAACTTGAGGAGTTCATGGGTGACGGGATGATAGAATGCCAGCCGGAAGGCATGGAGGCAGATGCGCCCCAGGGGGTCGGTCTGTGCGCTGTATTTGTAGTCGCCCGCCACGGGATGGCCGATGTCCTGCATGTGGACGCGAATCTGGTTCTTGCGGCCTGTGTCGAGCTTGAGTTCCACCAGAGAGTAGTCGTTCTTGCGCTTCAGGGTGTGGTAATGGGTGATGGCTTCCTTGCCGCCTTCTTCCTCGGGGCTGCTGTAGCTGACGAACATGCGGTTGTCCTTCAGGAAGCTGCGCACGGTATCGGCATCGCGCTCCATCGTGCCTTCGCAGACGGCGATGTAGCGGCGGTCGGTCACGATGTCGTGCCACTGGTCGATGAGTGTCTGCTGGATGTCTCTGCGCTTGGCAAAGAGCAGCAGTCCCGATGTCTCGCGGTCGAGACGGTGGACGGTGTGTACGGAGAAGCTTTTGTTCTGCCGCTGCACGTATTCGTCGAGGATGTCTTTCACGGTGTGTGTGCGGTTGCCTGGAGCGGAGTTGGTGAGGATTCCGTTGGCTTTCTCCACAACGATGATGTAGGGGTCTTCATAGACGAGTTTGACCCAGCGGCTTTTGAGTTCGTGGATGAGCCTGTGGTGGCAGACTTGCACGAGCATTCCTGGTTTGAGGGGTTCGTTGAACTGTGTGGTGATGCGTTTGTTGACATAGACCATGCGCTGAGAGAGGAGTTCTTTGGCTCTGGTGCGCGAGATGCCTGCGATGGTGTTCATCAGGAAGTTGAGCAGTTCTGCGGGTTCGGTCACGGGGTAGTCCGTGAATTTCTGCGATGCTTTGTTGTAGATTCTTTTGCCGTATGCCATAAGTTGTTTTTTATATTTACAAGTTTATTTACAAGTTCCTGCGGAACAACGGATTGAACAGATTTAAAGGATTGGTTGTTTAAATCGAGGATTGAACAGTCTTTCATATTCCAAAGATTCTGTACCAAAGTTAATCAGTAGTGCTACTTTCGCATTGGCCACTTTAGAGTAGTTAATTGTTTGCGCCCGATGCAGGTTTTCAAGTTCCTGTACTGCCTTCAGTTCCACGATGATATTGTTATAGCAAATGAAGTCTGGGACAAACTCTGCATCTAATGTTTCTCCTTTGTATGAAACATGCATCCGCACCTCGCGCCCGTATGGAATCTTGCGCAATTGCAGTTCCTTTTCCATTGCATCTTGATATACTTTTTCTGTAAAACCGCAGCCAAGTTGCTGATGCACCTCCATAGCAGCTCCTATTATCTGATATGTTTTTTCTTCATATACCATAAAACAATTTCTTATCAACATGTTCCTGCGGAACGATTGAAGGGATTGAACGGATTGGTTCTTGTGCTTCCCAAATCCGTTTCATTCGTTTAATCATCGCGGAGCGATATGTTTCTTATTTACATGTTCCTGCGGAACGATTTAACGGATTTAACGGATTGATTCTTGTGCTTCCTAAAATGCGTTTCATTCGTTTAATCATCGCGTAGCGATATGTTTTTTTATCAACAAGTTCCTGCGGAACGATTGAACGGATTGGTTCTTGTGCTTCCTAAAATCCGTTTCATTCGTTTAATCATCGCGGAGCGATATGTTTCTTATCAACATGTTCCTGCGGAACGATTGAACGGATTGAACGGATTGATTCTTGTGCTTCCCAAATCCGTTTCATTCGTTTAATCATCGCGGAGCGATATGTTTTTTTATCAACATGTTCCTGCGGAACGATTGAAGGGATTGAACAACATGTTCCTGCGGAACGATTGAAGGGATTGAACGGATTGGTTCTTGTGCTTCCCAAATCCGTTTCATTCGTTTAATCATCGCGGAGCGATATGTTTTTATTAACATGTTCCAGAGACTCCGTGCCTGAGTTTTAATCATTGTGTAAGGAACTCATCGATGAGCGAGGTGATGTCTTCCACAGTGATGCCGGCATCGCCGTTCAGATAGCGGTCAATCAGGTTGGTGATGTCCTCCACTGTGATGTTGTGAGGCAGGTCGCCCACAAAGGTGACGTTGGCATCGGGGAACTTGGTTTCCCAGGCAGCAGCACTCTTCACATGGAAACGTGTCTGCTTTTCAGGCATCAGCGCATCAGGATTCTTGCTGTTCTGCCAGTCCAGTTTGTCGGGGTCGGCATAGCAATAGATGTCGGCGAGCTGTTTCAGACCCGTGAAGGCATAGTAATCTATCCGCCTGAGTGTAGCGGGCAATACCATCTGGGTCAGCGACGTACTGCCGTCGAAGGCACTGCGACCAAAATCCTCGAATCCTTCGGGCAGCGTCACTTCCGTCAGGCCTGTGCAGTCACGGAAGGCATAGTCGCCTATCTTCTTCACGCTTGTGGGCAAAGAGAGTGAGGTCATTGCCGAGAATCCCCAGAATGCCAGCTTACTAATTTCCTCCACGCCGTCGGGGATGACCAGGTCCGTAACCTCGGTGTTGTTCTCCTTGTCGCCTACATAGAGATGATGGGCATAGACGAGCGGACACGATTCGGGATTGTTGCCAGAATATTTGATGGCACACCAAGCAGCGAGGTCAGGCGTAATGACCTTTTCAAGGTTTGTGCAGTTTTCGAAGGCACGGCTCATTATCTCGGTGACAGTGGCTGGGATGAAGATGCTGGTCAGACCCGTGCACAAGGCAAAGGCAGAAGAACCAATCTTAGTGACGCTGTCGGGGATGTCAATGTCCTTCAGGCTGGAACATTTATTGAACATTAACCTAGGCACCTCGGCGAGCGAAGTGGGAATGTTGACAGTGGTCAGGCTGGAGCAAGAGGCAAACGTGGCTTCCCCTATGGAGGTAATGGTGTTCGGCAAACTTACGGTCACCAGGTTGGGGTTGCCGTAGAAGATGTAGCCCTCCATTTTGGTGACTGTCGCAGGAATGGTGATGCTGGTCAGCAGTTCGTTTTGATAGAATGTGCGGTATTTCAGTCCTGTCACCTCCCCTTTGAAAATGACAGATCCTTCGCCCGTTTCAGGGTTGAAGTCGTGGGAGACCATCGCGGTAGCACCTATAAAGTTGTCAAGCGTATAGAACGACTTTGCCTCCTTTGCTGTGGCTGTGTAGCGCAGGCGCGTCATGTCGCCCACAAAGGTGACGTTGGCATCGGGGAAAATCTCCTGCCAATCGCTGGCAATGGCGATATGAAACTGTGTTGCCTTCTCAGCCATGAAGCCCGTCCCGTCCCATGTCAGGGACGCTGGATCAATGGCGCAATACACATCCGTAATGTTTGTCAAGCCGTCGAAGGATCCCTCACTAAACAGTGTAATGCTCGAAGGCAGTGTCAGCGTTTTCAGATTGTCGCACCCATTGAACGCACCTGCACCGATGGTCGTCATACCGTCGGGCAACGAGATGCTGGTCAGGTCTTTATTGTTGGCAAAAGCACCTTCGGCCAGGGCTGTCACTTCTCCACAGTAGAACGCACTACCCTCGCCTGTCTCTGCATCATAGATGTGGGACACCATGCGAGTTGCGCCCGTGAAGTTGTCGGTATTGTCAAAAGCACTGACCGCATCCGTGGCCGTGTAGCGGAGCTGCGTCATGTCGCCCACGAAAGTGGCATTGGCAGCAGGGAATTTCGTCGTCCAGATGTCTTTGTCCATCACGTGCATACGCGTCGCCTTTTCAGCCGCAAAGTTGTTATCGCTCTCCGACCAATTGAGTGTGATGGGATTGGCAAGGCAATATACATCCGTCACACCTGTGCAGCCGTAAAATGCCTTGTATTCCCATGTGGTGAGGGTCGAAGGCAGCGTCACAGAGGTAATGTCGGGCAGACCAAAGAACGTTCCGCCAGCAATGGTCGTAACGCCTTCGGGAATAACCAGGTCGGTAATTTCCTCATAGCTATCCACGGAGCCCAAATAGAGTTTGCCAGCCAACAACGTCGGTCCATAATACGTTGCATCATAGTGGTGTGCAGCGCACCACGAGGCAATGTCGGCAATGATGACTGTCTCCAAGGAGTCGCAAGCCTTAAAGCCACCAATGTAGGTAACGGTCGATGGTATATTGATTTGCTTCAGACCTGTGCAGCCCTCGAAAGAACTAATTCGCGTTACGCCTTCCGGCAGGGTGACGGTTTTTAAACTTGGGCAGCGATAAAAGGAAATCTTCTTGACGGTCGATGGGAAGTTGATGTTGGCTAACTGGTCGCAAGATCTAAAGTTCACACTCTCTGTCCCCTCGTTCAGTATCACCGTCGTCAGCCCTAAGCATCTTGAGAAGTCTGAAGAATTGATTTCCTTGACGGAACCAGGGATATTCACCTCTGTGAGTGCGGTACAGTCGTAGAACGATGCACCCAGCGAGGTGATGCCGTCGGTGAGCGTCAACGTGGCCAGACTGTCGCAGCCGTAGAACGACTGACTCATGCTCGTGATGGTCGAAGGCAGTGTCAGCGATGTCAGACCGCTGTAGATAAACGCACTTAAACCAATCGTTGTCACGCCTTCGGGGATGGTAACGGAGGTCAGTTTTGCGCAACGCGAGAAGGCGTATTCGCCAATCTCTGTCACATTGGCAGGAATATCGACCGACTTTATGTTCGTCCGTGAAAAGGCATTGCCGCCGATAGATGTCAGCGTCGAGGGAAGCGTGACGGACTGGATACCCTCACAACCAGTGAATGCATTATAACAGATGCTTTCCACGCCTTCGGGGATGACAAGGTCTGTCACTTCCACATCGGGCGCGGAGTAAAACTTCTTGGCAAACGACAGCGGGTTGGAGCCGCCATTGATGGTAAGGCTGCACCACCACTCCAGGTCGTCGATGATGAACTGGCCATTCGCCAGACCAGTGCATCCGCCGAAAGCCTGACCACTGGGAACACCAATCTCTTTAAGCGACTTTGGCAAGGTGACATTCGTCAGATTGCTGCATTGCCAGAAGGCTTGGAAACCTATCCTGGTAACACCCTCGGGGATAACGATACCCGTCAGACTGGACGTCCACTGGAGGCAATAACTGCCTAACTCCGTCACCGTGTCTTCATAGACTACAATACCCTCGCCCGTATCTTCATTGTATTCATGGGAAATCACACTTTTGGCTCCTTTGAAATACTGGATCTCCTCAAAGCGTGGAATTTTCTCCGTGGCTGTATAACTGAACGTCGTGGTTTGTGCCAGAACGTTTACACTTATGAGGGACAGGCATGAAAGGAGTGCCCATCTCAACAGATTTGTTGTTTTGTTTTTCGTCTTCATAGATATCAAGTTTATTTTAGTTTAAGATATGTGTTTATTAGCTACTTATTAGCGTATCAAGACCTTCTGACCTTGGTGGATGTAGAGGCCGCGGAGGGTGGGTTTACTGCTGAGGCGCGAGCCGCTGAGGGTGTACCATGCGGCATCGGTGGGAGTGACTGAAGAATGTGGGGAGGTTATTCCTGCGGAATCTTCGTTGCCGAAGTGCAAGGCGATGGAGCGGATTTTGGTTTCCCCTGCGTCGGATTCCCCTATGCCATTGAGTTTGAAGTAGGCGTGAAAGGAAGTGATTGTCACGTCTTCGTCGCCAGGATAGTAGAGCGTGTTCTCGTCGCCAAGGTAAAGCACCGATTTGTCGTTGGCTTCTAAGATAACAGGTTCCATGGCGGCAATGAACGAAACGCAGCCGTCTTGGCTGGTAACGGTACTTCCGGCATTTACTCTTAACTTTGCTCCTGTCTGTGTCTGGTCGTTGTCGGGCTGTTGGGGGTCCCCTTTCATGATGTAGGGCATATTGGCCACTATGCTGCCGTCAAGGGCTTCTTTGGGGTCGTAAACGGTCTTGAAGAAGAGGTAAAGAATGCCCTCCTCCTTGTCAAAACCTGTCCGGTGACCATCGTAATCGCTTTCTGTGTCAAGTTCCATGATGGTGGTCGTGGCAAGGCTCGTGGATTTTATACTATCTATGTTAAATGGTACGCAGAAGGTGTTCCAATAGCCGTCTAAGTACATTTTGGCTCGATGTTGACCCGAGGTGGTTTGAGGGAAACTGCTGAGGAGGATGAATGTCAGAGCGAGGATGGTAATGGATCGCATAATTTTGTGTTTATTTGTTAGGGGTGTTTTTATTGGGGAAAATTATCGTTTTTCCAGGAGGACAACGTTTTCCACATGCTGGGTGTGTGGGAACATATCGACGGGCTGGATGGCGGTGACACGGTAGTCTGTGTCGAGCATCTGGAGGTCGCGTGCCTGTGTGGCTGGATTGCAGCTGACATAGACAATGCGGTGCGGGGCTGCCTGTAGGATGGTGGTGATGACGTCGGTGTGCATACCTGCCCGTGGGGGGTCGGTAATGATGACGTCGGGACGACCGTGGTCGGCAATGAACTGCGGGGTGAGGATGTCCTTCATGTCGCCTGCATAGAACAGTGTGTTGCCGATGCCGTTGAGTGCTGCGTTCTCCTTCGCGTCCTCAATGGCTTCGGGCACGTACTCTATGCCGATGACCTGCTGTGCCTGGCGTGCCACGAAGTTGGCGATGGTGCCTGTGCCTGTGTAGAGGTCATAGACCCGTTCTGTGCCCGTGAGCTGGGCAAACTGGCGTGCCACCTTGTAGAGTTCGTATGCCTGGTCGGTGTTGGTCTGGTAGAACGATTTGGGACCTACCTTGAAGCGCAGGTCTTCCATGGTTTCGTAGATGAAGTCGGTGCCTCGGAAGAGGTTGACCTGCTGGTCGGCGAAGGTGTCGTTTGCCTTGTGGTTATCGACCCAGAGCAGGGATGTGATTTCGGGGAAATGGTCGGCGAGGCTTTGCATCAGGTCCATGGCTTGCTGCCGTTCCTGGGCTGTGTCAATGCGGAACTGTATCAGTACCATGAGTTCGCCGGTGTTGGAGTTTCTGACCATCATGCTGCGCAGCAGTCCGCGGTTTTCGCGCAGGTTGTAGAACACCAGTCCGTGATTCAGGGCGTAGGTGCGGATATAGTTGCGTATCTGATTCTGTATGTCGTCCATGAGGTAGCACGTCTGTATATCGAGAATCTTGTCGAAGGCACCTGTGATGTGGAATCCCACGGCGTCCATCACGTCGTAGCGCACGTCCTGGCTGACTTCCTCTTCAGTGAGCCAGCGTTTGTCGGAGAATCCAAATTCCAGCTTGTTGCGGTATGCCTGCGTCTTCCGGCTACCCAGGATGGGGCTTATGGGCGGCAGTTCCACCTTGCCGATGCGTGTCAGGTTGTCGAATATCTGCTGCTGCTTGGCCTTGAGCTGTTCTTCGTATTTGAGGCATTGCCATTTGCAACCTCCGCACACGCCGTAGTGCTGGCAGAAGGGCTGTGCACGCAGGGGTGATCGTTTATGGAAATGAACGGCCACAGCCTCCATATAGCTGGATTTCTTGCGTTTCACCTGCAAATCGACCACATCGCCTGGCACGACGTAGGGCACAAACACCACGCGGTCATCGACCCTGGCAAGGGATTTCCCTTCGGCTGCCACGGCGGTTATCTCGACCCATTCGATGAGGGGCAGTTTCTTCTTGTTTCTCATTTCTTTTTCGGTATGATGTTATCGATTTCGGCATCTTCCTTTTTACACTCCTGACGACGGAGAGGGAAAGCCAGCAGGCTGTCTGAAAGCACAATGGAGACAATAAAGTTTATGAAAAAGAGGACGGAGTAGAACTTCCAGTCCAGACCTGCTGGCAGTGTGACGGGGTCGCCCAGTTGCTGCGATTGGCCGACGGCGTTCTTGATGACCAGAATGGCAATCTGCGGCACGGATATCATGAAGACGATGAATCCATAGAAGACGAAGGAACATATTGTAAGTGTGAAGAATGGCCAAAAGTGGTTATAGTAATACTTTATGGTCTTTGCCCACATTTTCGGATGGAGAACACGGATTACGTTTTTCAGTCCGCTGCGATAGGTGCTCTTGAAACGTTGTGCCTTGACCTCGAAGCCTCGGTTCTTCACGTCGAGCAGTCGGAACATGATGCCCTGCAGAAGAAGGAAGGGCAGAATGGCTACTGGCGGTAACCAGGTGAGACAGGCTGCCATGACCACTGTCACGGGGAGTGTGATGCGGAGGATGTAGAGGAAGTTGTCGGAGAGGAAACTGATGGCCTCTGAAATGCACTTGATGTTTTTTCTCATGTTGTTTTTAATCTATTTTTGCACGAAAAAGGGTGAAAATTCACACTTTGAATCGTATTTTTGACAAAATGTGCGGCAAAATTACGAGGATTTTATTAGCTTTGCAAGAATTTTAAGTTACTTTAATGATATAAATGCAAAACTTACGAGAAATAAAGTGGGGATTCATCGGTTGTGGCGAGGTGACCGAGAAGAAAAGCGGTCCTGCCTTCAGCCTGATTGAGGGTTCTCAGGTGGTGGCTGTGATGAGCCGCAACAAAGACAAGGCCAAGTCGTATGCCCAACGACATAACATCCCGCGCTACTACTCTGACCCGCAGGTGCTTATCGACGACCCCGAGGTAAATGCCATCTACATAGCCACGCCGCCGTCGTCGCACGCCACTTACGCCATCATGGCAATGCGTGCGGGAAAGCCTTGCTATGTGGAGAAGCCCCTGGCGCGCAGCTATGACGAGTGTATGCGTGTGAACCGCATTTCGGAACTCACAGGTGTGCCCTGCTACGTGGCTTATTACCGGCGCTATCTGCCTTATTTCCAGAAGGTGAAGGAACTGGCATTCTCAGGCCGCATCGGTCGTCTGCTGTCAGTTCAGGTGCAGTTCCATGTGCCTCCGCGCGAACTGGACACAGCCAGCGGAGCCGAGATGCCCTGGCGCTTGCAGCCCGAGGTGGCTGGCGGCGGCGGCTATTTCTACGACCTGGCAAGCCATCAGCTGGACCTGCTGCAATATATGTTCGGCGTCATCATCGAGGCAGAAGGTTTCTGCCGCAATATGGCTGGACTGTACAAGGTGGAGGACACGTTCAATGCCTGTTTCAGTTTCGACAGCGGACTGACGGGTTCTGCCTCGTGGTGCTTCGTGGCTTACCATTCTGCCCGCAAGGACCGCATCCTGCTGGTGGGCGACAAGGGCACCATCACGTTCTCCGTGTTCGACTACAAACCCATCAAGCTCTACACGGAGCAGGGTGTGGAGCTGTTTGACGTCCCGAACCCGCCACACGTGCAACAGCCGCTTATCGAGAATATTGTACGCACGCTGCAGGGCACGGCCCAGTGTGATTGTGACAGCCTGAGTGCCACTCCGACGAACTGGGCGATGGACCGCATTTTGGGAAAGTTCTGATTACTCTGAATAGTACATTGAAGTTGAAGCGACATATCATCCTGATTGTGCTGTCAGTCCAGGTGACGATGAATCTCTGTGCACAGGACACGCTGGCAGTGGACAGCCTGCCGACAAAGGAGAAGAAAGCTTTCGTTCCGCGTGTGCTGGGTGCTGTGAGCAAGTTCTTCATGGGGTGCGACACGAACTACGTCACACCGCAGAAGTACCAGTTCACGGCTCAGGTTGAACTGAGTTACTGGCACGACTTCTACCGGCTGCGGTCGTCGCAGACAGGCAACACGATGAACATTGAGTCGGCGCCGTCGATGGTGCTCGGTGGATACCTTTACTACAGCATCCTGGGCTATGGCATCATGTGGAACCTGGGCGACATCGGCAAGCCTACGGGTCAGACTAACGGCACGTCGATGCGGCAGAGCCTCTCCATCCATACGGCGAAAATCTTTGCCGAGGTGTTCACCTACCGATCAGGCAAGTCGGCACGCATCACCCATCTGACGGACTACGACTTCAAAGACCAGAGCAACTCCTTCTCGGGGCTGAACTCAAAGCTCTTCGGTCTGCAGGCTTTCTACATCTTCAACAACAAGCACTTCTCCTGGCCTGCTGCCTTCGGACTGAATGCCGTGCAACGGCGCAGCTGCGGCAGTTGGAACCTGGGATTCCAATACAACCACCAGTCCATCACCATCAACGACGCGGAGTTACCCCATTTTCTGAAGCCAGCCATCGACACAACGCTGCTGTTCAACCGCGTGGACTACAACGACTATTCGGTCAGCATCGGATACTCCTACAACTGGGTGGTGGGTCGCAATGTACTCCTCGCCATTTCGCTGCAGCCCTCCGTCGGTTATCGCCGATCGAACATCGAGGAGGCGAACCAAGAGCACAACATCCTGAACAACGTCTCGACCGACATGACCACGCGGGCATCGGTCATCTGGAACAATACGAAGCTGTTCACGGGCCTGGTCCTGGAACTGCACACGTATTCCTACCGACGCAAGAAGTTTGGTCTGACCAACACCTACGGCACGCTGAAGTTCGTGGCAGGACTGAATTTCCTGAAGAAACCTGAATATAAAACGAAGAAACAGTAAAAGATATGAACTACGGATTTGTAAAAGTGGCAACAGCCATTCCCCATCTGCAAGTAGCCAACTGCGACTACAACGAGAAAGAAATAGAGAGCCTGGTGCTGCAGGCCGAAGGCAAGGGCGCAGAAATCATCTGCCTGCCCGAACTCAGCCTCTGCGGCTACACCTGTGCCGACCTGTTCGGACAGCAACTGCTGCTCGACAGCTGCGAAGAAAGCCTCTTCCGCCTGCTCGACATCACCCGCTCGCTGCGCATCATCGCCATCGTCGGTATGCCTGTACGGGCGAATAACCTGCTCTTCAATGCAGCCGTGGTCATCCATGGCGGCAAAATCGTCGGCATCGTGCCCAAGACCTACCTGCCCAACTACAACGAGTTCTACGAGAAACGCTGGTTTGCACCCGCTGCCGCTCTGACCACGACAGAGTGTCACCTCTGCGGACAGGTTGTCCCCATCGGCACACAGATGCTCTTCCACAGCACCAGCTGCTGCTTTGCCATTGAACTCTGCGAAGACCTCTGGGCACCCGTTCCGCCCAGCTGCAACCACGCCCTGGCCGGAGCAGAAATTATCTTCAACCTGAGCGCATCCAACGAACTCATCTGCAAGCACCAGTACCTCACCACCCTCATGGCCCAGCAGTCGGCACGCCTGCACTGCGGCTACGTCTATTCGTCGTGCGGCTACGGCGAATCCACCCAGGACCTTGTGTTTGCGGGCAATGCACTCGTTTACGAAAACGGCACTCTGCTGGCACGCAGCGACCGTTTCTCGCTCTCCGATCAGCTTATCATCAGCGAGATAGACATAGAGCGCCTGGACATTGAGCGGCGCACCAACACGACCTTTGCCGACAATGTGCGCAATGCAGCCCTTCCGTCCTACGTCCACATCCATACGCAGCCCGTTACGCCTGCTTACGACTTTCAGCTCACGCGGTGGGTCAACCCCCACCCCTTCGTGCCCAGCGGACAGGAACTGGAAGAACGCTGCCAGGAGATTTTCTCCATCCAGACGGCTGCCCTTGCCAAGCGCCTGCAGCACACCCATGCCAAGACCCTGGTGATTGGCATCAGCGGCGGACTGGACTCTACGCTCGCCCTGCTCGTCTGCGTCAAGACCTGCGACCTGCTGAAACGTCCGCGCACCGACATCATTGGCATCACCATGCCTGGATTCGGCACGACCGACCGCACTTACAACAATGCCATCACCCTGATGCAGACCCTGGGCATCACTATCAAGGAAATCAGCATCCGCGAGGCTTGTCTGCAACATTTCAAGGACATAGGCCACAATCCGAAGGTTCACGACGTGACCTACGAGAATGCGCAGGCACGTGAGCGCACGCAAATCCTAATGGACGTGGCCAACCAGCTGGACGGCTTCGTAGTGGGCACGGGCGACCTCTCCGAACTGGCCTTAGGATGGGCTACATACAACGCCGACCACATGTCGAACTACGGTGTCAACGCTTCCATCCCCAAGACATTGGTGCGCTACCTCGTTTCGTGGGTGGCACATGCCAGCATCGACACGGCTGCCCGTGAGACTCTGCTCGACATCATCAACACGCCCATTTCGCCCGAACTTATTCCTGCCGACAAAGACGGAAACATCCAGCAGAAGACCGAAGACCTCGTGGGCCCCTACGAATTGCACGACTTCTTCCTCTACCACTTTATGCGCATGGGCTTTAGTCCGCAAAAAATCTATTACCTGGCATGTCATGCCTTTATCCAGCAGGACAACAGCCAGCAGGACGCAGCCTTTGCCGACAAAGGCAAGACCATTCTGAAGGGCATGAGCGTGGGACATTACGACGAACAGACCATTCAGAAGTGGCTCACGACGTTCTGCCGCCGATTCTTCACACAGCAGTTCAAGCGTAGTTGTCTGCCCGACGGCCCGAAGGTGGGTAGCGTCAGCCTCTCGCCCCGTGGCGACTGGCGTATGCCCAGTGACGCTGATAATACGGCCTGGGTGAAAGATGCGACAATCGAAAACTGACAACGGGCAATTGAAGAAAGAAAGCGACATAATGGCATAGTGTGTCAGCACGAAAAAGGTGTTGGCACATTTTTTGGTAACTACAACAGACTAAAAATTAATTCATCTTTTAATTATGAGCAAAGACATTAACAATAGCGAGGAGGAGCTGCTGGAAGAGGAAGTGGCTCAAGAAGAGAAAGAAACTGCAGAAGAAGAAGCTAAGACTGAGGAAGCGGAAGAAGCTCCCCAGGAAAAGACGGTGGAGGAAAAACTGGCAGACGCCGAGGCACAGATTGCTGAACTGAAGAATCAGATGCTCTACAAGGCTGCCGAGTTTGACAACTACCGCAAGCGTGTGATGCAAGAAAAGGCCGAACTCATCAAGAACGGCGGTGCGAAGGTCATCACGAGCATTCTGCCCATCATCGACGACTTTGAACGTGCCGAACAGAACATGGAGAAGCTGGAGGATGTGGCTGCCTGCAAGGAAGGTGTCGCACTGATTATCGACAAATTCATGAAACTGCTGAAGCAGGAGGGCCTTGAGAAGATGGACGTTGTGGGCAAACCTTTCGACACCGACTTCCACGAGGCTGTCGCCATGGTTCCAGGAATGCCCGAAGACCAGAAGAACAAGGTCATTGACTGCATCATGGAGGGATATCTGCTCAACGACAAAGTCATCCGCCATGCTAAAGTGGCAGTGGCAGAATAGGATAAAATAGATTATGGCAAACAAAAGAGATTACTACGAAGTGCTGGGCGTCCAGAAGGGCGCATCAGACGATGAAATAAAGAAAGCCTACAAGAAGTTGGCCATCAAGTATCACCCCGACCGCAATCCAGGTGACAAGAATGCTGAGGACAAGTTCAAGGAGGCTGCAGAGGCTTACGAAGTGCTGCACGACCCGCAGAAGCGTCAGCAGTACGACCAGTTCGGATTTGAAGGTCTGGGTGGTGCGGCTGGATTTGGCAATGGCCAGGGCATGGACATGAACGACATCTTCAGCCACTTCAGCGACATCTTCGAGGAAATGGGCTTCGGCGGCGGACGTGGATTCGGCGGATTCAGCAGTTTTGGCGGTGGATTCGGTGGTGGTGGCAGACGTCAGCAGAAGCCTGTGTTCAAAGGCCGTGACCAACGGCTGCGGGTGGAACTGACACTGGACGAAATTGTCAACGGCTGCACCAAGAAGTTCAAAATCAAGAACGATGTGACCTGCGACCACTGCCACGGCACGGGGTCGGAGGATGGAAAGATTGACCAGTGCCCCACGTGTCATGGTACGGGCTACGTCGTCCGCAGCCAGAAGAGCATTTTCGGCATGATGCAGACGCAGAGTGCCTGTCCCGACTGTCATGGCGAGGGTACCGTCATCAAGAACAAGTGTAGCCACTGCCACGGCGAAGGTATCAAGCCTGGCGAAACCATTGTGGAGGTAAACTTCCCCGCAGGTCTGCAGGAAGGTATGGTGCTTACACTGGATGGCAAAGGTGGTGCCGGACGTCACAACGGTGTGAACGGCGACCTGCAAATCATCATCAAGGAAAAGCAAAACCCCGAACTGATTCGCGACGGAAACGACCTTATCTACAACCTGCTGCTCAGCATTCCGCAGGCCGTACTGGGTTGCACCATCGAGGTGCCGACGGTCGATGGACGGGCTCGCCTCAATATTCCCGCAGGCACACAGCCTGGCACGGTGATGAGACTGCGCGGCAAGGGTGTACCACAGGTGCAGGGCTACAACCGTGGTCAACGCGGCGACGAATTGGTGAACATCAGCGTCTATATGCCACAGACCCTGAACCGCGAAGAGAAACAAGCGCTGGAGAAGATGCAGGAGAGCGACAACTTCAAGCCACAGGAGAGCGTGAAGCAAAGCATCTTTAACCGGTTTAAAAGCTACTTCAGCCGATGACATACGACGAAACCATAGCGTATCTGTATGACAGTGCGCCACTCTTTCAGAATGTTGGCAAGACCGCCTATAAGGAAGGTCTTGCCAATACTTTTGCTCTGGACGAACACTTCGCCCATCCCCACCGCCAGTTCCGCACCATCCATGTGGCGGGCACCAACGGCAAGGGTTCCACTTGTCACACGCTGGCTGCCATCCTGCAAGAGGCTGGCTACCGAGTGGGGCTCTATACCTCGCCCCACTTGGTGGACTTTCGGGAACGCATCCGTGTGAACGGAGAGAAAATCAGCCAGGAGTACGTGGTGGATTTTGTGGCACAGAACAAAGCTTTCTTCGAACCCCTCTACCCTTCCTTCTTCGAACTGGTCACAGCGATGGCGTTCAAGTATTTTGCCGATCAACGGGTGGATGTCGCCGTCGTCGAGGTAGGTCTTGGCGGACGTTTGGACTGCACGAACATCATCCAGCCAGAGCTGTCGGTTATCACCAATATCTCGTTTGACCACGTGCAATTCTTGGGCGACACGCTGGCCAAGATTGCTGCCGAGAAGGCAGGTATCATCAAGACGGGTGTGCCCGTAGTCATCGGCGAATTTCTGCCTGAAACGCGCCCCATCTTTGAAGCCAAAGCCAAGGAGGTGGGTGCCCAAATCTGCTTTGCTGAGGAAGTTCATGAAGTGTTGAACCATCACTTTAATGCCGACATTGGAATGATTTACGAAACAAAATCATACGGCGAACTGATTGGAGAACTTTGTGGCGACTGCCAGATAAAGAATACGGAGACGATTCTGACGGCTGTGAACCTACTCACACAGACGGGGAAATTCCTCATCAGTCCCAATGACATGAAGCGTGGATTTGCCCATGTGTGCGAACTGACAGGATTGATGGGACGCTGGCAAACCTTGCACGACTCGCCCAAGACCGTCTGCGACACAGGTCACAACCTGGGCGGCTTCCAGTACATTGTGCGCCAACTGGCAGCGCAGCCCTGCCGACAACTGCGTATCGTCATCGGCATGGTGAACGACAAGGACATCGGCGGCGTGCTTTCCTTGCTCCCCGCCGAGGCTGTTTACTATTTCACACAGGCCAGTGTGAAACGTGCCTTGCCAGCTGCTGAGGTACAACGTCTTGCCGCTGAACACGGGTTGCACGGGCAGAGTTTCCCCACCGTCGCAGCAGCCTATCAAGCCGCCAGGCGCGAGGCCTCTGCCGACGACTTCATCTACGTTGGCGGCAGCAATTTTGTGGTGGCAGACTTGCTGAAAATTGAAGATTAACAACAAAACATTATACTAAAAAGGGCGAACATTTCGTTTATAGGAATGTTTGCCCTTTTTTGTGTATCAAAATGATGAAACAAATTTTACATTATATTTCCATTTGCGCACTCTTGATTTGCGCTGCGGCTTGTGAAAAAGAAGACACATTCACGACCGACAGCGGTTCGGTGCTGGCATTTTCAACAGACACCATCGCTTTCGACACCGTGTTTACCACCATCGGCAGCAGTACCAAGCGCTTCACCATCTACAACAACAATAGCGACAACGTGCGCATCAGCCGCGTCAGCTTTCGCAGCGGTGGCACCCAAGGCTTTCGCATGAACCTGGACGGACAGTATGGCACCACGTTCACAGACGTGAAAATGCAGAAGAACGACAGTCTGTTCTGCTTCGTGGAAGTGACTGTCAATCCGCAGGACAAGGACAACCCCGTGCTCATCGACGACCAAATCGTCTTCACGCTCGAAAGCGGTGTCAGCCAGGTAGTTAACCTGCAAGCCTACGGACAAGACGTCATCATTCTGAAGAACTACAAAGTGATGGAGGACGAGACTTTCACAGCCCAGCGTCCCTACCTCATCCGTGGCGCACTGACCATCGACACCCTGGCAGAACTGACCATCGACCCAGGAGCCACACTTTGCTTCCATGCCGACGGATTCATCGACTGCTACGGCACACTGTATGCCGACGGCGAAGAGGGTCTAATCACCTTCCGCGGCGACCGTACCGACAAGATGTTCAGCTACTTGCCCTACGACCGGCTGGACAATCAGTGGAAGGGAATCTACCTGAACGCAACGAGCCACGACAACTATTTCTACAACGTGGATATCCACAGCGGCAACTACGGCATCATTGCCACCGACACCGCCACCACGGAAATCAAGCTGGAGATGTACAACTCCGTCATCCACAACGTTGGAGGCGACGGCATCAACCTTACCAACAGTCTGGCAACCATAGCCAACACGCAAATCAGCAACGCCCGTGGCAACTGCGTGGAAATCTTCGGCGGCAAGTCGCGCTTCTCGTTCTGCACCATCGCCCAGTTCTGTCCCTGGACGGCTGACCGAGGTCATGCCTTCGTCTTCTACAACGCTTTCCAGAGCAACGAGGACGGAAAGACCTACTACCTGCCCTTGGAGATGCTCGACGTGACCAATTGTTTCATCACAGGTTACGACAAAGACGAAGTCTATGGTACGCCGCTCGAACCCACTGACAGCCTGAAGCCTGTGTTCAACTTCAAATTCACCAACTGCGTGCTGACGACCGTGCAGAACGAAAAATATCAGAATTTCTTTGTCAACTGCACCTATACCGAAGCCGATGCCGAAAACAAGTCGAACTTCCGCACCATCGACACCGACAAATACTTCTACGACTTCCGCCTCAGCGAGTCGAGTGTTGCACGGGGTAAAGGTGCCAACATTGACAACCTGCTGGACGACTACCCCTACGACCGCATGGGCATCCAGCGCAAGCCCGAATCCATCGACGTTGGCTGCTATCAGTTCCAGTAGATAAAAACAGCATATTGATTGGATTATTTAGATTTTTTTCAAAAAAATGTGCTAATTGTTTGGTGGATAGAGAAAAAATATTGTACCTTTGCCTCGACAAACCAAAACTAAAATATTACTAACCCATCAAAAAAACTTATTATGAAACGTTCATTTTTTAGAATCATGACCATGCTCATGGTCGCTATTGCGAGTGTAAACCTTGTATCGTGCGGTGACGACGATGATAACAAGAACAATCAGAATCAGAATCCAAACAATGACCAGATTAGCCCAGACTTTTCTTCTGTACTGACAGGTGGCAGATGGAAATACACAGACTACGACAACGGAAGGGTGGAAGGCTACGACTACTACACCTTCAACGACAACGGCACTGGCTATTCCGAGGAATGGAACTACTACGGAGAAGAACTCAGACGCGACGATGCTGACAACTTCGTTTACACCTACCAGAACAACCGCCTCACCATCACAGAGGAAGATGGCGATGTAGAGCAATATGTTGTTCTTAGTCTGACTGCCACACAAACGCAGTGGCGCGAAATAAAAGACTCTGACATTAAGACACTCGTGAGAGAACAGGCTAAGTAGAGGCTTGGAATACATCTCCTTGAACATGATATAACAAATTTGTTTGGTAATCACATCGACTTTGTCTGACCAAACAAATTTGTTTGCTTTATGACAAATACCCTTTCTAATAATAGAGGTATATATATTTTTTTTAACTAACAAAAAACTATTTTATGAAGAAATTTTACTCATGGGTGCTTGCCGCCACCCTTACCTGCGGTGCAGTAAATGTCTATGCACAAGACAATTACACAGTAACAAAAATCTCTAATCCTGACAGAGGAGAACGAGAAGTTGACGGACTTATGCCTGGTGGCGACCGCGAAAACAGCTACACGTGGCGACTTGCCATGCGTGGCGATGAAATTTACATCGCGACCACTCGCAACATCGCCAGCGCACTGGTCAATCTTTATGCCCCAGCTTTTGCTGCCAGCGGCATTTCTGTAGATTCGTTTTGGTCAATGATTGACGTGGTGACGAATGGCGACATTCCACGCAATGATGCCAACGAAGGTGCCAACATCATTTCTTATAACCGCAAGACGGGTGAATTCAAGGTGATTTACACAGGCGAAAAGGCCGTTTATTACCGTATGGCCGTCACTTTTGGCGACAATGTTTATTTTGGATCTTATAGCGCTGACCCCACCGTGTCTCAGTATATCCTGAGACTGGACAAAGACGGAAACTTCACCAAAGTGTTCGAGACAATGGGTTCGGTTTCTCTGCGTGCCAACTGCGAGTATGACGGACACCTGTTCTTTGCCGGAGCTGACGACCGCGAAGTGGTAGATGCCGACGACGAGCGCATCCCCACGAAGATGGCCGTGCTGCGCAAAAGCAACGAGGACGACACCGTGTGGGAACGTGTGGCCGACTATAAGGACTTCGGCGACGTAGCCTACGATGATATTATGAGCAGCTGGGCCGGTGCCCCAATCTGGGAACTTGCCAGCCATGACGGTTACATCTATGCCACTGCCCCAAGCCACGCAGGATTCGTCATCTATAAGGGTCACCCCGCTGCAAAGGACGAGAAAGCCAACGAATATGGCTGGTACTGGGAAGAAGTGGCTGGTCTGAACAACGGCATCAACAACCCTGGTCTGAGCGATGTAGTAGGCGGAGAGCCAGGCACCATGCGCTCGCTGATTGGTTCTGTCTATGAATTTAAGGGCAAGTTGTATGCGTATAACTTCGACCACTCCTTTGGTGGTGAAGCTTCTGCCTTCGCTGGATTCCTTCAGCAGGTTGCCGGCAAGGACGTAAAGGCTTCGGATTACTTGTTCTATATGTTCAATTCGTTGCAAAACCCACAGAAGGTGTGGTGTCTGAACGACGAGACAGGCAAGTTTGAAGAACTGAAGAACTTCACGAAACTGATGGAAGGCACTACCAACGAATATATCTGGCGACTGGGCGAATACGACGGCCAGCTCTACATCGCAACGATGGACGCAGGCATCTTCTACGGATACCTCACACAGCTGACCAATGGCAATTTCTTCAATATGTCGCAGGAAGAGAAATACTCGAAGATTGGCTACATCACAAAGGCCATCCAGCTTCTTGTCGATTCAAAGAAAGGAGAGATACCAGAAAAGATTGCAAAAAATCTTGCTGCAAAACTAGAAAGCCTCAAAACTTTCCTGGATCAGTTTGTAGAAACAGAGCGGATTGACGACAACACCATCATGGTACTGATAAACTACAGCGGAATGATTCAGGAGATTGTGTCAATGATTGAATCGTCCATCAGCAATCTGCCGGATGCTGACAACGCCCAGTCTATCTTGGAACAGGCAAGACAAGCCATTCAGGAGATTTACAACAAGATTGATACGCAAGGTATAGCCATGTATATCTACATCAACAATACAGTAATGATCAACGAATGGGGATTCGACATGTACCGCACCTCCGACGGTGAAACATTCGAGACCATCACTCGCAACGGCTTCGGCGACAAATATAACTACGGATGCCCATCGTTCCTGGCCACAGAAGAAGGTCTGTACTTCGGCACTTGCAACCCATTCTACGGCGGACAGCTCTATCTGTTGACCAACAACCCAGAGTTGCCTGAAGACGCTACCGACATCCATATCACGAAGGCCGACGTTGAGAACAACCCTGTTTTCTATACGCTGAGTGGTCAACGTCTGAGCGGTCGTCCAACCCTCTCAGGCATTTACATTCAAGGAAACAAGAAAGTATTCGTGAAGTAAAACTGTGAAGCCCCGTTAACTATTGGGGGCATGCAAAAAAGAAGTGGACCCCGAAAGTTTTTTGTCTGACTTTCGGGGTTCACGCTTGTTTTTTCATTTCTTTTCCTCTTTCTCTTCCCTCTTCGGAAACTCTCCTAACCAGCGCATTTGGCGGAGCACCCACGACTGGCGGCGATACATGTAGGACGAAGGAGCGGAACTGTCCATGCGAATCGGATTGGGCAGCGAAACCGCAATCATGGCACATTGCCGTCGCGTCAAGTCTTTGGCCTGACAACCGAAGTGCTCCAATGCCACAGCCTCGGCGCCGTAGATGCCGTTGCCCATCTCAATGGTGTTGAGATACACCTCCATGATGCGCTGCTTGCTCCACAGCGTTTCTATCAGCACCGTGAAATACACCTCCAGCCCCTTGCGCACCCAGCTGTGAGAGGGCCACAGGAACACATTCTTGGCCGTCTGCTGACTGATGGTGCTGGCTCCACGGTCGCGCTTGCCGTCCATGTGCTCCTGTACGGCGGTTTTAATCTGCGTGAAGTCAAATCCGTTGTGGTTCATGAAGTTCTGGTCCTCACTCGCCCAGACAGCCAAAGGCAGGTCTGCCGAAATGCTGTCGAGCGGCACCCAGTGATGCTTCAGCTTGAGCGACTCGCCGTTCTTCAGCTGCTGTGCACAGCGGATGAACATCAACGGCGAACACGGCACAGGCATCCAGCGGTACACCACGACTGAAAGAATGGAAGTTCCAAAGAAGGCGATGATGGCCCACTTCAGGAACTTCCATATTTTTTCAAAGAAACGTCCTATCATTTACTGCAGAGTGCCGGCATTTGCGGCATTAATCATGGCTTCAGAAGCATAGATGTAAACCTCTACGCGGCGGTTCTGCGTTCTGCCCTCATTGGTAGAGTTGTCGGCTACAGGATTGGCTTCGCCGAAACCCTCGATGGCCTTGATTTGCGAGGCAGGCACACCCAGGTTCACCAGGTAAGTAGAGACAGCCTGTGCACGCTGCAGACTGAGCTGCTGGTTCTTCTGTGCACTCTGTTCAGCCGTGCTGCCCTTGAAGCCTGTGTTGTCGGTGTAGCCCTGGATAGAGCAGTCCATGTCGCTGTTCACCTTCAGCACATCGTTGGCAAACTTCTGCAGGGATTTCTGTGCATCGGAGCTCAATGTAGAACTGCCTGAAGAGAACAGGATGCCCGAGTCGAAAGTGATTTTCACAGCCTTCAGGCCGTTCTGGTCAGTCACTTCCTCCACCTTGGCATTCTCCACAGCCGCAGCGGCAGCCTTTGCCTTGTCCATCTTCTTTCCAATCAGCACACCTGCCGTAGCACCTACAGCCGTACCGATAGCGGCACCAATGGCAGCACCGCCAGCGCCTTTACCAATCAGAACGCCAGCCAGCGTGCCCAGAGCAGCACCGCCAGCGCCACCTATCATACCACCTTTTGTGGTGTTGTTCATATTTCCGCAGCCTGCGAAAACAACCAATGCACTCAGTACAAATGCAATTACTTTCAGATTTTTCATACGCTTTACAATGTTTAAAGTTGGTTGATGTGTTTTAAAAACGCCGCAAAGATAAGAAATATTCTTCATTCTTCATCTTTTATTATTTATTTTTTTGTATCTTTGCCGCCAAAAATTAATATAAAACATGTAAACAACTATGGCAACAGAACTGAAAGACCTCACTAAACGTAGTGAGGATTACTCAAAATGGTACAACGAACTGGTGGTAAAGGCTGACCTCGCCGAACAATCCGACGTGCGCGGCTGCATGGTCATCAAGCCCTACGGCTATGCAATATGGGAGAAAATGCAGCAGGCCCTCGACGGCATGTTCAAGCAGACGGGCGTGCAGAACGCTTACTTCCCTTTGCTCATCCCCAAGTCGTTCCTCAGCCGCGAAGCCGAACACGTGGAAGGCTTTGCCAAGGAATGTGCCGTCGTGACCCACTACCGCCTGAAGACCAACGAGGCACACGACGGCGTAGTGGTTGACCCCGCAGCCAAGCTCGAAGAGGAACTCATCATCCGTCCCACGTCGGAGACCATCATCTGGAACACCTACAAGGGCTGGATCAACTCCTACCGCGACCTGCCCATCCTGTGCAACCAGTGGTGCAACGTCATGCGTTGGGAAATGCGCACCCGCCTCTTCCTGCGCACCTCCGAATTTCTCTGGCAGGAAGGCCACACAGCCCACGCCACCCGCGAGGAGGCTGAAGACCGCGCCAAGCTCATGCTCAAGATTTATGCCGAATTTGCCGAGAAATACATGGCCGTACCCGTATTGCAAGGCGTGAAGAGCGAGACAGAACGCTTTGCCGGCGCACTCGACACCTACACCATCGAAGCCATGATGCAAGACGGCAAGGCTCTGCAGTCGGGCACCAGCCACTTCCTGGGCCAGAACTTCGGCAAGGCTTTCGACGTGACCTTCCTCAACAAGGACAACAAGCCCGAATATGCCTGGGCAACATCCTGGGGCGTTTCCACCCGACTGATGGGTGCGCTCATCATGACCCACAGCGACGACAACGGACTCGTCCTCCCGCCTGCCCTCGCCCCCTTGCAGGTGGTCATCATCCCCATCGGAAAACCTGCCCAGATGCCTATGCTCGACGAAAAGGCCAATGCCCTCATGCAGAACCTGCGAACAATGGGCATCAGCGTGAAGTACGACAACGCCGACAACCGACGCCCAGGCTTCAAGTTCGCCGACTACGAACTGAAGGGTGTGCCTGTACGCCTTGTCCTCGGCGCACGCGACCTGGAACAGGGACTGGTAGAAATCATGCGTCGCGACACACTGGAGAAGGAAAATGTGCCCCTCGAAGGCATCGAGCAGTACATCCAGAAACTCCTCGACGACATCCAGCAGAACATCTACCAGAAGGCTGTCAAGTTCCGCGACGCACACATCTACGAATGCGACAACTACGACGAATTCAAGGAACGCATCAAGGACGGCGGATTCTTCCTTTGCCACTGGGACGGCACAGCCGAGACCGAAGCCAAAATCAAGGAAGACACCCAGGCCACCATCCGCTGCGTGCCCTACGCTTTCGAACAGACTCCTGGCACCGACATGGTCAGCGGCAAACCGGCTACCTGCCGAGTGCTCATCGCCCGTGCTTATTGATTTCATTTTTGCTAAGGAATAGATTTTTTCTTTTCTAAGGAACCTTTAGCTCGGCGGTAGCCAATTAGGGAATCAAGGAATTTTTCTCCCGTAACGTCTAAAGACTCAAAAGGACTTTTCCTAAATTCCTAAAGGTTCCTTAGATAAATAAACAAGAACATGAAACATACTCATTCCACTTTACTGCTACTACTTCTGCTCATCACGCCGCCCCTCTCAGCGGCCACGGCTACCGAAGTAGATACCGTGCAGATTCTGCTCACCGAGCGAATCAAATCGCTCAAAGCCGAGCAGAAAGCCAAACAACAGGAAGTGCGCGAACTGGAACGCCAAAAGAACCGTGCCATGAAAGACCTGGCACACCACAAGCGCGAAGTACAGAAGGAGAAGGAGAACCTGAAGAAGCTGAAACAACGCGCCAAGCAGAAACAAAAGAATGGCAAGGAACTGACCGAGGCTGAACAGGCTGCCCTGCTCGGCAAATCCCTCGCGCCCCGTGCCTCCGCCAAGCGCGACTACGCTTCACTCGCCGACATGAATCCCGCCCCCAAGCAGGAGAAACTCTCCGTCAGAAGGGAACGCAACAAGTCTGCCAGCAAGACTGCCGACGTCGCTGCTCCCGTCGTGGCTGCCGGAACGGCTGCCGCCGCCGCTGCCACTACCCCGTCTCCAGTCTCCGAAAAAGCTGCCAAGGCTATTGCCAAGGAGCAAGAAAAGGCTGCCAAGGCTGCGGCCAAAGAGCAAGAGAAAGCTGCTAAGGCAGCAGCCAAAGAACAAGAAAAAGCTGCCAAAGCTGCCGCCAAAAAGGCGAAAGCGGAAGCACCAACTGCCGGCAAGACTGAAACTCAGCCAGAGGTCAAGTCCGAAGCCCCCAAAAAGGTAGAGGCCAAGCCCGAAGAGAAACCTGCTGAGGTCAAAGCTGACGGACAAGCAGAAAAGAAACTGGAACTCAAAAAGGACGAGAAGCCCGAAGAAGTCAAGGCTGACGAAAAACCCGAAGCAAAGGCTGACGAACAGGCAGAAGAGAAACCTGCCGCCAAGCCCACGGTGCGCAAACGTGGAGTCTATAACCCTAAAGTGGTCACCGTGAAGGAGAGACTCCGCGAAGAGGAGAAAGCCCGCAAGGCTGCCGAGAAGGAAGCCAAAGCAGCCGAAAAGGCTCTCAAGAAGCAACAAGCTGCCGAAGCCAAAGCCAAGGCAAAAGCTGAAAAGGCTGCTGCCAAAGCCAACCCCGATGCCGCTCAGCCCGAAGCAGAAGCCCAAAAACCCGAAACCGATGCCCAGAAACCCGAAGCAGAAGCCCTGAAGCCCGATGCTAAGGCTGAAGCAGAAAAGTTGGATGCCAAGGCTAAGGCCAAAGCTGATGCTGAAACAGAAAAAACTCGTGCCAAAGCAGAAGCCGAAGAAGAGAAAGCTCGTGCCAAAGCAGAAGCCGAAGCAGAGAAGGCTCGTGCCAAAGCTGAAGCCGAAGAAGAGAAGGCTCGTGCCAAGGCAGAAGCTGAAGCTGACAAGGCAGAAAAGGCTGAAGACAAAGCTCGCGAAAAGGCCGAAAAAGCCGAAGCGAAAGCCAAGAAGAAAGCCGAGAAAGCCCAATCCAAGTCAAAGACTGAACACTAACCTCAGTACGACAGTTCTGCCGCTGCAGTGGGAAAGTTCTCCCACTGCAGCGGCAGAACTTTCCCACTCGTCTGGCAATGCAGTGCCGTTGCAGCAGCAGAACTTTGCCACCGCAGTCAGAGAACTTTCCTACCGCAACGGCAGAACTGCTTTTATGACGTTTTTTTAATCTGTGTAATCTGTGGTTCAAAAAATCCGTTTAATCTGTGTAATCTGTGGTAATAAACTTAGAAAAAAGGTTTAAATGAAAATGATTAAATATTTGAAATTATTAGGAATAGCCATTTGTTTGACATTCGTTTGCGGCTGTGGTCAAAACAGCAATAAGCAGCAGAATACGAGCAATAGCAGCAATCTTACAGATTTAGATAGTTTACGTAATGATTCATCTGAATATAAATTGGAGTTCAGGACCCTCTCCAATGAGGACCAATGGCTACAAATCGATTCCTCTATACAAAAGTCAGACATTGTCAAGCGGTTGGTAGATGCTTATAATGCGTCGGTTGTTCAGAACAGCATAATAACCGACTATGATTTGCAAATGCGAGGGTTGAACCATGATGTAACTAAGGCTATCAAAAGTATTGACGTCACAAAAGTCAAAGATGCAGAAGTCTTGAATAAGCTGAAAGCCTATAAAAAAGAAATACTGAATTTACTTTCTGTCAATCCAGATAGTGTTAACCCAGCGTTGCTTAACCCCTGGAAGACAAAAGATGATTTATATGCATATCTGTCTGAAAAATACAACGTAAGTACATTCGGCGAGTTTGATAAAAAACTGTATTCGGAAGAGTGTAATCAATGTGCAAGTGTGCCCGAATGGAAAGAATTGATAGAAAAGCGTGGCAATGACAAAATGATTGATGAACTGAAAAAGAAGTATCACAATGCGAAAGACTTTGATGCTCGCTGCATCTATGCAATGGAGCTTAGTCATGCATACATGGCTGACACGGACTCATGGATAGAGGACAATGAACTGAATCCTGCCATTCCGATCATGGAATCACTCATGAAGGAGAAAAGATATTCCTTGTACCTATGCGAGCTTTGGCGCAAATGGCGTGCATTATATCAGGATGCAAAAGGCATGTCGAAAGACTCTGAAATACCCAATTGGATATACAATCATTACCGTAACATTTGTTGCAGCACCATTCTTTCATACATAGCGGACTACCCACAAGATATGAACGCAATCAACGAATTTCTTGTATTAGCTTGCATGGAGAATATCCTGCGATATGGTGTATTTGAATATGGAAACCAATATGTCGTGGAGATGCAGTACCTATATCCAGAGATTTATGAAGGCGAATAATGGAATCTTGATATTTATCTTTTAATAATATATAAGAAAGCAGAAACTTCGGGTATTTTTAGATATCCGAAGTTTCTGTTTTATAGACTTCTTGGGGCCCAACGGAAGAAAATGAATAAGAATTTTAGTTAAAATATGATTTTTCTGTGTAATTTGTGTAATCTGTTGTGGTAAAAAGAACAAACGAACCTTTAGCTCGACGAAGTCAAACTTTAGTGAGAAGAAGTCAAACTTTAATGAGAAGAAAAAAACGTATGACATCAAAAACAAAGAAAAGGAAGCGGTCGTGGTGACTTCTTCCTTTTCTTCTTTATATAAAAAGACCAGAGGAGGCGATGTGATGAAACTCCGAGCTTATAGGTTTTGAGCGCAGGTTCAGCCTTTGTAATCCACCGACTCGAAGAGTTACCTATGCCCGCCGAAACTCCAGGCTCGAAGACCTGGCGACAGGGAGGCGTGGCCCGCCATTAACTGAATCGCATTCCCGGTTTTCTGATGTAATTTGATGAGTATCCCGATCTATCATCCCCCGGTCTATATCAATGAGCGTTTTTTGTTTTTAGTGTTGCAAAGATATAGGGAATATTTTTAACGTGCAAGAAAAAGGGCAAGAAAATTTCTTTTTTTAACAAATTACCCTTTTCCTGTCGGCTTTTTTTGACAAGAAAAGGGCAATTTTATATTTGACCTTACAATTTCGTGCTATTTTCGCACGCAGTCTTTGGTTTTCACGATGTCGAAGAGGTAGGTGAGCTTGGCAGCGATGGTCTGGTTGGCAGACCGACCGAAATAGCCTTTCTTGGAGTTGTCGAAGGCGTCGCCCAGTCCGTAGTAGTAGCGCCCTTCGAGGATGAAGTGGCCGATGGCAGAAGAGAACTCCACGCCCAAGCCGGCTGCAATGCCGTAGTCGAAGGTGTTGTCGAGGTCTTTGCCATACTGATGGGTGACGTTCTGCGGACGGTGGCTGGTGTCCCATGGGTCGCCTCCGTAGTGCTCAGCTGTGCCGAGGCAGAAGCCAAACTGCGGTCCTGCCATGAAGACGAATTTGAATCCGCGGAGTTCGCGTCCCCACCCCATCTGCATGAGGATGGGCACCTCGATGTAGTGGATGTCGCGTGAATAGGTGTTGCCGGAACCGTCCTCAATGACTTCCTTCCATCCCAGGTTGTTGTAATTCACCTCTGCCTGTATGCCTGCAATGCAGGTGAAGTATTTCTCGCAGATGTATCGAGCTGCGAAGCCTACCATGGGAAAGCCCAGGTTTGCCTGCTTGATTTTGGGCTGGAAGTTGCGGCGATTCATGGTGTAGCCGCCTGTGGCTCCGATGGAGAAGTCGGTGCGACGTTGTCCTACCTGCGCCACACATGGGCTGTAGGAGGCTATGAGGAAAAGCGTGAAAAGAAGGAAAATCTTTTTATTTACCATTTACCAACTATATTTACCATTTACTATTTACCATTTACCTTTTACCTTTTTTTCTCCCCAAAAGTCCTCCCCCTAGTGGGGGAGTTAGAGAGGGTCTGGTCTTATTCTAAAAGGTTGTCAATATAATATCCCCTTCGGGTTTGTAGTAGATGACGTAGGTGGCGGTGTTGGTGTAGCCGCTTTGGTCGTCTTTGCGCTGGAAATGGAGGGGCATCTGCAGGGAGTTGTAGTCGTGCTGCAGGATGTGCTGGAAGAATTTGTCGCCATAGCGTTGCAAGGCGGTGAGGAAGAATGCGGAGATGTCGTGCCCCATTTCGCCGTAGCGTGGATAGCTCTGGTATTGCTGGTGCTTGTAGGCTTCCTGGAATTGCTGGCAGAACCGCTGGGTGCGGGAGGACAGGGTGTTGGTGTAGAATGTGGTGAAGTAGGTTGCGCTGTATTTGTACATATTCTTCTGGCTCTTCTGTGGCAGTGTCTGCCATTCGGACGAGCCTAAGAGCTGCAGGTGGTAGCCAGCGTCCAGGTTCAGGTTGTTCAGTTTCAGGCAGAGCATTTCGAAGCTGCCGCTGGTGGGAGAGGACGGCAGGATGAGGTTGTTTTGGCTGGCATTGAGCATGGGTGTGAATTTGCTGTCCATTTCGGTGAAGCTGATGCGCTGATATTTTACGGAGGCTGCATCGAGTGCCTGTGCCAGTTGCTTGGTGTAGGCTTCCTGCTTGTCGTTCATATCTACAAAGATGATGTTGTCGTCGGCATGACGTGCCAAGAAGCGTTTGTTGACTTGTGGATAATGGGCAGACAGGTGTGTGTTGCACTGGAAGACGTAGGGACGACCTCCGATGATGCCCTCGGTGTTGGCAAAGGGGATGACGAGCGGAATGTGGTGCTGCTGTGCAAAGGCGGCTACAGGGTTGATGTCGGCATTGCGTCCTGGACCGATGATGAGGTGGGCTTCGCGCAGTTTGGTGTGCTGCAGCACAGACTGTATCTTGGAGTTGTCGGCTGGGCCTTCGTCCAGGGTAATGATGTCGAGGTTAAGTCCTGCCCGTTTGAGCGAATCGACCGTGAGCAGGATGCCTTTATAGAAGTCCATCATCTTCTGTGCTTCTTCGCTCTGCTTGGGCTTGTCGAGTGCAAACGGCAGGATGACGGCCACATTCACCGTGGTGAGCGGATGAATCATGGCAGCTTGTTCGGCGGCGATTCGTTCTTCTTCGTTCCGGCGCATGGAGTCGCGTTCTGCTGTGCTGTAGGGTATGCAGAGTTCCTGCCCCTTTTTCAGTTTCTTCTCCAACAGGATGGGGTTGGCTGCAATGAGTTCTTCCTCGGTGATGCCATACAGATGGGAGATGCCGTAGATGGTTTCCTTCTTGGCTGCCTTGTGGGTGGTTTTGCAATCTGTCTGGGCAAAGGAATGAGAAATGAAGAGTGCGGAATGAAGAATGAAGAGTAGTGAGAGTGCAAAGGGTCTGTTCATAATGTTTGAGATTTTGAGTCGCAAAATTAGTGATTTTTTATTATATAAAAGTGGTTTTTTAGTTTTTAGTGGCTTTTTATTGTTTTTTTCATGTGAAATGATACCAAAAAGCCTTATCTTTGCGTCTTGTTTTATAAAATGATGTAGAACCATGCGATATTTGTTTAGTATTTGCTTTTTGTTTTTTGCTGCGTCCGTGATGAGTCAGACACTCATTCCGAATGCTAATCCTGCCATTGCTTATTTTTCAAAAGAACACAACGAGACGGACACCATCTATGGTGGTGAGTCGTTTTCGGAGGAGGCTCCGCTGACCATCTCCTGTATGGCAAACATGGTGAACGAGGAGGAATTCACTTGCTACTACGAGTGGCAACTGAGGAAGATTGAACAGGGAAGGGCGAATCTGCAGGTGAGAAGAAGTGAGCGCGACACGGAGTTCACGCTGACGGAGTCGGGGGTTTACAACGTGAAGTTTTCGGTGTCCTGCTATTATGACGGGAAGAAGATGTACGACATTGACGACCTGGACTCCATCACTTTCACCATCCCTGAATCTTCGCTGACTTGTCCTGACGGCATTTCTCCGAATGGCGATGGCCGTAACGATTACCTCATTCTGAGCTACAAGTCGATAGTCAGGATGGAGGCCATGATTTTCAACCGCTGGGGCAAGAAGGTGGCTTCGTGCAACTATGAGGAGGCGGTGAATCATGAGAAATCGACCGCGGGTCGCCTTTGCATCTGGGATGGATATATCGGTGGAAGGGTGGCTAAGGACGGCGTTTATTTCCTGAACCTTGTGGCTGAGGGCAGCGACGGCGTGACTTATAAAATCAAGAAGGCCATCAATGTGCTGAAGGGGTATAAGGAAAGCAACGAGACGGACGGAAGCACTGAGAATTGACTACGGATGAACAGAGATAGACAGCATATCGAAATTGAGGGTGCAAGGGTGCACAACCTGAAGAACATCGACGTGACCATTCCGCGCAACAGTCTGACAGTCATCACCGGACTAAGCGGAAGTGGCAAGTCGTCGTTGGCTTTCGACACTTTGTTTGCAGAGGGACAGAGACGCTACATCGAGACGTTCTCAGCCTATGTGAGGAATTTCCTCGGCAACATGGAACGTCCCGATGTGGATAAAATCACAGGGTTGTCGCCCGTCATCAGCATCGAACAGAAGACTACGAACAAGAATCCTCGGTCCACCGTGGGCACGGTGACGGAGGTCTATGATTATATGCGTCTGCTGTTCGCACGTGCCGGAGAGGCATACAGTTATGAAACGGGCGAGCGCATGGTGAAATATACCGAGGAACAGGTGCAGCAGCAGATTCTGAAGGATTATGACGGCAAGCGCATCTACATTTTGGCACCGATGGTGAAAAGCCGCAAGGGTCACTACCGCGAACTGTTTGAAAGCATTCGCAAGAAGGGGTATCTTTGGGCTCGTGTCGATGGGGAGATTGTGGAGGTGATGCCTGGCATGAAGGTGGATCGTTACAAGAATCACAATATCGAGGTGGTGATTGACAAACTCGCCGTGAACGGAAAAGATGCGGATCGCCTGAAGAAGAGTCTGGAAGTGGCCATGAAGATGGGCGACGGGCAGTTGATGGTAGGCGAGAAGGATTCGGACCAGGTGAAGCACTACTCCAAGCAACTGATGTGCCCCACGACGGGACTGTGTTATCATGAACCTGCACCCAACAATTTCTCGTTCAACTCACCACAAGGTGCCTGCCCACATTGCAAGGGGCTGGGCATGGTGAGCCTCATTGACGAGGACAAGATTGTGCCCGACCGGAATCTGTCGGTAGCCGAGGGTGCGCTGGCTCCGCTGGGCAAGGCCAAGAAGGCTTTTATCTTCTGGCAGATTGAAGCCGTGCTGGAGGCACACGGGTATGACCTGAACACGCCTGTCAGGGATTTGCCCGAAGAGGCTATCCACGAAATCATTTACGGTCGGCAGGAACGCATCCGAATCAAGGCTGAATTGCTCCACATGAACAGCGACTACTATACGGAGTATGAGGGGCTGGCAAAGTATATTCACCAGTTGCGCGACTCGGAGACTTCGGCTTCTGCCCAGAAGTGGGCAGACTCGTTTGACAGCGTGGCCCCCTGCCCTGTCTGCAAGGGAAGCAGACTGAACAAGGAGGCTCTGTATTTCCGCATCGCAGGTAAAAATATCCATGAACTTTCGAGCATGGATTTGCACGAACTCTACGAGTGGTTCAACGATATTGAACCTAAACTGGAAGGTAAACAAAGGGCGGTAGCCACAGAGATTATCAAAGAGATACGGTCGAGACTGGAGTTTCTCTTGAATGTCGGACTGAACTATCTGTCTCTGTCGAGAAGCAGCATGAGTCTTTCGGGCGGAGAGAGTCAACGCATCCGACTGGCAACCCAGATTGGTGCCAAGTTGGTGAATGTGCTTTATATTCTGGACGAACCCAGCATTGGACTGCATCAGCGCGACAACATTCGCCTGATTAATTCGCTGAAGGCTTTGCGAGACGAAGGCAACACGGTGGTGGTGGTGGAACACGACAAGGACATGATGACCCATTCGGACTACGTGGTTGACATGGGACCGAAGGCTGGCAGAAATGGAGGCGAAGTGATGTTCCAGGGCACGCCAGAGGATATGCTGAAGACACACACGCTGACTTCACAATATCTGAACGGTGAACGCAGCATCGAGGTGCCCGCAGAACGCAGAAAGGGGAACGGGCTCTGCATCACCATTCACGGAGCAAGGGGGAATAACCTGAAGAATGTAACCGTAAATTTCCCGTTGGGCAGGCTCGTCGTGGTAACTGGTGTGAGCGGCAGTGGAAAATCGTCGTTGGTGAACGAAACGCTGCAACCCATCTTGTCGCAGACGTTTTATCGGTCGCTGAAAGAACCGCTGGAGTATGACTGCATTGAGGGTGTCAGGAATGTAGATAAGGTGGTCAATGTGGACCAAAGTCCGCTGGGACGCACCCCGCGTTCAAACCCTGCTACCTACACGGGTGTATTCACTGACATTCGTGCGCTGTTCATCGAAATGCCAGAAGCGAAGATGCGTGGCTACAAGCCTGGACGTTTTTCGTTCAATGTGAAAGGTGGCCGCTGTGAAACTTGTTCGGGTAACGGCTACAAGACCATCCAAATGAACTTCCTGCCCGATGTGCTGGTGCCCTGTGAGGATTGTCGTGGCAAACGATACAACCGCGAGACACTGGAAGTGAGATTCAAGGGCAAGTCGATTGCCGATGTGCTGGACATGACCATCAACCAGGCTGTGGAGTTTTTCGAGAACCAGCCACAGATTCTTTCGAAGATAAAAACCATACAGGACGTGGGACTGGGTTACATCAAACTGGGACAGCCTTCCTCTACCCTTTCGGGCGGAGAAAGTCAGCGTGTGAAGTTGGCTACGGAACTTTCCAAGAAAGATACGGGCAAGACGTTGTACATCCTTGACGAACCCACGACGGGACTGCACTTTGAGGATATCCGCATCTTGATGGAAGTGCTGAACCGCCTGGTAAACAAAGGAAACACGGTGCTGGTGATTGAGCACAATCTTGACGTGATAAAACTGGCTGACTACATCATCGACATGGGACCGGAAGGCGGCAGAGGTGGCGGTGAAGTGGTGGTGACAGGTACGCCTGAAGAGGTGGCGCTATCGGGCAAAGGTATTACTGCTAATTTTTTGAAACAGGAACTGCACTTATGATTTATCCATCTAATTTTGAACAGAAAATATCGTTTGACAAGATTCGGGAGATGATTACCGAACAATGTCTTTGCACCCTGGGCGGACAAAGGGTGCAGGAGATGGCTTTCTCTGCCGATGAACAAAAAATCAGGCGCGAGATTGGTCAGACGATGGAGTTTGTGCAGATTCTGCAAGAAGAGGATTTCCCCGATCAGCACTTCTTCGATGTGCGCGACGCATTGAAACATGCCCGCATAGAGAATACTTATCTGGAGGTGCAAGAGATGTTTGACCTGCAGCGTTCACTCCACACCATTTGCCTGATTGTTTCGTTCCTGAAGAAACTGGATAACGGCGAGGAAGAGGATATGCTGCCTGACGACACAGCCGAGGATGTTCCCTATAAATATAAGCATTTGCACGACTTGAGCGGGAATGTACATACTTACCCACAAGTGGTGAAACGCATTGACCAGATTCTTGATAAGTTTGGCAATGTGAAGGACTCTGCCTCTCCACAATTGATGAGCATACGCCGAGAACTGGCAGCAACGGCTGGCAGTATTTCCAAGACGCTTGCCAATATCATGAAGTCGGCAAAAACTGAAGGATTGGTAGATAAGGACGTTGCCCCGACCCTGCGCGACGGACGATTGGTCATCCCTGTGGCTCCTGCTATGAAAAGGAAAATCAAGGGCATTGTCCATGACGAATCGGACACGGGACGAACCATCTACATTGAACCAGCCGAAGTGGTGGAGGCAAACAACCGCATACGTGAACTGGAGGCTGACGAGCGGCACGAAATCAAAAGGATTCTGCTGGACTTTACGGCTGCACTGCGTCCTGAAATTCAGGACATCCTTTACAGCTACGAGTTTCTGGCAGATATCGATTTTATCCGAGCAAAGGCTAAATTCGCCATCCTGACGAACAGCCTGGAACCGAAAATCACCAATAAGCAGGTCATCGACTGGAGCCTGGCGGTTCACCCCATTTTGCAACAAAAGTTCAAGAAAGAGAATGTGGCAGAGATGCTTACTGGCGAAAAGGCAAAAAAGGTGATTCCATTAGACATCAACATCAACGGAAAGAACCGCATCCTGCTGATTTCTGGCCCTAATGCTGGTGGCAAATCGGTTTGCCTAAAAACAACAGGGTTGTTACAATATATGCTTCAATGTGGTTTGCCTGTGCCGATGGCAAAAAGCAGTGTGACAGGTATTTTCAGAAACATCTTCATCGACATCGGAGACGAACAGTCTATTGAGAATGACCTTTCGACTTATTCTTCACACCTGCTCAATATGAAGAATATGCTGAAACACGCCGACGGTTCTACCCTAATTCTGATTGACGAATTCGGTACAGGCACCGAGCCGCAAATTGGCGGCGCCATTGCTGAGGCTGTGCTGAAACGCTTCAACCAGAGACATGCCTATGGAGTTATTACAACCCACTACCAGAACCTGAAACTGTTGGCTCAAGACACTGATGGCATCATCAACGGAGCCATGCTCTACGACCGCCAGCAAATGCAGCCGCTGTTCCAGCTGCAGATTGGCAACCCGGGCAGTTCGTTTGCCGTAGAGATTGCAAGGAAAATCGGTTTGCCCGAGGATGTCATCGCCGATGCGTCGGAGATTGTGGGCAAGGACTACATCAATTCGGACAAATATCTGCAAGACATTGTCCGAGACAAGCGTTACTGGGAACAGAAGCGCCAAAACATCCATCAGCAGGAGCGACAGATGGAGCAAACCATTGAGCAGTATGAAGAAGAAATTCAGAAACTGCGCGAACAACGCAAGGAAATCTTGTCAAAGGCGAAAGCGGAAGCCGAAGAACTGCTGCAACGATCCAATGCCCGCATAGAACAGACGGTAAGGGAAATCAAGGAGGCACAGGCTGAGAATGAACGAACCCGACAAATCAGACAGGAACATAACGAATTTAAAGAGGAAATTCATGCGGTAGATACGTCAGCCCTGGAGGAACGCATTCAGCGACAAATGGAGAAACTGAAACGCCGACAGAATAAGAACAAGGATAAAAGCAAAAAGGCGGCTACGAATCAGGCGACTTCAGGAAATGCAAGTCTGCTGCCATCGGCTGTTTTTCAACCACAACCTGGAAACTATGTGCGCATCAAGGGCACAACGACGCCAGGCATTGTGCAACGTGTCAACGGAAAGGAAGCCAGTGTGGTATTCGGTTCGGTCATCACAAATGTCAAGATTAACAGACTGGAACCTACAGAACCACCGAAGGAACAACCAAGAGCCGCCACGTTTGTTTCGACACAGACTCGCAACGAAATCAGAGAGAAAGCCTTGAACTTTTCGCAGGACATCGACGTGCGAGGCATGAGGGGCGAAGAAGCTTTGCAAACCATCACGTACTACATTGACGATGCATTGGTGGCTAATGTTTCCAGCGTGAGAATCCTGCACGGAACGGGCAACGGCATCTTGAAAACGCTGATTCGTCAGTATCTGGCAACCATCCCCAATGTGTCAAGTTTCCGCGACGAACACATACAGTTGGGAGGTGCGGGAATTACGATTGTAGAATTTCAATAATATATAAATATAAAAGGTATGAATAAGTACGTTTTGTTTTTTCTCTCTATGTGGACGTGTGCTTCTTCCTTTGCGCAAAACAAGGAGGCCGCATTCCCTGTGAAACAGGAACCGACGAGCGAATATGAAATGATGATAAAGAACCTGCAATTCGATCAGACCCTGGAAAAAATCAAGAAAGACATGGTGCAGGCAAAGAAAAAAAAGAAGGACACGGCAGAATTGGAAAATCTGCAGGAACGCTGCAACCGTGGAATACAGATGCTGCGTGGCACAGACCATGTTGTCATCATTGACTCGGTGGTCGTGGACAAGAAGAATTTCCTTGATGCTTACAATTATTCCGAAGAGCTGGGTTTAATCACTCCGTCGAAAGACGGAAAGACAACGACGTTTGAAACCCAACGCGGAAACCGCATCTACAAGCCAGAATTAGCGGGCAGTTCGCTGCAACTCACGTCTTATTACTTGGAGAGCGGCAAACCGACCAACAAGAAGAACATCACGGGACTGGAGGTAGATGGTGACCTGAACTATCCGTTTCTGATGACCGATGGCACCACGTTCTACTTTGCTGCGCGGTCTGCTGAGGGACTGGGCAACTACGACTTGTACGTAACTCGTTACGACTATGATGAGGACAAGTTCTATAAAGCGGAGAATCTGGGGTTCCCTTATAATTCCTACGCCAACGACTACCTCATGGTCATCGACGAAGAGAACAAGATCGGCTGGTTTGCTTCGGACCGCTATCAACCCGACAACAAGGTATGCATCTACACGTTCATTCCAAACTCTTCGCGCCATCCGTATGACTACGAAAATGATGAGCAAGACGTGATTATAGCTGCAGCATCGCTGCACTCGTTTAAATCAACTTGGGACCCAAGCAACGAACAGGCTCGCATCGAAGCAAAGCAGAGACTGTCGCTTATGAACAACTCCATCAATGGCTGGGCACCGTATGACTTCACGCTGGTCATCAACGATAATTTCACCTACCATTACTATAAGGAGTTTCGATCTGCCGAAGCGAAGAATCAATGCAGAGAATGGATGCAGAAAGTGAACAACCTGAACAAGGCCAACTACGACTTGGAGTTGCTTCGCAACCAATATGCAACAGCAAATGCCGCCAAGAAGAAATCCATGCGCCAACAAATGCTCAAATTGGAAACTCAGGTGGAGAAGTTGACAAGAAAAGCACATGAGGCTGAAAAGAAAACACGAAATCTTGAAATAAAAAGTAAATAACTTAAAATATCAATTACTATGAGCAAATATTTTCCTCCTTCAGAACTCATTATCAATGAGGATGGTTCTGCTTTTCACATTCATCTTCGTCCCGAACAACTGGCTGACCGCGTCATCCTCGTGGGAGATCCAGGCAGAGTAACAACTGTGGCATCACACTTTGAAAAGAAAGAATGTGAGGTGTCAAGCCGAGAATTCCATTCCATCACTGGGCAATATCAGGGCAAACGCATCACCGTGCTCTCAACAGGTATTGGATGTGACAATATTGACATTGTCATGAACGAACTCGACGCATTGGCGAATATTGATTTCAATGAACGCACGGAAAAGCCTGAGCACCGCACGCTTAGCATTGTTCGTATAGGCACTTGCGGCGGCATTCAACCCTATACACCGGTGGGGACTTTCATTGCCAGCGTGAAAAGCATCGGCTTTGACGGTCTGCTCAATTACTATGCCGGACGTAACAATGTTTGCGACCTGCAAATGGAAGATTTATTCAAGCAGCACATGAACTGGAATCCTCTGAAAGGTGCACCCTACGTATCCATTGCAAACGCTGACCTCATCAATCAGATTGCGGGCGACGAAATGGTTCGCGGCTACACCATTGCCTGTGGCGGTTTCTATGGACCACAAGGGCGTGAACTCCGCATTCCTTTGGCTGACCCAGAACAGAACCAAAAGGTTTTCACATTTGAATATGACGGAATGCACGTCTGCAACTTTGAAATGGAGTCCAGTGCACTTGCCGGATTAGCTTCACTACTGGGACACCGTGCCATGACCTGCTGTATGGTCATCGCCAGCCGCTATGCAAAAGAAATGAATACGGAATATAAGAACACTATTGACACACTCATCAAACTGGTACTCGACCGCATCTAAATGAATATGATTTACACTATCCTTCTGCTCGTACTAAGCAATATCTTTATGACATTTGCTTGGTACGGGCATCTGAAACTGCAACAAACGGGCGTATCTTCCAACTGGCCGCTGATTAGCATCATCCTATTCTCCTGGGTTATCGCCTTTTTTGAATACTGCTGCCAAGTGCCAGCCAACCGAATAGGCTTTGTAGGCAACGGCGGACCTTTTTCTTTGGTACAATTAAAGGTCATCCAGGAATGCGTCTCGCTCCTTGTTTTTGCCATCATTGCCAACATACTTTTCCAGCATCAGGCGCTTCATTGGAACCATGCAGCGGCGTTCCTCTGCATCATTGCTGCCGTCTATTTTGTTTTCATGAAATAAAATTTCTTGCATGATCCATTGCCACTCTCTTGATAGCGACACAATTTGCGCCCTTGCCACAGCCCCAGGCGGAGCGTTGGGCATCATCCGCGTTTCTGGTCCTCAAGCCCTCTCTATGGTTAGTAAAATCTGCCGCAGAGATATTTCGGATTTCCCTGCAAATTCGGTTCGCTACACCCATATTGTCTCTACCCCACTCCAGCCTGTTGCTGAACCACAACAACAAATAGAGATTGTTGATGAAGCCCTCATTACTGTGTTCCATGCTCCTCGCTCCTATACAGGCGAAGATGCTGTGGAAATATCCTGTCATGGCTCTGCCTATATTCTGAACAAAGTGTTAGATATGTTGGTGAAAAATGGTTGCCGCATAGCACGCCCAGGCGAATTTACCCAACGTGCATACCTCAACGGAAAATTGGACCTTTCTCAGGCTGAAGCTGTTGCCGACCTCATTGCCGCCACCAACAAGGCCACTCACGACATCGCCATGTCTCAGCTGCGCGGACACTTTTCCTCGGATTTGAAAACCCTGCGCGGACAGCTGCTCGAACTTACATCTTTGCTGGAACTCGAACTTGACTTTTCCGACCACGAAGACCTGGAATTTGCCAACCGCACCGAACTATTAGAACTCGCCCAAAAGATAGAAAGCCACATTGCCAGCCTTGCTCAAACATTCGAGACGGGCCAAGCACTCAAGCAAGGAATCCCCGTCGCCATCATCGGCAAAACCAATGTCGGTAAAAGCACTCTTCTGAACCAACTCGTCAATGACAATCGTGCTATCGTTTCCGACATTCACGGAACCACTCGCGACACCATCGAAGAAACAATGGATATCAACGGCGTACAATTCCGTTTCATTGACACAGCAGGACTTCGGGAAACCACCGACGAAGTTGAAAAAATCGGCATTGAACGTACCATGCAAGCCATCAATCAAGCCCGTATCGTTATTTGGCTCCTTGATCAACAACCTTCATGTGATGAACTCGAAGAGATGCACAACCTGCTCAAAGGCAAAATCCACCTCTGCGTTCACAACAAAATAGACATTATAGACTCCAAAACTTTCACTCCATACATTACCCCATTATTCACAATCAGCGCAAAGACAGGTGAAGGCATCCCCAACCTAAAACAACAAATCTTTAAAGAAGCACAAAAATCCGGCCTAACCGCCAATGCCAACGGCATCATCATCACAAATGCTCGTCATTACGAAGCTCTCACACATGCCCACGCCAACATCCAACGCGTCATCTACGGTCTCCATCAACAGCAAAGCGGTGACCTCCTTGCCGAAGATCTCCGCCTCGTCCTTTCCGATCTCACCGAAATCACTGGCGAAGGGCAAATAACGCCCCAAGAAACTCTCAACCACATTTTTTCGTCATTCTGCGTGGGCAAGTGACCCCTTATAAACAACTCTGAACAACTTGGAGTAATTTGAACTAAGTCCCTCTAAATGAGGGACTTTTTGCATCTTAAGCGAGTGTAAAACAGATAATAAAAACGCCCTTAAAAACGCGATATTTGGAACAAAGGTGATACACCATGAGAAAGTACCAAAACGCCATCGAAGGGACAATGTGATACACAGTGAGAAATTGCGATAAAGAGTGATACAAAAATGGCTGTTTTTTAGCCGAGTTAAAACTTCAAAGTGACGGACATTTATGGATATTCAGAAACGCTGCCAGTGGTGCGGAAAACCATTTATCGCGCACAAAATGACGACTCTTTACTGCTCAACAGCATGTATAGACAAGGCTTACAGGGCAAAAAAGAAGCAGAAATTGAAAGAACAAGTTGAAGATGAGCAACAAGTAACGTTGCCCATCGTCGAGAGTATAGGTCATAAACCGTTCATTTCACCAAAAGAGGCTGCTGCCCTACTTGGTGTAAGCATTCCTACTATATATAGGTATATGGTACAAGGAATGTTCAAAGCATTGAGAACACCTGCTAAAACCATCATTAGGTGGTCAGACTTAGAAGCTTGGTTTGATAACGCTCCGGCTTACGTCAAGCGAAACAATCGAAAGCATAAAATCGATTCGGACTCCTACACCCTGTACAAGATGAGCATTTTCACCTCAGACTTCGGCGAGAAGTATCGCTATTCCAATCCGAACGACCCCAACAATCTCGGAGGTATTGACAAGCGACTTTTCCGTGATCATGTTTCCTTCCGAGAAGACTTCAAACGCTACGGAGCACTTAAACTGGCATACGTATAGCACTTAGTTCTCTTTGAAATAATGTTTTTACCTTTGCATCCAAATTGATAAATTTAGGTTTTATAAGATGAATACGGAAAATGAAACAATTAGACTGACATGCCTAGGTGCTGGTACTTTCCCTCTTGACAATCTTCAGGAGAAGAACGGTAAGGACGTGAACATCATCTACCAGCATGTGGGTGGCACAGCTGGTAATGTGATGACTATACTTGCATGGTATGGATGGCATACGCTTCCCGCTGCTCGTCTCGACAATTCTGAGGTTGGCTTTTTTCTGAAAGCGGACATGGAGGCTTATGGCTGTGACACCCACCTAGTCAGCAATACTTCTGACGGTGGTACAACCATCCTTGACATCATACATAAGACTGGACGTGACGGCAAGCCCAAGACAGCCTACATAGCTCACTCTCCACGTGGCGGTCGCTTTGTGAACCATCGTTTCTGGACGTTGAAACAGGCACGGGAACTCTATGATTCACTAAAGAAGATGCCTGACGTGTTCTTCTTCGATCGTTGTGCTCCCGGTAACATCTTGTTGGCCCAGTTGTTCCATAAGCATGGAGTACTGGTGTATTACGAGCCGAATGAACGTGTTGATCGTAATTTCCTTCGTGCTGTTGAAGTCAGCGACATCGTAAAATTCTCTAACGAGAAACATGCCGATGTCTCTTTCACTGAAGGTTATACTGACAAACTCTTTGTCCAGACGCTTAATCAGGATGGACTACGTTACCGTCTGAGGAATGGTGAATGGAAGAATCTTGCCCCTGTCTGGAATCCCAATGCTAAGGATGGAGATGGAGCTGGCGACTGGACTTCCTCCACCTTCATCCATGTCCTTGGTCAGCATGGCTTGCCCCGTATTAACGACTTGATGATTTCGGTCTTAGAGGACTGTCTGATGGAAGCTCAACGAGTGGCTTCTGAGAGTATATCATACATTGGTGCTAAGGGGTTAATTCATCATTAGTCACTAAATATTTTTAAAAATGATTTAAAAAAAGCGAGGGGAATAATGAAGATTAAGAAGAAACTGGTCATACTATCTGGAGCAGGGATAAGTAAAGAGAGTGGTATAGACACATTCCGTGACAAGGATGGCATTTGGAGGAAGAAGGATGCCATCCAACTGGCAAGTGTCGGAGGCTGGCATAATGACCCGCAAGCAGTACTCGATTTCTATAATGCTCGCCGTAGGCAATTGCTAAAGGTACAACCTAATAAAGCACATCTCCTGCTGGCTGAGCTAGAAGAATGGTATGATGTTCGCATTATCACCCAGAATGTTGATAACCTCCATGAACGTGCTGGATCTTCTCATGTGATACACCTACATGGAGAACTGTCAAAAGTGTGCTCTTCTTCAGACAAAGAAAAGCCTGACAACATAGAAGTAAGACAATTAGGTGAAGATATTAAGCTGGGCGACAAAGCCAGAGATGGCAGTCAGCTCAGACCATATATTGTTTGGTTTGGCGAACCTGTTCACAACATGCCAGTTGCAATGAATACGACTTTTGAAGCAGACATATTTGTCGTTATTGGTACATCGCTGTTGGTTTCACCAGCAAACACACTGGCAGCATGTTCTGGTGCAAACCATAATATTGTTATTGACCCAGGGGATGTGGAGATTCCTGAGGGGTTCCTCCATATCAAGGAAGCCGCTACTATCGGTATGGAGATGCTATACCATTCTCTCCGCAAATTGGCTCAATGAACCTTATCTGTTATACGTATAGAAACATTGGCTTTCCAAGATAGATTGTCTAATTTTGCAGCCAGAAATCAATCCATTACAATATGATAAAGACTTATTGCAAAAAGTTCAACACGGCAAGGGAGTGTCTTGAGGAAACCATTAAAATAAAACTTGTCATTATGATGTCAGCTCTGATATGGGTATCCTGTGAATGCCCATATCAGGACGAGTTGGATCGTGCTCAACAGCGCAAGACTACGGACGATGTGTTCCATGCCTATGTACTGCAGGGTACTTGGCAGTGCTATTACCCCATGATTATTGGTGGAGTGGAGTTCAAACAGGTTAAGTTCATGTCTGGTGGCAAAGCCGATGTCACAATGGCCAAGCAATATGACACTGAATGGTACACCGAGACCTACAACTATGCCTACTATGGCAATACCCTGCGATTCTCCAGGAGCGGGACTAACATCTCCTTAACTATCGAGTGGTATTTGTTCCCTGAACTCTATCTGAGAGATTCTTTTGGTCACTACACAATGGCAAAACGTAAAGCTGACGGTTGCTAAACAAATATGCAAATCAACAAACATCTAAACAATGAGAAAAGTGTTATTCCTGCTGTTCGCTCTGCTGATGAGCACAGCTATCAATGCCCAAGAGATTGAGAAAGTAGACAAGTTCACGTCAGGCTACATCAACGGAACCTACATGAACAAGTACAAAACCATCGATGGGGTGCTCTATGCCGTCGGCTATGAGGGTACCAAGGACTGGATTCTTGTGCGTTATCCTGCAGGATGTCGTAACGCCACCTACACCGTCCATGAGAACTGTCGTCGTATTGCGCGTGGAGCATTTGAGGGAGCAGCATACCTCCGCGAAATCTACTTACCTGAAACTGTGAGTTTCATTGGAGAGAATGCATTCGAAGGTTGTACATCACTGCAGGGAATCTACTATGGCGAGAATACACCATCTTCCGTCAGGGGGATTGAGGCAAATGGAAGCAACAAAGACGAAATAAAGGAGGTTGCCCGCTACGACCTCTCGGGGCGTCCATGCACTCCCACTATCAAGGGATTTCAGATTATCGTGTATTCTGATTTTACTACCAAAACAGTGATTATGAATTAATGTTGCAATTTAGCGATGGTCGAAGAACATCAATTTGGATAGAGCCATCTTACCGCTGAAATACATCAAAAGCTTATCAACGTATACTCCACCTCCAAATTCGTCCACCTTTATCACTTTTCATAATTAGTGTTTACTGAATAATTAATAATTCTTTGGTATTTAAGTTTATATAACTAAATTTCTTTGCCTGTTTAACTAAAAATTAGTACCTTTGTATA